>JASEFU010000001.1:0-652921 GCA_030018455.1 Dehalococcoidia bacterium
ATGAATCGCATAGTGACACCATTCTAGGTGTCACCAATGTTTCTGAACGAGCACAGCCCCTGCCGGGCCCAGTTGTCACTTTATTCGGTATCCGACGAATTACGCACCGGCCTGCGCCTAAAGTGAGGGGCCTTAGTAGACGATAAGAACAACAGGCGGTGTATGGGATGAACGGGGCTGGCTTTTCAAAACGACAACAGTCCCACGAGGGGCGATCGCGGCTCCTGTGGGCAGCGCTCCGCGTCTTCGAACGCGAAGGGTTCGAGGGCGCCACCGTCGATGCTATCTGCAGGGAGGCAGGTTATTCGAAGGGAGGATTCTACTTCCACTTCTGCAGCAAAGACGCCCTTATCGATGAACTATTGAGGAGAACGCCCGCCGATCATCTCTTTGGAACCGGACGGCGCTCGCTGCTCACCCAACTGTGGGCGGAAACCCGGCGCGAACCCGTCCGCAAGTGGCTTGTGACGCATTACTCGCGGCGGCTCGCCCAGCTTCAAAAGGGAATGAGAACACGGGGGTACCATGACGCGGACGCTCTGGCCCGCCTCCTACTGACGTTGGAGACCGGACTCCAGGTGCAGTGCCAGATGATGGCTTCAGCCCCCGGAAGGAGACAGATACAGCGAGCGCTCAACGACTTGATACCGGAGAAGACAGCCGCAACCGCCGCAGCGTAAGAGGCCGCGCGACGCCCTGCGGCGCTTTTCGCAGCCCGGGAGACTCCGAAGGAGGAGTAAAGTGGTACAACGCAATCTTGTGAAACGATTATTGCCGGCGGTCCTGCTCGCGGTGGTCGCCGTTCTCGCCTTTGCCTGCAGCAGCGACGAGACCGGCGCGCCGTCGACGCAACTGGCGCCCGTGCAGGAGCTCCGGCTCAATCTCGGCGGCGAACCGCAGACCATCGACCCCAATCTCGCCGACGACGCCCTGTCGGTCGGTGTCGTCCGTCAGCTTTACAGCGGCCTCCTCGGCTTTGACGAGAACCTCGAACTAACGCCGGTGCTGGCGAAGGAACTGCCGTCACAGGCCAACGGCGGCATCTCCGAGGACGGCCTGGTCTACACTTTCCGTCTGCGGGAAGACGCCGCCTGGAGCGACGGCGAACCGCTGACCGCGGATGACGTCGTCTACAGCGTGAAGCGCCTGCTCGACCCCATGACAGGTTCGCCCTACGCGCCGATGTACTTCGATATCAAGGGCGCCGCCGAATACGCTATGGCCATGGGCAATCCCGCCGATCCGCAGCCGGTCGACGAAGCCACGCTGGCGCAACTTCGCGACGGTGTGGGCGTGGAGGCGGTCGATGAGCGCACGGTGCGGATAACGCTTGTCAGCCCCCGCTACACGTTCGCTTATCTGGCCGCTATCTGGCCCATCTACCCGCTGCGTGAGGACATCGTCGAAAGCGGCGGCGACTGGACGGAGCCCGGAAGACACGTCAGCAGCGGCCCGTTCATGCTCGATGAATGGACCCACAACGACCACATCACGCTCGTCCCCAATCCCTACTGGTGCGGAGAAGAGCCCAAGCTGACGAAGATTGTGCTGCGGATGATGGCCGACCCCAACGCGGCTTACGCCGCATATCTGAACAACGAGCTCGACGTCGTGATCGTCCCGCCTCCCAACGTGAAGGCGGTCGAGGGCGACCCTGAGTTGAGCAAGCAAATTGCGCGCTGGGTCGACATGAGCACGTTCGCCTATGAGTTCAACGTGAATCAGCCGCCTTTCGATGACCCGCGCGTGCGCCAGGCGTTCGCCATGGCGGTCGACCGCGAAGCGTTCGTCGACAAGGTCCAGTTCGGCATCGGCGAGGTGGCCTACAGCCTCATTCCCCCGAACATGCCGGGCTATGACGAAGACCTCGGACAGCAGTGGCAGTACAACCCGGAGCGGGCGAAGGAGCTGCTGGCCGAGGCCGGCTATTCCGGCGAGAATTTCCCGGTAGTGACCATCCATGCGCCGGACGTAGGCGCCAACCGGCTGTGGGCGGAGTTCGCGCAGGGCCAGTTCGAGCAGAACCTGGGCATCGACGTGGAGCTGGAGCCCCTCGAACCTCACGCGTTTGCAGCCACAGTGATGCAGGGACAGTTCATGATCATCCCTGTCGGCTGGGGCGCCGATTACCCGGAGCCGGACAGCATGCTCCCGCAGAACTTCGGCAGCATGGGCGGGAACAACCTCGCCGGGTACAGCAACGCTGAATTCGACGCGCTGGTGCAGCAGGCCATGGCCGAGCCCGACCCGCAGAAGCGGCTTGCGCTCTGGAACGAGGCGCAGCGCATCCTCGTCGACGACGCGGCCGCCGTATTCGTGAGCTACCACGAGCGCCTGCTGCTCGTGAAGCCGTATGTCAAGAACCTGGTCCTCTCGGGGATGGACGCCGCGCTGGACGGCGAGCTGTTCCTCACGAAGACATACATCGCCGAACACTAACAGCAGTACCGATGGGCCGGCCCGGCGCGTTCGAAGTCGGGCCGGCCTTTTCTCAAAGACACTTTCAAATGGTCGGTTACGTTCTGCGGCGCATCCTCACCCTGGGGCCCGTCCTGCTGGCGGTTGCCCTGATTACATTCCTGCTGATGCACGCCGTCCCCGGCGGCCCGTGGGACACCGAGAAGCCGCTCGACCCGGTTACTGTTGCCGGCCTCAACCGCAAATATGGTCTCGACGAACCGCTCTGGCGGCAGTTCCTGCTCTTTCTCGCCAACGCGCTGCGCGGCGACCTCGGGGTGTCCTACATGAACCAGGGGCGGCCCGTAACTGAAATCCTTAGCGATGGCCTTTTGACCTCGGCAACACTGGGCGGGGCCTCGCTGGCCGTCGGCCTCACTTTGGGGCTTGCGCTCGGGCTGGCCGCTGCCCTGCGCAGGAACTCCGCCCTCGACCGCGCGACGTCGATCGCTTCCGCCTGCGCCGCCAGCACGCCAACGTTCGTTCTCGGCGCCTTCCTCGTCGCTCTCTTCTCGGTGCGGTTGCACTGGCTTCCCGCGAGCGGCTGGGGGAGCCTTCAGCAGATGGTTATGCCTGTAGCGGTCCTCGCCGCCCTGCCCGCAGCCTACATTGCCCGCGTGAGCCGCGCCGCCCTGCTGGAGGTACTCGATGAGGAGTACATACGCACCGCCAGGTCGAAGGGTCTGCCCGAGCGGACCGTTCTACTGCGTCACACCGTCCGCAATGGCCTCGTCCCCGTCATCACCGTCGTCGGGCCTGTCGCCGCCGCCCTTGTGACCGGCTCTTTCATCGTCGAGTCCTTCTTCTCGATACCGGGTACGGGGCGTCTCTTCGTTCAGGCCGTGTTTGCCCGCGACTACGGCCTGATCATGGGCGCCACCCTGTTCTACGCCTCCATCGTGGTAGTTGCGAACCTCATCGTCGACCTGCTGTGCGCGGCCGTCGACCCGCGGATCCGTTATGAGTAGAAGGGACGTGGCTGGAAGCAGTCTGTTGTTAGGCGGGCAGGCCACGCCGTACCCTGAGGGCCGCGCAGAATCGGGGGTATGGCGGCGGCTTGGCCGCCAGAAGGGCGCCGTGCTGGGCGCCGCTGCAATCTGCCTGCTTGTCCTCATCGCCGTCATCGGACCCGCCATCACGCCCTATCACTACGCCCGCCAGAACTACGACGAGATCTACGTGTTGCCCGGCGCCGATCACTGGCTGGGCACCGATGGGCTCGGCCGCGACGTCCTCAGCCGGCTGGTGCAGGGGGCGCGCACGTCGCTTGCCGTGGGGATTACGTCTCAGCTTGTTGTGCTTTGCATCGGTCTCGCCGTAGGGACGCTCGCGGCGATGGGAGGGCGCGTTCTCGACGGCATTCTGATGCGCTTCACCGACGTCGTCTTTGCCTTTCCCGATCTGCTGTTCATCCTGCTGCTGCGGGCGGTCTTCGGAGGTGGCTTGTTCATGATCATCCTGGCGATAGCGCTCGTGCAGTGGGCGACGATTGCCCGTCTCGTCAGGGCACAACTGCTGTCGATGAAGGGGCGCGACTTCGCGCTGGCGGCAAAAGCCGTGGGCGCGGGCGATGCGAGGATTGTATTTCGCCATCTGCTGCCCAACAGCCTGGGGCCGGTCATCGTCGCGCTGACCTTTGGAGTGCCTCAGGCCATATTCGCTGAGGCGGCGCTGAGCTTCATTGGCATAGGCGTGGCGCCGCCGCTGCCCAGCTGGGGCTCGATGGTGCAGGACGGCTACCGCGCGATCTACGCTTACCCGCACCTCGTGCTATCGCCCGCCGCGGCGATAGCGGTGCTCATGCTCGCCTTCACTCTCCTCGGCGACGGCCTGCGCGACGCCCTCGACCCGCGGCGACGATGACGGTTCGCCATCACGCGAAGTGTTGAGGCGCTCGCGCACGCGGGGTACCCGTTCGTCCCTCGATTCAGGCTGGGCAAGCTGATGTGATGACAGCGGGCGAGACGTTCCGGTGGAAGTGAGGCTTCTTGAGAACGCGCGTGACGTCTAAGCGGGACGGCTGCTCCAGCGCTCGCGGCGGCGATCGCGGTCCTCCTTGGCCATCTGGAGATCGCGTCGCGCCTCCGCCAGCAACTCTTCGGGCGACTGCGTTTCGCGGGCGGAGGCAAGGCCCGTGCAGACGCCTATCCAGAGGTTTACCATCTGGTCCTCCACGCTGACGGTCACCGCCTTGCGCGTGACGTAATGCTCCAGGCGGCGAACGTACTGGACGGCGTCCGGCTTGTCACACTCGAGCAGGATGAGAGCGAATTCATCGCCGCCCAGGCGGACGGCGATATCGGAGGCGCGCTTCGTCGACTCGATGATGGTGGCGACGTGCTTGAGGACAGCGTCTCCGCAGGCCTCGCCGTAGGCTTCGTTTACGGACGTGAGGTTGTTGACGTCGATGATCGCGAGGGAGACGGGGATGCCGTAGCGATGGACCCGCTTGCATTCCTCGCGAAGACGGAGCCGGAAGTAATGCTCGTCGGGCAGGCCGGTGATGGAATCGCGCGCCGGTGGAGGCGCCGTCCGGATCAGTCCTTCAGCCACCCGGCGGGCCCTGTATATCGCCAGCAGGCTTGTGGCGACGACGGCGATCATTATGGTCGTCGTGCCGGCTGTCAGATGAGGAACGCCGTACGTCTCGTCGACGATGGCGAAAAGCAGGCCGACGCTGATCATTCCCAGCATGACCAGCAGGTACCGTTTCAGCTCCCGCAGCTCCACCGGCTGCTTCGCGGTGAATGCCACCGGCGCCACCTTGCGCAGCACCGTTTCCCTGGTCTCCCGCCAATGACCGGCGGTTTCAGGCTGGGCTTCCGTCTGCTGGTGTTCAGCTCGCCCTGGTGTGTCTTCGCCTGACACAGCGAATTCGCCGTCGTCCATACGGCTCCTCCTGTCGATTGAATTATCGGACACACGAGACCGCATGTTTATAACCTCACACCGCTTTCACGCAGTCTCTCGCGCTCTTCCTCCCGCTGTTGACACTCATGCGGGCGATAGTATGATTGAAGATGAATGTTGCGAGGCCTTTATGCAGATCGACTGGGGCAAAACGGTAAACGATATCCTCGATGATAAGGTGTCCTGCCCGCGTTGCGGACGCCTGGAGTCGACGGTCCACGTGGGCTACTCCCGCTCATCGGCGGCGGCCGAATATGCGCCACGATGTCAGACCTGCAGCCGCAAGGACGGGTGCGAGGCCCGAAAGCTGGTGGTGGTCTGCGAGGACTGCGCCCGGTACTTCCACATCCGGGCGAGCGCCGTCGACAAGGCGGGGATGATGGCCCTCCTCATGAACGACTGCCGCAAAGACCTTGAGGACTGCCTCGACTACCTGGCGGACTACTGGCAGGAAGACCTCGAGATTCCACCGGAGGAGGCGGACGGCACGCTGGAGGGGCTGGCCCCTGACGTCTTCGAGGAAGAGAACGCCTGGCGCCGCCAACTGGAGGAGGAGTACCTCTCCTACCACCGCTGGTTCCGCGAGCGCGGTCTCCGCGTCCCCAACGCGCACTGGCGCTCCGAGTACGTCGAAGAAGTGATCGCCCTCGGCTACGCCACCCTGCTTGGCGACTAGCCCTTTTCCCCCACGCCAACCCTCGAATCGACATATTCGCCTTCTTCGGCGTATGATGCCTAGGCGCGCGACGGGTATGCGGAAGAAAGGGCGTGACATGTCGATTACCAGTCCGTGGATGAGTCTTGAGCCGTATCCGAGGATGAATCTAGCGCATTTCGTGGAGGACCAGGGCAGGCGTTTTGGTGACAAAGCGGCGGCGGTCTCGGCGGAGGGCAAAGAATACTCCTTCCGCCAGATTCATGAATGGTCGAGACGGGTCGGCCGCTTCCTTCAGGAGAAGGGCGTTGGGAAAGGAGACCGCGTGGGTCTCTTTTCCACGAATTGCCCCGAATACTTTGTCGCCTTCTTCGGCATTCTGCACGCCGGCGGGGTTGTGACGCCCCTTAACTCGATGTACCGGGAACGCGAGGTGCATCACCAGATGGCGGATTCAGGAGCTACCGCTCTTCTTGCGGGCAGAGCGATGCTGCCGGTGGCGCAGGCGGCCACAACGGAGCTGTCCGACCTGAAGGCCGTCTATTGCCTCGACGACGTCTGGGAGTGGGCGGCAAACACGCCGGCCGAGCCTGCGCCGGTTGAGATCGATCCGGTGGAGGACCTCGCGGTCCTGCCGTACTCCAGCGGCACCACCGGACTCCCCAAGGGCGTCATGCTCACTCACTTCAACATCACCAGCAATCTCCGCCAGTCGCTCACGCTCGGATACACGACCTCCTACTCCGTCTCCGTCGATTTCCTCCCCTTCTATCACATATACGGACTCACCGTCCTCATGAACTGCGGCCTCGTCGTAGGCCAGACGCAGGTAGTGATGCCGTCGTTCAGCCCTGAGCTGCTCATGTCGCTGATCGAGAAGCACAAGGTCACGGACATGTTCGTGGTGCCGCCGGCGTTGCTGATCATGCTTAACCACCCGAGCTTCGGCAAGTACGACACGTCCTCGCTGAAGTTCATCTACGCCGGCGCGGCGCCTTTGCCTGCCGAGCTGGGCGAACAGGCGCGGCGCGCGTTCAAATGCGCGCTTGTGGAGGCGTACGGCCTGACGGAGACCAGCCCCGTCATCAACACGCCGCCGGTCCACATGATCGTCCCCGGCGCCGTCGGGCCGCCAGTATCGGACACCGAGGAGAAGATAGTCGACCTCGACACGGACGAGGAGCTGCCGACGGGCAAGGCGGGCGAGCTGCTGGTCAGGGGGCCGCAGATAATGAAGGGCTACTGGAACCAGCCGGAGGCGACGGCGGAGGCGCTGACGGAGGACGGCTGGCTGCGCACCGGTGACATCGCTTACGCCGACGAGCTCGGGTACATCCGCATCGTCGACCGCAAGAAGGAGATGATCAAGTACAAGGGGTACCAGATCGCCCCCGCCGAGCTCGAATCGCTCCTCCTCGATCACCCTGCGGTCCTCGATGCCGCCGTCATCCCCAAGCGCCAAGCCGACGGGAGCGAGACGCCGAAAGCCTTCGTCGTACTCCGGCCAGGTGCGACATGCACCCCGGAGGAGATTCGGGCCTTCATCGAGGAAAGGGTCGCCCCCTACAAGAAGATCCGGGACGTGGAGTTCCTGGACGTGATACCGAAAAGCCTCTCCGGGAAGATCCTGCGCCGGGAGCTCATCGAGCGGGAGCGGCAGGGAAGCGGCTAGCGAACCGTTGCCTGATGACCTCCCGCTGACGCTCGCGATGGCGCCCAGCGCGAGCCCGGCCTCGCCGGAGCGGCCGCGCCCTCTCGCAGCACCGTTTCGATGCGTTCGAGGAGCGTGTCCAGCCCCCATCCCTTCTCTGCCGAGATGAGCAGCGCGTCCGGACGGTAGGCCAGCGTCGCCGCCTGCTCGCGCAGCTCGTCGACGCCGCCCACCGGCGAGCCGTCGCGCCGCAGCAACAAGTCGACCTTGTTCAGCACGCTGATCACAGGCTTCTCCGCAAGGCCAAGCTCCGCGAGCGTCTCCTCCACCGTCTGGCTCTGGAGCGCGGCGTCCGGGTGCGTTATGTCGACCACGTGCACAAGGACGTGGGCCGCCTCCAGCTCCTCGAGCGTGGCGCGGAAGGCGGCGACGAGCTGCGTAGGCAGCTTCTGAATGAAGCCCACCGTGTCGGAGAGGAGGACGGCGCCGCCGCCGGGCAGCGCAATGCGTCTTGTCAGCGGGTCGAGGGTAGCGAAAAGCTTGTCCTCGGTGAAGACGTCGGCGCCGGAAAGGGCGCGCATCAGCGTGCTCTTGCCCGCGTTCGTGTAGCCGACGAGCGCGATGACCGGCACTCCCGCTCTCGCCCGCCGTCGACGATAGAGCGCCCGCTGGCGTCGCACCGCCTCGATCTGCCGCTTGAGGCGCGCGATCTTGTTACGCACCAGGCGTCGGTCGGTCTCGAGCTGCGTCTCGCCGGGGCCGCGCGTCCCGATGGCCCCTTCCAGACGCTCGAGGTGGCTCCACTGGCCGGCGAGGCGCGGCAGGAGGTACTCGCTCTGGGCAAGCTCCACCTGCAGCGCGCCCTCCCGTGTTCGCGCCCGCTGCGCGAAGATGTCGAGAATCAGCGCCGTGCGGTCGAGCACCTTCACGCCGAGGGCGTTCTCCAGGTTGCGTTGCTGCGAGGGGCTGAGCTCGTCGTCGAAGATGACGAGCGAATAGCCGGCCGTGCCCCGCTGCGATTTGATTTCCGCGAGCTTGCCCTTGCCCACGTAGTGCGCCGGGTGCGGGCTCTCCAGCTTCTGGACGGCGCGTCCGACGACCTGCGCGCCTGCGGTCTCGGCGAGGAGCGCCAGCTCGTCGAGCGAGCTCTCGCTGCTGAAGGGGGAGCCATTAGCGTGCGACCCCTTCATCTCCACGGCCACGAGGTACGCCCGCTCAATCGGCTCTGCTGTAGGATACGTTCTTGCCGTCTGTATCAGCCTCCCTGTCTTCACCCTCTATTATATCCGCTGGAACGAAGGCGCGTTGCTCTGCTCTCCGAGGTGAAAGTTGCGAGATAGCCGCCTCCCAGAGCCAGACGAGCGGGGCCGCAGCCACCGGTATCATGAGCGCCAGCGCGGGCAGGTGATAGCGCGGCTCGCCGAAGAAGACGATATGCGTCGCCGTCCACAGGACGACAAGGGCGGCCAGCAGAGAGAGCTGCGGCGCGAAGGCCCGAGCTCGCACGAACGCGCAGCCTACAAGCCACAGCAATACGGCGTAGCTGCCGTCGACCAGCCAGCGGAGCGGCCCGACAGCACCCGCGGGCAGAGGCGTGCGACCGTAGCTCTCCACCCAGTCGAGGGCGTCGGAGTCGGGTGCCCACAACCATAGCGTCTTCCGCACCGCAAGCTCCGCCTCTTCAAGCGGATGTCCCAGCGCGTACTCCGTTGCCCGCTCGAGGCCAAGATCGTTGAATACGGGCTCCAGTTCCCGAAAGGTCGTCCTCTCGGACCGAGAGTTCCACAAGTCGTCAGGCAGGATGTAACGTCCGGTCGAGTACGGGGCGTGCCCGACCCGAAGGTTGTAGCCCACGTTCGCCGAAAGAAGAATCGGCGAACCCATCGCGGCGGTGTTGCGGACGCTCCACGGCACGACGACGGCTGCGGCCAGCGCCAGGCAGGCGCCTCCCGAGAGGAGGCACTTCGCAGGTTTCGCGCCGGCAACGGCCCAGTACACCGCGACCACCGGCACCAGCACCAGGGCCTGCCCCCGCACCAGCATCGCCAGCCCAAGGACGACCCCACCAGCGGCGAGCAACGCAAGGCTGAATGTCCCGTCTTGCCGCAGCGCATGGAGCAGGAGCGCGGCGACCATCGCGAAGAGGAGCGTGAAGAGCGTGTCCGAGAACAGCACGGGGACCCAGTAGACGAGGCTCGGGAGCAGGGCGGCGGCGGCGGCGGCGACCAGGGCGATCCTTCGTCCGAAGAGTCGCAGCCCGATGAAATAGATGGGCACGACGACGAGCGCTCCGGCGACGACGTTTGCCGCCTGCGCCACTTCATCGCCTTTGCCGAAGAGCCAGTAGAAGGTCGCCAGGTATGCCGAGTAGCCCGGCGGCCAGAACGCCGTTTCCTCGCCGCCGGGAAGGAAGCCAACGTCCCTGTGAAAGGTTACGCTGTACCCCTCGCCGCGGGCGAGACTGAGCGCGGTCGCGTTGTAGTACTGGGGATCGGAGAGCTCGGGCGGCGTCGGATCGGTCCACCACGTCCACGCGAGACGGGCCACCAGGGCGGCTGCAAGAATGACGGCCAGGGTGACAGCCCATCGCACGTGGTCACGCTCCCATGGTAGACCGGGCCTACTGTGAAGTCTGGCGCGTCCCTTGCCACGACGCCAGGCGGCGGAGGGCTTCGTCCAGACTCTCGTCCGGTATCGTCAGCGAGAGGCGCACATACCCCTCGCCGTGCTCGCCGTAGCCCGAACCCGGGGTTACCACAATCGATAGTTCGTCCAGCAGCCGCTCCGCGAAGGACGCCGACGTGAACTCCGGCGGCACCCGCGCCCACACATAGAGGCTTGCTTTCGGCGGCTGCACGCGCAACCCCAGCGACTGCAGCGCCGCGACCAGCCGGTCGCGCCGCCGCTGGTACACCGCGTTGTGCTCCGCGATGCAGTCCTGCGGGCCCCGCAGCGCCGCGATCGCCATGCGCTGTATCGCCTGGGGTATGCCGGAGTCGAGGTTCGACTTCACCCGCCGGAGGGCGTCGATCATGCGCGCGTTGCCGACGGCCATGCCGATGCGCCAGCCGGTCATGTTGTAGGTCTTGGAGAATGAGTGGAACTCGATTGCAACCTCGCGCGCGCCTTCCGCTTCGAGAAAACTGACCGGTCGGTATCCGTCAAACGCGACTTCGCTGTAGGGGCCGTCGTGGCAGATGGCGATGTCGTGGCGGCGAGCGAAAGCGACCGCCTCTTCGAAGAACGAGCGCTCGGCGACCGCGCCGGTCGGGTTGTTGGGGTAGTTGAGCCACAGCAGCTTTGCCCGCCGGGCGACCTCCCCCGGGACGGCGCTGAAGTCGGGGAGGAAGTCGTTCTCCTCCAGGAGAGGCATGAAGTGGCACTCGCCGCCCGCGAACATGGTGCCGACCGAGTACACCGGATAGCCCGGGTCGGGTACGAGGGCAACGTCGCCGGGGTCGATGAAGCAGAGCGGGACGTGGCCTATCCCTTCCTTCGAGCCGATAAGCGCTACGACCTCTGTATCCGGGTCGAACGATAGGCCGAAGCGCCGCTCGTACCATTCGGCGATGGCCTGTCGAAGCTCCGGCATCCCTTCCGACTCCGGATAGCGGTGGTTCGCGGGGTCGCGCGCGGCGTCGATGAGGGCGTCGATTACGTGCGGCGGAGTGGGGATATCGGGGTCGCCGATGGCGAAAGTGATGATGTCTGCGCCCTCGGCCCGTTTCTGCGCCATCTTGCGCGAGATCTCGGCAAAGAGGTAGGGCTTCAGTTCCCGGACACGCCTTGCCAGCTCCATCTCGCCCTCGCTATCGCCAGTCGCCGAATTTGACGTACGTCCCCTTGCGTTTCTGCGCCATCTCGGCAAGCTCGCGCTCGTCCGTGGGGCGGCGGTACGTCAGCCCCGAGCGGTGGTGGGTGAACCCGAGCTTGCGGTAGAGCGCAATCGCAGCGGCGTTGTCCGTGTGCACCGTTAGCCGCGCGCGCCGCATGCCCTGCCCGCGGAACCATGCGAGGCTCCAGCGCAGCATCGTCTCCGCCAGGCCACGACGACGGAAGTCGGGATGCACGCCCAGCAGATCGATCTTCCCGACGCGGCCCTCCTCGAGCCAGAGACCGATGTATCCGACGATGCGCGCGCCGTCGCGCTCCTCGAGAACCCTGAACTCGGACGCCTCGCGAGCGGCATCGACGAAGTCCGCGACCTGCCATGCCTCGTCGGCGAAAGCGGCCACGTCGATAGCGCCCGCGGCCTCCTGTTCGGCGGGAGAGGCCCGTCGGAGGACAAACCCCGGCGCAATCTCATCGGTGGGGGCAGTGTCTTCGGGCAGGCGGGCAAGGCCCATCTCCATCCATTCGTGCCGCAGCTCGAAGAAGCAGTCGACCAGGACCGGCTCGACGTACGGGCGGTTCGGGTGGTCGGCAAACCAGAGGAAGATGCCCCTTGTCGCCTCGCCCGTCTTCAGGGCGGCTACCAGTTTCTCGAACACCGGCTTGAACTCTCTGCGCAGAGCGTCGAGGTTGCTGAAGCCGTAGCAGAGCCAGGCGCGGTTGCGCTTCGGCTGGAGGAGCATTACCCCGTCGTCCCTCGACACGACCAGCTCCGGCCGCTCCGTTTGCACGCGCCGCACCTCCTCGCGCGTCACCTCGAAAGCGCGTACAAGGCTCCTGCTGCCCCGCTCGAAAACGTCCTTCTCCGGCGGTACCTCAAGCCGCCGCATGTCCTTCATCTGCTTCAACCCCCTCAATCAGGCCATTCGCCTTCGAATACCATCGCCGCCGGCCCGCTCAAGAACACCTGCCCTGCCCCGTCCCATTCCGCCCTCAGCGTGCCGCCCGGCAGCGTTATGTCTACTACATCGTCCACCAGCCCCTGCAGCCGCGCCGCCACCATCGCCGCGCACGTGCCCGACCCGCAGGCGAGCGTGATCCCGACGCCCCGCTCCCACACCCGCGCCTCCATCCGCCCGCGATCGATGACTGACGCGACGGTGAAGTTCGTCCGGCTGGGGAACAGCGGATGCCGCTCCACTCGCGGCCCCATCTCCGCCAGCGGATACCCGGCAACCGGGCCGGGCAGGAAGTAGACGGCGTGCGGATTCCCCATCGACAGGCAGGTCAGGGGGATGATGAGGCGGTCGCTGCGCTCGGCGCTCGCCGGTCCGCGCGCGATATCCAGTAAACGCTCCATGCTCAGCGGCGCCTCGCTTCCCGCAGCTCCCAAGTCGATCTCCACCGGTGCGTTGACTAGCGGCGGTTGGGCGTCGATTAGCGTGGGCACTTCCTCCGGGCGGAACCGGGGCGCCCCCATCCCAACGCGCGCCCTTTCGACCTTGCCGCCTTCTCCCATCACCTGCACGGGCAGGATGCCGGCCACCGTCCCGACGCTCAGCTTGCCCTCTTTCGGCCGCACGAGGCCGCGCTCGACGGCGTATTTCGCCAGACAGCGGACCGCGTTGCCGCACATCTCCGCCTCTGAGCCGTCGGCGTTGAATATGCGCATGCCCACGTCCGCCTCCGCCGACGGCAGCACTAGGACCAGGCCGTCGGCGCCGATTCCGAAGTGGCGGTCGCACATTCGCAGCGCGAGGTGTGGCCAGTGCCGCTCGTCCCCCTTCGCCTCCACGAGGACGAAGTCGTTGCCCGCCCCCTGCATCTTCGCGAACTTCATGCTACCTTCGTTTCTCGCTCAACCATCCGGCCACGAGACGCGCCCCCTCGTCCCGAAGGCCCTCTCCGCCTTCCACCCAGCGGATCCGTGGGTCGTCGCGCCGGAACCATGCCGACTGCATGCGGGCGAGCCGGTGGTTTTCCGTCTTCATCTCCGCCGCCGCCTCAGCGAGCGTCATCTCACCCCGGAGGTGCCGGCAGATTTGCCTGTACCCGATGCCCGACATCGAGGGCAGCTCCGGGCTGTACCCGCGTTCGAGCAGCCCTCTTACCTCATCGACGAAGCCGGCCGCCAGCATCCGCTCCACGCGCTCGTCGATGCGCTGGTAGAGCTCGGCCCGCGGCCAGGCAATACCAAGGATAAGCGCTTCGAAGGCAGGTCGCAACTTGTCCTGAAGCGATGAGATAGGGCGGCCGGTCATTCTGTACACTTCCAGCGCCCTTATTACCCGCCGTACGTTTCGCGGGTCGGCTCGCTGCGCCGCTTGCGGGTCGACCTCCGCCAGCTCGCGGTGCAGCGAGTCCGCGCCCTCCCGTCGGGCCCGTTCTTCGAGGCTCCGCCGGAGCTTCCAGTCCGGCGGCACCCGCGGCACTTGCCAGCCTTCGAGCAGCGCCCACACGTACTGCCCCGTCCCTCCGACCAGGAACGCCGTCTTCCCCCGCGACCAGATGTCCCTCAGGGCCGTCAGCGCATCCTCCTGGTAGCGCGCGAGGCTGTACTCCTCGTCGGGCTCGATGACGTCGATGAGCCAGTGGCGCACTGCCGCGCGCTCTTGCGGCGTGGGCTTCGCCGTGCCGATGTCCATGTGGCGGTACACCTGGCGCGAATCGGCGTTGACGATCTCGCCGTTAAAGCGGGACGCCAGCTCAAGGGACAGCGACGTCTTGCCGGAGGCCGTCGCGCCGACTATGGCGACGAGGGGGCCCGACGCAGGGGAATCCGGGGTCATTGGCTACTTGCTTGCGGCGGTCCGCGCTGACTGCTCGATGATGGCGGAAAAAGAATCGACGTTGAGGCAGGCGCCGCCGACGAGCGCGCCGTCTATCTCCGGCTCGCGCATGAACTCGACGATGTTGTCGGGCGTGACGCTGCCGCCGTAGAGGACGCGCAGGGAGTCGCCGCGCGGCGCGTCGAAGAGACGCGTCACCTCGGCGCGGATGAGCCCTATCGCCTCGTTGGCCATGGCGCCGGTGGCCGCCTTGCCCGTTCCGATTGCCCATACCGGCTCGTAGGCGATAGCGAAGCTCTCCGGCAGGTCTACTCCGTCGAGGCCGCCGCGGACCTGACGCAGCAGCACCTCTTCCGTCTGCCCGGCCTGGCGTTCCGACTCCGTCTCCCCCACGCACATGATGGGCCGCAGGCCCGCCGCGAGCACCGCTTTGACCTTCTTGTTCACCGTTTCGTCCGTCTCGCAGAAGTAGGCGCGTCTCTCCGAGTGGCCGATTATGACGAAATCGACGATTCCCTTGAGCATCGGCGGCGACACTTCGCCGGTGAAAGCGCCTTTCTCCTCCCAGTAGACGTTCTGGGCGCCGGCCTTTATCGAACTCCCCTTCAGGCACTCGGCCACGAGCATGAGGAAAGGGAACGGCGGGCACATCACCTTCTCGACGCCGCTGACGCCGTCGACGCGCTGTCTGACGCCCTCGCACAGCTCTCTGGCGCCCTCCGCGTCCTTGTTCATCTTCCAGTTGCCGGCGATGATCGGCGTTCGCTTCATTATCAAGCTCCGAACTTTGTCAGCCGAAGAGCGTTGGCCAGCGCCAGCGGCATAGCCTCCTTTGCCGGGAAGACGCCCAGTCCGCCGTGCCGGCAGCGCGCCTCATCGAACGTCTCGATTTCATCAGGGCGGCACCAGCGCGAGTGCATAATAAAGGGTACCGGGTGCCAGCTATGTGCGCCCAGCAACGACGGCGTCGAGTGGTCGCCGCCCACCATGAATACGTCCGGGCCGAGTTCGCGTATAGCTGGAACGACCGAGTCGACCTCCTCAAGGGCAGCCACCTTGCCCTCAAAATCGCCGTCCTCGCCGCGCGAATCGGTCGCCTTGTAGTGCACGAAGAAGAAGTCGAACTCGTTCCAGTTCGCCTTCAGCGTTTCGATCTCGTCGGCGATGCCCGAGCCGGCCGGCAGGACTGTCATGCCCACCAGCTTCGCGAGTCCCCGGTACATGGGGTAGACCGCTATCGCCGCCGCCCGCAGACCGAAGACGTCGCTCACCTGGGGAATATCCGGCCACTTCGAGAACCCGCGCAGAAGGAGCATGTTTGCGGGATGCTTGTCGTGGAGGCGCTCGCGGGCGCGGGCGATGAACTCGTTCGCCAGCCGCGCCGTCTCCTCTGCTTCCGGGCGTTCCGCCTGCGCCGGCAGCGGCGGCGCTTCAAGGCGCTGCGGGTCGGTGTCCGAGACGCCCTCGGCGAGGTGGCCGCCGCGCAGCACGAGCAGGAAGCGGTGCTCGCGCACAGGCTCGACGAAAAGCTCGACGCCGGGTAGGGAGATTGTCCGCAGCTCGGCGCACAGCTCAGCGTTGCGATCGGTGCTGATGCGTCCCGCCCGCCGGTCCGTGACGGCGCCTTGGGAATCGACGGTGCAAAAGTTGCCGCGCGCCGCGACGTCCTCGCGTCTGAGATCGAAGTCGATCCCGAGGGCTTCGAGGACGCCGCGCCCCACCTGGTACCTGAGCGGATCGTACCCGAAGAGAGCGAGGTGGCCGGGGCCGCTGCCGGGGGTGATGCCGAGTCCGACGGGGACGGTCAGCCCGCAGACACCGTCGGCGGCGAGGCGGTCGAGATGCACAGTATTCGCCGCCTCCAGCTCCGAGCGCCCTGTCTCGTTGTGAGGCAGGCCTCCCAGGCCATCGATCACGAGGAGAACGATCTTCGTATCGTTCTTGACTACAAGCTCGCGGATGATATCGAGGTCCATCAACGCATCCCGGCGTATGGTCTGCTGCCGCTACCGGTCCATCAAGGCAGCCACTCCCGGCAGCGTCTTCCCCTCCAGGAACTCGAGGGAGGCGCCGCCGCCAGTGGAGACGTGAGTAAACTTGTCTTGCAGCCCCGCGTCCTCGATCAGCGCCACCGTCTCGCCCCCGCCGACGATGGTAACAGCGTCGAGGGCGGCGAGGGTCTTGGCCATCGCCAGCGAGCCCTGGGCGAACTGCGGGAACTCCGCTACCCCCAGGGGGCCGTTCCAGACCACCGTTTTGCAGTCCTCCACCGCCTCCTGAAAGGTCGCAACGCTGTCGGGGCCTATGTCCATGATACGCATTTCAGGCGGTATGTTCTGCACCTCCACTGTCTCGGCGTTGGCGTCGGCAGCGAAGCGGTCGGCAACGACAGCATCCGAGGGGAGCAGGAGCGGGACGCCGCGCTCGTCGGCCTGGCGCATGAGATCGCGCGCCACGTCGATCTGATCGTCCTCGACCAGCGATTGCCCCACGTTCATGCCGTTAGCCTTGAGCAGAGTGGATGCCATGCCGCCGCCGACGATGAGGCAATCGAGCCGCGACAGGAGGTTGCGGAGCACCCCGATCTTGGTGCTTATCTTCGCCCCGCCGATTATGGCGGCGAAGGGCCGTTGCGGGTTCGTGAGCGCCTTGCTTAGATAGTCCACTTCTCTCTCCATCAGGAAGCCGGCGACGGCGGGAAGCTCGCCGGCTATGCCGACGGTGGAGGCGTGCGCCCGATGGGCCGACCCGAAGGCGTCGTCGACATACACGTCCGCGAGTTGCGCCAGGGCGTGCGACATCTTGGGGTCGTTCGCCTCCTCTTCGGGGAAAAAGCGGACGTTTTCCAGGAGGAGGACCTCGCCGGGCTTCAACTGCCGCGTGGCTTCCTCAGCCTTCGGCCCGATAACGTGGTGAAGGGTGCGCACGGGCACCCCCAGCAGTTCGGAGAGCCGCTCACCAATTCCTGCCCGTGACATCCGCAGCTCCTCAACGACCTTGCCCTTTGGGCGGCCGAGGTGCGAACAGAGAACGACGCGCGCCCCCTTGTCCATCAGGTATCGGATGGTGGGCAGCGAGGCCCGAAGCCGGCTGTCATCGGAGATCTTGCCCGTTTCCTTGTCGAGCGGGACGTTGAAATCGACCCGCACGAGCGCGCGCTTCCCCGCGACGTCGATATCGCGGACGGTCTTCTTGTTCATGGTTCCCTCCTATCAGGACGCGAGGGAAAGGCTCAGGCCTCCCGATCAACGAAATAGTCCGCCAAGGCCTTCAGGTTGCGCCTGCTTTCGGCGGGCATCTTCACGCCTCGCAACCGGCCGAGAGCGCGAGACGCGTACCGCATAGCGGCGTTCTGGCTCTCTTCCCGCGACGAGACGCTTTGGAGCGCCGCCAGGACGTCCTCGACATCGGCTGCTGTCAGTTCCGGCTTCTCGTACAGCGCTTGCAGCTTTGTCCTGTCAGCGCCGCGCGACCGCTCCAGGGCAAAGACGACGGGGAAGGATTTCTTCCGCGCGTAGATGTCTTCCCCTGTGGGCTTCCCCATCTCGGTCGACTTCCCCCAGATGCCAAGGATATCATCCCTTATCTGGAAGGCAAAACCCAGGTTCCTGCCGAATTCCTGAAAGAGGCCGACTATATCGGGCGTCGCGCCGCCGATGACGGCTCCCCCGGCGGAGGCCGCGGACATCAGGGCGGCCGTCTTGCCTGCGGCCATGTCCAGGTAATGCTTGCAGGTGACGTCGAGCCGCCTCTCGTACTCAAGGTCGAGGTACTGACCTTCGCAAAGTTCCAGGGAGGCGATGTCGAGCAAGCGCCGTATCTCCAGCGCCTTTTCGGGCGGCAGTCCCGTCTCGCCGAGTCTCTGGAGCGTCACGTGGGCGAGCGCGAACATGCCGTCGCCGGCATTTACGGCCAGGGGGACGCCCCATATCTTCCACAGTGTCTCGCGGCCATGCCTTTCGGGGGAGCAGTCCTCAATGTCGTCATGGATGAGGCTGAAGTTGTGCAGGAACTCCAGCGCCGCCGCTGCCGGCAGGGCGCTTTCCGCTTTGCCGCCCACAGCTTCGCAGCTCAGGAGGCAGAGAAGAGGGCGCAGCATCTTGCCGCGGAACCAGTGCTCGGGCCTGCCCTCGCGGTCCTCCCACCCGAGGTGGTAGCGCATGAGGCCGTAGTGAACGAGCCGCCTGTCCTGGAGGGCCCGCTTCATCTCCCCCTCGATGAGCGGAACGTACCGCTCCTGCAAGTCGAGAAGGCGTTCCGGCCCCAATAGCGTCACCTCTCCTGGTTCTCGAGCGCCTTTACTTTTTCCAGCCGTCGGACGTGACGCCCACCCTCGAAGCCGGCGGCGAGGAATGCCTCGACCACCTCTCTCGCTACCCCTTCGCCGATGCACCAGGAGCCGAGGCAGAGGACGTTAGCGTCGGTGTGCTGTCGGGCGCGGCGTGAACTGAAGGGGTCGTGACAGAGCGCGGCGCGTACCCCCTTCACCTTGTTCGCGCAGATGCACATGCCGACGCCATTGCTGCAGACGAGGATTCCGAGGTCGTGCTCGCCGCTGACGACCGCCTTCGAAAGCGGCACAGCGATGTCGGGGTAGTCGACGGAGCTTGTATCCGGGCAGCCGAAATCCGTAACGCTATGACCGAGCGACCCGACGTGTTGGGCAAGCACCTGCTTGAGAGCAAACCCCGCGTGATCACTGCCGATGGCAATGCGCATTCTCACCCCTCGCTTGCGTCTACGTGTCCGACGACGGCTTCGATCTGAGCGCGGGTGAGCGCGCCCTCTCGCAGCAGCCGCGGCGTCTCTCCTACTAAGTCTATCACGGTTGACTCTACGCCGATCGGCGTGCGGCCCCCGTCGATGATGATGTCGACGCTGTCGCCAAGCTGTTTCGCCACGTCTCGAGCCGTCGTCGTGGGAGGCAGCCCAGAAATGTTGGCGCTGGTACCGGTGATGGGTTCGCCCAGCGTCTCGATCAGCAAACGCGGCACCTCGTGGGCAGGGACACGGACGGCCACATCGTCGCGCCCGGCGAGGGCAAGCGAGTGAAAGGCAGGGTTGCGGGGCAAGACAAGGGTGAGAGGGCCCGGCCAGAAGCGAGAGGCTAACTTCAACGCCAAATCAGGCACTCTCAGGGTTACCTGCCGTGCGTCATGGGGATGAGAAAGAAGCATGGGAAGCGGATCGTCCGCGGGGCGGTTCTTGGCTTTGTATAGCCTCTTCACCGCTTCGTCGTTGGCGGCGGCGGCAGCCAGACCGTACAATGTGTCGGTTGGGAAGGCGACGAGGCCGCCATTGCGCAAACACTCGACGACAACGGAGAGTTCGCGCGCAAAAAGGGCTTCACAAGTGATTATCCGCATATTCTCAAGAGCAGAAGCGCCGGTTGACGGTAGTATAACACGGGTGCTATTCTGAGGTCGACATGGACGCTGCTGAGCAAGAGGCCTGGGCACGAGAACCCGGGCCTTGCTGCTTAGCTCGGCAGCGCAGCTTCGAGTCCCGGTAGCGCCATGGACAGCTCTGAGGACGCCCCCGACCGGCGGTTCCGCACAAGCGACGACATCGAGGTGTCGACGTACCTGGAGATTGCGCGCGAAAAGGGCGGCGAGCGTCCGGTCGCGGCGGAGCCGGGACGCGAGGTAAAGCCGGAAGCGGTAGTGGTCCTCGATTTCGGCTCGCAGACGAGCCTGCTCATCGCGCGGCGCATCCGCGAGTGTCATGTCTACTGCGAGCTCGTCCCCTACTATGCCCCCTGGGAGGAAATCGCCGGCCTCAACATCAAGGGCTTCGTCCTGTCAGGCGGACCGGCAAGCGTTTATGCGGAGGGAGCGCCCCTCACCCCATCATACGTGTTCGAAGCGGGAGTCCCTGTGCTCGGCATCTGCTACGGGATGCAGCTGCTCGCTCACCAGCTCGGCGGGCGCGTGTCCCCCGGCGAGAAGCACGAGTACGGCCACACCATGCTGCATCAGGCGGAGCAGTCGGACCTGTTCGCCGACCTGCCGCCCTCGATGCCGGTCTGGATGAGCCACGGCGATCACATTGTCGAGCCGCCGCCCGGCTTCCGATCCCTCGCCTACTCCGACAATTCGCCCATCGCCGTCATGGGCAACGAGCGCGGGCTCCTCGGCTTGCAGTTCCATCCGGAGGTCGTCCACACGCCGCAGGGCAAGAAGATCATGGAGAACTTCCTGTACCGGGTGTGTGGCTGCCGCGGCGATTGGACCCCGGAGAACTTCGCGGCGGAAAGTGTGAAGCGCATAAGGTCGCAGGTCGGCGACGGGCGGGTAATCTGCGCCCTTTCAGGCGGCGTCGACTCTGCGGTGGCCGCCACGCTTGTGCACCGGGCCGTTGGCGACCAGTTAACGTGCATATTCGTGAACAACGGTCTGCTGCGGCGCGAGGAGCCCGAACGCGTGCTGCAGACGTTCCGTCGCAACATGAAGATGAACCTGATTGACGTCGACGCCACCGACCGCTTCCTCAAGGTGCTGGCCGGCGTCACTGACCCCGAGGAGAAGCGGCACCGCGTCGGGGAGGAGTTCATCCGCGTCTTTGAGGAGGAGGCGGACAAGCTGGGCCGGGTCGACTTCATCGTGCAGGGGACCACGTACCCCGATGTCATCGAGAGCGCGTCCTCGCCCACGGGCGACGGCTCCGCCGCGAAGATCAAGAGCCATCACAACGTCGGCGGGCTGCCCAAAGAGATGACGCTACAACTCATCGAGCCTTTGCGCTATCTGTTCAAGGACGAGGTGCGACAGGTGGGCCTGGAAGTTGGCCTTCCGGAGGAGATGGTCTTCCGCCAGCCTTTCCCCGGGCCCGGGCTTGCGATCCGCATTATCGGCGAGGTGACGCCGGGGAAGCTGGAGACGCTTCGCGCCTGCGACTGGATAGTTATGAACGAGATCAAGAACGCGCGCCTCTATCGCGAACTGTGGCAGGCTTTCGCGGTGCTGACGGACAGTCGCAGCGTTGGTGTCATGGGTGACTTCCGCACCTACGGGCACGTCGTCGCATTGCGCGTCGTCACGGCCGAGGACGCGATGACTGCCGACTGGGCGCGGCTCCCCTACGACCTGCTGGCGCGGATCGCGAGCCGCATCGTCAACGAGGTGCCGGCGGTGAACCGCGTAGTTTACGACATCACGTCGAAGCCACCCGGCACAATTGAGTGGGAGTAGTTTCCCGCCCACCGGCAAGCGCGCGATCATTTTCCCACACGGTCCCACCCCAGAACTGTCAGACCGCAATCGAAATGTCCGCGTTCCCACCCCGCCCCTTCCCCACACGCAAGCGGCGCGCAGTTTTTCCCACGTCCCACCCCAGAAACGTCTCGCGGCAAGCGAGGCGCCGGTACTCCCACCCCACCCTTCCCCAGCACCTTTCCCGCCCTTAGCAGCTTCTACCTAAGTGGGAGCAGTGGTATCTTTCAGCTACCTCGGAGCGTCCCGACCGGGGGGACGCAAGGTCGCAGCCTGCAGGGAGGAGTTCAATGGAGCAGTACAAGCTCTTCATCAACGGCGAGTTCGTCGACGCCCGCGACGGGAAGACATTCGAGTCCATTGACCCGGGGACGGAGCAACCTATCGCCACCATCGCCCAGGCGGGGACCGCCGATGCCGAGGCCGCCATTGCTGCCGCGCGCAGAGCGTTTGACAGCGGGGTATGGAGCGGCCTTTCGCCGAAAGCGCGCATGGCCAAGATCCAGGACTTCGCCGACCAGGTGGCGCGGCAGGCCCTTCGGCTGGCCGCAACGGAGTCGATGGACTCAGGGCAGGTCATATCACTCGCCAAGTTCTTCCCCCTGCTGGGGGTCGGTTTTCTTCGCAACATAAGCCTCTACGCCGCGACGAAGTTTCCCTGGGAAGAGGAGATACCCGTCTCGGGCAACGTCTTTGCCCCCGGGCGCGACTTCATCCGTCGCGAGCCGATCGGCGTCTGCGTGGGCATCATCCCCTGGAACTACCCGATGACGATGGCGTTCTGGAAGATCGCACCCGCGCTCGCGACCGGTAACACCGTCGTGCTCAAGCCTGCCTCCTACACCTCGCTGAGCGCCCTCATCATCGCCGAGGCAGCGCAAGCGGCCGGGCTTCCCGCGGGCGTCTTGAACGTCATTCCCGGGCCGGGCGGCTCGTTGGGCAAGACCCTTTGCACCCATCCCGACGTCGACAAGATCGCCTTTACCGGCAGCACCGAGGTGGGACGCGAGATCATGCGAATGGCCTCCGACACGGTGAAGAAAGTGACCCTCGAACTTGGCGGCAAGTCGGCCAACATCATCCTCGACGACTGCGACATGGAGCTTGCCGTTGAAGGCGCGTGCTTCGGCACGTTCTTCCACCAGGGTCAGGTGTGCGAATCGGGCACGCGCGTGCTCGTCCAGTCGAAGATCTACGACGAGTTCCTGGGGAAGATGAAGAAGCGCGCCGAAGCCCTCCGCGTCGGCTACCAGCTCGATCCCACCTCTCACCTCGGGCCGCTTGTCAGCAAGGAGCAGCTCGCTACCGTCGAGCGCTACGTGGCGCTGGGCAAGGAAGAGGGCGCGACGCTTATAACGGGCGGGCAGCGCGTGGAGGTCCCCGGCATCGCCGGCGGCTACTACTACCCCCCCACGATCTTCGCCGACGTCGACAACAAGATGCGCATCGCCCAGGAGGAGATCTTCGGCCCTGTCGTCTGCGTCATCAAGTTCCACGACGACGATGAGGCGGTTGCCATCGCCAACGACTCCATATACGGACTCGGCGGCGGCGTCTTCTCCTCCAACACGGCGAGAGCGGAGCGCATCGCCCGCGGCGTGCGCACCGGCACGATGTGGATCAACAACTACCACATTTTCGCCGACTTCGCCCCCTTCGGCGGCTACAAGCAGTCGGGCGTCGGGCGCGAGCTGGGCGGTGCCGGACTGCACGAGTACGTGGAAATCAAGCGCGTGCACGTGCCTGCCCTCGCCGACAAGAACTCCAACATGACCTTCCAGATACTATCCGACAACAAACGAGTCGAAGGCTTCTCTTACTCCTGCCCCACAAACGTCATCGTTGGCCACGGGTCGCTCAGCGGCATTTACAAGGCGATCGCCGACCTCGGCTGCCGGAGGGCGCTGATCCTCACCGACCCCGGCGTCCGGAAAGCGGGGCTCGCCGACCTGACGAAGAACGCGCTCGTTGATTTCTGCGTCGGCATCTACGACAGCATCCCGGCCGACCCCGACCTCGAATCCGTTGACGCCGCCGTCGAAGCCGCGCGCGAACTAAACGCCGATTGCATCGTCAGCGTGGGCGGCGGCAGCGTGCTCGACACGGGCAAATCCGTTTGCGTCACGCTGAAGAACGGCGGCAAGGCCAACGACTACCTCAACATGCAGGTGCTCACCGAGCCGCAGACGCCCCACATCGCCATCCCCACGACCGCGGGCACGGGCAGCGAGGTGACGACCATCGCCGTGCTCACGAGCAAGGGCGCCGGCCGCAAGCTCTTCATCGTCGACCCGCGCATCCTGCCGAACGTCGCCATCCTCGACCCCCGCTTCACGATGACCCTGCCCAAGGACATGACGGCCTGCACCGCCATGGACGCCCTCACGCACGCTGTCGAGGCGCTGACGAGCACGATGGCCAACCCGATGTGCGACGGCCACGCCCTGCAGGCAATACGCCTGATAACCGAGAACCTGCCGCTCGTCATCGCCGACGGGAGCAACGAGAAGGCGCGGCTCAACATGCAGATCGCGGCCACGGCGGCCGGGCTGGCCTTCACCACCGCCCAGGTCGGGCTGGCGCACGGCATGGCGCACACCCTGGGCACGCTGCACCACGTTTCGCACGGCGCGGCCTGCGGCATCGTCCTCCCCAAAGTGATGCGCTACAACGTCGACTATGCAGCGCCCAAGCTGGCCCTTGTCGCGCAGGCTATGGGGGTCGACACCCGCGGCATGGACGAGCGCGAAGCGGCGCTGGCCGCCGCCGAGGCGGTCGAAGCCCTCATGGTGAAGGCGCAGCACCCGCTAAAGCTGCGCGACGTGGGCGTGCCCGAAGACAACCTGCCTATGTGCGCGTTCCACGCCATCGCCGACACAGCCGTGATCTTCAACGCCCGCCCCGTCAATGACCCGAACGAAATCCTGGCACTCTATCAGCAGGCCTACTAGCGACGGGTGGACCACCGCGCGGGGTGGATAGGCAAGGAGCAGACCATAGCGGCGATCACGGCGGACGCGGCGGCCATCGCGGCCATTAAATCGTTCCTGGCTGAGGCGGGCGCGCGGGGCGCCGTGCGCGTCGAGCTCGCTTCCAGCGGCTGTTGCGACGCCGCGCTCGCACTGCGAGTGGACGCCGCCCGCGAGTCCGACCACGTGGAAGAGGTCGACGGCCTGACGTTCGTCATCGACAGGGAGACGCTGGAAATCGTGGGCGAGGTGCGTATCTCTCACGCCGACGAGCGGGGGCGAAAGGGCTTCGTCGTCACTTCCAGCAACCCCGTCAGCGAATGGGACGGCTTCGCGCCTACAGGCATCACAACATGAGATGCTCCCTCGTCGGGCATCTTGCCCGCCCGCTTCGGCGCCGTGACGTCCCCGCATATCCGTTTATCCGTTATCCATCCGCTGACAGGTCTCATCTTGCCCCTGCCGCCGTCACCGGATACCATCATAGCGGCCGTCTCGCTCACACCCACCGCAGAGGAAGCGTTTGCGAGTTCTCATCGTCGGCTCCGGTGGCCGTGAACACGCCCTCGCCTGGAAGATAAGGCAGTCTTCCCGGCTCGACGCCCTCTACGTCTCCCCGGGCAACGCCGGCACCGCGGCAATCGCCGATAACCTGCCCGTCAAGGCCAACGATATCGAAGGCATCGTCCGCGTGGCCCGCGAGCAGCGCATCGACCTCGTCGTTGTCGGACCGGAGGAGCCGCTAACCCTGGGCCTCGTCGACGCCCTCGCTGCCGCCGGGATCGCCGCCTTCGGCCCCACGAAAGCGGCCGCTGAGCTGGAGGCAAGCAAGGTCTTCGCCAAGGAGCTGATGGTCCGCCACGGCATCCCGACAGCGCGACACCAGAGCTTCGACTCCATGTGGGAGGCAGGCCTCTACATCGCCGAGCATAAGGAGCCGCTTGTCATCAAGGCCGACGGGCTCACCGCCGGCAAGGGCGCGATCGTCACCCGGGATGCGGCGGAAGCCCTGGAGGCCGCCGACGCCATACTCTGCGACCGCGTCTTCGGCGCGGCGGGCGCCCGCATCGTCGTCGAGGAGCGGCTGAGCGGCCGCGAAACGTCGGCGCAGGCGTTCACCGACGGGCGTACCGTTGTGTCCATGCCTCTCTCTTGCGATCACAAGCCCGTCTTCGACTACGACGAGGGGCCGAACACCGGCGGCATGGGCGCCTACAGCCCGCCCGGGTGGATCCGGCCGGAGCTGGTGCCCTGGATCCACGAACACGTCACCCAGGCCACCGTGCGGGCCATGGCGGAAGAGGGCCGCCCTTACTGTGGCGTCCTCTACCCCGGCCTGCTGGTCACCGAGAACGGGCCGAATGTGCTCGAGTTCAACTGCCGCTTCGGCGACCCCGAGACGCAGGCGATCCTGCCGCGCCTCAAGAGCGACCTGCTCGAAATACTGTGGGCGGTGGCGAACGGACGCCTGCACGAGGCGCAGGTGGAGTGGCGCGACGAGCCGTGCGTCGCCGTGGTGCTGGCGTCCGGCGGCTACCCCGGCAAGTACGACACCGGCTTCCCGATACGGGGGCTGGACGAGCTTGACGAAGACGCTATAGTGTTCCATGCGGGTACGCGCCGCGAGAATGACGGACAACTCGTCACGTCGGGGGGGCGGGTGATGGCAGTGACGGCGCTGGGCGCGACACTCGAGGAGGCGCGGCGCAAGGCGTACACCAACGTCGAGCGCATCCGCTTCGAGGGGATGCACTACCGTCGCGACATCGGCGGGCGGCGCTTCCGCCCCCGCCCCGAATGGCTAGAGATACCGTAGCGCGCATCAACAGATCGGGTCTCGCAGAAGAGTAATGGGTCGGGCATTTTGCCCGACGCCCAAAAGGAACTTGCCATGCCAGAGGCAATCGTCGCCGTTGTGATGGGGTCGAAGTCAGACGCTCCGCTCGTCCAGGAGTGCCTCGACACCCTGAACGCCCTCGGCATCCCCCACGAGACGCACGTCCTCTCCGCCCACCGCACCCCCGACAAGGTGCGCGAGTTCGCCCAATCGGCGGAGCAGCGGGGGATACGCGTCGTCATCGCCGCCGCCGGCGGCTCCGCTGCTCTTCCGGGCGCCATCAAGGCCTACACCGCCGTGCCGGTCATCGGCGTCCCCCTCGCCTCCAGCGACCTCAAGGGCGTCGACGCCCTCCTCGCCATCGCCCAGATGCCGCCGGGCGTTCCGGTCGCCACCGTTGCCGTCGGCAAGTGGGGGGCGCGCAACGCCGCCCTTCTCGCCGCCGAGATCCTCGCCCTCAGCGACGCGCGGATAAGACAGGCGTACGGGGCCTATCGCGAGAAGCAGGCGTCGAGGTAAACTGAAGAGTGGCCGTGCCGGAGAAATCGAATCCCGCGTTCAAAGCCAACTCTGAATGCAGACCCGTTGAGATGTCGGCGGGCGTGGTGCGCCGCACTCTCGTCAGCGGCGAACGCGTCACCATCTGCGAGTTCACGCTGACGAAGGGGGCAGTGATTGCCCCGCACAACCACGAGCACGAGCAGGCGGGGTACGTCGCGCGTGGCCGGCTGTCATTCGTCATCGGCGGCGAAGGCCGGGAGCTGTGCGCCGGCGACGGCTACGTCGTCCCGGCCAACGTGACCCATGCCGTGACGGCGCTCGAGGACAGCATCGCTATCGACGCCTTCTCACCGCCTCGATTGGAGTACATGGACTCATGATCCCGAAATACTCACGACCCGAAATGGCCGCCATCTGGTCGGACAAAGGGAAGTACGACCGCTGGCTTCAGGTGGAGATCGCCGTGTGCGACGCCTGGGCGCAGCGCGGCGACATCCCCGAAGAGGCGGCGGAAAAGATCCGCCACGCCTCCTACGACCTGGAGGCGATGGAGCGCTACCTCGCGGAGACGCACCACGACGTCATCTCCTTCCTCCGCACCGTCGCCGACAGCCTCGGCGAGGAGGGGCGCTACGTCCACATGGGCCTCACCTCGTATGACGTCGTCGATACCGCCCTCGGCATCGCCCTGCGCGATTCGTCCGACATCCTCCTGCGCGATCTCGCCGCCCTCATCGAGGCGGTGGAAGAGAAGGCGCGCGAGCATAAGTACACGCTCATGATGGGGCGCACGCACGGCGTCCACGCCGAGCCCATAACCTTCGGGCTGAAGCTGGCGTCGTGGGTGGACGAGCTGCGCCGCAATGAGCGCCGCCTCGCGGAGGCGAAGGCGGAGGTCGCTGTGGGCAAGATAAGCGGGCCCGTGGGCAGCCACGCCACCGTCCCGCCCGACATCGAGGAGGCGGTCTGCAAGCGGCTCGGCCTGGGAATCGAAGCGATAAGCACGCAGATCGTCCACCGCGACCGGCACGCCCGCTTCCTGACCACGCTTGCCGTCCTCGCCTCGTCGCTCGACAAGTTCGCCACCGACCTGCGCAACATGCAGCGCACGGAGATCCTCGAGGTGGAGGAGCCGTTCGAGGCGGGACAGACGGGGTCGAGCGCCATGCCCCACAAGCGCAACCCCGAGAAGTGCGAGCGCATATCCGGCCTCGCCCGCGTCGTCCGTGGCTATGCCGTCGCCGCGCTGGAGAACGTCGCTCTCTGGCACGAGCGCGACCTCACGGACTCCGCGCCCGAACGCATCATCCTCCCCGACGCATGCCTGCTCGTCGACTACATGCTGGACCTCTTCACTTACGTCGTGCGCGGCCTCCAGGTCTACCCCGACCGCATGCGCGAAAACGTCGAGCTCACGCAGGGCCTTGTCTTCTCGCAGCGAGTGCTGATTGCCCTCATAGAGAAGGGGCTGAGCCGCGACAAGGCCTACAAGACCGTGCAGGCCAGCTCGATGCGCGCTTGGAAGGAGCGGCGGCCCCTACGAGGCCTGCTCGAGGAAGACCCGGAGGTCACCAGCCGGCTCAGCGCACAGGAGATGGACGCCATATTCGACTACGGCGTGTACACCCGCTACGTCGACCACTCCTTCGAAAGACTGGGCCTGTCCTGAGCGCTGCCGCAGGGAGGCGTGAATGACGAATAACGGCGGCGAGCCCGACCTGCTCCGCCGGCGCATGGAGCTGGGACAGATAATCGACCGCTCCCTCACCCTGTACCGGTTGAACTTCCCCGAACTCGTGGCGATGGCCGCCATCACTCTCCCCGTCGACATCGTCAGCGCGCTGGCCGCCGCTGCAATCACCGACGCAATCGTCCTGACAATCGCAAGCATCCCTCTTTACGTGGTGAGCATCGCCGTCACCGTCATCGCGACTGCCGCCATCGCCCGCGCCGTCGACGACATCGCCGACGGGCTTCCGGCGGATTTCAATCGCAGTTATCGCTACGTGGCGGAGCGCCTTCGCACGCTCATGCTGGCTGCGCTGCGGGTCTTCCTCCCCGTCGTCCTCGCCGCCGTCACCGTGGTAGGAATCCCGCTCGCCGTTTACCTGCTCGTCCGCTGGATATTCTTCCCGCAGGCGGTCGCAATCGATGGCCAATCATCAGACGACGCCGTCGCCTTGAGCGCGCGCATAGTCAAGGGACAGTGGTGGCGTACTTTTGGTATACTCCTGGTGGTGTGGCTGCTCGCCAGTTTTCCGGCCGTTGCGGTCGCCATATTGTTCGCGCCCGCGGCGGTGATTGCGTCCGGGCTGGCGAGCGCAGCCATCGCAGTCATCATCCTGCCGTTTGTAGCGGTGGCTTCCACCCTCCTCTACTACGATTTGAGAAGCAGGGAGCGCGAGCGTGCCGGTACTACTTGAGACCCAATTGCCCAACCTCTACGCCCGCGGCAAGGTGCGCGACACGTACGACGTCGGCGACGGGCGCCTGCTCATGGTCACCACCGACCGCATCTCGGCGTTCGATGTGGTGCTACCCAACGGCATCCCCGACAAGGGCGCCGTCCTGACGCAACTCTCCGGCTTCTGGTTCGGGAAGACGGCCGGAATTGTCCCCAACCACCTTCTGCGCATCATCGAAGACACGAAAGCGCCCGACTTGCCGCTGGCCGTGCCGCCTGAGCTCGTCGGACGCTCGATGCTGGTGAAGAAGGCGGAGCGCATCGACATCGAATGCGTCGCGCGGGGCTACCTGTCCGGCTCGGCGTGGGTCGAGTACCAGGAAACGGGTCGCGTGTGCGGCGTGGCGCTGCCGGAAGGGTTGCGAGAGAGCGACCAGCTTCCGCAACCGATATTCACGCCGGCAACGAAGGCGGAAAGCGGCCACGATATTAACATCAGCTACGACGAGGTGGCTGCGAAGGTCGGGCCGGACCTGGCCGAGCAGTTGAGAGACACAACGCTGGCGGTTTACCGTTACGCCGCCGGCTACGCCCGTCGCCGCGGGATCATAATCGCCGACACGAAGATGGAGTTCGGGCGCGCGGACGGCCAACTGATCCTCATCGACGAGCTGCTGACGCCAGACTCAAGCCGCTTCTGGTCGCTCGACACGTACGAGCCGGGCAAGCCGCAGCCCAGCTTTGACAAGCAGCCTGTGCGCGACTGGCTGATCCGCTCCGGCTGGAACCGCGAGCCGCCGGCGCCCGAGCTGCCGCCGAAGATCGTCGCCGAGACGTCGGAGCGCTACAAAGAGGCGTTTCGCCGCCTCACCGGACGCGAGATCCGCCACCGCTAGCGCTGCAAGGAGAGAGCCGTGTATCTGGCGAAGGTGTACGTGACCCTCAAGCCGACGGTGAACGACCCACAGGGGCTGACGATACGAGGAGGTCTGCACTCGCTCGGCTTCGGCGAGGTGGAGAGCGTGCGGGCGGGGAAGTACCTGGAGATACGTCTGGACGAGGAGCAGCGGTCGGAGGCAGAGGCGCGCGTGCACGACATGTGCCGCAAGCTGCTGGCGAACCCCGTCATCGAAGACTACCGCTTCGAACTCGAGGAGTTGCCGCGTTAGCGGCCGATGGACATACGGTATGCGGGTGAGAGACGGCCCGGAGCCCAGGTAGGGGCGGGCCTCTGTGCCCGCCCAGTCAGATCAAAGCTGCCCCTTCGTGCTGGGTACTTCGCTGCCCAGGCGCGGGTCCCGGCGCACCGCCTCACCCAGCGCGCGCGCGAGCGCCTTGAACACCGCCTCGGCCTTGTGATGGTCGCTCGCGCCCGCAAGCGTGCGCGCGTGCAGCGTCAGCCGCCCCTCCGTCGCGATCGACCACAACAGATGGCTGACAAGCTCCGTCGGCAGCTCGCCCACGCGCTCCCCTGTCCACGAAAGCTCCGTCGAGGCGTACCCGCGCCCGCTGACGTCCACGGACACGAGCGCCAGCGCCTCGTCCAGCGGCACGACCGCATGCCCGAAGCGAACGATCCCCTTTCGCTCGCCCAGCGCCTTGCGCAGCGCCCGCCCCAGGCAGATCGCCACGTCCTCCGCCGTGTGGTGCGGGTCGACCTCGAGGTCGCCTTTCGCTTCGACAGTTATGTCAATCAGGCTATGCCGCGATAGCTGCTGCAGCAGGTGGTCCAGCATCCCGATGCCGGTCTCCACCTCGGCGCGTCCGCGTCCGTCGAGGTTGACCTCAACGCGGACGGTCGTCTCCTTCGTCTCGCGCTCTTCCTTGCCGCGACGTTCACCGGCCAATCTCGCCTCCTATCTCTTGCAGCGCCGCAATCAGCGCCTCCGTTTGCTCGGGCAGCCCCACGCTTATGCGCAGGCAGTCGCGCAGGCGCGGCGCTTCGAAGTAGCGCACCATTATCCCGCGCTCGCGCAGCCTTCGCCACACGTCCTTCGCGTCCGCTCCGATAACGCGGCAGAGGACGAAGTTCGCCTGCGAGGGCAGCGGCCGCAGGAACGGAACGCCGCTCAGGAGTTCGAACAGACGCTCCCTTTCGCCGAGCAGGCGCCGCACTCGCTCCTCGAGCAGCGCCGCGTCCTCCAGCGAGGCGATGAGCGCCGCCTGCGCCGCCGCGTTCAGGTTATACGGCTGCTTGATCTTCATCAGCGTCCGCGCTACGGCCGGCGTCATCACACCGTACCCCGCGCGCAGCCCGGCCAGGCCCGCCCACTTGCTGAACGTCCGCAGCACGATGAGATTGTCGCGCGACGGCACGAGCGAGGCGAAGCTTCCGCCCGAAAACTCGACATACGCCTCATCGACAACGACGATGAGCCCCGTCGCCAGCAGCGCGTCCAGCTCGTCGCGGCCGGTCACATTCCCCGTCGGGTTGTTCGGCGAGGCGACGAACAGCATTTTCGCGTCGCGGGCGGCCGCGCGCACCGACGCCACGTCCAGCGAATAGTCGTCGCTGCGCGGCGCCTCGATGACGCGTCCGCCCGCCACACTCGTCAGGAACGAGTACATCCCGAACGTGGGCGGACAATCGATGACCGCTTCGCCGGGCGAAAGGAACGCCTTGATCAGCAGCTCGATCAGCTCGTCGCTGCCGCTCCCCGCGACGATGTGCTCCTCGCTCAGCGAAAGATAAGCGGCAATCGCCCGCCTCGCCTCCCGCTGCACGGGGTCGGGGTAGATGTGGTAACTGGGGTAACTCGCCAGCGCCTCCAGCGCCCGCGGCGATGGCCCGTAGGGGTTCTCGTTGCCGTCGAGCTTGACGATCTGCTCCGGTTTCACCCCCAGCCGCTGCGCGAGCTGGTCCACTGGCTCAATGGGCTCGTAGCCCTCCAGCGCAGAGAGATCAGGCCGCAACAGGCGCTGCACGTCGATATCCAGACTGCTCTTCTCGCTCATCCGTCAGAGCCCCCGTCGAGGCCGAGCCGCATCTCGATGGCGCGGGCGTGCGCCGTCAGTCCCTCCGCGCGCGCTATAGCCGCCGCCGCCGGCCCCCACTCGCGCAGCGACTCCTCGCCGACGCCCACGACGTTGGTGATCTTCAGGAAGTCGAGCACGTTCAGCGGCGACGAGAAGCGGGCGCTCCCCGCCGTGGGCATGACGTGGCTGGGGCCGGCCGTGTAGTCGCCCATCGCCTCGGGCGAAGACTCTCCAATGAAGACGCCGCCCGCGTTGCGCACCCGTCGCGACCACGGACGCGGGTTGCGGACGAGCAGACAGAGGTGCTCCGGCGCGTACTCGTTGGCGAGGGCGATCGCCTCGTCCAGCGTGCGGACGATGACGGCGCCGCCCCGCGCCTCCATCGACGCCCGCGCGACCCGTTCGCGTTCGAGGCCGGTAAGCTGCCGTTCCACCTCGCGCTCAACGTCCGCGGCAAACCTGCGGGAGGTCGTGATCAGTAAGGCCGTCGCCAGCTCGTCGTGCTCCGCCTGCGCCAGGAGATCGGCCGCGCACAGGGCGGGATCGGCGCTGCCGTCAGCGATGATCACGGTCTCCGTCGGCCCGTAAACGGAATCGATCCCGACGACACCGTAGAGCTGCTGCTTCGCTAGGGTGACGAAGATGTTCCCGGGACCGCAGATCTTGTCGACGCGCGGCACCGTTTCCGTCCCGAAAGCAAAGGCCGCGATGGCCTGCGCGCCGCTGCCGCAGAACACGCTGTCGATGCCGGCGATATCGGCGGCGACAAGCTTCAGCGGGGAGACGCGGCCCGCCCTATCGACCGGCGAGATCATGAACATCTCTTCGACGCACGCGACCTTGGCCGGCAGCGCGGTCATGAGAACGGAGGAGGGGTAGACGGCGTCGGTGCCCAGCGCGTACACGCCCACGCGCTGGAGAGCCCGGACGCGCATCCCCAGGCCGTCCTTCGTGAAGCTGGACATGGTCCGGTCGTACTGCATCTCGTGGAACAGCCGGATACGCTCGGCGGCGAACCGCAGCGCGGCCGCGATTCTCGGCTCGACCTGCTCGTACGCGGCCTTCACCTCTTCGGGAGAGACGGTCAGGGACGGGTACGGCACGCCGTCAAACGCTTCGCTGTAGCGCCTGAGGGCGGCGTCGCCCTCGTTTCGCACGTCGCGTATGATGCGCGCCACCGCCTCCGCCGGCGAAAGCTCCCGACCGAACACCGCCCGCGTCCTCTCGTGAATGTGGGGCGGCACGTCCATCTGCGTCAGGGGCCGGCGGCGTAGCAGCGAGCGGCGCGCCTCGTCCGCGCCGAGAACGATCCTCATTTCAGGTACCTTCGCAAAGCAGCCAGGGAACCGGTTGTGACAGCATGGAGGAACTCCGTCATGCGGTGCTCCGTTACGTGCTCCTTTGCCTCCCTGAGCAGGTCGGGGACGGTTGACAGGAACTCGTCGAGCTTCTCTTCGGTATCGATTCCGGCGTTAAGAAGAAAACGTCCCGCCAGATAGCGGAAGCGGTCCCAGCTCGGCGGGCGTTCGAGCATTTCGACGGCAACGTCCCGCCAGCGCCGCAGCGACGCGCTGTCAACGAAGGCGATGTCAAGGTCCAGGTCGCTCCCCAGAAGCACGGCTCTGATCTCGCGCGTGATCTCCGCGCGGCGACGGCGCTCCAAGTCCATATCGTACTGCAGCACCCGGTCCATTATGTTGGCGCGGGCGTCGCCGCCGAGGGGCGAGTCGGGCCCGAAGACAGGACGGTATATCTCGGTTATCCAGAGCTCGTCGATTACCAGGTGTGAGATGTACCCTGCGACAAACGCCGGCGCGCCGCCTCTAAGCTCGTCGGGGCAACGAAGTTCGGGATGCGCCTCGAAAAACGTCGCCACGCTGTTCTGCTCGTGCAGCTCGTCGAGCTCGAAGTAGTGAGAAAGGCTCCTCTTCCGCCCGTCAAGGATGTGCATGTCGGGGCCCGTCGAGCCCATATAATAGGCGCCTCGGTAGGCGTCGAGCGTGGGATGTGAGAGGGTATCGGCCAGCTCTCTCGCGACGGACATGTGAAAGACGAGATGCGGCATCGCTACCCCTTGAGCGCCACGTTGCTCAGGAACATGCCCGTCAGCTCCTTGACGAGGCGTTCTCGTTCGCCCGGCGGCTCTTGCGTAGACGCAATCAGGCAGGTGGTCGATTGGAAGAGCCGCTCGATTACCTTCAGACGGTTGGCGGCGAGCGTAGCGCCGGTCTCCGTCCCTTCGATCAGAAGCTCGGCGTCCTCAGGAACAAACCCTTCCGAGGCGCCACTTATCGGCACCACTTTGTAGCGGCCCAGGTGACGGCCGCGGGCGAAATGGTCGGCGACGTTTACGTACTCGGAGGCGACCCGAATGAAGGCGCGTCCTTCCGCCCGCCACGCTTTCAACGCCTCGTCGAGACCCGCCGCCGGCAGCTCCTCGCTCACCACGGCAGCGATGCTGTAGCTCCCGAGATGCAGGTCCGCCGCTTCCCTGACGGGGCTAAGGGGAAAGCGGTACAGGTGATCGAGCAGCCAGTCGCGGCCGGTGATCGCCAGGTCGAAATTGCCCAGCGCGACCTGCTGCGGCATATCCTGCGGGCGGATCACCTTCACTTCGACCCCGTCCATACTGCAGCCGGGTCGCCGCGCTGCCGTCTCCTCGTCATAGCCCGACAGCTGGATGCCGGCTTCCCTCAGTGCAGCGACAGCGTGGCGTTGCTGGTGGCCGTCCGGCAGCGCCAGGCGCACCGCGTTGTCGCGCCGCTTCCACGGGACATCCTGTCTCCTTCCGGGTGCGCGCGCAAGCGGCGGAGGCGGCGTCAGCGGCGGGCGGCCGTTTGTCACGCCCTTCAGCGATAGCAGGGGCTTAATGAGGCGGCCCAGGTCCTTCGAACGCAGGCTCTGCTCGTTGGCGACAAGCCACACTGAGCTCTCCAGCAGCCGGTGAACGGGGCGCAAGCCGTTTCTCGAAAGGTCGTCCTCGTCCTTTGTCGCCACGAGCGCCAGCTCGGCGTCCTCCGGCGGGTACGCCTCGGCGGCGCCCCACACGGGAAATATGCGATACGAAGGCAGCCGGGCGGCGCGCGCGAAGGCCTCCGCTAGGCCGGGGTACTCGCTTACGAGACGCACGACGGGCGTCTCCCACCAGGGGGCGTTTTCGCCCGACGCAGCGGCCGCGACGTATATCGAGCGCTTCCCGAGCCCAAGGTCGCACAGGGGGACAATCGCCTCGCTCGAGTAACGGCCGAGCAGCTCTTCGACCCACGCCGCATCGCAGATACCGAGGTCGTAGTTGCCGAGGGCGATCTGGATCGGTATGTCCCGCTCGCGGAAGACGCGGACCCGAAGGCCGTTCTCCCGCGAGGCGGCGACGTAGGCACGCGAGCCCCGCGCGTACTCCTCGAGCGGCAGTCCCACCTCCGTGAGCAGCCGTCCGAGGGCCGGTCTGACGTCGCCGGCGGGGAGGGCGAGCCTTATCATCGCCGCTCCTCCTGCCAGCGCAGCGCATCTTCGAGAGCGCCGTACCGCGCCTCGCTGCCGCTCTTCGTGTCCCGCAGCTCGTAGACGAGAGGCCCGGCCGGCTGCGATATTGCCAGCTCCCAGCGCGCGGGTTCCTGCTCGCCGGAGGGCGCCCCTACCACCGCCCGGCGCCCCTCCTGCCGCAGCCGCTCGACGGCGGCGAAGACGGCGGCCAGCACCTCCGGGCCATCGCTGTCCGCCTTCACGACCCATGCCTCGCTTTGCTCAGTCCTTACGGGCCCATCGATTCTGGCGGCGACTGCGTCGAGGCCGAGGGCGAAGCCGGAGGCGGGCACCGATCTGCCGCCGACGAGGGCGATGAGATCGTCGTAGCGGCCGCCGCCGCCGATGCGCTTTCCGTCCACCCTGAACTCGAAGACCGGGCCCGTATAGTACTCGAAGCTCCGTACAAGCGTCGTCTCGATCTCGTACTCACAGCCGGCGCGCTCCAGCACATCGGTTATCTTCGCCAGGTCATCGAGCGGCCTTTCGAGGCCAGGCAACGCGGAGAGGAACGCTGCCCGCAGATTGGCGAGGTAGGGGGCCTTGCCGCCCTCCACGTCAAACAGGAGATGCAGGGGCGCCTTCAGGTCGGGCAGCCTCGCCTCTATCTCTTCCAACACCGTCAAGTCGCCGTCGAGGAGGCGGTCGTAGCAGGCCACCTGCTGTTCCGGTGATAGCGATGCCGCTGCCAGCACTGTCCTGACGAGACCCGCGTGCGAAAGCCCCACCTGCGCCCGCTTCAGCCCCATTTCGGCGAGCGCGGCCCGTCCGAGAAGCACCAACTCGATATCGCCCGCCAGCCCCAGATCGCCGATAAGCTCCACTCCGCACTGCCAGTCCTCGCGGCTCTCGTCCCCTGTGGAGAAGCGGAAGACGCTCTGGCTGTAGAAGAAGCGGGCAACGTCGCCGGGAGAAAGGTTCTCTACGTAGAGGCGGGCCGCCGGGATCGTCGCGTCCGGCCTGAGGACCACGCGCTCACCGCTCCAGCCGTCCCAGTCGAGGAACGAGTAGGTGCGTTCGAGCATCTGCGGCGAGAGGGTGCCGGCGGCGGTGAAGAGGTGCAGGAATTCGATGGTAGGGGTCCGTATCTCCGAGTAGCCCCACGCCCGGCAGACGCGGCCGAAGGCCTCTTCGGCACGGCGGTAGCGCGCCATCTCATCCGGCAGAAGGTCTCGCATACCCCGGCAACGCAATGATTTGTCTCCATCGGACATCAAACGCTCTCTCGCCCGGCTCCGCTCAGGGGAACGCCTCAATCGAAACGCTTTCCTCGGTGAGGGCAGCAACATTCTACAATAGCCCTGTTCCGCTTTCAACCGAAATGCGCCTTCGCGTGGCCGGTTGCTCGTTCGAGAAACGACATTGCGAATCGGGTATAATGACTTGACACAGCATGAAGAAGCGAAGACGCAAGTTTGCACGCTCTGTGCGCCTTCTCGCCGCCGGCGCGCTCATGGCGGTAGCTCTCCTCGGCTTTGCTTGCGCCTCGTCCGTCGATACGCGGGGCGCAGTCAACGTCCTGACAGCGGAAGGGACGGTCAACCCGATCATGGCGCGCTACATCGACCGCGGCATCGACGCCGCCGAGGACGCCGACGCTACCGCCGTTGTCGTCCGGCTCGACACTCCTGGGGGGCTGGACACTTCAATGCGGGACATCGTCAAGCGCTTCAACGAGGCGGAGGTCCCCGTCATCGTCTACGTCTGGCCCTCCGGCGCGCGGGCGGCCTCCGCGGGCACCTTCATTACGATGGCAGCGCACGTTGCAGCGATGGCCCCGAACACCACCATCGGCGCTGCCCATCCTGTCGGCGCGGGCGGCGAGGACATCGAAGGGACGCTTGGCGACAAGGTGACAAACGAGGCGGCGGAGTACATCCGCGGCATCGCGCAACTGCGCGGCCGCAACGCCGACTGGGCGGAGGACGCCGTTCGCCGCAGTATCGCCGCCAACGAGAACGAGGCGCTGGAGGAGAATGTGATCGACATCGTCGCCGACAACCTGGACGATCTCCTCGAGCAAGCAGACGGCCTGACGGTGCGGCCGGCATCGGGAGAGACGACGGTGCGCACGGTCGGCGTTCCCGTCGTCCACAACGACATGACCCTGATCGAGCGCTTCCTTTCCATCATCAGCGACCCGAACATTGCCTTCATACTGCTGAGTCTGGGCATGTTGGGCGTCTTCTTCGAGCTGCTGAACCCCGGCGCCCTCTTTCCGGGCGTCCTGGGCGCCATCGCCCTCCTCCTCGGCTTCTTCTCGCTGGGGACGCTGCCCATCAACTGGGCGGGCGTCTTCCTCATCGTCCTCGCGTTCGTCCTCTTCGTCGCCGAGATCGCCGTCGCGGGCTTCGGGATACTCGGCGTCGGGGGCGTCATCTCGCTGATTCTCGGCGGTCTCCTCCTGACCAGCACGAGTAACCCCGAGTTCCAGGTCTCGCGCTGGCTCATCTTCGGGATGGCCGCGGTGATCGGCGTCTTCTTCCTGACGACGATCGGCGCCCTCGTGCGCGCGCGGCGGCAACCGGTCGCTCTCGGCCCGCAGACGCTTGTCGGCAGGCAGGCGGTGGCGCGCTCGCCCCTTGACCCCAGTGGTATCGTCTTCCTGGAAGGCGAGCGCTGGACGGCCGTAAGCGTAGGCGGGCGGGTCGAAGAGGGAGAGACGGTGGAGGTCGTCGGCATGGAGGGCATCAGGCTGAGAGTGCGCCCCGTCCAAAAGGAGTAGTCCCGATTGAAGAGGAGGGGAAAATGACAACTGTATCCGTTGACACGGCGGCTGTCCAGGAAAGGACGGTGACCAACTGGTGGGCGCGCTGGTTCCTTCTGCCGCTTGCCATCCTGGGTTCGCTGCGCATCGTGCAGGAGTATGAGCGCGGAGTGTTGTTCCGCCTAGGACGCGCCATGGGCGTCTGCCCGCCCGGGCCGTTCCTGATTATTCCCGGCGTCGAGCGCCTGGTGAAGACCGACCTTCGCATCGTGACGATGGACGTGCCCAGCCAGGAGGCGATCACCAAAGACAACGTCACTGTGAAGGTCAACGCGGTGGTCTACTTCCGCATCGTGCGGCCCTGGGACGCCGTCCTCAAGGTGCTCGACCACATACGCGCCACCTTCCAGATAGCGCAGACCACGCTGCGAAGCGTCCTCGGCCAGTCATCGCTGGACGAGCTGCTTTCCGAACGAGAGCAGATCAACCAGCGCCTGCAGCAGATCATCGACGAGCAGACCGAGCCCTGGGGGGTGAAAGTCAGCACTGTCGAGGTGAAGGACGTCGAGCTGCCGCAGGGGATGCAGCGTGCGATGGCCCGTCAGGCGGAAGCAGAGAGGGAGCGGCGGGCGAAGATCATCAACGCGGAAGGCGAGTTCCAGGCGGCGGAACGCCTGGCGCAAGCGGGACGCATAATCGCCGGCACGCCGACGACGCTGCAACTGCGCTTCCTGCAAACGCTCAGCGAGGTGGCTTCGGAGCGGAACAGCACGATCGTCTTCCCGGTGCCGATAGACGTGCTGCGCGCCTTCATGGGGGACCGCGCGCCGGAAATCCAGTCACCGCCCGCAGCGCCGAAGAGCTCGGAAGAGACAGGGCCCGCGGAACTTGAAGGCGGCGGCGAGACGCAGTAACCTCAAGCGTCTCCGGCAGCTTTCACGCCTCGAGTGTGACGTCGCCGGCGGCAAGTGGGATGACGCTGCCGTCCGGGCGGCGTAGCAGCAGGTTGCCGTTGGCGTCCACGTCCTCCGCCATCCCCTCCTCGACGCGATCGCCAATGCGCACCGTAACGCGGCGCCCGAGCGTCTCCAGCCGTTCTTTCCAGGAGCCGGCTGCGCTTTCGCCCCGTCGCGCCGCCACGTACAGGCTCTCAAGCCGCTCCAGGAAGGTGGCTAGCACCGCTTCCCGCGACACTTCGCGGCCCGTTTCCCGCTTCAGGCTGGTAGCCGATGCCGCGATCTCCTCGTAGCGCTCGGGATCGAAGTTGACGTTGATACCGACGCCCAGCAGCGCGTAGTCCAATTCATCGCCGGCAAACCGGAGGTCGATGAGAACGCCTGCGACCTTCCTCCCGCCGATAAGCACGTCGTTGGGCCACTTGATGGCGCTGCGCGTCCCCGCGACCGCGTCCGCCGCCTCGCATATGGCGAGCGCGACGGTCATCGCCAGCGAGCGCGCCGTGGCCGCATCCGGCCGCAGCACGACCGTGACGTACACGTTGCTGCGCGGCGGCGACACCCAGGAGCGTCCTCCGCGGCCCTTGCCATGTGTCTGCTCGTCGGCGACGACGATCATGCCGTCCGGGGCGCCGCCTTCCGCCTCCTCGTGCGCGACATCCATAGTCGACCCGATGCGTTCCTGGTAGACGGCGGTCCGCCCTATGAACTCCGTCGTCAGCTTCGCCTGCAGCGCCGCCAGCGAGAACGCTTCGCTCATCGCGCTCGCCAGCCCATCTCGGCAAGCAGCTCCCGCGCCACGACCCGCTCGTCCCACGGGATATGCTCGTGCCCCACGACGATGGACTGCTCGCTGCCCTTCCCCGCCAGCAGCACGAGGTCGCCCGCTCTTGCCTGCCCGAATGCGTACGCCAGTGCCTCCCGCCGGTCAAGGACGCGCACGAAATCGGCGCCCTCTCGCCGTCCTGTCTCAGTCAGCCCCCGCGCGATATCGTCGGTTATCGCCAGCGGGTCTTCGCTGCGGGGGTCCTCGTTCGTCAGCACAACGAAGTCGGCCAGCTCGCCGGCGGCGCGGCCCATGCCGTCGCGGCGTCCGGGATCGCGCTCGCCTGCGCACCCGAACACCGCGATCAGCCGCCCCTTCGTCTGCGGGCGCAGCACCGTCAGCAACCGCCGCAGGGCGTCGGGCGTCGATGCGATATCGACGACGACCGCGAACGGCTGCCCGCAGTCGACAGCCTCCATGCGGCCGGGGACACCTCGGAATTCAGACAGACCGCCGGCTGCGGCATCGAGTGGGAGGCTGAGGGCGTGAGCGACGGCGATGGCGGCGAGCGCGTTGTAGACGTTGTGCCGCCCCGCGAGCGGAAGGCGAACGGGAACGCGCTGCTGCTCGCAGGTCGCCGTAAAGACAGAGGACAGCCCTTCGGAGCGAACGTCGCTTGCGGTGACGTCCGCCGCGTTTTCCAGGCCGTACGTGAGCGCGCGTGCCCGCGTCCGCGACCGCAGGTACTCCGAAGCAAAGTCGTCCGCATTGAGGACGGCTGTCTTTGGCACGCCCTTGTCGACCGCCTCATCGAGCATAGCGAAGAGGCGCCCCTTTGCCGCGAGGTACTCGTCGACGGAGCGATGGAAGTCGAGGTGGTCGCTACTGAGCATCGTGAAGACGGCGACATCGAACTCGCAGCAGTCGACTCGGTTCAGCGCCAGCCCGTGTGAGGACGCTTCGATCACCGCCGTCCGGCAGCCCGCCGCCGCCATCTGCGACAGCAGCGACTGCACCTCCGGCGACTCTGCGGTTGTCATGTGCGTCGCGTTGAGCCGGGGGGCGCCCGTCGTCTTGAACTCGACGCTGCTCAGATAGCCCGTGGGCATGCCGGCGGCTTCCAGCAGCGATGCGATCAGATGGATAGTGGTCGTCTTGCCGTCGGTGCCGGTCACGCCGACGGTGGTGAGATGGCGCGCGGGGCGCCCGTAGTACTCGGCGGCGACTTCGGCGAGGGCGCGTCGGCTATCGGGGACGGCCACGAAGGCCGCGCGCCCGGCCATCGCGATTCGTTCCCATTTCGGGCGGTGGTCGGCCTGGACGACGATGACGGCCGCCCCGCGGTCGAGGGCGTCCCCAATGAAGTCATGGCCGTCGCGGCTGCGGGGTGGCATTGCCCCCGGCACGGCGACGAAGACGCACCCGGGGACGCCGCTGCGCGAATCGTAGTGGATGCCGCTCACGGTCGGCGTCGGCGCGCCGATGATCTCCGCGGAAGGGAAGAGACGCCGCCAGTCGATAGGATTGCCGTCCATACAGGCAATTTACGGCACGGGGATGGCGCAGTCCAGTCCAAAGAATAGGGCGGGCATCTTGCCCGCCGCGTAATTGCAGTACGGCTTTCTGCCCACTGCCGGGTTGTGCTAACCGTCGGCGTCGTCTTCTGCGCGGGCGAGGACCTTGCGCGAGCTGCCGCCCTCGGCCTCGCCGACGATCCCCTTCTCCTCCAGCATGTCCATCAGCCGCGCCGCCCGCGGATAACCGATGCGCAGCCGGCGTTGCAGCAGGGACGTCGATATCCGCGTGTGCTCCATCGCCAGGTCCTTCGCCCTCTCGTAGAGCGGGTCGTCGGCGCCGAACAGCTCATCGACCTCCGGCCGCGCTTCCTCGATCAGGTGGTCGTACATCTGGCGCTGGAGCTCCCGAAAGCGCTCTTGCGTCCAGAACTTCACCAGCCGCTCGATCTCCTGGTCGGAGACGTAGACGCCCTGCAACCGCTTGGGCTTGGCGGCGTCCGTGGGCTGATAGAGCATGTCACCGCGGCCAAGCAGCTTCTCGGCGCCGGCGCCGTCGAGGATTGTGCGCGAGTCCACCTGCGATGACACGGCGAAGGCGATGCGCGTGGGAAAGTTGGCCTTGATAAGGCCGGTCACGACGTCCACCGACGGCCGCTGCGTGGCGACGATGAGGTGGATGCCCGTCGCGCGGGCAAGCTGCGCCAGCCGACAGATCTGACGCTCCACTTCGTAAGGGGCGGCCATCATGAGGTCGGCCAGCTCGTCGATAATCACCACCCAGTACGGCAGCCTTCCCGGGCAGCGCGGGTGACGGTTGTACGCTTCGATGTTGCGCACCGCCAGGGACGCGAAGCGGCGGTAGCGGCTCTCCATCTCGTGGATTACCGCCTGCAACGTCCCCACCACCTTGTCGAGATCGACGACGATGGACGAGAAGGCGAGATGCGGTATGTGCGCGAAAGCCGCCAGCTCTACCCGCTTGGGGTCGATCATCACCAGCCGCACCTCATCAGGCGTGGAATGCATCAGCAGGCAGGTGATGAGGGAGTTGATGCAGACGCTCTTGCCGCTGCCCGTCGCTCCCGCGATGAGAAGGTGCGGCATCTTGCTGAGGTCGGCGACGACAGGCTCACCCGAGACGCTCTTCCCCAACGCTATGGCCAGCTTCGAGCGCCCCGCCAGCCGCTGGAACGCCGTGCTTTCGATCACGCTCCGCAGGCTGACCAACGACGTCGTGATGTTCGGTACCTCGATGCCGACCACAGGCTGCCCCGGCACCGGCGCCTCAATGCGGATCGACGGGCTGGCCAGCGCGAGCGCCAGGTCGTTGGCGAGGGAAGTAATCTGACTCACCCGCACCCGCGTCCGCGATACCTCCTCCGTCTTCATCTTCGGCTGACCGTTCCGGTCGAAGACGGGGCGGCCCTGAGCGTCGCGCTCCTGCACCGTCCGCGTCTTGACCTCCCATCCGGGCTCGACGCCGAACTGAGTGACGGCAGGCCCCTCGTTTATCTGGACGACTTCCGCATCGACGCCAAAGCTGGCCAACGTCTCGACGATGAGGCGCGCGCGGGCGGCGTTGTCCGGCTTTTCCCCCGTGTCCGGCCCAGCCACAGCGAGGACGTCGATGGGCGGGAGTTGCCAGCCTTCACCTCCTGGCCCCCACGCCGGCTGCGCTTTCTCTTCGACCGCCGGCTCCACGTCGAGCGGCAGCGACGGTTGCCAGGGCTGCTGGGCCGCCGCTTCCTCCTGGGCCGGCGTGCCTTCTCCGGCCGCGGGCGCTGGGGCAGCGGCTTCCTCCAGGGGCGGCGCCGCCGTCCGCGCCCACATCAACGTCTCCATCGAAAGGGGCGCCGGCGGCTCCGGCTCCGGCTTCGTGGGGAACAGCATGTCGACGATTGCCCGCGAAGCCCCCCACATCCGCTGCGGGATACGCCATCGCCAGACGATGACCGCCAGACGAGGGCTGTTCCGCAGGCCGCGCGCCACCGTGTGCGGCATGACCGTCGATACGGCTGCGAACCCCAGCCCCAGCCACACCAGGATGCCGAGCCAGTCGCCGGCGAGGATGTGCCCCAGATCGCCGCCGGCCGTCTTTTCCGAAAGCGATGTGCCGCCCAGCTGCCAGTCGGGACGCCAGAAGCCGAGCAGCCCAATGGCGAACGCGGCGATGAGAGCGGCGGCCAGCCACACGCGCCAATAGTACCGGAACGATGTGAAGAGGGCCCCGCGAATGATAAGCCAGCCGAGCAGCGCCAGAAGCGCTATCAGAAGAAAGACGTGCAGCCCCAGCGCCTCGACCACACCGTCGCGGAGTTCGGAAAGGCTGGTGGTGATTGGGACCAGCCAGGGGATGGCGACGATGGCGGTAACGAGAAAGGCGACCCCCAGGGTCTCGCGCCGGAAGACGATGCTCGCGACCGTTCTCGGGAAGGATGAGCGCTGGCGGCGGCGCCCCACGGGACGCAACCGCGCGCCTCCTCCCCTGGGCAGGGCCGCTCCCGTCCTGGCCCGTGCGCCTCCCGTCTGCGGTTTCGTGCTCGCCTTCGCCATCGCCTCGTCCTCACCTCATCCGCTCGCCGCTAAAACAGCGACATCTGCTTGCTCTCGACCGCCTCCGCCGGCGCTTCCTCCTGCGTCGCCGCCTTCAGGAAGCCCGGCAGCCTCCGAAAGTCCTCCTCAATCGTCCTGCGCAGACTGCCCTGGTGCAGCGCTGCCGCGGGATGGTACATGGGAACGACGACAAGCTCGCCTACCCGGCGCGCCTGGCCGTGAATGCGGCTTATCGACTGTCCGGGGAAGAACCGCGCCAGAGAGTAGCGCCCCAGGGTGACGACCATGCGAGGACCTATCAGTTCAAGCTGTGAGGTCAACCACTTATCGCAGGCCCTGATCTGATGGGGAAGCGGGTCCTGGTTTTGGGGCGGCCGGCACTTAACAACGTTGCAGATGTAGACATCCTGGCGCCGCAGGCCGATAGAGCCGAGGAGCTGGTCGAGAAACTGGCCGGCAGGCCCGACGAAAGGGCGCCCCTGCTGGTCCTCATAGTACCCGGGCGCCTCGCCGATGAATACGATCTCCGCGTCCGGGCGTCCCTCTCCCGGCACCGTTCGCGTTCGCGTCTCCGCCAGGTCGCATTCCCGGCAGCCTGCGATCTGCGCGTACAGCTCTCTCAGGTTGTCTCCGGCCAATCCCTGCCTCCGCTGTTCGCTCCCTGTTACAGCGGTCTATAAGACAATAGCGAAGGGAAGTCTACGGCCCGGGAGGGACTCAAGATCAGAGCAACGGTCATCCCTGCCGCCGGGCCTGAGGTCGCCTGTGCGCTCCGTCCGTCGCTTTCCAAGCTCGTTTCGCGACCTCAGACTGCCACCTCGCCACCTTGCGGCGAATGATAGCACAGGCCGAAACGGGATGTCAATGAGAAAGCGATAAGACTTATTAGCTGTTGTTTCGCCCTCTCTCCACCACCTTGGCGAGGATGATGCCGGTGAAGTAGAGGACAATGATGGGGCCGGCGACGAGCGACTGCGTGACGGGATCGATGGACGGGGTGACGACGGCAGCGGCGACAAAGGCGAGGACGATGGCGTACCGCCACCAGGAGATAAGCTTGCGCGACGACACGACGTGCAACTTCGCCAGCGCCATGATCACGAGGGGCATCTCGAAGACGATGCCGGTGACGAGCATCAGCCGCGTGATGAAGTCGATGTAGCTTGTGACGTTGATGAACGGCTCGATTCCGCCGCCGGAGTTCAGCAGGAAGCGGAGGGCAGGCGGCAGCTCGATGTAGTAGGCGAAAGCCCCGCCGGCGACGAACGCCAGAGAAGCTCCGATGACCAGTGGGTACACCCAACGCCTCTCCTGTCGGGTGAGCCCCGGCCCGACGAAAGCCAGCACCTCGTAAACGATCACCGGCATAGCAATCGTGACACCGGAAAGGAGGGCAACCCGGAAATACGCTCCCCAGTAGCCCAGCGGGTCGGTGAAGATGATTCTGACGTCCTCCACCGAGTTGCGCGCCGGCGCTGTGAGCCATCCGAGCAGCCAGTTCGTGAGGACAAGGGAACCGACTGTGGCAAGTATCAGAGCGCCGGCGGCAATCATGAGCCGCTGCCGAAGCTCCTGCAAATGTTCGAGGATGGTGAGTTCTTTGCCCTCGCTCTCCGCTTTAGGAGGGGCAGCCACTGCTGGATTGCTGTCTGCGCTCATCGGTTGAGGGGTCGTTTCTTAACGGAGATTCTGGGCAGCGCGTGGTCAAGGCTCTTCACTCTTGAGCTCACTCGCTGATGTATTGAGAGGGGCGCCGTCTTTCTCGCCGCGGGCATCTGCAACCGACTGCCGCAGCGTTCGCTCCGCCTCTTCGGTGGCCGCGGTCAGCTCGCCGCCGACCGACTGCGTCTCTCGCCGGATCTCCTCCCTCGCCTCTTTGAGCTCGCCTTTCAGCTCTTCGTACTCCCGCTCCAGCTCTTTGACCGCGTCGTTGAGTTCGCGCGTCACGCCGGTGCTGTACTGGCGAATCTGGCGGATGGTACGGGCGACCTGGGCCGCTGTTTCAGGCAATCGCCGGGGGCCTACGACTATCAGGGTGAGGACGAGTATGACGATCAGCTCAGGCAGGCCAATCCCCAGGAAATCCATCGAGCATATTCACTCTGAAAACAGACTTTCTCTACCAATTATGCTCTTTTGGAGGGGCTTATGCCAACCCGTGCGGATACAGGGGCGAGTCCAAGAGTCTAGGGTTGATCCTCTATTCCCAGGTCCTTCAGGTAATCGATCGCGTCCTGGACGGTGACGATCTTCTCGGCGTCCTCGTCGGATATCTCCAAAGGCTTGCCGTCTTTGCTGAACTCCTCCTCCATCGACATGATGAGCTCGACGAGGTCGAGGGAGTCGGCGTTCAGATCGTCGACAAAGGAAGCGCTGGGTACTACCTGTTCCTCATCAACTCCCAATTGCTCAACAATGATCTTTCGTACCCGTTCGAAGACTGTCGCCAAACTGACACCCCCTTCTTCTGGCACTGGCGCAGCGCCCTCAGCCTTTCATTAAGCTGACAGAACCAAGGACGCCATTAACGAATTTCGCGGAGTTGTCGCTGCCGAAGGTCTTGGCAAGTTCAACTGCCTCGTTTATGGCAGCTCTCAACGGCGTTCTATTATTCAGCAAAATCTCCAGGATTGCAAGCCGCAGGATGTTGCGATCGACGGCCGCCATTTGTTCCAGCGGCCACGCCGGCGCCACCTTCGCTATCACGGAATCAATGTACTCACGGTGCTCCGTTGCGCCGCCGACAAGCTCACGCGCGAATTCAGCAATCTCCTCCGGCGCGAGCGCGTCCTGCAGCAGACGCTCCAGGATGCCCATCGCTTCGTGGCCCGTTGTGTCGGCCTCGTATAGCGTTTGAAGGGCAATGATCCGCGCCCGCCGTCGCCTGCTCGGCATCGTCTTACCGTCTACCGCGCGACTATCGTCTGACTATGATGACGACAAGGTGAGTGCCCGTCAAGACGCGCCGGGACGGATTCTGAAGTCATCCTTCGACCGGAACGACAGGGCGGCTGACATTCAGCGTCCGGACAGAGGGAGCGGTCCGGCGGACCAGGCCCGTCAGCACTTCCCCCGGCCCGATCTCAATGAACAACGACACACCGTTGTCCGCCATAAGCTCCACCGATCTCTGCCAGAGAACAGGGTGCGTGAGCTGGTACAGCAGCTCGCTTCGAAGCTCCTCGCCGCTGGTGATCACCCCCGCCGTCCCGTTGGCCACCAGCGGGATAGCGGGATCGCGGATTTCCACCGCGGCCAACGCCGCCCTCATCCCCTCGACAGCGGGGGACATGAGGCTGGTGTGGAACGCGCCGCTCACGTTCAGGGGCACTGCCCGCTTGGCGCCGTAGGAGCGGCACGTCTCGACCGCCTCCGCCACGCACTCGAGCCGCCCGCCGATGACGATCTGGCCGGGCGCATTCAGATTGCAGAGCTCGGCGCCGACACAACGGCAAAGCTCCGTCGCCTGCTCCTGAGTCAGCCCCAGCACGGCAGCCAGCGTCCCGGGGTTCTCCTCGCCGGCCTGCTGCATCAGGCGGCCGCGCTCCTGCACGAGGCGCAGCCCGTCGGCGAAGGACAAGGCGCCGCTCGCGACCGCGGCCGTGTACTCGCCGAGGCTGTGCCCCGCGACGAACGCCGGCGGCGAGGGAAGATATCCCGACTCTTTCGCGAAGGCGAGACAGGCCAGACTCACGACCATGATCGCAGGCTGCGCGTTCTCCGTCCGGCGCAGGACGTCCTCCGGACCCTCGAAGCAAATTTCGCTCAGCGGCCGTCCGAGGATGCGATCGGCGTCTTCAAAGACGCGGCGGGCGGCGGGTGACGATTCGAAGAGATCGCGTCCCATCCCGACTTGCTGCGATCCCTGCCCGGGAAAGAGCCAGGCCGCCATCTCGCCCTGAATGGGAGACGCCGGCCCGGATGATATCGCGTCGTTTGCCGGATCAGCGGGCACAGGATTACGGGCCAAGGGCGGGGCTCTCGATCTTGATAGCCTCGCGCCCGCGGTAATTGCCGCACACGGGGCACGGATGATGCGGAAGCCGCGGACTGTGGCACTGCGGACACTCGACCAGTTGGCGGACGCTCAGCTTGATGTGGCTGCGGCGTTTCCCCTGGCGCGATTTCGGGTACTTTCTCTTCGGTACGGGAGGCAAGCCTTATTCACCCCCTCTCCCCTCGCCCGTCTTCAGCCGGCTGAGGACGCTAAGACGCGTATCGGTTGTTTCCTTCGGGCAGTCGCAAGGACCCAGGTTCAGGTTCTTGCCACACGTCGGGCAGAGTCCTTTGCAGTCGGGGCGGCACAGGTTTTGCAGCGGCTGCGCCGCGAAATGGTACTGCCGTATCGCCTCGCCGAGCTCCAGCGTCTGGCGCTCGTCGATGAGGAACGCTTCGTCATCGTCCGGCGGCTCGATCGGCATGCCTGTGCCGGCGTCGACTGTTGCGTAGTACTCTTCTTCGAAGTCAAGCTCTACCGGCACGTCCAGGGGCTCCAGACAGCGGCTGCAGCGATCAGCCGTTATCGACCGCAGGCGCGCCCTCACCAGTATCCCTCGGCCCGCCTTGGAGAGCGACACCCGGCCCGAGATCTCGTCGTACGGTTCCTCTTCGTCGCCGGGCTCACTCAGCTGGTACGTCTTCGTCGCGCCGGCTGGCCCGCGCAGCAAAGGCGCAACGTCAAAATCGATTCTCATGGCAAGTCTATTCCCAAAGCCATCATAACAATCGGTCTGACCCCCGTCAAACCAGCGCCGCCCACGCTCCGCCCGCCTTGCCGCTCTCCCGCCGCAGGCATATAATCCTGGCGTCGGTGGCGACAACTCCTCCGAACCATTCCGCCTTGAACGCCGCAGCGAGCATTAACCGGAACGGCTCCATGCACTAAAATGAATCTGATATGAGCAGGGTATCGGAGTTGTACCAGCTTCAGGAGACCGACCTGGAGATCGACGCGAAGCGCGCCGCCCTGGCCGAGACCGAAGAACAGATCGGCGAGACCGAGGAGATGCTTTCGGCGAGAGAAGCGGTCGACCGGTTGCAGGAGACAGTGGCGGAGTTGCGGAAGCGCCTGCGCGCCGCCGAGTACCAGGTCGACGACGTGGACGGCAAGATCCAGCCGCTGAATAAGAAGCTCTACGGCGGCACTATCCGGAATCCCAAAGAGCTTTCCAGCATCGAGGACGACGTGAAGGCGCTGCTTTCGCATAAGCGCAAGCTGGAAGACCAGGTGCTGGAGGTAATGGCGGAACTGGAAGAGGCGGAAGCCACCCTGGCGGCGGCCCGCAAGAACGCCGCCTCAATTCAAGCAGCGTGGGAGGCCGAGCAAGAGCGCCTGAAACGGCAAAAGGCGACCCTCGAGGAAGAGATCGCGCGGCTGGACGAACAGCGGCGGGCGCAGAGCGAGCGGTTCGACGCCGCCACCCTCGCCGTTTACGATTCGCTGCGCGTTAAACACCAGGGACGCGCCGTCGCCAAAGTCGAGCGCGGCATGTGCCAGGGGTGCCGCATATCGTTGCCCATGACGCTGCTTCAGAAGGCCCGCAGCAGCGGCGACGGCCTCGTCCACTGCAGTAGCTGCGAGCGCATTCTCTACGTGAGCTGACGGTGAAAGCGGTAGGATACTTCCGAGAGCTACCCGGCAAGCAGGCCCTCACCCTGGCCGACCAGAGCAAGGCGTTCCTCGAGCTGTGCAAGGAACAAGGGTACGAGGTCGTCGCGTCGTTCGTCGACGGCCTGAGCGCGGAGGAAGACGGCCGGCCAGGGTTCCGCCAGCTCATCGAGTTCCTGCGGCGCCCCGAGAAGGGCTTTATCGCCGTCATAACCCCTTCCATGGCGACTCTGGGGCATGACCTGCGGGAGGCGGCGCGAAGCTGCTTCGAGCTGGAAAGCCTGGGCGCGCAGGTCCTATTGATCGACGGCTTCGAGGAGGCAAGCAACCGCCTGCTCGCCGACTGGGCCAAGAGCGCCGAAGGCCGGCTTGCCGACCGCGTGCGCTCCGCCATGCGCCGCAAGGCGGTGAAGGGAGAGGTGCTGGGCCGCCCGCCTTACGGATATCGCGTCGGAAACCGGCGGCGGCTGGAGCTCGTCCCCGAGGAAGCCGTGGTCGTGCGCTACATCTTCCGTCTCTACCTCCAGGAAGGGCTCGGCATACGACGTATCGCCCGCTGCCTGAACGAGGAGGGGATAAAGACGCGGCGCGGCGGAAACTGGAGCATGGTCAGTATCCGCGACATCCTGCGCAACCGCGCTTACCTCGGGACCTACAGCCGCTTTGGCGTGCGCGTGCCGGGGAGCCATCCCGCCCTCATCTCGCCGGAGGACTTTCGTCGCGCGCAGGACTGCCTCATCGCCCGCCGCAGCAGCTACTCGCCGCGCCAGGTGACGCCCTTTCTGCTGTCGGGAATCGCGTTTTGTGGCTACTGCGGCAACAAGATGATAGGCGTCTCCCGCAGGCAGACTTGGAAGCGCCAGAAAGACGGCACGAAAGCGGAGGCCTCCTATCGCTACTACCAGTGCGAGTCCCGCACCAACCACAGCCTTTGCGATTATCACACGCGGCGGGCCGACGATCTCGAGGAGGAGGTCCGGCAGAAGCTGGCCGGCCTCGATGCCGAGTCCGTGCGCGCGTTCCCGAAGACGGGCGACGAAGCGGGCGTCCTGGCAGAGGCCCAGGAGCAGTGCCGGCAGCTCCGGCGCCGGCTGGCGCAGCTCGACAAGCGCCTTGAGCAGTGCGTCGACGCCGGGGCCCGCGGACGCCTCAGCCGCGACAAGATGCGCGCGCTCAGCCTCGACCTGGCAGCGCAGCGACTGGAGACGGAGGAGCGTCTCCAGCAGGCGGAGCGGCGCGCGCAGGAGCAGGCGTCGCTGGCGGCCCACGAGCGCGCGCAGGCGCAGGCGCTCGACCGGCTCATCGCCACATGGGACTCCCTCGACTTCAACAGCCGCCGGTCGCTGCTTCGGGAGGTGGTCGACCGCCTAATCGTGCGTGACGACGAGGTCAGGGTGCTATTGAGGCCGTGACCGGCAAATCTGCTTCCGGGACCTACGCCGTCTACGCCGATGGCGCTTCGCGGGGCAACCCCGGCCCGGCTGCTATCGGCGTCGTGGTATACGACCCGGCAGGGAACGAGGTCTACGCGACGTCGAAGGCGCTGGGACGGACCACCAACAATCAGGCCGAGTACAAGGCAGCGATCGCCGGCCTGGAGGCGGCGCTCGGTCTGGGCGCGCGGCAGGTCGAGCTGCGGATGGACTCGGAGCTCGTGACGCGGCAGCTCAGCGGCCGCTACCGCGTGCGCAATCCGCGCCTCATCCCCCTCCACAAGAGGCTGCTCGACCTCCGCACTCGCTTCGATAAAGTGAGCATCCGGCACGTTCCACGCGGCGAAAACGTCCTCGCCGATAAGCTGGCGAACCAGGCGCTCGACAACGTGTCGCGTCAGGAGCCGTGGCCGCGGCAGCAGCGGTTTGACTTCCCTCGTTGATGAAGATATACTGACACTGTCAGCAGACCGGGTGGCCGCTCTTCCGAGCGGTTCGCTTTTGCGGGCCGAACGGAGGGGAGGAAAGTCCGAGCTCCAGCGGACGAGGGTGCTGGGTAACCCCCAGGAGGGGCGACCCTACGGATAGCGCCACAGAAACTACACCGTCCTTCCGGGAGCTGTCCGGGAAGGACAAGGGTGAAAAGGTGAGGTAAGAGCTCACCAGCGGTCGGGTGACCGGCCGGCTGGGCAAGCCCCACCCGGAGCAAGACCGAATAGGAGGGCTAAGGGACGTCCGCCCTGCCGTGGCTTTCGGGCTGCGGGTGTCCTCGGGTTGGTCGCTAGAGGTGGCGGGTAACCGTCATCCCAGATAGATGGCCACCGTCCTTCGCAGGAAGGAAACAGAACTCGGCTTACAGGTCTACTGACGCACGTGGCCCGCATCGCAAAGATGCGGGCCGACCTTTTCTCTATTCAGGACATCGGACAGACGCCGTTGACGCTGCGGCAGCAACCCACTACGCTTATTCCCAAATTGCTGACTTTGGAAGAAGAAGGGAGGCGAAGATGGGAAGTCGGCTGCCGCTGCGGATTCTTCTGGGAACCACGCTGGTATCGATAGCCGCCTGCTTGGGCGGCGTTTTCGTGGCCGGGCCGGCGGGCGCAGACCGATCGGGCGCCCCGTCCGCATTCGGCCCAACGCCGTCACCCCCTCAGCGGACCGAAGCTGTGCTATCGCTGCCCGCTCAGCCAGCGCTCAGGAAGGCGCACCCCAAGCTGGACACCGCGCTGACGGAATTGAGCGACGCCTACGCGCGCGGCGGGATCGGCGAGGCGCGAGCGGCCGCCGCCACACTCGCCCTCGACCTGCCGCAGGACAGAGCGCGGGTCATCATCGAAACAGTCGAGGGACGGGAGTCGGCGCTGCGCGGGCCCGTCCGTGGCCTGGGCGCGACGATCGAAAAAGAGAGCGGGAGTCTGGCGCAGGCGCTCGTACCCGTGCAGGCACTGAGAGGCCTGGCGGCGCTCGACTCCGTCGCGCTCGTGCGCAGACCGCTTGTCGCCCTCCCCGCCGCCGTCGGTGAAGGAGTGGCGCTCGTCAATGCCGACGACTGGCACGCCGCCGGAGTTACGGGCAGCGGCATGAAAGTCGCGATCGTCGACCTCGGGTTCCAGGGGTACTCCTCGCTGCTGGGAACGGAACTGCCGTCGTCGGTGGTTACGCACTCCTGCCGTACCGACGGCGACATTACGGGCGGAGGCGAAAAGCACGGCACGGGCGTCGCCGAGATCGTCCACGAGATGGCGCCGGACGCCGAACTGTACCTCGTCAATTTCGAGACGGAGGTCGACCTGGCAACGTGCATCGACTGGATGGCGGCGCAGGGAGTGACCGTGGCCAACCACTCGGTGATCTGGTTCGGCACCGGCCCCGGCGACGGCACGGGCATAATCAACGATATTGTGAACGATGCTATCTTGACGCACGGCATTTTCTGGGCGAACGCGGCCGGCAATCACGCTCTAATGCACTGGATGGGCAACTGGTCGGACCCGGAGGAAAACGGTTTTCACAACTTCACGGCGCTGGATGAGGGAAATACCATTTCCGTAGGGGCCGGCGAGTCCGTCCTCGCGGTCCTGAAGTGGGATGACCCCTTCGGAGGCTCCTCGAACGACTACGATATTGGGCTGTATTCTCCTGAGCTTGAAAGCTTCGTCTGTTGGTCGGGCAACTGGCAAGACGGCGACGATGATCCGGTCGATTTCTTCGTCTGCCAGCCTGGAGCTGGGACGTATGAACTGGCTATCGCGCTCTATAGCGCCGACGGAACGGCTAATTTCCACCTGTACACCGGCAGCCATCCCCTCGAGTACTACGACGTACAGAGCAGTATCCTCGAGCCCGCCGATAATCCCAACGTTCTGACAACGGGGGCCGTGTTCTGGGGCACGCCCACCGTGATCGAATACTTTAGCTCCCAGGGGCCGACCGAGGACGTGCGCATAAAGCCCGACATCGTCGCGCCCGACGGCGTTACGAACGCGACGTATCCCGGCGGCTTTTTCGGCACGTCCGCCGCCTCGCCTCACAGCGCCGGCGCTGCCGCCCTCGTCAGACAGACGTATCCGTCATACACGCCAGCGCAGGTCGCCGCGTTTCTTACCGGCCCGCGCTGCATCGACCTCGGCGCGGGCGGTGACGACAACGTGTTCGGCTGCGGCAGGCTGAACCTTGGCTCTCCGCCCGACACCGACACAGACGGCGTGATTGACGCCTTCGACAACTGCCCGCTGGTCGCCAACCCGCCTGTCCCCAACGGCCTCGACGATGACACAGACGGCACGGTCGACGAGGCGGGCGAGCAGGTCAACACCGATAACGCCGCCATCCCCAACGGCCCCGTCGTGGCCCTCGACGATGTCACCGTCCCCAACGGCGACCCCCTTGGCGACGCCTGCGACGACGACGACGATAACGACGGCCTAACAGACGCCGAGGAGGCATCCGCGGGCACCAACCCCCTGCTCCGCGACACCGACGGCGACCGCGTCATCGATGGCGCCGAGGTGCTTCTCGGCTCCGATCCCCTGAACCCCGGAAGCAAGCCCGGTTGCACGGGGATCATCGACGTCGACAAGGACTGCCTGTCGGCCAATATCGAGGCCCTGCTGGGAACGAGCGACAAGATCAAGGACACCGACGGCGACGGCATAAACGACGGCGTCGAGGTGATGGGCTGGGGTACCTCCCCCACCAGCGTCGACACCGACGGCGACGGCTGCAACGACGACAAGGAGATCGCAGACGTGAACGGCGACCGCATCAGCGGCGTCCTCGACTATGTCAGGGTGGCCCAGCGGGCCTTCAGCGCCCAGGACGACGACCCCGATGACGGCGACCCTGTTCCCGACATGTCGATGGTCGTCGACCCGTCATTCGACGTGAACAAGGACAGAGTGATGACTGCGCTCGACGTGACTCTGACAGGGCTGAACTCCAGCCTGGTGGAGCCGGTGGAGGACTGCAACTGCAATTTCTGACCGGACAGGGCTAGCTCCGCCAGACCACCTCGTACAGCCGGTAGCGGCCGGGGAAGCCGCGCAGGCGGAAGCTGCCGCAGGGGGCGTATTCGAAGCCGGGGTACGGTCCCGCGAGGCCCTTGACCAGCTCTGACATCAGGATCTGGCCGCCCTTCGCCTTCTCCGCTATTCGCGCCGCCATGTTGACTGCCGCCCCGAAGAAATCGTCCTCTTCGCGCAGCACGTCGCCGGCGTTGAGCCCCATGCGCAGCACCAGCGGCCGCGTCGGGTACTCGCGGTTGTACTCCGCCATCTTCTTCTGGATGTCGACGGCGCAGAGGACCGCCCGGCGCGCCGTGCGAAAAGCGACCATGAACCCGTCGCCCTGGTACTTCACCTCGAACCCCCCGTGGTCCTGGATCTGCGTGCGCACGATCTGATTGTGACGCTTGAGGACATCGAGCGCTTCTTCGTCGCCAACGGACGACATGAGCTGCGAGAAGCCCGCCATGTCGGTGAAAAGGATTGTCGTCGTGCTCTCGACGGCCGGACGCTCGCTTGAGCTGCTCAGAGGGTAGCCGCAGTGGCCGCAAAAACGGAACTCCTGCGGCATGGGAGAACTGCAACTGGGGCATATGCGCGTGTCGGGGCCCGAGGGCGCGTAGGCCACCGGCATGAGCGATTCGACGTGCGGGTCAAGCTCTCGAGCCGGCGGGAGCTTCTCTACTTCCCGTTCATGCAAGTCCGGCCTCTCCCTTCAACATACGAAGGCCCGCTCAAGACTATCGAGCAGGCCTCCGCCGTATAGTCATCGGGCTTGCGCCTCTGTGCCTCATAGAAAAGTCTAGCACTACGAACAGGAGCGGGTCAACGAAAGAATCCCCGCGGCGCTAGCGGTAGGGGTGGCGGCGGCCGCGACGCCCCCTATCGTTGAAACTCGGGGCGGGCCGCGCAGGCTTGCTCGCCGCCTCAGCGAACTCGTGCAGCACGTCCTGGTCGCTCACAAGCTGCTTGCGGAACTCGCTTATCTGGTCGCGCAGGAGCGCCGCCTTCTCGAACTCGAGGTTCTTCGCCGCCTGCTTCATCTGCCCTTCGAGGTCGCGCACCAGCCGCGCCAGCTCGTCCTTCGGGATGGCGCCCGCTGGATAGTACGCCGCCTGCTCCTCCGCCACCTTCTTCACGCGGTCCGTTATGTCACGTATCGCCTTGCGTATCCCCTGCGGCGTGATCCCGCGCTCCTCGTTGTACGCGATCTGGATGCGACGGCGGCGGTACGTCTCATCGATTGCCCGCCGCATCGAATCCGTCATGGTGTCGGCGTACATGATGACGTGCCCCTCGATGTGGCGCGACGCGCGCCCTATCGTCTGGATGAGCGAATCGCGCGACCTCAGGTACCCCTCCTTGTCGGCGTCGAGGATGGCGATGAGGCTCACCTCCGGCAGGTCGAGCCCTTCGCGCAGCAGGTTTATGCCCACCACGACGTCATATACGCCCATGCGGAGGTCGCGCAATATCTCCACCCGCTCCAGCGTGTCGATCTCCGAGTGCAGGTAGTGGGTGCGGATGCCCATCTCGACCAGGTAGTCGGCAAGGTCTTCCGCCATCTTCTTCGTCAGCGTGGTCACCAGCGCGCGCTCTCCCCGCTCGACGCGGACGCGTATCTGTTCCAGGAGGTCGTCGATCTGCCCGGCCGTCGGCTTCACCTCCACCGATGGATCGATCAGCCCCGTGGGCCGCACGATTTGCTCCACCACCTGTTCGCTGTGCTCGTACTCGAACGGGCCGGGCGTCGCCGACACGTATATCACCTGGTTGAGGTGGTCCAGAAACTCGTTAAAGTTCAGCGGGCGGTTGTCGAGCGCCGACGGCAGGCGAAAGCCGAAGTCGACAAGCGTCTGCTTGCGCGAGACGTCGCCGTGGTACATGCCGCGCACCTGGGGGATGCTGATGTGCGACTCGTCGATGAACATCAGAAAGTCGTCTGGAAAGTAGTCGAGCAGCGTCCAGGGGGTGCTGCCCGCCGGACGCCGCGCCAGGTGACGGGCGTAGTTCTCGATGCCGGCGCAGTAGCCCGCCTCCCGCAGGCTCTCGATGTCGTACTTAGTGCGTTCCTCCAGCCGCGCCGCCTCCAGCAACTTTCCCTGTGAGCGCAGCTCCGCGACCCGCTCCTCCAGTTCCGCTTCGATATCCAGGATCGCTTCGTCGAGCTTCTCGCGCGATGTCACGAAGTGCTTCGCCGGATAGATATCGATCCGGTCGCGCTCCGCCAGCAGCTCGCCGGTCAGGGGGTCGATCTCGATGATACGCTCGACCTCGTCGCCCATGAAGTCGATGCGCGCGGCGAGTTCCTCGTATGCGGGCATGATCGTGAGGCTATCGCCGCGCAGACGGAAGTGGCCGCGGGTGAGCGTCATGTCGTTGCGGTCGTACTGCATGTCGACCAGGCGGCGGACGGCGCGTCCGCGGTTGAACGGCTGCCCCTTGCGGAAGGTGAGGGTGAAGCTATGGTACTCTTCCGGCTCGCCGAGACCGTAGATGCAGGAGACGGACGCCACGATGAGCACGTCGCGGCGCTCGAAGAGGGCGCGCGTGGCAGCGTGGCGCAGCTTGTCGATCTCGTCGTTGATGTCGGCGTCCTTCGCGATGTAGGTATCGCTCCGGGGGATGTAGGCCTCCGGCTGGTAGTAGTCGTAGTAGCTCACGAAGTACTCGACGGCGTTCTCGGGAAAGAACTCCTTGAACTCGGAGGCGAGTTGCGCGGCGAGCGTGCGGTTGGGCGCGAGGACGAGCGTCGGACGCTGCGCGCGCTCGACGACGCTTGCCATCGTGAACGTCTTGCCGCTACCGGTCACGCCGAGGAGCGTCTGGTGCTTGTAGCCCCTGCGGAGCCCATCGACGAGCTGGTCGATAGCCTGGGGCTGATCGCCCGTGGGCTTGAAATCAGAAACGAGCTTAAACTCTGCCATTGCATGATCCAGTTTACCGTATTCTCGCGGGATTCCCTAGTGCTCGCCTGTCGTTTCCACGCTGCGCCGCTGCCGCCAGCCCTAACATGGACGTCTATCTCCCCCCACCCACCCCAGGGCTGTTTGGAGGAAATCGCGGCGGCACCCCCTGTAACCCCCGGCCTGCGGGCGGCTGGTTTCACGCAGCGGGCAAGATGCCCGCCCTATCGGTTCGTGGAGCCGCTATTCCGAGGTGAAGGAGGAGAGGGCGATGCGGATCTTCTCTTCGAGGGTGAGGGACTCGTCCCTCGGAACGCGCGATGCTGCGGCGGAAGCCTCCGCCTGGCTGTACCCGAGCGCGACAAGCGCCGCCACCACGTCGTCGTCGTCCGAACGCGGGGCCACGCCGCCCGCCGCGACGGGGATGTGCTCCGGCAACCGCCCCTTCAGATCAAGCACGATGCGGCTCGCCGTCTTCGCGCCGATCCCCGGCACCCGCCGTATCCGCTCGACGTCGCCGCCTGCTATCGCCTCCCACAGCTCGTCGCCCGGCAGCCCGGAGAGAAGCGCCAGCGCCCCCTTCGGCCCGAGGCCCGACACGCCGATGAGCATGCGGAACAGCCGCAGCTCCTCCGCCGTCGCGAAGCCGAACAGCGCGACGTCGTTCTCGCGCGCCTGAAGATGCGTGTACAGCGACACCTCGCGCCCGGCCACGCCCAGCGCGTCCCGCGTGTGTCCCGCGACCTGCACCAGCAGCCCGAGACCCACGCCTTCCGGCCGTATCACCAGGCCGTCCGGGGTCGCTTCTTCGACCGTGCCCCGGATGCGGGCGATCACGTCTGCGTCCCTTCGCGGAGCATATCGTTCGTTCGGCAGCGCGCGAGGTGGCACAGGGCAACGGCGAGGGCGTCGGCGGCGTCCTGCGGCTCCGGCGCCTCCGTCATCCCCAGTTGCAGCCGCACCATCTCCTGCACCTGCCCTTTCGAGCCACGGCCGTACCCGGTCACGCTCTGCTTCACCTCCGCCGGCGAGTAGCGGCATACCGGCACGCCCGCCTGCGCCGCCGCCAGCAACGCCAGCGCGCGCGCCTCGCCTATCGCCATCGCCGAACGGACGTTAGCGGCGACGAACGGCTCCTCCACCGCCACCTCCGACGGCTGGCAGCGCTCGATCAGCGTCCGCAGGCCGTCGTAGAGATAAGCCAGGCGCTCGGCGAGGGGCAGCCTGGCGTTGACGCGCAGCGCGCCGCAATCGATAAGAGACGGCTCGCTGCCCGGTGTCTGACAGAGCACGCCGAAACCGGTGACTCGCAGACCGGGGTCGATGCCGAGGACGATTAGACGTTCGCCGGACGCGACCGGCGCGGCCCCCTCGACCGCGCGGCGCCTAGCCGCTGTACGTCGCCAGGACTTCGTCGGGGAACTCCGCGTTGGAATAGACTCGCTGGACGTCGTCGAGCTCCTCCAGCTTATCGAGCAGCTTGAGTGACTGCACGGCCTGCTTCTCGTCGAGGCTTATCGTGCTTTTCGGCAGTTTCGCCAGCTCAGCCGACTCGATATGCACTCCCTGCTCTTCCAGGGCTCGCCGCACCTTCTCCAGGTCCTCGGCGGCGGTGCGGACCTGCACGCGGCCGTCATCGATGTCCACATCTTCGGCGCCGGCGTCGATTGCCATCAGGGCCAGGTCCTCGCTGTTCTGCTCGTCTGCGCCGACCATGATCAGCCCCCTGGTGTCGAAGAGCCAGGCAACCGATCCTGCCTCGCTGAGACTGCCGCCGTGGCGCGAGAAGGTGGCGCGGATATCAGCGACGGAGCGGTTGCGGTTGTCGGTCAGCACCTCCACCAGCACGGCGGTGCCGCCGGGGCCGTAGCCCTCATAAGTGGCCTCTATGAGCTCGCTGGCGCCCTCGCCGCCGGCGCCGCGGCGTATCGCCCGCTCGATGGTGTCATTGGGCATGTTGGCGTCGCGCGCCCGCTGGACGGCGAGACGCAGGCGGAAGTTCGATGCCGGATCGGGCCCTCCCTGGCGGGCCGCGACCGTTATCTCACGGCCGAGTTTGGTGAAGATCTGACCCCTGCGGGCGTCGGCGGCGCCCTTCTGCCGCTTGATCTGAGTCCAGTGTGAGTGTCCACCCATACGCGTCTAGGTTACTTTTCAGGATGCGGCATCATTCTAGCATTTCGGAGCAGGCGACGAAAAGCCTCAGGGCGCCCGTCGAGGACGCCCTGAGACCGGTGTGTTGCGAAGCGCCGGCTATTTGGCGCCCAGGTCGGCGTAGCGGGAAACGCGCTTCTCGCCTACCGTTACGTTGTCGATGAGCCTCGTCTCGCCGATGCGGATCGCCAGCGATATCAACGCCGGCCCCTCGATCACCTCCAGCTCCTGGAGCGTCTCCGGGTCGGCGATGCTGATGTAGTCGATCCTCGCCAGCGGCTCCCGCTTGATGAGTCCTTCCAGCCTGTCGCGCAGCCTGCCGGCGTCTCGTTCTCCCGTGCGGTGAAGGCGCTCGGAGAGGCTGAGCGCGCGGAACAGGATGAGAGCGGCCCGCCGCTCGTCGGGCGACAGGAAGACGTTGCGGCTGCTCATCGCCAGACCGCCCGTTTCGCGGACGGTGGGGCAGGGCACTATCTCAACGTTCAGGTTCAGGTCCCGCACCATTTTGCGAATCACGACGAGCTGCTGGGCATCCTTCTGTCCGAAATAGGCCCGGTGCGGCTGGACGATGTTCAGAAGCTTGAGGACAACGCTCGCGACGCCTCGGAAATGCCCAGGACGACAGGCGCCCTCGAGGACTTCCGTTACGCCTCCCACCTCGACAGTCGTGCCGAACCCCTCCGGGTACATCTCGATCGCCGGCGGCATGAAGACGACATCCACGCGCTCCTGCTGCAGGAGCGTCAAGTCGCGCTGCGGGTCGCGGGGGTACTTCTCAAAGTCTTCGTTGGGTCCGAACTGAGTGGGGTTGACGAAGATGCTGGTGACGACCACATCGTTTTCGGCGCGGGCGCGGCGCACGAGCGAGAGGTGTCCCTCGTGCAGGTAGCCCATCGTGGGCACAAACCCGACGCTTCCCGAGGCCTGCGACCGCAAGCGCCGCATTCCATCGATTGTCGCCACCACTTGAAGTACGGGGAGGGCACGGATGGTTTCGGAGAGAGCCATGTTACACCGCCATCTTTGAGAGCTCCGCCAGGACGCTCTCGTCCATCAGAAAGCTCTCCTTGTCGGTCGGGAAAGCCCCCGACCGCACCTCTTCCAGATAACGAAGCACCGCCTCCCGTATCTCCTCGTGAAGACGGAGGTACTGTTTGGCGTGCTTGGGTACGAAATCGGAAAGGAGACCGAGGAAGTCGTGGATCACCTGCACCTGGCCGTCGCACTGGGGGCCGGCGCCGATGCCGATGGTAGGGATGTCGAGCCGCTCGGAGATGATCCTGCCGAGAGGAGCGGGTATGGTCTCGAGGACGATGGCGAACGCGCCCGCTTCCTGCAATGCGAGCGCATCCTGGAGCGTCTTGACGGCGGCTTCCGGCGTCTTGCCCTGTACCTTGTGGCCGCCGATCTGGCTGACCGACTGCGGCGTCAGCCCGATGTGCCCCATGACGGGAATACCTATCGAGACAAGCCGCCGGACCGTCTCCGCCATGTGGACGCCGCCCTCCAGCTTCACGGCGGTGGCGCCCGCCTCCTGCAAGAAACGACCGGCGTTTCGGAGCGCGTCCTCAATGCCGGTCTGGTAGCTCATGAAGGGCATGTCGCCTACTACGATCGCCCTCTTCGTCCCCCTCACCACCGCCCTCGTGTGATGGAGCATCTCCTCCATCGTGACGGGTATCGTCGAGTCATAGCCGAGGACGACCATGCCGAGGCTGTCGCCGACGAGGATTATGGGGATGCCCGCTTCGTCGAGGATGCGCGCTGTGGGGTAGTCGTAGGCGGTGAGCATGGGGATCTTTTCGCCCCGCTGCTTCATCGCCTTCAACTCGTGGACGCTCAGTCGAGCCATGGCTGGACCTCCTGGCTGAACGGATCGGCGCGGCCGTGCGCGAGAGCGAACTCCTCGACGCGGGGGCCGATCCAGGAGATGCGGTTGTTCTCATCGACGTGCACCACGCGCGGCCTCAGGTTTCGCGCCTCTTCTTCCGTGCACGGCGCGTATGTAAGAACGAGGACGATGTCGCCAGGATGGACGAGGTGCGCAGCGGCGCCGTTTATGCACGCTTCGCCGCTGCCGCGGCAGCCGGGGATGGCGTAGGTGATCAGGCGGTTGCCGTTATCGACATCCAGGACGTGCACCTGCTCATAGGGCAGGATATCGGCCGCTTCCATCAGCTCGGGGTCGAGCGTAATGCTCCCCATATAGTTCAGGTCCGCCTCCGTGACGCGCACGCGGTGGATCTTGCTCTTGAACATCAGCCTCAAGGCTCTACCTCCTTACTCCGCTCCGGACGCAGCGGTGGAAGCGATAACCAAAAAGCCCTTCCGGCCGGAACCGAAAGGGCAAGCAAAGTCAGGCCATCTTGCACGTCTCGGTCGACCAGGCGATCCAAGCGGCTTTTATTGACTTTCGGAGGCTTCCTGAGCCCCCTGGTTGGCGTCCGCAGCGCTTGCCCAGACGCCGGTTATTGCCCCACCCAAGGTCAATACCGACCATAGTATAGGTCTGAGAATGAGGGCTGTCAAGCAAATCCGGGGAATGAATCCGGTGATTATTGTGTCGATGGGGTGCGGCCTACTGCCGCCCCGTCAGCCACTCCCGCGCCGACGGTACGCCCGCGAGCCCCTTCGCCTCGCGGATGGCGTTCAGCACGGCCCGTTGCACCGCTTCTGCCGCCAGCGCGCCGATGACCCCGGCGTTCGCGGCGCCCGCGGCCTCGCTGGTCGCGAGCGCGAAGATCGCGTCGCCGTCGACGGGGCAGTGGGCAGGCCGGATGGCGCGGCTTATGCCGTCGTGCGCCATCTGCGCAACGGTCGTCGCCTGTGTTTTGGTTAGGGTCGCGTTCGTGGCCACGACACCGATGGTCGTATTCGCCAGCGGCAGCGTCGCGAACGGACCCGCCGTCCGCATGAGGTCGACCGCGCTCTCAAAGCGCCCCTGCTCGCCCCGCACGCCGGCCACGATCTGCCCCGTCTGCGGGTCGACGATCTCCCCAAACGCGTTCACCGCCACGAGCGCCCCGACGACCACCTCGCCGGTCCTCTCGCTCGCCGTGCCGATGCCGCCCTTAAGCCCGCGCGCTATCGTCCGCACCTTGGCGACGGTCGCGCCCGTGCCCGCGCCCACGCTGCCTTGCGCGACGCGCCCCCCTTTCGCTGCCTTGCAGGCCCGGTAGCCGGCCTCAGCGTTCGGCCGCACATCGTGGCGTCCGATGTTGAGGTCGAAGAGGACGGCGCCGCAGACGATCGGGATCACCGAACCGCCGTAGGAGAAGCCGATGCCGCGCTCCTCGAGGTAGCGCATGATACCGGAGCCGACGTCGAGCCCAAACGCGCTGCCGCCGGTGAGGAAGACGGCGTGCACCTGCTGGACGAGCGCCTCGGGGCGCAACAGCGACGCCTCGCGGGTGCCCGGGGCGCCGCCGCGCACGTCCACGCCGGCGACCGCGCCCTTCTTGCAGAGGACGACTGTGCAGCCGGTGGCGGCCCTCCGGTCCGTCCAGTGCCCGACGAGTATGCCGGGGACGTCCGTTATCGCGTCGTGTCTTCTCATCTCATAGGGCGAGCATCTTGCCTGCCGCGCATGTCCTGGTTTATGCGCCTCTTCCGCAACATTGAAGCGTGGCCCGAATCGCCCCTGGTCGGGTACGGAGCGCCGACCCTACGGGGAACCGGGCGCAGGCTGGCAGCGCGGACAGAAGTGGGCGCTGCGGCCTCCTACCTTCGCCCGCTGGATTTCGGCGCCGCAAACATAGCACGGCTGCCCCGTACGGCGGAAGACCTTCACCTTGATCTGGTGCCGCCCTGCCTGCCCGTTCGCATCGACGTAATCGCGGAACGACGACCCGCGGTTGCCGAGGGCCTCGCGCAGCACCTCACGTATGCCGCGCCGAACGCCCTTCACCTCTCGCTCCGACAGGGAATCGGCGCGACGCAGCGGGTTGACGCGCGCCGCGAAAAGCGCCTCGTCGGCGTAGATGTTGCCGAGTCCCGCCAGCGTCTTCTGGTCCATCAGCACGGCCTTAACCGGCGCCCGCCGCCGCTCGAAGGCGCGTTGCAGGTAGCCGGCCGTGAACCGATCCGACAGGGCGTCGGGGCCGAGCTTGTCGGTTACCGCTCGCAAGTCCTCGACGAGGCGCAGTCGCCCCAGCTTGCGCAGGTCGGCGTAACGCAGGTCCGCACCGTTGTCGAGCGAAAGGACGGCGCGAAGATACGGGTCATCGGTGTCGCCGGCGTTGCGGAGGAGGAGCGAGCCGGTCATGCGCAGGTGGACGGCGAGGTGGAGCCCGCCCGAGAGCGCGAACAGGAGGTACTTCCCCCGCCGTTCGATCCCCTCGATGCGGCGTCCCTTCAGCTTGCTGCGGAACGTGACGGGCGAGGCGCCCTCGACGGTCGGCACGCGGTCGCGGACGATGCGGACGGCGGTTATGGAGCGTCCGACGACGCGGGGCGCGAGGTCGCGGCGTATCGTTTCTACTTCCGGCAGCTCAGGCATGGGGAGCGCATTTGGGACGGGGTCGGCACACGGTTCCGGGGTTTCAAACTCTCGGCCTAGCGCGACGCTGTCAGGCGCGGGCCGCGGGATTCATCCCACAGAACCGTCCAGTCATCCATCGTCTCTACCTCGGGCAACTCAGCCAAATCAGGGGGAGCCCGGAGGGCGATGTCCCTCTCCGGCGGGAGTCTGGACCCGCCTCCCGGCAAAGCAGGTGTGTCCCCCCGGCACTAACAAACGCCCCGCGGGTGGGCGGCGGGAAGATGGGCGCAAGTGTTCCGGCGATAACGCCAACGCCGTACAGGAACGCCACGCTTCATTCCTGGTCAACACCTTACATCCGCCTGGAAGAGCACCGGGATTACACTTCGCCCCAGTTCTTGCCCAGCTTCACGTCCACCTTCAGCGGCACGTCCAGCTCCAGCGACGCCGGCATGATCCGCAGCACCATCTCCCGCAGGTCGGTCATCTCCGAGGCCGGCCCTTCGAAGATCAGCTCGTCGTGCACCTGCAGCAGCATCTTCGAACGCATCTTCCGCGCCTCGAGCTCCGCGTCCAGCCTGTCCATCGCCACTTTGATGATGTCGGCGGCGGTCCCCTGCACCGGCATGTTGATCGCGATGCGCTCGGCGGCGCCCCGCACCTGCGGGTTCGCCGAGTTGATCGCCGGGATGTAGCGCCGGCGCCCCATCATCGTCTCCGCGTACCCCTTCACCCGCGCGTCGCCTATCACCTCCTCGCGCCATTCCTTCACGCGCGCGTACTTCTCGAAATAGCGGTTGATGAACTCTGTCGCCTCCTCGCGCGATATCCCCTCGCGCTGCGACAGCCCGAACCCCGTCAGCCCGTACAGCACGCCGAAGTTGAACACTTTCGCCCGCCTTCGCATCGTCGGCGTCACCTCCTCGATGGGAACGCCGAACACCTGCGACGCCGTCGCCGCGTGGATGTCCTCGTCCTGCCGGAACGCTTCCAGGAGGCCGGGGTCTTTGCACAGGTGCGCCAGGATGCGCAGCTCCACCTGTGAGTAGTCGGCGGCGAGCAAGTAGGGGTCCGGGCCTACGTCTCGAGCGATGAACGCGGCCCGGATCTGGCCCCCCAGTTCGCCCCGCACGGGGATGTTTTGCAGGTTCGGGTCGTTTGACGACAGCCGGCCTGTCGCCGTGATCGTCTGGTTGAACGTCGTGTGGATGCGGCCGGTGTTCGGGTTGATAAGCGCGGGCAGCGTGTCTATGTAAGTCGACTTCAGTTTCGTAAGCTGGCGGTACGTCAGGATCATGTCGATAACCGGATGGGCGTCCCGCAGCGCCTCGAGCACCATCGCGTCGGTTGCGTAGCCCTGCTGCCTCACCTTGCGCGGCTTCGGCAGCCCGATCTCCTCAAACAGCACCACCGAAAGCTGCTGCGGCGACCCGATGTTGAACTGGTGCCCGCAGGCCTCGTATATCTGCTGTTCCAGCGCGACAATCTGCGTCTCCAGTTGCTGCGACATCTCCCGCAAGACCGCCACATCGATCGCTACGCCTGCCAGCTCCATGCGCGTGAGCACCGGCACCAGCGGCATCTCAACTTCCGTGAAGAGGCTCCACAGGTTCTGTTCCTTCAGCTCCTTCTCGAGTAGCGCGCGCAGACGGAAAGTCACGTCGGCGTCGCCGCATGAGTAATCGGCGACGGCGCTCACAGGCGCCTGCGCCATCGAGAGCTGCTTCGGCCCGCGCCTGCCGAGGATCTCCGTGATGTCCGTCATCTCGATGCCTAGGCGGCGCGACGCCAGCCACTTCAGGCTCAGCGATCCCTCGCCCGGCCGGTACGCCTCCGAGCCGCCGCCCTCGCCGAGCAGATACGCGGCGACCATCGTGTCAAACGCAAGGCCGCGGACAGTCACGCCGTGGTTCGCGAGCACCACCATGTCGTACTTGCCGTTGTGCGCCACTTTGGGGCGCAGCCCGTCCTCCAGCACCGGGCCGAGCTTCGACAGCACGGTCGAAAGCGGCAACTGCGGCCTGCCGCCGAGCTCCGCGATGTGCCCGACGGGGATGTAGAACGCCTCCGCGATGGAATCGGAGAACGACAGGCCGACGAGCCGCGCGCGCATGGCATGTATCTCGTCCGTCTCGGTGTCGAACGAGAAACTCTCGGCCTTGGACAACCGTTGCGCCAGCGAGTCCAGCTCCTCTTCGTCGTAGATGCAGTGGTATATCTTCTCCGGCGCTCCCAGCTCGACCGGGGGCGCCTTCTCTTCCAGGGGACGCACGTACTCGGGCAGTCTGCCCATCAGGGTCCGGAACTCCAGCTCGCGGAAGATCTCCAGGACCTTCTGTCGGTCGTACCCTTTAAGCTCGGCGGCCTTGAGATCGAGGCTGACGGGCACGTCCGTGCGGATCGTCGCCATCTCCTTACTGTGGCGCGCTTCTTCTTCGTGGGCGGCGAGCGTCTCCCGCAGCTTCGACGGCTCGACGAGATCGAGGTGCTCGTAGATTGTCTCGACGCTGCCGAACTGCTCGATGAGACGCACTGCCGTTTTCTCGCCGACGCCGGGCACGCCGGGAATGTTGTCCGACACGTCGCCCTTGAGCCCTTTGAAGTCCGGCATCTGCTGCGGATCGAAACCGTAGCGCTCGCGCGCCGACCTCTCGTCGTAGACGACGGTGTCGCGCTGGTAAGGGCGGAACATGAAGAGTTTTACGTTCGGCCGCAGAAGCTGGACCATGTCGCTGTCCAGGCTGACGACGTACGTCTCGATGCCCTGCTCCGCAGCCTGTCGCGCGAGAGTCCCGAGCACGTCGTCGGCCTCGAAGCCCTCGACCTGAAAAATGGGGATGTTGAACGCCTCGATCAGCTCCACACAGCGCGCGAACTGCTCGCGCAGGTCTTCGGGCGCACCGGGGCGCTGCGCTTTATACGTGTCGTCAAGCTCGTGTCGGAACGTCGGCCCCTTGGGGTCAAGGGCGACGATTATGTGCGTTGGGCGAAGCTGTTCGAGCACGCTCAGCAGCGTGTTGGCGAGCCCGTATACCGCGGTCACCACTTCGCCCGTCTTGCGCACGACCAGCGGCTCGCGGAAAGCGTGATACGCGCGGTGGATGATGCCGTGTCCGTCGAGGAGCGCCAGCAGGGGTTTGTCGGTATCCGAAGCCATCGACACGATTATAGCATCGGAAGCGGCGGCTGCGAAGGAGCGCGGATGGCCTGCTCACCGGCGACGTGCTAGGATCGCGGTCGGGGTCTCGATACGTGGTCCTTCACCTTCTGCTCGTGCGCCTGAAAGCGCGGGACCGTCACGAAAACGGGGAAGCGCTCGTCTCCCGATTCCTGCGCCTTCAACACGCCTGCGAAGTGTTGCGCCTCGGCTGCGTCGTTGGCAGCCGCGCCGGCTCCACGCACGATCTCGCGCTCTTCGCCTACCTCGCGGACGCCGCCGCCCTCGAGCGCTTCGGCACCGACGCCCGCTACATGCGGTTTCTTCAGCAGTCCTTCCTGCCTGCCGTCGGCGATTTCGTGACCATGGACATCGTCATCGACGACGGCCCGCTGCCGGAGAACCGACCATCCGCTCTTTGCTTCTGCCTCAACGTCGCGCCGGCCACCTACGACTGGCAGGTGCGCTCGCTCCTCGAGAGGTTCATCGCCGCGCCGGGCGCGTCCGCGGCATCGCTGGGAATGGCGCTGAACGACCGCCAGCCGTACAGGGCAGGGGGTGTGGTGTATGCGCCGAAGGGGCAGATCGAGGCGTTTGCGGAGATGTTTCGGGAGCTGGCGGCTGAGGCCGTTGTCACCGGCGCAGTATCGGTTGCGGGCGGGCTGACCCTTCAGGCAACCGGCTGACGTTTCACTGTGCCGCCTGTCCCGCTTTCAATTGCTCGCGCGCCACTTTTTCGACAACCGTGAGCGCCTGCTCAATGTCCTCGCGGTCGACACCGTAGTGGGTGACCATCCGCACGCGGTCGGGCCCGACCGGCAACGCCAAGACTCCTCGCTCCGAAAGCGCCGTGAGAAAATCCCGCATCTCCCACCGCTCGTCGATCGAGAAGATCACGATGTTTGTAGGCGCGCGGGCGGGATCGATCGAAATGCCTTCAATAGACGAAAGCCCTTCGGCCAGCGCGCGTGCGTTCTCGTGGTCCTCCGCCAGCCGGTCGACCATCTTTTCAAGCGCGACGATGCCGGCCGCGCCCAGGATGCCGACCTGACGCATGGCGCCGCCGACCCATCGCCGCGACTGCCGCGCCCGCACGATGAACTCGCCACTGCCGCAGAGGACGGAGCCCACCGGCGCCGATAGCCCTTTCGACAAGCAGAACATCACCGAGTCCGCTTCTCTCGCCAGCTCGGCGGCAGGCACACCGAGCGCGACGGCGGCGTTGAATATGCGGGCTCCATCCAGATGCAGGGGGACGCCACGCTCGTGCGCCACCTCCGCCACCCGGGCCGTGTACTCGGCGCTCAAGGGGACGCCGCCGCAGCGCATGTGTGTGTTCTCCAGGCAAACGAGGGTAATGGGCGGGCCCTGGCTCTCCCACAGGACCTTGTCAAGCTCCGCGACGTCGATGCGCCCGTCCTCGTCGTTCGGCAGCTCACGCATATCGACGCCGACGAGGTGGCTTATCCCCTCGCCTTCGTAGTAGTGGATGTGGGCCTCGCTCCCGACAATTATGCGATCGTCGGCCTCGCAATGCGTCAGCACGGCCACGAGGTTGCCCATCGTCCCGCTGGCGACGAAAAGAGCGTCTTCTTTGCCCAGCTTTTCGGCGGCGATGCTCTCCAACCGCTTTATCGTCGGGTCCTCATGGTGGACGTCATCACCGACTTCCGCCCTGTACATCGCTTCGCGCATCTCTTGAGTGGGGAGCGTCACCGTGTCGCTGCGAAGGTCGATCGTCTTCACAGTTGCCTCCTCGGGCTTGCGCAACGTCTCATCGCCCACATTATAGATGCAAGAAGGCAGGAGTTCATCTCCTGCCTTTCGCGTTCTGTATGGTAGCGCATGCGGGATTCGAACCCGCGATCTCCGCCTTGAGAGGGCGGTGTCCTGGGCCGCTAGACGAATGCGCCGAACCTATTATCGTTGAACCCGCGCTGCGGCGCAACCTACTGCGCGTCTTGCAGGCTCTCAGCGCCCTTCGCCGTCAGCTCGTACCGCTCGCCCGCCACTTCGACGAGCCCGGCGTAGGAAAGCTCCCGCAGCCCGCTCCGAACACGGAAAAGTGACATGTTGGTCTTTTCGGCGACCTCTTCGGGCGAACGGGGGCCTTCCTTCAGGGCGCTCAGCATCGCCCTTCCCGATGCCGTCGGCTTGCCTTCAGGCGTAACGCATGCCACGGCGTCACACCTTCTTCCGACACAGGTACCAGTCTGTGCAGTCGTAGCCCTCGGTGAGCCGTTCCTCCGCGCCTTCCTGCGTCAGCGGCGGCGGGACGATCACGGGGTCGCCGGGGCGCCAGTTGGCCGGCGTCGCCACGTTGTGCTCGTCCGTCGTTTGCAGAGCATCGATCAGTCGCACGATCTCGTCCATGTTCCGCCCCGCGCTCAGCGGGTAATACAGCATCGCCCGTACTATCTGGTTAGGGTCGATGATGAAAACGCAGCGCACGGCCTCGGTGTTGCTCTGATCGGGGTGGATCATGCCGTAGGCGTTTGCCACCACTTTGTTCAGATCGGCGATGATGGGGTACTGGATTTTCACGCCGGTCTTCTCCTCAATGTTGCGCAACCAGGCAATATGCGAAAAGACGCTGTCGATGCTGAGCCCGAGCAGGTCGACGCCGCGCTTCTGCAGCTCGTCGTATATCTCGGCGAAAGCGATGAACTCGGTTGTGCATACGGGCGTGAAATCGGCGGGGTGTGAGAAAAGGACAAGCCAACGGCCGCGAAAATCGTCAAGAGTGAGGGTTCCCTGCGTGGTCTGCGCTACGAAGTCGGGTGCGGGGCCGCCGAGCCGCGGCAGGCCGATTGTCTCACCCACCTCTACCATTCGGCACCTCCCTGTGAATCGGCTGCGTAGAAAGAATTGGCTGGGGAGGGAGGATTCGAACCCCCGCATACGGATCCAGAGTCCGCTGTCCTACCTCTAGACGACTCCCCAACCGAACCTCATTCTATCATGGGGTTCTCAGGGCGTAAACAGAGACGAATACGGCGGGAGCACGCCTGAGCTGCGCGCGCCGGGCGGCACAGCGCGAAACGATGTGCGCCGGGATATCGTGCCCTTAGCCGTGCAGCCGGCCGAGCGCGTCTTCCAGCCGCGCCAGCGACCGCTCGCGGCCCAGCACCTCCATCGTCTCGAAGAGGGGAGGCGTCGCCGTGCGGCCCGTCACCGCCACACGCACCAGCATGAAGAGATCGCCTGTCTTGAGCGACAGCTCCTCCGCCAGCGGTCGCAGCGCGCCTTCCAGCGCCTCGTGCCGCCAGTCCTCGATGCCGCTCACACGCTTGACTACCGCATCCAGGACGCGCGCCGCCTCTTCCGGCTTGCCCGCGAACCGCTTCCCCAGTAGCGTGTCGAGGCCGTGGTCAAGCGTCCCCTCGACGAAGAAGAAGCCCAGCAGGTCGACGGCTTCGTCGAGGCGCCGCATGCGCTCCTGGGCCAGCGGCACGAGCCGCATCACGAAGCCGGCGTCGAGCGGCCGTGGCGCCTCCGGCGGCAGGTCGCGCTCCAGTCGCTCCTTCAGAAGCTCGCCGAAGCGCTCCGGCGAAAGCTCGCGCATGTACACGCCGTTCATCCACGTCAGCTTGTCCACGTCGAAGATCGCCGGATTCTTCACCACGCGCTCGAGGCTGAAGTAGCGGATGAACTGCTCGCGCGAGATGATCTCCGTCCGGTCGTCCAGCGACCACCCGAGCAGCCCGAGGAAGTTGAACATCGCCTCCGGTAGGTAGCCCTGCCTCTCGTAGTCGAGTATCGACACGGCGCCGTGGCGCTTGCTCAGCTTCGCGCGGTCCTTTCCTAGCAGCATCGGCAGATGGCCGAACAGCGGCGGCTGCCAGCCCAGCGCGTCGTAGATCAGCAGGTGGCGCGGCGTGCTGGGGAGCCACTCGTCGGCGCGCAGCACGTGCGATATCTCCATCAAGTGGTCGTCGACGACGCTCGCGAGGTGATACGTTGGAAAGCCGTCCGACTTCAGGAGCACGAAATCGTCCAGCGTTTCGTTCTCGAAACTCACGTGCTCGCGTATGAGGTCGAAGAACGACGTCTGCCCGGAGAGCGGCGTCTTGAACCGCACGACGGCGGCCAGCCCCTCGGCCTCCCGTTGCTCGCGCTGTTCGGGCGTTAGATTCCGGCAGAAGCGGTCGTAGCGCGGAGGCTCCTTGCGACGCGTCTGCTCCGCCCGCACCTTCTCCAGCCGCTCCGGCGAGCAGTAGCAGCGGTATGCCATTCCCCTCTCGATAAGCTCCCGCGACGCGCGGTCGTAGTGCTCCAGCCGCTGCGACTGGAAGTACGGTCCGTAAGGCCCTTCCACGTCCGGCCCTTCGTCCCAATCGAGGCCGAGCCAGCGCAGTCCCCGCAGTATGGCGTCGAGCGCGCCCGGAACGATGCGCGCCTGATCGGTGTCTTCGATGCGCAGCACGAACTTGCCCCCTTCGTGGCGCGCAAAGAGCCAGTTGAAGAGGGCGGTGCGGATGTTCCCCACGTGGGGAACGCCGGTGGGACTTGGCGCAAACCGAACGCGGACGGTCAAAGACTAGACCCTGAAACCCTTCGAATACATTCTACATCTTCCGCGAGGCTACTTCAGGAAGCGGGCCGGCACCCGCATCACGCCGAGCAGACCCATCACCACCATCGTCACCAGCGATATCGCCGTCAGCACGCCCGAAAGGGCGAAGGGCCTCTCTTCCGCGTACCCGACGAAGCCCATGTTGATGAAATCGGAAAGCTCTTCCCGGAGCCCTTCCCACCCCAGAGCGATGACCAGGACAACCATCGCCGCGACCGTCAGGAGCGCGAACGACAGCGTGAAGCCGGCGATCACCAGCTCCCACCGGCCCGGCTCCGACCCCCCGCCCGCAGTGCGCCAGCGGTTGGCGTAGTAGTTGATGAGGCCCGGCACGACCACAAACGCGCTGAGGATAATAACGAACAGCAGCAGGTCCATCAGCCACCTCCGTGTGACCTGAAACTTGAGGACATAGCGGCGGGCGCCGCCTCGGTCGCGACAATTCTAGTCGAAGGCAGGCCGAGCCTCAAGACGGGCGGGAAGGCGCTGCTCGCGCCAGACGAAGCGCCTGCTCCAGGTCATCCGGCAGCGGCGATTCTAGCTCCATGCGCCGCCCGTCGACGGGATGACGAAAGGCGAGCCGGTACGCGTGCAGGAACTGACGCGCGACGAGCGAAGAGGGGCGCCCGTAAACGGCATCCCCGACGACAGGGTGCCCGATAGCGGCGAGATGCACTCGTATCTGGTGCGTTCGCCCCGTCGAAGGCGCCACCTCGAGCAGCGTGTAGCCGCCGATGCGCTCGCGCTTGCGATAGCGCGTGATCGCCTCGCGCCCGCCTGCGACAATCGCCATCCGCTTTCGGTTGCGCGGGTCTCGCCCGATGGCCCCCTCGATGACTCCTTCCGGCGGCTCGACATCTCCCTTCACCAGCGCCAGATAGCCCTTCTCGACTTGCCGCTCCTTCAACTGGCGCGACATCCCCTCGTGGGCGAGGTCGTTCTTCGCCACCAGCAGTAGCCCGGAGGTGTCCCTGTCGAGCCGGTGGACGATCCCGGGGCGCAGCCTGCCGCCGATCCCCGAGAGATCGGGGCTATGGGCGAGGAGGGCATTCACCAAAGTGTTGCGCGCGCGGCCGGCGCCGGGGTGGACGGCCATGCCGGCGGGCTTGTCGACGACGATGATGTCGACGTCCTCGTGGATGATTCGCAACGGGAGAGGCTGCGGCTCCGCCTCAATTGGTTGGGGCGGCGGCACGCGAACCTCTACGTCGTCGCCTGCTTCGACGAGCAGCGACGGTCTGGCGGAACGTCCGTTCACCGTCACTTCCAGCTCGCGAATGAGACGCTGGGCCTGCGAGCGGGAAACGCCGGGGCAGTGACGGGCAACGAAGACATCGAGGCGCTCGCCTCCGCCCTCTGCGACGATGCGAAAGACGCGCTCCTTCAAGCTCCCTTCTTCCGCTGCCATACCGTCTCGTTGAAGACGAAGAAGACTACTATGGTGCTTACGCCGATGACGATAGCCGAATCAGCTACGTTGAACGCAGGCCAGCAACGAAAATCGATGAAGTCGGTCACTTCGCCCAGGCGGATGCGGTCCGTCAGGTTGCCGATGGCCCCTCCCAGTTGCAGGCCGAGGGCGGTGCGCAGTAGCCCGTGCTCCATCGGCGGGTATAGGTAGTACAGGAGGATCGCCCCGAGGCCGAGGAGCGTGGTCGCTGTGAGGAAGAGGGTCTGACCCTGCAGAATACCGAAGGCGGCGCCGCTGTTTGCGACGTGGACGATGCGCACGAACCCCTCATCGGGATAGGCCTCCCCCAGGGCGAGGTTGGCGCGCACGATTGCCTTCGTGAGCTGGTCAAGGGCGAAGACGGCTCCCACGACGAGAAAGAAGAGGGCGTCGCGGCGCAACCGCAGCCAGGGCCGGCTCCGCTCCACCGAACCACCGCTCTCTGTCGTCACGCTGCTTTCAGTCACGTATGCGAAGCCTGCCCCGCGCTTCCGAATCGATTCGCGATCATGATAGCACACAACAGGAGGCGGCGCTGCGGGCTGCCGGGGGCAGCGAAGCGGAAATAACAGGAGCTGGGGAACTATAGTGAAAGGATGTGCACGGATGCGGCCGCCGCCTCGCCGCGCACCATGCCGCCGCCGTTTTCCGTCAGCCCCACCTTGGCGCCCTCGACCTGGCGGTCGCCGGCCTCGCCGCGCAGTTGCAGGAACAGCTCGTAGAGCTGGGCAACGCCCGTAGCGCCGACAGGATGTCCTTTCGCGAGCAGCCCGCCGCTCGTATTCACGGGAATCCGGCCGCCGAGCTCTGTTGCCCCCTCATCGATGAGGCGGGCCCCTTCGCCGGGCGCGCAGAAGCCCAGCTCCTCGTAGATCAGCAGCTCCGCCGGGGCCGTCGCGTCGTGCACCTCCGCCACATCGACGTCCCCCGGCCCGATACCCGCCATCTCGTACGCGGCGCGCGCCACCCGCTCGGTGATCCCGGGCGGACGCTGATCGGTGCCGGAGGCAACCGCCGAGCCGCGGACCCAGACGGGCTTCGTCGTGTACTGGAACACCTTCTCTTTGGCGACGAGCACGGCGGCGGAAGCGCCGTCGCCGATGGGGGCGCACATCAGCCGCGTGAGGGGCTCGGCGACCAGAGGCGAAGCCAGTATCTCTTCGAGTGTGTACACTTCGCGGTACTGGGCGTGCGGGTTGAGGCTACCGTTGTAGTGGTTCTTCACCGCCACCTTACCAAAGTGCTCTTTTGTCACGCCGTAGCGCTCCATGTGCTGGCGGGCGCCCGCAGCGTAGATGTCCATGAACACGCTGCGCGACTTCCCGGGCTCGCCGACGGCTCCTGGCGCCGCCTTCGCAGCCTTCTCCGCCTGCTCCTTCATGTAGGCGAGCATCTGCTGCGCCAGCTCGACGTCCGTACCCGCCGTGAAAAGCGAGAAGACCTTCGCCTTGTCCTCGCTGTACATCTTTTCCATGCCCACCGCCAGCGCGATGTCGTACATGCCGGAAGCGACGTAGAGCCACGCGAGCTGGAAGGCGGTGGAGGAGCTTGCGCATGCGTTCTCGGTGTTGATCATCGGTATGCCCTGGATCCCCATGTCGCGCAGCACCACCTGCGCCCGCACGCACTCCTGGCCCTGTCCCAGCCCGGCGGCGGCATTGCCCACGACCGCGACCTGCGGCACCGACTTGTCCATCCCGCAGGAATCAAGCGCGGCCGTAACCGCCTCGCGCGTGAGGCTCTTCAGGTTGCGGTCCAGGTACTTTCCAAAGCGCGTCATCCCCGCGCCGACGATGGCGACATCCCTCATTTCTCACTCCTTTTCAGACGGTAACCGGGCCTAGGTCTATCTGGGTCTATCTCTAAGTTAGCCCTCGGTTATGTATACGGCAAGCGATGCGCTCTCAGACTACGTCGACGCCCGTGGGCGCGACCTCGCCCCCTCGCACCGGCCGCCGCGCGCCCCCGATCCGAAAGCGGCCCATCAACCGTATGTCCTCCGACGAGCTGCCCACCATCACTTCCACGTCTCCCGGCTCGACCACGAACTCCATCGCCCGGTCATAGAACGCGAGCGCACGCGGGTCGACGCGGAAGGTCACCGTGCGCGTCTCTCCCGGCGCGAGGGCCAGCCGCTTGAACCCGGCAAGCTGTTTGACGGGCCGCGTCACCGTGGCGACTACGTCCCGCAGGTAGAGCTGCACGACCTCCTCGCCCGCCCGAATGCCGCTGTTCGTTATGTCCACACTGATCGCGACCCTCCCGTCCGGGGCGACCACTTCCGGACTCACCTTCAGCCCGCTGTATTCGAACGACGTGTAGCTCAGGCCGTGCCCGAAGGCGTACAGCGGCGATACCGGCAAGTCCACGTAGTCGCCCTGCCACATCGTGCGACCCCCGGACGGCTTGTGCCCATAGTAGACCGGAACCTGCCCGACGGAGCGGGGAAACGTGATGGGCAGCTTCCCTCCCGGCGCCGTCTCGCCGAAGAGGACGCGGGCGACAGCGTTTCCGCCCTCCTCGCCGGGCAGCCAGGCGACGAGCACCGCCGCCACGTTCTCTGCTATCCACGGGACCGCGGCCGGGCGCCCGACGGTGAGGACGACGACGACGGGCCGCCCTGTGGCCGCTACCGCCTCGATCAGCGCCTGCTGCGCGCCCGGCAGCCCCAGATCGGCGCGGTCGCTCGACTCGCCGCTGGTGCAGCCGCGAACGAGACCCGACCTGTCGCCAACGCAAACGACCGCGACCTCGGCGCGAAGGGTGGCCTCCACCGCCGCGGCGAAACCCGCCGTCGAGGGGTCGAGCACATCACAGCCCTTCGCGTGGAAGACCTCCGCATCCGGCGCGATATTGCGGATGCCCTGCAATATCGACACCATCGGCACGAAATGCTGCGACAGATCGGGCGGCGCAGCGTCGGGGCGCGGCTCGGCGCCGGCTGCCGCGGGCGCAAACGTTATTTCCAGGTGGGACGGGTAGTGATAGTCGCCCTGCATCAGGCGAATGTCGTCGGCGCTGGGGCCGATGACCGCGATCCGCTTGAGCGAGCGGCTCAGCGGCAGGAGACCGCCTTCGTTCTTGAGCAGCACGATCGACTTCTCGGCGACGCGAAGCGCCAGTTGCCGCTGCTCCGTCGTATCGAAGACGGCGGCCGCGGACGGGGCATGCACGTACGGGTCTTCGAAGAGGCCGAGCCGGAACTTCATGCGCAGCACCCGCGCGACCGACCGGTCGATGAGCGACATCGCGATCCGGCCCTGTTCCAGCGCCTCCCGAAGCGGCCCGCCATAATAACGCAGCTCCGGCAACTCAACGTCGATTCCGGCTTCGAGCGCCAGCGCCGCCGCCTCCGGCTTTGAATCCGTCAGGTGGTGGTAGTGCACCAACATGGGAAGCGTGGTGTAGTCGCTGACGACGACGCCCTCGAAGCCGAGCTCATCGCGTAGGAGCGCTTCGAGAAGCTCGCGCGAGGCGCCGCAGGGGACGCCGTCGAGCTCGTGGTACGCGTTCATCATCGACCCGAGGCGCGCCTCCCGTATCGCCGCCTCGAAAGGGGCCGCGTATACTTCCAGCAACTCCCGCCGGGGGATATGCGCGGGCGCCCAGTTGAGGCCCCCTTCTGAGGCGCCGTAGCCGATGAAGTGCTTTCCCGTGGCGACGACACCGCTCTTCCAGTCGTCGCCCTGGAGTCCCTTCACATAGGCGACCCCAATGCGTGATATGAGGTGCGGGTCTTCGCCGAACGTCTCCTCCGTCCGCCCCCAGCGGGGGTCGCGCACGACATCGAGGACGGGCGCCAGCGCCTGGTGCGCCCCCACCGACCGCATCTGGAGCCGGATGACGGACGTCATTTCCTCGATGAGCTCCGGCTCCCAGGTGGCCGCCAGCCCGATCGCCTGGGGGAAGCAGGTGGCGTCGCGGGCTGTGTAGCCGGCGCAGCTTTCCTCGTGGACTATTGCCGGGATACCGAGACGCGTTTGCTCACGGAGAAACCGCTGGATCTCATTCGCCAGCTGCGCCGTTTCCTCGGGACGCAGCGTCGTCGCGCCGCCGATGCGCGTTATGTGCCCGATCCCGTGGCCGATCAGCTCCCGCGCCTTTGCTTCCGCGAACGAACCGTCCTCCAGCAGCGACGTCGACCACGCTGCCCCCAGTTGCGCCACCTTCTCATCGAGGGTCATCCGGCCCAGCAAGTCGGCGACCCTTTCGGCCAGCGGCCTGCGGGCATCCTTGTATGCGGGTAAGCCTTTCGTTCCCTTCATGGGCAGTGCCTCGAGGTGGGAGAATCGGCCTGAGGGTATCATCGGGCGGCGCGAATCCGCAACAAGAACGCCGCCGTAAACCGGCGACGCGCCTGCCATGTTCAATCCGAGACGCTATCGAATGGCGCGCCCTAGGCGGCCCGCTCCTTCTTTGCCGGCCGCGCGTCCTCGGGATGCGGCACGGGCTGCATCTCAAGGCGGGCGGTATCGAGCCCGTACAATATGCCGACCGCCCAGTCGAGGGCGACCATTACCCGGTTGCGTACGCTGGCGATCTTCATCAGGTGGATGCCGCGCCATACGGCCCAGCCCAGGATGCCCTCGAACAGGAAGGGGCCGATCTCTGCCGCGCCCGCAAGGCCGCCCAGCGAGATCACGTTTCCCTTCGAGCGGAACCGGAAAGGCTTCTGAGGCCGTCCCCTGATGGACCGCACCACGTTCTCCGCGGCGGCTTTGCCCTCTTCCTCTGCCGACTGGGCGAGGAGCGGCACCGGCTCGCGTGTGCGAGGGTCTTCGATGTGGGCGTTGTCACCCACGGCGTACACACCTGGCCGTCCCTGTACCTGAAGAAACTGGTCTACCAGGAGCCCGCCGCTGGAGCCGTGTGGAGCATCAAGCGAAGTGACCAGGTCGGGAGCGCGAACACCCGTCGCCCAGATCATCGTTCTCGTCGCCAGTCTTCTTCCGTCCGCGAGCAACAACTGGTCGGGCAGGACCTCGGCGGGCCGCGTGTTCAGCCAGACCTCGACCCCTGATTCCCTCAGCTTCGTGAGCGCGGCCTTCGCCATCCGTTCGCCCATGTGGCCGAGTAGCCTTCCCGCAAGCTCGACGACGACCACCCGCGCTTCGTCCATGCTCAGCAAGGGGTAGTCCGATGGTATCACCTTGCGCAGGAAGTCCATCAGTGCGGCGGCTGCCTCAACACCCGTCGAGCCGCCGCCGACTATCACGAACGTGAGCAGCCTGCGCCTTTCCTGCGCCTCCCGCGTCTGCACGGCCTCCTCCAGCATATCGATGACGTGGTTGCGGATCGCCAGCCCGTCCTCGATCCACTTCAGAGGGAGGGCGTGCCGCTGCGCGCTCTCGTTGCCGAAGAAATTGGTGGCGGAACCGAGAGCGATGATCAGGTAGTCGTAGTGTTCTTCATCGCCGTCGAGAAGCACGCGGCAACGCTCGAAATCGATCCCCTGCACCGTCGCGCGCCGGAACTCGATGCCGCGGCGTCCCGCGTACTGCCGCAGCGGGCTCGCCACCTCATACGGGTCGAGCGCCCACGTGGCGACCTCGTACAGCAGGGGCGTGAAAAGATGGTCGTTGTGCCGGTCGATCAGCCGGACGTGAGCGTGGTCGCCAAGACGCCGGTGCAGCGTGCGGACGGCGGAGAGGCCGCCGAAACCCGCCCCCAGGACGACGATCCGCGGCCAAGCGTTGGGAGCCTCGATCCGCCGCCGATCGCGCAGGACAAAGCGGACAAAGCCTACCACGGCAAGAATCGCCAGGAAAGCGAGCCCCGCAGCTTTCATCGCTGTGCGCACGAGCGACATCTCTTTTCACCTGCGCCCGCCATCGAGGTGGCAACAGTCTCTTGTCGCGGCCGGTGTCCACGCCGCCATATTCAATATAGACGCCTTCCATGAAGAAGCCATGAAGGGGCGCACATCCGGCATGAACAGGACGTGAAAGGCTTTTCCGCCCGTTTCGACGGCAGTCGGGCTCGCGTCACACCTTTTCTCGCGGCAGGACAGTCCGACAATTACTGTGGGGGTACGCCAACACGATGACCGGAACGAGGCCGATACGAGCAGCGCTCGCGGGAGCGCTCGTAGCCTCCGTCGTCGGTCTCGCCTCAACTCTTCTCCTACCCTCGGCCGCTGCCGCCGCATGCGCCGGCTTCGCCGCGCTGGCATGTGCCATCGCGTCCGCGCTTACGTGGCGCCGTCATTCCGCGGCCGGCGACGGGCTGGTGGAAAAGGCCGCGAAGGAGGCGGAGACGGGACGCAAGCTCGTTATCTACGAGCGGACGACGGGGCTGTTCGCGTACTGGTACATGGCGATGAGGACGGAAGAGGAATGCGCCCGCGCCACCCGCTACGAGATGCCCTTCGCCCTCGCCGTCGTCGAGCCCGCGACCGGCTCCAACGAATGGGCCCTGCACGGCCTGCTCAGCGACTGGCTGCAGGCCAACACGAGGGCGACCGACCTCGCGGGCTACGCCGGTAACGGACGCTTTCTCGTGCTGATGGTCCAGACGAATGAAGCGGCGGCTGTGGCCGTCCTGGAGCGGCTCAGAAGCCAGATCGCCAACGTGGAGGCGGGCATAAGCGTCTTCCCCACCGACGGCGCCTCCTTCGCGGAGCTGTACGCCACAGCTCAGAGCCGGCTCGCCGGTCTGACTGAGGCAGCCTGAGGGCTATCTGCAACGCTATTTCAATCGCCGTTTTGCCTCCTGAAAGCCCTGCGCCAACGGCTGGCGCGTAGAGTAGAGCAAGAGTAAGGCTGCCGGAAGAAGGAGACCGCACTTTGGGCAATGGCAATGGTTTCCTGAGGACTATTCTCCTGCTGTTGGCGGTAGCTGTCCTGCCGGCGGCGTGCCGCTCGCACGAAGAACCCCGCAAGGAGGAACAGGCCCAAGCGTTCGAGCGGCAGGAGCGGCAGGAAGTCGCTCACCCGCCGGAGTCCGAGCCCGAGCCTGTCATACGGCTCCTCTTCACCGGCGATATCATTCTCGCCCGCTGCGTCTACCAGCAACAGGCTCTGCGGAACGATTTCACGTCCGTCTTCTCCGACCTGGCGCCCCTCCTTCGCGACGCGGACATCACCATCGGCAGCCTCGACTCTCCGCTGTCGGATGCCGGGCGGCCGATCGGGTGCACTCCCACGTTCAACCTTCTGGCGCCCGCCCGTAGCGTCGAAGGCCTGGCGCACGCCGGCTTCGATGTCCTCACCGTCGCGGGCAATCACGCGAAGGACTGCGGAGGCGGCGCTCCCTCATGCGACCAGGCGCTCCTCGACACGGTCTCGAACCTCACTCGGGCAGGCATCGCGAGCGCGGGCGGCGGCGCGAATCTGGCAGAGGCGAGGGCGCCGGCCGTGGTGTCGGTAAGAGGCGTCGATTTCGCGTTCCTGGGCTACGACGATATCGCCCCCTACTATCACGCCTTCGACGGGGCGCCCGGCACAGCGCCCCTGCAAGAGGCGTACCTGACCGAAGACATCGCCGCCGCAAAGGCGCAGGCGGACGTCGTGATCGTCCTGCCACATTGGGGCGTGGAATACACCGCCACGCCGACCGAGCGGCAGGTCCGCCTGGCGAGGCTCGCCATCGAGGCAAGAGCGTCGCTGGTCGTGGGCAATCACCCCCACTGGGTCCAGGCGAGCGAAAGCGGCGCCGACGGGTTCGTCGCTTACGCTCTCGGCAACTTCGTCTTCGATCAGGACTGGTCGCTGCAGACCCAGCAGGGGGCAATCCTGGAGGCAACGTTCCAGGGCGCGCAGCTCGTCGAAACGCGGTTCCTGCCGGTGCGCATTGGGGAGGGCTATCGTCCCGCTCTCGCCGAACGGGAGGAGGCGGCGCAGATCCTGGCGAGAATCGAAGAGGCGTCGCGCCTGCTGCCCCGGCCCGCTCTCACGAGGCTCGGCCGCTAGCGGGCGCGCTCTCCCACAGCGCACGTGTCTCAGGAATGCTGCTGGTGCCCCCAGGGGAAATCGAATCCCCGTTTCCACCTTGAAAGGGTGGCGTCCTAGGCCACTAGACGATGGGGGCCACCTGATTAGTCTAGCACCTGCCTGGACGCCCCGCAAATAGAGCGCCCGGGCAGGTGCCAGATTGTCTTTCCGTTCAGTCTGTCGCTATTCGGACAGCAGCTCCAGGTCGGCGCAGGCAGGCTCGTTCTCGAAAGCGTCCTGGTACTCCTGCGGAAGTTCACCGACGCCCGCGAAGGCCGTCTGCATCTCTTCCAGCTCCGGCATCAGTTCCTCCAGCGCCCCCATAGCCTCGTCCAGCGGCTTGTCGAGCACGTCTCCAAGCTTGCCGAACAGCTCCGACGCCTGTGAAAGGGCCGATACCATACTGTCGTGCCATTCCTCGACTTCGGCGGGAGGGTCGATGTCGTCGAGGTCGTTCGACAGGTCTTCGAGGACCGGCCGTGCCTCGTCTATGGCTTCGCGCAACTGTTCCGGGTCCTCGAAATCGCTGCCCTCCATCAGCCGGTCGAGCTCGTTGAAGCGGTCGCCCAGGGTCTCGCATACCTGCTTCGCGTACTCGTCCGGGCTCTCTGCCGCTCCGCCGCCGCCGCCGTTCCCGTCGTCATCACCGCCGCAGCCGCTCATTAGGGTCACCGCAACCAGCAGGCTTACGACGACTGCTCCTGCCAGCCCCGGCCACTTGCCGATCTTCACGATTTGCTGCTCCTTCCTGCTCTGTTGAACATCCGGCCTCCAGCCTGGAGGACGCCGGGAGCGTCCTCGCGCCAACTATAGGTGGGGCCGGCTGTTCAGTCTAGATATGCCGTACTCTCTTATCGGCAAGAAGGCCGTTCCGGCGTAGTGCGTCCGCTTCCGGGTCCCCCGATCGGCAGACGCGACGTGACACCGTGTTGCCCGTGCGCGGCCGAACTCGACGGCGGCCCGAATCGCTAGCGCGAATAGACGTAGCTTCTGACCATCGACGGCGCCGCCGACAGCGCGAGCGAATCATTCGCCCCGTCTTCGATGAGACCGGCCCGTGCGTCGCGGAAGAGCTTCTCTATCAGCATGCCCTTGCACAACCCGATGCCGCCGTGCAGTTGCACGCCCTGGTCGGCGATCTCATAGGCGACCTGGGTAGCGTATATCTTCGAGGCGTTGCTGTAGAAGCCGAAGCCCAGGGGGTTGGCGCTGTTGTAAAGCGACACGGCGCGTGCGTAGGCGCGGGCCGTCTCCACTTTTGTCATCATGTCGAAGAGCTTGCGCTGGACCAGTTGGTGCTCTACGAGCGGCGCACCCCCCTGAACGCGGTTTTTGCAGTACTCGAGCGTCTCCTCGAACGCCGCCCGCGCGACGCCCACAAAAGCCACTCCCAGCGCCGCGTTGGGGTTGAAGCCCGTACTGCCCGTTGGCGCATCCTCGGGCTTGCGACGAGGTAATATCACCATCTCGCTACGCGGCACCGCCACTTCGTCGAAGAAGATCTCCCCCTGGTTCAGCGCCCGCTGACCGATCTTGTTGAGTGGCTTCCCCTTCGAGACTCCCGGCTGGTCGAGCGCCACTACGCACACACCAACGGCCGGCTCCTTACCGTCTTCTGTCTCAGCGCTCACAAATGTCAGGGCGTGCTTCGCCACCGTGCCGTTGCTCACCCACGCCGACTTCTGTCCGCTGATAATCCAGTTGTCGCCGTCGAGTTTTGCGCGCGTGTCGAAGCTGATGCCGCTCCCGTCGACGAACGTGAGCATGACATCGTAGCCGCGCGCCGGCTCAGTGATCGCCCAGCAGCCGATGCACGTCCCGTCTTTGTCCTCAATGTAGGGGATGACCACCTCCTCCACGAGCCGCGGGCTGCCGATGACGTTGGCGAAAATGTAGGGCATCGAGCTCGCCCCGAAGGCCACCGCCCAATCGATTGACCCCCACGACAGCTCTTCCATGAGGATGCAGTTCTGGATTGGCGTGAGCATCACCCCTCCCAGGTGTTCCGGCATGCCCCGCTTGTGGAGCCCCAGCTCTTTTATCTGCCGCCAGACGTCCCAGTACACGGAGCCTTTCGCTATCGCTTGCTCCGGCGTCATCTCGTCCAGCGCCATCGCGGAGGGGCGCAACACTTCCTTGGCAAAGCGATGTATGTGCTCCTTCAGCGCGCGATCATCGTCGGTCAGACCAACGCTGAGCTCGTGATAGATGTCCATCCTTTCACCTCCTTGGCGGTGCCGTTGCTTCCCGGATGCGGCAAGTCTACTCCCAGCGACGACGATGGAACAATAAGCCCAACCGGAGGCTCGTACAGCCATTCGTCACGTTCTCCGCGTCCATTTTCATGCTTCTGCTAGCCGCAGGTCTGTAGATTAGCGCTGAGCGCCGGGAGTCCGCTTCTTCATCAATCGCCCGTTGGGCGGTAGAATCACTGACTCAGAGATATGCGGCGAAAGATTGTCCCGGGGGGAGGGAAAGCGTGTCTGTTCGCGTGAAAAGGGCTTACGAGCCTTCGTCGCCGGAAGACGGCGTAAGGGTGCTGACCGAACGCCTCTGGCCGCGAGGTATCGCAAAGGAGAAGCTGGCGATCGACGCCTGGCTGAGAGAGATCGCTCCGTCGCCCGAGCTGCGCCGCTGGTACAACCACGAGCCTGAGAAGTGGGACGAGTTCCAGCGGAGGTACCGCCGAGAACTCCAAGGGCCGCGCCAGCAGGACCTCGTGGCGGAACTGGCCGAAAAGGCCGCCGCGGGCACTCTAACGCTTGTCTACGGCTCGCGCGACACCGAACGCAACAGCTCGGTCATCCTCGCGGAAGTGATCAGGGAGCGCATAGCGCGAAAGGACCGATGACGAAGCAGAGAAAGGGCGTTTCGGCTCGCGCGAAGTTCTACCCGCTGCTGGCGCTGCTCGCCGTCACGCTCGCCGTGCGGCTTCCGCTGCTGCCCCTCACGGCGCACCTCTCCGGCGATTACTCAGACGGGCTAATCTTCAAGCAGTGGGCAGCGCTGATCTATGAGCATGGCCTGGCGAACGTCTACGAAGACCCCGAGGTCAACTACATAGGCTACAACTACTTCCTCTGGGCTACCGGTCTGGCGTACGGGTGGCTCTCGCCAGGCTTCGACACGTCGTCGTTCCGGCTCGACCTGCTGGTGAAGGCGTCGCCCGTCCTCTTCGATCTGCTCCTCGTCTGGGCGACTTTCGCCGTTTCGTCCCATCTGCTGAAGTCACGCCCGGATGTCGTCGACGCTGCCGTGAGCCGCTTCCCCGCTCTCCGGCGTCTCCCGATGACGCCCGGCGTCTCCCTTGCGTTGCTCCCGGCGGCGGCGGTCGCCTTCGCACCCGCCCTGGTCTACGATTCAGCCGTCTGGGGGCAGACGGACGGCATCATCACCTTCTTCATCCTTACCGCTGTCTTCGCGCTGGCGACAGGCCGGCCCGCACCCGCGTTTTTCCTGTGGGCCGTGGGCTTCGCGATCAAACCGCAGCCGCTGTTCGTGCTCCCGTTGCTTATCGCTTTCGTTTGGTGGCAGTGGCGATGGACGGGACTGGGCAAGGCGTTCATCGGCGCCGTTGCCGGAGTCGGCCTCATGTACGGCTACTGGCTGGCAAATGGCAAGGCGGCGGAGCTGCTGCACGTCTACGAAACGCTTTTCACCCCACAGCCGACCCTCTCCATGCAGGCCTGGAACCTTTGGTGGCTTCCCGCTATCCACACCCATCCGCTGCCGGACGACACCCTGCTGTCGATTGCCGGAGCATCCCTGAGCTACAAGAACGCCTCGATTCTCGTCTTCGGGGCGGCCGCTTTGCTGGCCCTCGCCTACCTGCAACGCCGCCGCGACCTGACGGGACTGCTCGAAGCGTGCGCTTTCATGGCTTTCGCGTTCTACATGCTTCCCGTCTCCGTCCACGAGCGCTACCTCTACCCATTCTTCGTTCTCGCCGCGCCCATGCTGGTGATCCGCCCACGCTGGCTCCTCCTCTATGCGCCGCTGAGCGTCACCTTCTTCCTAAACGTCTTTATCGTTGGGCCGGCGTACAAGCCGTTCGCCACCCGTTACCTCTACTCTGAGCTGACAGTGGGGGTCGCCGCCTTACACACGCTGGTCTTCGCGGTCCTCTGCCTCGCGCTGCTGCGGGCGGCGCTGCCGCCGCTTTCGGCCTCGCTTGTGGCCCGTCTGGCCCGAACACGCGCCCGAGTACCGGCTGCCGGGTCGCGAGCAGGATGGGCCGACGTTCAGGAAGAGCGGCCCGCCTCTTCACGCTGAGCCTGCGCCGCGTAAACGGGCGGCCGCGAATCGCCGGCAGGGCCTCTCAAAGCAGAGGCGATAATCCCAATGATGATCACGATAACCGCGGCATGCATCGCCAGGTGCATACCGTCCAGGAACACCGGCATCACCCTCTCCGCCAGGCCGGGATTCGAGACCGTCGCCTGCAAGTCTCCTTTGAACCCGTGCGAGGCGAGCTGCGAGGTGACTATGGTGCCCCACACGGCGATGCCCAGCGAGCTGCCCGCATTACGAAGCGTGGCGATAAAGCCGGAAGCAACGCCGTAGAACTCGCGCGGCACAGCGCCGAAGATGAAGCTGTTGTTCGGCGACTGGAACAAACCCATCCCCAGACCGAGGAGCACGAAGGCGCCCAAGATCGGCCCGTAATCCTGCGACTCGGTCGTGATCGACGACAGGAGGAAGAGCCCTGCCCCGACAACGGCGAGTCCAGCCGTCGCCAGCCCGCGTGAGCCGTAGCGGTCGGAGAGGCGCCCGCTTATCGGCGCGACGACGGCCATGCTGAACGGAACGGCCGTCATCAGCACACCGGCCGTGCGAGCGCTCAAGCCGAGGGCGAGCTGGAGGTAGAACGGCATGAGAAAGACACTCGCCTGCTGGCCCATGAAACTGGCGAAGCTGGCGGTCGAGCCCGCCGAGAAGCCCCAGACCCTGAACAGGCTCAGCCGGATGGTGGGGTTGCTCACCTTTAGTTCCCTGACGAGAAAACTCGCCAGCAAGAGCCCCGAGGCGGCGAATAGCGCCACCACCGCCGACGACTTCCACCCGAGCAGAGAGCCCCGGTTGAGCCCGAAGAGGAGGCAGAACAGGAAACCGGCCCAAAGCGCCGCCCCCGGCCAATCGAAGCGACGCTCCAGCAAACGAGCGCCGGTGGAAATCAGGCGCTCCCGCAAGACGAGCGCGGCGAACGGTATCGCCGTCAGTCCCACCGGTATCGCGATATAGAACACCGACCGCCACCCCAGCGCGTCGGTAAGCACGCCGCCGATCGTCGGGCCGGCGACGAGGCCGGAGGCGACGATCGTCCCGTTCAGCCCCAGCGCCTTCCCCCTCTCCTCCGGCGGGAAGACAGCAGCGGTGATCGCCGCGCCGTTGGCCTGGATCATCGCGCCGCCCACGCCGGCGAGCGCCCTCGCCACGATGAGCAGGACGACATTGGGAGCGATCGCCGCAAACAGGTTGCCGAACGTGAAGACGGCGAAGCCGGCGACGTATACCTTCTTGCGGCCGATCAGGTCGGCGAGGCTGCCGAAGGCAAGCAGCAGCGACGTAATGGTCAAGAGATAAGAGAGCACGACCCACTGCACGGCATCGAAGCCCGCGTTGAGGCCGGTCATGATGCGGGGGAGCGAGATGTTGACGATGCTGACGTCGAGGGTGGACATGAAGACGCCGATGGAGACAGCAGCGAAGGCCCACCACTTGTAGGCCGGGCCTTCCACCGCCTTTCCGAGCCGTTCAAACAGCGCCTTCCGCAAGCAGACCTCCCGATCGCAGGACCACGCGTGTAATCGCAGCGTCGGTTCCAGAATAGCGGACGGCCCGCTTCGCTTCAACGAAAGCAGACGCAGTCTTCGCTTGCTGCGGGAAAAGCGGGAAGCCGGGCGAAGAATACCCCGGCCCGGATCAAAGGGGCGTCAGTTGGGCACGTCGGCGAGGCGCAACGAGAGGACGCGCGAGACGCTGTCCTGTCCCATCGATACGCCGTAGATGTGGTCGGCCATCTCGATGGTGCGCCGGTTGTGGGTGACGAGGATGAACTGGCTGAGCCGCGACAGCTTCCGCACGGCGTCGACGAACCGCCCCACGTTCGCCTCGTCCAGCATCGCGTCCACCTCGTCGAGGAGGCAGAAGGGCGACGGACGCGTTTGGAGAAGAGCGAAGAGCAGCGCGACCGAGGTCAGCGCCCTTTCGCCTCCCGAAAGCATGGAGAGGCTGCTGACGCGCTTTCCCGGCGGCTGCGCCACGATATCGACCCCCGGCTCGTCGCCGTCTTTGCCGGTCAGCATAAGCCGGGCGCTGCCTCCCTGGAAGAACGTGGCGAAATACTCCTGGAACCGTCCGTTGACCTGCTGGAATACCTCCCCGAAACGCTCCCTGATCTTGGTCTCGAGCTGCGCGATAACTTCCTGCAACGAGCGCTCCGCCTGCTTGAGGTCGTCGACCTGGCCGGCGAGGAAGTCGTAGCGCTGCCGGCGCTCCGCGTAGTCGGCAGGCGCCTGGGCGTCGACCGGGCCGAGCGCGCGGATTCGCGCCCGCAGCTCCGATATCGTCTCCCTCAGGGCGACGGGATCGACGGGCGCTCCGCCCTGTATCGGCGGCAGGAACTCCTCACGCCCCATCCCGCCCTCAACACCGCCGCTGAGCCACACGGGGACCTCTCTCGCAGGCTCCGCCTTTATCGGCACGACGTCGCCCGTCGGAGTGGGCATGAGCCCTTCCGCTTCCATGTTCTCCTGCAGCGCCTTTAGCTCGTCCGACTTGAGCTTGACCTGCGCCTGCGCTTCGAGCAGGAATCGCTCCGCTTCCAGCCGCTGCGCGAGGGCCCGTTCGAGCTCCGCTCTCAGCGTCTTCTCGCGCGATTCGAGCTGGGCCAGCTCCTCCTGACCGGGCCCCTGGACGCGCGTCACGCTCTCGAGCTGCTCGCGCTGCTTCAGCACGAGGAGGCGCGAATCCTGGAGACGCCGCGCCACCATCGAAAGAGACTTTTCGAGTTCGGAAAGCTGGGCGCGCTTCTGTTCAAGCTGTCCGTCGACGCGGGCGAGGGCGGCCTGCTGCTCCTCTTGCCGCAGGGCGACGGCCTGACGCTCCCCCTCTACCGCCGCCAGCGCTACGCTCGCGTTGCTCACAGCCTCGGTGAGCGCCGGCAGACGCTCGCTGAGGGCGGCCACCGCTTCCTCTTGGCGCTCCGCCCTCTCACGCGCCGCCTTCGCCTCCCCGAGCATGGCGTCCCGCTCCCGCTCCAGCGTCTTGACCTCCGTTACGAGCTGCCGCGCCGATTGTGCGGCCCGAGCGCTCTCGCGGCGCAATTCGTTGAGCTGTCCTCCCACCGACGCCAGCCGGCTGCGGTACTCGACAAGCGACTGCTCGAGACCGGCGCGCTCCTGCCACAAACGCTGCTGTCGCGCCGCTTCCTTCGCGAGCGTCGCCTCGCATTCCTTCACCGTCTCGCGTCCGACCTCGATCTCCTTCTGAAGCCCTTCCAGCTCCGCCTTCGCCTGCGACGCCTGCTCCGGCAGATGGTGCAGTTCGCTTTCGCGCCGCACAAGCTCGCCCGCGCTGCGGATGGTGCCGCTGGTCATGGCGCCGCTGGGGCGCAGCAGCTCGCCGTCGAGCGTCACCACGTTGCCCAGGCCACGGCGCACGACCTTCTGCGCCAGCGGCAGCGTCTCGACCACTATCGTGCGCCCGAGGAGCGTCTCGACAAGGGGCCGGTAGCGCGCTTCGCAGCTCACGAGGTCGGACGCTACCCCAAGTATTCCCTTCTCCTTCAACAGCACCAGCGGCCGCGATACCTTCAGGCTGTCGAGGGCGTACATCGTGACGCGCCCGTTCTGGTACTGGCGGAGCAGCTCCATCACGGCGAGGGCGTCGGTGTAGCTCTCCAGCACGATCGCCTGCAGACTTTCGGCCAGCGCCGCCTCGATCGCTTTCTCCAGTCCCGGCGCCACGCGCACCAGCCGCGCCATGATGCCAAGCACGCCCTGAAGGCTGCCCGGCTCGGGATAATCGTCGTCGTCGGCGGGCGGAATGCGCCCCGCGGCGACGAGGAGCATGCGCACGGCGTCCTCGAACCCTTCGTACTGCGCCTGGACACGCCCCAGTATCTCGAGCCGCGCCTCCGCGTGCTGGACCTGGGCCTGGAGCCGGGGGACCTGCTCTTCGGCGCGGAGGATCGCCGCCCTCGCCTCGGCGATGCGCGCGTTGGCCGACGTCTGCGCGTCGGCGGCGTCCGCCAGCTCGCGTTCGAGGCGCCGCTTCTCGTTGTGGTAAAGGAGGAAGTCCTGCGCCAACGAGCCGAGCCGTCTCAGCGACTCTTTGCGCCGCCCCTCGATCTCGGCGAGCTCGTTTGCGAGGCCCTCCTGCGCCCTCTTGAGCCGCTCGATGCGCCCTTCTGTTTCTCGCACCGATGTCTCGAGACGCAGTGCCTGCTCCTCAGCCTCCACTTGTCCGCGGCGAAGCTCGGCGTGTTCCCGCTCAGCCTCCGTCAATTCTTGACGCCGCGCCACGAGCTGCGCGCGACAGCGCTCGACCTCCTCGTCGAGGGCCGCCTGCCGCTCGCCGCCGCCGGCCGCCCGCTGAGATTGGCGCTCCCGCTCCGCCTCTAGGCTCTCGATGTCGGAGCGCAACTCCTGCCTGCGGTCGCCGAGAAGGCGCTGCCGCTCCTCGTCGAGGGCAAGCTGGTGTTCGAGGCGGCGCACGTCATCGCTGAGGCGGCGCTCCGCCTGCGTCCGCTCCTCAATCTCGCGCCGTCGCTTCTCGATCGCCTTTTGCAGCGCCTGCAAGCCCTCCTGGTACGTCGCGATGCGCGTCTCCGCCTGGCGGTACTCTTCTTGTTTCTGGTCGGAAGCGGCGAGCGCGGCCGTAAGGTAGTCCTGCGCCTCGCGCCAGAGGTGGCCGTACAGCGCCTGGAGCGCCTGTTCAAGCTCGCGGCTGAGCTGACTGTGCAGCATTGCCCGCTCGGCCTGCCGTTCGAGACGGCCCAGCGTCGGGCCGATCTCCGCCAGAAGAAGGTTGACCCGATCGAGGTTTTCGCGGGTGGCGGCGAGACGGCCGCGCGCCTCTTCCAGGCGCAGGCGGTGCCGGCGGACGTCGGCGGCCTCTTCGACAAGCGCGCGGCGGTCTTCCGGCCGCAGAGCCAGCACTTCCTCGACCAGCCCCTGCCCGATGAAGGCGTAACCGCCGTGCCCCACGTGCGCGCCCGCGAACAGGTCCTGTATCTCGCGAAGGCGCACGCGGTTCCCGTTGAGCAGGTACTCGCTCTGGCCGTCCCTGAAGGCGCGGCGGCCGATGCGCACTTCCGTAAAATCGATGGGGAGGGCGCCGTCGCTGTTGTCGAGGATGAGATCGACCTCGGCCATGCCGACAGGCGACTTCACGCTGCTGCCGGAGAAGATGACCTCTTCCAGCTTGCGCGCCCGCAGCGCCCGCGAGTTGTGCTCGCCGAGCACCCAGCGGATAGCGTCGCCGACGTTGCTCTTGCCGACGCCGTTGGGCCCGATGATGCAGGTCACGCCGGGGCTGAACTCAAGCGCGGTGCGAGAGGCGAAGCTCTTGAATCCCTGCAGCTCGAGTCGCTTGAGGTACATCCTTCCTCAGGACCTTTTCTTCCTGGCGCGCCGCCGCGAGCCCTCGCCTTCGAGGCTCTCAAGAGCGCGCGTCGCTGCCGCCTTCTCCGCCTGCTGCTTGCTCTTCCCCTGTCCCGTGCCGAGCACCTTTCTGCCCGCCGATACCTGCACCGTGAACACCTTCGAGTGATCGGGGCCTTCGTCGCGCACCACCCTGTAGACGGGCGGCCGCTGATAGCGGGCCTGCAGTATCTCCTGCAGCCGCGATTTCGGGTCGCCGGGAATGCGTCCCTTGGGGAGCGCGCCCAACTCCGGGGCCAGCGACCGGATGACAAAGCGCCGCGCCTTATCGATTCCCCCGTCCAGATAGACAGCGCCGACGACGGCCTCGAACGCGGCGGAGAGGTTCGAGGGGCGGTTCCTCCCCCCTGCCGACTCCTCACCCTTCCCGAGGTACAGGTACTCCCCCAGAGTGAGCCGCTTCGCCACCTTCGCCAGCGCGTCGCGGCGCACGACCGCCGCCCGCAGCTCCGTAAGCTGGCCCTCCTGACGGTCGGGGTAGTCGCCGTAAAGCTTGGCTGCGACAACCAGTCCCAGGACGGCGTCGCCCAGGAACTCGAGTCGCTCGTTGGAATCAAACCCCGACTCGGGGACCTCGTTCAGGTAAGAGCGGTGCACCAGCGCCTGCTGGAGTAGCGACGGATTACGGAACTTTACACCCATGCGTTTTTCCAACAAGCTCCAGTCCGGCAATTTCAAGCCCTCGCTAACATGGTCTTCTCGTCGGACAAATATGATAGACCGCCCAGAGGCGGTCTCTCCACCACAACGATCGCGTTCGTGATCGGAAAAACGGGGCCGGATGCATACTTGCTGGCCGTCCCCCTCATCAAGACGAGCGCCCCCGGCGGCTCCCTTCAGCTAGCCTGGGCCGACTCTAGCCGCATGATATGAATCGAACGTAGGTTTGTCAAGCCGCGTGCTATAATTGGCCGACCCGCAGTCTGAAGGGGGACCTTTCGCACTATGCCAGCACGCCCGCTGCTGTCCGTGCTGAAGAAGCATCTCCCGGGGCCCGCCCTGAACGCTCTCGGGCAACTCACGCGGCTGGCTGAGACCCGAGAAGAAGCGCTGTACCTCGTGGGCGGCAGCGTCCGCGATCTGCTGCTCGACCGCCCGGAGGTCGATCTCGACATCGCGGTCGAAGGTGACGCCATCGCCCTGGCCGGGGAGATGGCGGCGCTTACGGGCGCAAGGGTCACGGTCCACTCGGCCTTCGGCACCGCCTCTGTCGCCGGTCAGGGCTTCCGCCTCGACCTCGCGCAAACACGCGCGGAGAGCTACCCCCGGCCGGGGTCGCTTCCCGTCGTGCGGCCCGCCAGCCTCCAAGACGACCTGTCGCGGCGCGACTTCACCGTCAACGCGATGGCCCTGAAACTGACGCGTCCCGGCGCCGGACGCCTGATCGATCCCTTCTTCGGCAAGCGCGACCTCGAGCAGAGGACGATCCGCGTGCTCCACGAGGCCAGCTTCCGCGACGACGCGACCCGGATCCTGCGGGCGGTGCGCTACGAGGGCCGGCTCTCGTTCACGATTGACGGCCCGACGCTGGCTCTGGTGGAGCGCGATCGCGCGTATCTCGACACGATCAGCGGCGCCCGCATCATGCACGAGCTGACCCTCATGTTCTACGAGCCGCGTCCCGACGTCCTCCTCGCCCGCTGCGAAGAGCTGGGGTTGCTGCGCGCTATCCACCCGGCGCTGCATTTCGATGCCGGCGGGGCGGCGGCGCTGGCGCTGGCGGAAGAGGAGCGTGCCGCCCCCTGGGACGAAGTATGCCTTTGCCTCATCGCCTGGGGAAGCAGCGAGCAGGAGGTAGAATCACTCGGAGAGCGCCTCAGCCTGGCGCGACGTCATCAGCAGGCCCTTCGTGATGCAGCGAAGGCGCGCGAACTCGTGCCGACGCTGCTCGACCCCCACCTCGCGCCCAGCGCCGTCGTGGAGATGCTGGAGCCGCTCGCCGTCGCCGGCGTCTGGGCGTTGCGGCTCATGCTCCGCGAAGGGACAGCGGCGGAGCGGACAGACATGTTCCTCAAGGAATGGCGGCGCCTGCGGCCGTTCCTCAACGGGCGCGCTCTCAGGCGCATGGGCGTGCCGGAGGGCCCCCGCCTGGGCGCGCTGCTCAGAATGCTTCGCGCCGCCCGACTGGACGGCCTGACGTCAAGCCGCGAGGACGAGATCGCGCTGGTGGAGCGTCTCAGGCCCCTGGGCCCGGCTCACGGCTGAGCCAGTCCCGTACTGCCTGCGGCATCGCCCGCAGCGGCTCCTCCCGCAACGTGCATGCCGGCAGCGATTCCAAGAAGGCCCGTCCGTACGCCTTGCTCTTGATCCGCCGGTCGAGGACGACGACTACCCCACGGTCTGTCTTTCGGCGGATGAGGCGCCCAAAGCCCTGCTTGAACCTGAGTACGGCCTGCGGAAGGGCGTACTGCATGAACGGGTCGTCGAACAGCTCGGAGCGGGAAGCAAATATGGGGTCGGTAGGAACGGAAAACGGCAGACGGGCGATCACCAGCAGCGACAGCGCCTCCCCGACTACGTCGACCCCTTCCCAGAAGCTCGCCGTCCCCAAGATGACCGTCCGGTGGTCCTCCCGCAGCGTGTTCAGCAGGTTCTTCGGCGCGCCGTCGATCCCCTGCGCGAGGACGAGGACATCGTCTTCTTCCAGCCGGCCCCTTATCGCGTGGTATGTCGTCTGAAGGGCGCCGTGCGACGTAAAGAGGACGAGGGCGCGGCCCCCGCTGGCGCGGCACAATTCGACAAGAGCCTGCTCCAGCAGCGGCTGGTAGGCGTTTTCATTAGGCTCCGGCATGTTCGACGGCAGCAGCATGAGGGTCGAGCGCTCGTAGTCGAACGGCGAGCCGAGGAGCAGCTCCCGCGCGCCTTCGATGCCGATCCGGCTGCAGAGGTAGTCCATCCGGCCCGCCACGCTAAGGGTGGCGCCGCTCAGAATGACGCTCTCCTTTTTCGAGAACAGGCCTTTTTGCAGCAGGCCGGCCACCTCCAGCGGCGCCGCCGACAGGACAATGCGCCCGCTCGACCGCTCCAGAGTCATCCAGGTGATCGCCTCACGGTCTGACCCTGAGACCACGGACGCCACGCCCCGCCGCAGGCGATGCCCGTCTTGCAGGAGGCCCAGCGTCTCAGAAAGCAACTCCTCTTGCAGCGGACTGCCGCCTGCTCCCAGCGACACCGCCTCCGCCGTCGCCGCCAGCGCCTCGACGGCCTGCCGCATGGCCGAATCGAGCTTCTCCCATGCTACTTCGACAGCCGTCCACCCGGGTTGCGCGCGCGATGCCCGCGTCAAGAGCATCCGCTGGTCGTAATCGCCTTCCCTTGCGGCGTGGGTGGTCAGAAACCCGCTCAGGACGTCGAACAGGGGCGGCACTGCCCGCCTTCCTTCCTGGGAGGCCGACGCCAGCCTGTCGATCAGACTCTGCGCCTCTGCATGCGATTCCGCTGGGAGCGTTCGCAGCGCGTGCAGCAGGCCGGCGATCAGCCCCGACATGCGCGTGCGCGTGCGCGACCCCACTCTCTCGAAGAAAGCGGCCAGGTCCGCCTCGCCGGCCTCGAAGCCGAACTGGTCAGTGGCCTCCTCCTCCAGGTTATGGGCCTCGTCGATTATCAAGTGGTCGTACTCGGGAAGCACGTGACCGCCGGTCGCCACGTCTGCCAGCAGCAGGGCGTGATTGACGACCACCAGATGGGAGGACTCCGCCTGCTTTCGCGCGTGCTGGAGGAAGCACGTCCCTCGGCGCAGGTGCTCGCAGGGGAGGCCCAGACACTCCTCGCTGTCGGCGCTCACACGGCCCCACAGCGTTTCCTGCTGCGGGGGGAGCCTCAGTTCGGCGCGGTCGCCGGTCGCCGTCCTCGATAGCCAGAGCAGGATGCGGGCCGCCAGCTTCGCCTCCTGAAGGTTGCGGGGAGCGCTGAGGAAAGCGGCGAAACGGCGCGGACAGAGGTAGTTGCGGCGGCCCTTCAACTGACAGTGGCGCAGCGGTTCGCTTCCTGTCTTTTTGCCCGCCGCTTCGAGGAGCCGCTCCAGCGCGGGTATGTCCTTGCTCATGAGCTGCTCCTGGAGATTGATCGTATCCGTAGATATGACGACGCGGGCGCCGTTGCGCAGTGCGTGCAATGCGGCCGGAACGAGGTAGGCAAGCGATTTGCCTGTCCCCGTGCCCGCTTCGACGACGAGGTAGCCGCCCTCGCTCAAGGTCTCCGCCACGCTCCGCGTCATCGCCAGCTGTTCCGCCCGGTGCTCATAGCCCGCGAACGCCTCCGGCCGCCTTTGTGGGCTTTCCAGCGTGGCCAGCGCTTCTTCGGGGTCAACGGGACGGCGGGACGCGGCGGCCGCAAGGGGAGGCGGGACCCTCGGCAAAGCAGGCAACGTCTCTCCTCCTGCCCCTGGGGTGGAGAGCGCGGGCGCCTCACGCAAAATCTCTTCGAGCAGGTATGACAGAGGCCACTGGAAGGCCCGGGCCAAACGCTGCAGCTCGATCAGGATCGTCAGCGGCTGCTCAGCAAGGCGCGAGCGCAGGCGCAGGAAGACATTCGCCGCGGCCTGCGCATCGGCGAGGGCCCGGTGTCGCTGCGGAAAGTCGACACCCAGGTGCTGCGCCACCGACTGCAGGCTGTACTCGCCCGCCTCCCAGAGGAGCAACGACGCCAGGTCGTACGTGTCGAACGCGACGGCGGGCGGAGCGAAGCCCTGCGCGGCGAGAAACGACAGGTCGAAGGAGGCATTGTGCGCCACGACGGGCAGGTCACCCAGGAATGCGGTCAGTCCGGGCGCGATTTCTGAGAAGGTAGGCGCGCGCTTGAGGTCTTCCGCCCTTATGCTGGTGAGACGGTGAACGAAAAGGGGCACGCGCCCCCGCGGACGCACGAGAGCCTGAAAGCTCTCGATCTCCCCGTTGAGGTCGAACCTCACGGCGCCGACCTCGATAATCTCGCAGCTTTCGGGACTGAGACCCGTTGTCTCAAGATCGAGGGCTACGTAGGCAGGGGTCACGCGGTCTCCGGGAGGAAGAGATGACAGACTCATTCTAGCATGGCCGCGAACGTCGAGATATCCGGAGGTCAGACGCCCCCTGAAGGCGAACTCAGGGTGAAGCGCTCGACCTTGCCACGAAGCAGCCCGTGCGCGGGATAGAAGCGCCCCGCCTTGAGCTCGCGCAGGAGGTCTTCCTCGCTCTCAAGAGTATTCTCGAAGACCGTGGTGTACAGACCGATGCCCTGGTCCGAGTGGGCATCGCTGCCGCCGATGCCCGGCTTCCCCAGGATGTCGGCTACCTGCAGCGCAAAGCGGTTCTCCTCGTAGTTGTTGCCGCCGTTGAGCACCTCGATCGCGTCCACGAGATCGAACAGCGGGAGCTTCGCGGCCTCTTCAGGGGTCATGTTGAAGGGCTCCCAGCCCTGGCGAACCCAGTAGACGCGGTAGAAGTAGTGACGGAAGGGGTGGGCGGCGATCATGTAACCGCCCGCTTCGAGGACCACGCGGCGAAGCTCCTCAGCGTAGCGGATCCCCGGCAGGTACTTGCGCAAGCCGACGACCAGGATGTGACCGAGCTCCGTCGAGACCTCCATCCCGCCGGCGATGAACAGGGAATGGGTGTCGTGGAAACGCTCCAGCTCCAGCGGGTCCCACACGCGGTCGTGCTCCGTCACCACCACGCCGTCGAGCCCGACGCGTCTCGCCTCGCGGGCGAGCTCCGCCGGGCGCAGGCTGCTGTCGGCGGCACCGTGGGTCGTGTGGATGTGCATATCGATGATGCTGCCGGACATGACGCGAATGCTCGCCCTCCTCGCGCCTCTTACTGTATCACAGCACCGACGCCGCTCACGAATTGGGGCCGATCTGCGCCAGATACGGCGTCACCCAGCCGAAAAGCGCAACAAAGCACGCGGCAAGGAAGAGCGCCATCCTTCGCGCGGACGGCACCAGAACAAAAGGCGGCACGAAAATCATCACGGCGAGGATGAGGATAATGGCGGTGAAGAGCAGGTTCGGGCTGCCGAGGCCCCCCTGCGACGTGGCGCGCTCAACGAGGATCAGCCCCATGCCGAGCACGATGCCGAGCGCAGTCCAGAGGAGAAAGGCGACGTTCGCCGCTGGTATGGTGATGAGCAGGACGGGCACGCCCCGCGCCGCTTGACGCACGAACGCGACATTCTCGCGCGACCTCACGATCCAGACGGCGAAAAGCGGCGTGCTTATGAGGGACAGGACAAACCCGCAAATGAAACCGGCCAGTACCTCCGCCACGTCACTCCTCCACGCGGAGTGCGGTGGCAGGCGTCGCTTCGAGCGTCCCGACCAGGAAAAGGTCGAGGCCCGCCGCGGCGAGACGGTCCAGGTACTCCTGGGTTGTCTCGCCGGGGCAGAGGAGGAAGAAGAAGGCGGGCCCGCTGCCGGCAAGATGGGGCCGGTTCGAGCCGATTGTGCCCGCGAGCGTCATCGCCTCGGTGGCCGCAGGGACTACATCGGAGACAACCTTCTCGAAAACGTTATAGAGGTCGCCATCGCCGACAGGCTCTCCGCCGCGGAGCTTCTCCACGAGCGCAGCAGTCCGGCTTCCGTCCGTGTAATGTTCCGGCGTCAGCCGCGCGTACATTAGCGCCGTCTTGCGGGGAATGAGCGTATGCGGGACGACCAGGAGCAGCCGGCACTGAGGGCTATCCGGCAACGGCGTCACTTCCTCTCCGCGACCGCCGGCCCGGGCAGTGCCCCCGTGAAGGAAGAACGGGACATCGGCGCCGAGCTTCGCCCCGATCGACGCCAGCTCCCCAACAGACAGCCCGAGGCCCCAGAGCGCGTTGAGCGCTCTCAATACCGCCGCCGCGTCGGAGCTGCCGCCGCCCAGTCCGGCCGCCGCCGGCACGACCTTTTCCAACTCGATGAGCGCCCCCCGCTGGCGGTCTCCCGCCGCTTCCAGGAGCGCCGTCGCCGCCCGCTGCGCGAGGTTCTCTTCCGGCACGGCCGGCAGCCCCTCGACGCGGCCTCTCACCGACAGCCGAAGCTCCTCGTCCGGCGATACCACCACCCTATCGGCGAGGTCGATCGTCTGCAGTACCGTCGCGACCTCGTGGTAGCCGTCGTCCCGGCGTCGCAGCGCTTCCAGCGTCCAGTTCACCTTCGCCGGAGCAAACGTCGATATCCTCACCGGGCGGTGCCTCCCGATTTATGTAAACCGGACGCCGAGAACGCCCCGTAGAGTCGCGCCCAGTCTTCCAGGCCCAGCGCCTGCGCCCGCACCCGCGGATCGACTCCCGCCTCCGCGATCGTCGCCGCAACGTGGGGCGCAGACGCGCCGAGGGCATGGCTGAGGGCGTTGCGCAGTTGCTTGCGCGGGGCGCTGAAGCCGGCGCGCACGAACCGGAAGAAGCCGCCGGTGTCTTCCACTTCGACCGCCGGGCGCGCGCGCACGTCGAGCCGCAGCACGGCCGACTGCACTTTCGGCGGCGGGTAGAAGGCTGAGGGCGGAACCGTGAAGAGCAGGCGGGGCGACGCGTAGAACTGCACGCTCATTCCCAGCAGACTCGTTTTCCCCGGCCCGGCGACGATGCTCTCCGCCACCTCCTTCTGCACCATGACGACGAGTCGCGACGGTGGCGCCGTAGCCTCGAGGAAGAAGCGCAGCACCGGCGCGGCGATGTAGTACGGGAGGTTGGCGACGACGACGTACGGCGGCGATGCGCCCGCCTCCCGCAACAGTTGCGAGGGGGTGAGCGACAGCACGTCGGCGCAGACCAGCGAGAGGTTGGGCGTCTCCGCGAACCGCTGCCGCAGGTGGTCGCAAAGCTCCTCGTCTACCTCGACCGCGACAACCCTGGCGGCGCGCTTTGCGAGCAGGGCCGTCAGCGTGCCCAGCCCGGCGCCCACCTCCACCACCGTGTCGTCGGGAGACAGTTTGGCGGCGCGGACGATCCGCTGTAGTATTCGGCGGTCGCGCAGGAAGTGCTGCCCTAGCCCCTTGCGCGCGAAGTGGCCTGCTTCTCGAAGCGCGCGGGGGGCGCGGGGGAAGCGGCGGGTTGGGGGAATGCGCCAGTCGTCTTCGACGGCTTGCCGCTTCTTTCCCTCGTCAGGGGCCGAGGATGTAGATGTCAACCCAGCGCGAGGTCCAGTTCGGGGTGACCCCATCGGGAAAACCGAGGTCGATAATATTGCCCTTGATGGCGCCGCCGCAGTCCGCGGCTACCCCAAAGCCGTAGCCGGGAATGTACATGCGTGTTCCATATGGTATCACGGTCGGGTCGACGGCCACAACGCCGATGGTGACGGGGACGCCGGTGCTGGTGATTCCGTACCCTGGCGAGGAGCGGGGCTTCCCCGCCGACGCAGGGTTGTACCACGTAGCGTATACCCGCATGACCTGCACAACGTTCAGGCCATCGGGCACGGAAACGGCGGCAGCGGCGACCGCGCTTCGGGTCGAGTAGTACACGACAGCGTCCACCGGCTCTTTCTCCACCCACTCGCGGCTCAGCGTCCTCGCCACTTCAACGCCGTTCTCGTATGTCACATCGTACTCTCTGGCGAGGATGCCCGGCTCGCCGTCGACCTCCCGCACCTTACCCCAGGGCAGGTCGGGGTCGGCGCGCGCCACGGTGTCGTACGGGATGTCCTCCCACTCGACCAGCTTGTCGACGTCGACGGCGAAGACCTGGACCGTCATCCCGTCTACCACCGCTTCGTCCCGCCCCGGCTCGACGCGGTCCATCGCTCCCAGTTCGATTCCCGCCTCTTCGAGCGCGTCCCCGACGACGGGTTGGTGCGTGTAGACGGTCCTCTCGCCGTCCGGCAGCAACACGTTCAACTTCTCGGCATGGGTGACGTGCACGGACATCCCGGCGACGAGCGGCGTATCGAGATCGGGGACGACGCGGTCACCAGGGCGGATGAGGACGCCGCCCTCCTTTAGCGCCAGAGACAGGTTCAGCTCGCTGGAACGCAGATGAAGCGTATGGCCGTCCTCGATGACCGTGAACGATACTGCCCGGCGCAGGGACAGCGAAAGCGGCGCTTTGGGGCTGGCAACAGCGGGGAAGCTGCCGATCCCCCGCGAGCGGTATACCATGAGCATCCTGCCGGCGGCGAGCGAATCGTCCGGACTGACACGCACGTCGTTCACGAAAACGCTGTCGGCGTCCGCGATGCGCACCCCGATCTCCGCCAGGGCCTCCCCCACCGTCTTCGCCGTAGTTCTCCAGTAGACGAGGCGACCATCGACCTCGGCGATCACGGGGACCGCGCGCTCGACAGTCACGATCTCGTCGCCCCGCCTGCTCTGCCGGTGAGTTACGACGTCGCCTTGCGACAGGGTGACGCCGGCCGAGCGGAGGAGAGCCGCCTCCGACCGCAGATGAGTGGCCACAGTCCGCTCGGTCCCGTCCGCCACAACTACGAAACGGCGGGCAGGGAGAAGCAGAAGGGCTACGGCAGCTATGAGCGCGAGCGCTGAGAGAAAAGCTACGTGTGAGCCGTGGATTAAGAGTCTTGCTTCCGGTGTTTGGTGAGTCCCGGCCTGCCACCCTGCCGGAACCCTGCTACGCATTCGCGCTCCGTTGCTTTTCTCGGGCAAACAACCTCCCTGTTAAAGGCGGAGCAGGGCATATAATCGCGGCCGTGCACCCGCTGTCGATCTGGCCCGCAGGCTTCACACCGCTCGCTAGCTCAAACCCGGTTGCCCTGCGGCACCCGAAGACCGCTACTTACCGCTGCTTCCTTCCGGACCTGACGGGGTTCATAGGGTTTCGCTGCGTAGGACCAGGTCGTCAACACTGCGCTGCGGCGCTCAGTCCCGCGAACTTAAGACCTCGAGCGGGAGTTCAACCCCGCTATAGCGGCTTGCGGGTTCAGGGCACCGCTAGCTCCCCGTCTAGCACGACCGCGCGAAATACTAACACGGCGCTTTGGCCTAATGTCAATCCTTTTTTGTCAAGTAATGAACAAAAACCTTGCTATCCAAAGCTGTAAACACGTCCACTTCATTATACCAGAAGCGCGCAAACGCTGTTCTCGCCCTCTCCTCCGAATGGCCGCCCGGTCGCTGAGCCACCCATGCGCCGGCCGCCTGTAGAGCCTCTCGCCGCCCCGGCGACGGGAACGCGACGCCTGCCTCTCTCGGCTTCGACTGCTTGCCGGGCGCTTAGACAGCATCGTAGAATTAGGCAAATCTGTCATTCAGGCGAGAGCTTTCGTGGAAATCCGCAAAGGCGTCATTCTCTGCGCCGGTCACGGCACCAGGCTCCTTCCCGCCAGCAAGGCCCAGCCGAAGGAGACCTTTCCCCTCGTCGACCGGCCAATCATCCACTACGTCGTGCAGGAGGCGCTCGATTCCGGCCTCGAACAGATAATCATGGTCACTTCTGCCGCCAAACGCGCCCTTGAAGACTACTTCGACCGCGCGCCCGCCCTCGAAAAGGCGCTGGAGGAAAAGGGCGACGCCGAACGGCTGCGCGCCGTCGTCGACGCGGCGGAGATGGCGGACCTAGTCTTCCTGCGGCAGAAGGAACAGAAGGGCATCGGGCATGCGGTCTCGCTCACTGAACAGATCATCTGCGACGAGCCCTTCGTCCTCTTCTTCCCCGACGACGTCATCCTGGCCAGGACCCCGGTGACCCGCCAGCTTATCGACGTTTACGAGCGCTACGGCGGCCCTGTGCTCGCCGTGCAGCGCGTGCCCGAGGCCGAGGTGGAAAGCTACGGCGTGATCGACGGCGAACGCGCGGGCGAACGCGTTTTCCGCGTGCGCGGCCTCATCGAGAAGCCGAAGGCAGGCGAGGCGCCGTCCAATCTGGGGATAGTGGGACGCTACGTGTTGACGCCGCACATCTTCGGCGCGCTGAGGCGCACGTCTCCCGGCATTGGCGGCGAGCTGCAGATCACGGACGCCATCGCCAACATGCTGGCGCAGCAGCCCGTGTTCGCCTGCGAGTTCGAGGGAAAACGCTTCGACACCGGTCGGCCGCTGGGACTCCTCCAGGCGTCCATCGAAATCGGACTGCTGCACCCCGAAATCGGCCCGCAACTCCGGCAGTACCTGCGCGATCTGAAGCCATGACCGCGCGCTTCACGAAAGGTTCGACACCATGAGAGTCCTCTCCCTGGGCTTTGCCCTGCCGAACCCCAGCATCGATAACTACAGCTTCGCCAGCGCGCCCTCTTTCTTCGACTACGACGCCCTTGTCGTCGACCCCGCCGCTCTCTCCCGGCTGATCGAGGAGATAGCGGACCAGGCCGCGGAGCATGCGAGCAACGCCGGCGAGCCGCTGGTCAACGGCGCTACCAGCCCTGTCGCCGTTGGCCTCGCGGACATGCTGCGACGCCGTCAGACGGAGACGGTGCGCCTGCTCTCTAAGGGCGGCGCTATCGTCTGCTTCGCCTACCCGGATGTCTACCATCACCGCGTCGTCGGCTTCACCGGCTGCGACCGCTACTACTGGCTGCCCGCTCCCCCGGGGCTGCAGTACCGGGAGCCGCACCTGCTGCCGGGCGATGGTACCAGCGTCATCCCGACCGATCACGAGCACCCGTTCGCCGCCTACATCGACGCGTTCCGTGACCGCCTCGCCTATCGCGCCTACTTCAGCGACGCCATCCCCGGCTTCGACGGCTTCGGCCGGGTGTTTGCCCGCAGCGCCGGCGGCGCGGCCGTGGGTGTCGAGCTGCGGGTTGAGGCGGGACGGATAGTCTTCCTGCCGCCGGTCGCCGAGCCGGGCCGGGGCGCCGAGCGCCACCCGCTGGCAGAGACAATCGTCAATTGCCTGCGGCGCCTGCTCGCCCTCACAGCGGAGGAGTCGCCGCCGCGCTGGGTGCGCGACCACACGCTGCCCGGCCTGCCGGAGCTCGAAGCCGAGCGCTCGGCGGCGCAAGAGGCGCTTTCGGGAGCATACGCGCGACTACAGGAGACCGAAGCGCGATTGAGCGATGTCGAGAAACACCGTCGCCTGCTATGGCAGGAAGGCAAGTTCGGGCTGGAGACCGCCGTTCGCGACGCCTTCGCGCTGCTCGGCTTCCAGGTGACCAAGGACATCGACGAACAGGGAGCCGTCTACATGGCGGGCGAGAAGCTCCTGCTCGAAGTCGAAGGCTCGCCGGAGGCCGTGGGAATGGAGCCCCACTACCGCCTGCGACGCCGTCTGGAGCAGGCCATAGCGGAGACCGGACGCCCGCAGAAAGGGCTCATCGTAGTGAACGGCTTCCGACTCGCCCCGCCGGGGGAGCGCCCGCCGCAGTACTCCGACGCCCTGCGGGTCGCCGCCGAAAGCATGCACTACTGCCTCCTCGCTTCAACCGACCTGTTCGCCGTTGTGAAAAGGCATCTGGAGGGTGACGCGTCGGCGGCGAAGTCGTTGCGCGAACTGCTCCTCTTGTGCGAGGGGGCGCTATCGCTGGAGGACGGGAGTGAGGTCAAGCCCGGTGAAACGACGGAGCCGGAAGCCCCGCAACCCAAACATGAACGTTAAGAAGGAGGACGACGTGGCTACAGCGAGGGAGAACGCGAAGGACTGGGCGCTCATTTTGGGGGCATCGAGCGGCTTCGGGGCCGCCACCGCCCTCGAACTTGCACGCAGCGGGATGAACGTCTTCGGCGTCCACCTCGACCTCCGTTCTACCCTGCCCAACGCCCAGCGCGTCGTCGCCGAAATCGAGGGCATGGGCCGCAGGGCCGTCTTCTTCAACACCAACGCCGCCGACGCCGAAAAGCGCGCCGCCGTGCTGGAATCCGTCCGCGAGACGCTGAGCGCCCAAGGCCCCGATGCATCCGTGCGCGTCTTCCTGCACTCGCTCGCCTTCGGCACACTCGTCCCCTTCGTCGCCGACGACCCGAAGGCGCGCGTCTCCCAGCGCCAGCTCGAGATGACGCTCGACGTAATGGCCAGCGCCCTCGTCTACTGGGTGCAGGACCTGGTGGCGATGAAGCTGATGCGAGCGGGCGGACGCGTCTTCGCCATGACCAGCTCCGGCTCGACCCGCGTAATCAGGAACTACGGCCCCGTGTCGGCGGCGAAGGCAGCGCTCGAATCATACGTCCGTCAGCTTGCCTACGAGCTGGCGCCGCTCGGCATCACCGTCAACGCTATCCGCGCCGGCATCACCGACACGCCGGCGCTGCGCAAGATACCGGGCGGCATGGAACTACTCGAGCGGGCGCAGCGCCAGAACCCCAGCGGCCGCGCGACAACGCCCGAGGACGCCGCCCGGGCCATCGCCGCCCTCTGCGACCCCCGGACGCAGTGGATAACGGGCAACGTCATCGGCGTGGACGGCGGCGAAGACCTGACGGCGTAGCCCATGACGGCCCCCAGAGCATGGCTGGCATGGAGCAGCGGGAAAGATAGCGCCTGGGCTTTGCGCGTCGCGCGGCAGGCCGGTGAGCTCGATGTGGTCGCCCTTCTCACCACTGTGACGGACGACCACCGGCGCGTCTCCATGCACGGCGTGCGCGAAACGCTGCTCCACGCTCAAGCCGGGGCCCTGGGGCTGCCTCTCCACGTTGTCCGCATCCCCGCGCCTTGCCCGCAAGAAGTGTACGACGACGCCATGCGCCACGTCCTGCGGGATGCGCGGGAGGAAGGGGTCACGCACGTCGTCTTCGGCGACCTGTTCCTGGCCGATGTCCGCGCCCACCGCGAGGAGCGCTTGGCAGAGGTGGGGATGGCCGCCTGCTTCCCTCTCTGGCAGCGGGACAGCGCAGCGCTCGCGCGCGAGATCATCGCCGATGGTACGAAGAGCGTAGTCGTCTGCGTCGACCCGGCGAAGGCGCCGCGGGAGATCGCGGGCAGGGCCTACGACGAGGAACTCCTCGCCTCGCTGCCCGCATCCGTCGACCCGTGCGGCGAGAACGGCGAATTCCACACCTTTGTGTGGGACTGCCCATCGTTCGCGCGGCCTGTCGCCGTCCGCGTCGGCGAAACGGTGGAGCGCGACGGCTTCCTGTTCACGGATTTGCTGCCCGCGCCACAGCGCTGACTTCCCGGCCGTTGAACGGTCGCTGGTCGCCCGGGCGCTCCTTGACAAGGGCGAGGAACAGCAGCGCCGCCAGGAACCTCCCCCCGCTCGATACGATGAACACCAGCGGCAGGTTCCACAACTCGCCGATAAGGCCGCCGAGGAGCGGCCCCGCAAACGCTGAGCTGAACACCATCGACTGGTAGACCGCCGAGTAGAATGCGCGCTTCCCGCTCGGAGAGATGTAGAGGAGCAGGCTGAAAGCGCCGAGGTTGAAGCCTGCCCACAGCGCTCCCCCTACGCCGTTGATGAAGATCACGTGCCAGGGGGCGGTCGCTGCGACCCACGCCAGGGGAAGGAACGGGATCGCCAGGCCGGTTACGGCCATCAGCCACCGCGACCCGCGCTCGTCGAGGAGACGGCCCGCTATCGGCTGTCCCGCCAGCGCCGAGACGGAGTTGATCGCCGAAAGCCCTCCTACCCAAGCGGCGTTGCCCCCCATGTTCTTGACGAGATGAACGTTGAAAAAGGGGGCCGCCACATACAGCGCAAGGTTCCAGATGAAGGTGACGGCGCAGAAGGTAACGAAGTTCTTGTCGCTCAGGAGGCCGCCCCTCGTCTGTCCGTCCCCCTCCCGCTGGCGGATCGTCCGTTCGATGTCCTGGTCCGGTATCCGGGAGTAGAAGGCTGTCGCCAGGAGGCCGGCGACCAGCGCCAGCGCCCAGGCGGACTGCCATCCTTCGGGGAAACCGACGCGATTGATCATGAGCCCCGCCAGGGGCGCCCCTATCAGCGCGCCCACGCCCATGCCGAAATTGCGCGACGAGAAGAACCGCCCCCGCACCGAGAGCGGCACTATGTCGGCGGAGAGCGAAGTCCAGGCGGGAATGCCCAGGTTGACAAAGAAGATGCGCGCCGCCCCCAACCCCATTATCGCGTAAACGACCTCTTTCCCCTGGGAGAAGAAGGGCAGCACCGCCAGTCCTAGCAGCATCATTCGGGCCATGCCCCCTCCCGTGAGGAGGACGAGCAGCTTGCGACGCCCCCAGCGCTCCGCCAGCCGCGCGCCGGGAAGCAGCGCCACGGCGCCCGACAGGCTCACCAGCGCCGCAAGGTAGCCGATCTGGGAGTCGGAGGCGCCGAATGCGAGAGCGTAGACCGCGAGGTACTGGACGACGATCCACTCGCTGAACCAGGCAAAGAAGCCGTCGAACCAGAAGGCGCGCATCCCCCTTTCCTGCGCGGCCGTCGGCTCGTCCGGCGAAGGACGCGGAAGATCGGCTGTGAGGTCATTCATCGGGGCGGCTCAGCGTGATCGTAGGGTAGCGTCGGGGCTGGAAGCAACATCCGAGGAGGAGCGAACCGGAAGCCGGCGCGACGAATGAGGAGGAGGACCGCCTCACTCGGCCATGCGGATGTGCGGCAGCCACTCAAGCCAGCGCGGCAAGTACCAGTTCCAGTCGCCCAGAAGTTTCATCGTCGCCGGCAGCAATATCGAGCGGATAATCGTGGCGTCGATGAAGATCGCCAGCGCCAGCCCGAAGCCGAACTGCTTGATGCCGAGAAAGCGCGTGAAAGCGAAGATCATCGCCACCGCAATCATGATAGCGGCCGCGCTCGTGATCGTACCTGCCGTCGCGCGTACTCCCAACGAAACAGCGCGATCGCTGCCCGCGCCTCGCTCCCAGGCTTCCTTGATCCGCGCCAGGATGAACATGTGGTAGTCCATCGACAGGCCGAAGAGGATGGCGAACAGGAACAGCGGCAGCCAGGACTCGATGATGCCCGTGGCCTCGAATCCGAGCGGGCCCTCCAGCAACCAGCCTTCTTGAAAAACGAGCACCAGTATGCCGTATGCCGCGCCCACCGAGAGGAGGTTCAGGATTATGGCCTTGACGGCGATGACAAACGAACGGAAGGTCAGCAACAGCACGAAAAACGCCAGCCCGAGAACGAACGCGAAGACAATCGGCGTGCGGCCGTCTATATGACTCCGGAAGTCGATGTTGGCGGCCGTCGCTCCCGTGACGCTCACCCTCGCAGACGACCCCTCGAACGCCGCGGGGATCAGCTCGTTGCGCAAACGTCTCACGTCGTCGAGTGCCCGCTCCTCGCCCGTGTCGGCGTTGAGTGGTATGCGGATCACCTCCGTGTCGCCGGCGCCGTTGACATCCGTCTGTATGGGAGCGCCGAAAGGAGCGTCCGGCCGTTGCGCCGAGGCAGTCTCCGCCTGGACACGCTCGACCAACTGCCGCACGCCCGACTGGATATCCTCAGCGTAAACGTTGCGGCTCTCTCCTGCGTCGACCACGACCAGCGCCGGAGAGGTGAGCCCGAGGGTGAAGTTCTCCTCCAGGGCAAGCAGCGCGCGCTTCGCTTCAACGTCATCGGAGAGGGCTTTGGCGCCGTTGAAGCCGAGATTAAAGGTCACTATCGGCGCAGCAGCCGCCAGCAGGAGGCCGGTGGCAAGAATGGCGAGAATCGCCGGTCGGGCGAGAACGAAATCGGTGATGTGTCCCCACACACCGCCACGTTCCTCGCCGCGCACGAGGAAGGGAAGGGTAAAGCGGTCGATGTACCCCGCGAGCGCGCCGAGCAACGTCGGCAGCAAGGTCACGGAAATGATGATCGCGATCATGACGACAATGACGGCCGCGAGGCCAAGACTGGTGAACGTCGCCTCGCCCACAAGGAACATCCCGCACACAGCCAGCACCACCGTCGCCCCCGCGAAGACGACCGCCTTCCCCGACGTCCCCGCAGCGATGCGGAGCGCCTCCTCGTCGCTGCGCCCCGCGCGCCGCTCATTGCGAAAGCGGGTGACCACGAACAGCGTGTAGTCGATGCCCGTGGCGAGCCCCATGAGCAACACCATCTCCGTGTAGATGGGACTCAGGGTGTAGGACTGGCTAATCACGCTGAGAACCCCGAAGGCGGTAAGGACGGCGGCGATAGCGAGAGTGAGAGGAATGAGGGCCGCAACCGGTGCCCGAAACACCAGCAGCAGTATGACCAACGTGACGGTCAGGTTGAGCATGAGCGCCCGACCCAGGTCTTCCTCGATGATCTTGTCCTGCTCCGCGAACGTCGAAGCCTCTCCGCCGCTCAGGATCGTGAAACCGGGCGACTCCTCGCTCACCTGCGCCACGGTCCGGACCACGGGGTCGATGTTCTCTTTCGCGGTCAGCACGTCGCCCTGCAGGCTCACAAGGGCAAGGCTGACGTCGCCGCTGTCGCTCGGCGCCACAAGTGGCGACGCCTCACGGGGAAGGCCGGTATCGTAATGAGTGAAGCTCCCTGAGACGATGCGCTTGTACTCGGAGACTCTCGTTCCGCCGACGTCTCGAATCTCCTCCGTTCGCAGCTCGCTGAGCCGCGTCATCAGGTCCTCGACCGTCCGGCGATACGCGGGGTCGTCCACCTGCGTCGCCGAGGAGAAGACGACGACCTCCTGCGGCGGGACTTGCCGCTCGCCGAAGCGTTCCTCGTACAGCCTCAGGGCGTCGCCGGCCTCGCCGATCCCCTCCTGCTCCCACGACGTCTTCGTCGGCATCACAATCGACGCGCCCATGGCAACGACGATCACGAGCAACCACCCCAACCCAACCAGGAGCCGGTGGTGACTGCTCCAGACCGCCATCCGGGCCGTAAACGATGTCTCTCTGTGCCGAGCTGAGTCCAACTTGTTCTCCCGGCTATCGACCGATCTCACTACGGAAAGAGATTAACAAGCCTCCCGCCCTGTACCTGGCACGCGGCCACCCCGAAGTCGAGCGCCTGGGCCGTAAGGTCAGTCTCGCTGGTAGAGCGGTCTCCGTGCTCGTCGAAGGTGATGCGGCCCGAAAGGCCGTCCTCCAGCTCGCCGGCGCTAACGGCGTCGCGGAGGGCGGCGCGGTCTATCACCAGGCTTCCGTCTTCTCTCTCCTCTGCAACGCGGGCGACGGCATCGAGCAGCAGCGTCGCCGCGTCCGCGTACTGCGCCACGAAAGCGCTAGCGTCCGGCCGGTCGCCGTGCACACGCTCGAAGTCCGCCAGGAAGTCCTCGGGCAGGGTCAGCGGGCAACCCACGAAGTAGACGCCCTCCGCAGATTCGCGCCCGACCGGCTCCACAAACGTCTGCACGGAAGCGGCGGCATCGCCGGCGCCGAACTCTCCCGCGTACCCGGCGTCGCGGAGCTGACGGTAGAGCAGGGAAACGTCCGGGTTGAAGCTGGCAAAGCCGACGAAGTCGGGCTCTGCCTCCATGATGCGCTGCACAACCAGGCCGAAGTCGACGGTGCCGAGTGGCGCGGTGTCGCGGCTGACGGCGATCCCCTGCTCCCGCATCACCGCCTCCGCCGCATTGATCAAGTCGATGCCGTAGGTCTCGCCGTCGTCGATCAGGTAGGCTGTCGTTGCGCCCAGCTCGGTGGCGACGAAGAGACCTCCTACGAGCCCCTGGAAGGAGTTGCGGTAGGCGGTGCGGAAAAAGAAGCCGCCGGGCGGCTGCGTCGACGCAAGGTCAGAGTCGGTCGCAGAGCCCGAGATGGCGACGACGCCCGCTCCCTCGTACAGAGGGAGGGCCGCGCGCGCGCCCGTGCTGCAATCGGGCCCGATCACGCCGATGAGTCCCGGCGTGTCTATGAGACGCCGCGCCGCCTGCATCGTGATCTCCTCCTCGGTGCACCCGTCGTCCTCCATCCGCAGCTCTATCTCGTGGCCCTTGATGCGCTCCCCGTTCGCCTCTTTCCAGCGGACCACACTCGTGATCACGGCGTCGCCGTCTTCCGTGCCCTCCGGCTGCTGCGAGCCCGTGAGGGGGACGGAAACGCCGATAACGATGGGTTGTCCCGCGGGAATGACGATCTCTTCGGGGTCGCGCTCGAAGGGGGGCGCGCCGCTGGCGACGGGCGCTGCGCTGCCGCACGCCGTCAGGGCGACGGACAGTATCGCAACGAAAAGAACAGGCGCCGCCGCGCTCCAGCGCGGGAGACGGGCGGCACGTGCAGAGCAGACGCCGGGCCGGTCAGGCAGTACCGGGATGCTTCACCCTCCAAAGTTTGAGGACGGCGCAGGACTGGTCCTGGCCGTCCTGTTCAGAATACACCGTGCCGTTACGGCGGTCTACCCGTCTACCGGAACCGCGCCTGCCAGATGTCCGGGCATTCCTGGCCCGTCAGGTAGAAGACCTGCGCCTCGCTGTCCCAGGCGATGCCGTTCGGCGTGCCCCCCGGACAGACTTCCGGCGGGAGCTCGAAGCGCGCCACGTCCGAAGGGTCGCGCTCCTTGATACGGTAGACGTAGCGCGTCTGCCACTGGTTCGCCCAGATATACGTGCCGTCGAACTCCAGCTCGTTGAGCCGCGCCACGGGCTGCCCTTCGTAGGAAATCGTGACCTCTCGCTCCACCTCAAACGTCTCGGGGTCGCGATAGTAGAGTGTGGCGCTGCCGTTCGAGTTGACGAGGTGGCTGTCCGTCGCCGTCAGACCCCAACCTTCGCCCTTGTAGCGCGCGAAAAGCCGGTACGGCTCGTCGGCATTGCGGTCGAACAGATAGGCCTCACCCTCTTTGTACGTCAGCAGGTACGTCCTGCCGAACGCGCGCGCCAGCCCCTCGCCGAAGAAGCCCTGCGGGTTGGGCACCGCCCACAGCACTTCCCCCGTCTCGGTGTCCAGCCCGCGCACCTGCGACTTGCCCTCGAGGCCGGTGCTTTCCCAGAGAACGCCTTCGCTGATCAGCAGCCCCTCCGTCCAGGCGTTTCCCTCGTGAGGCAGCGACTCCAGGAGCTCGACGCGTCCCTGCGGCGTCCATTCTCCCGACGGCGTCGACTCGCCGCAGGAGACCACCAGCGCGACGACGAAGGCGATGGCGAGGAGACGGACTGCTTGCATTCAGGCGGTATGATAGCAGGCGATGACGGCCAATGCACGGGTCGGCGCCGACGGTGGAACAGGGCAGCCTACTTCCCCAGCTTCAAGACGGCCATGAACGCTTCCTGCGGTATCTCCACCTGCCCCACCATGCGCATTCGCTTCTTGCCCGCCTTCTGCTTTTCCAGCAGCTTCCGCTTGCGGGTAACGTCGCCGCCGTAGCACTTGGCGAGCACGTTCTTGCGCATCGCCCGTATCGTCTCCCGCGCGACGATGCGTCCGCCGACGGCCGCCTGCACCGGGACGTCGAAGAGCTGGCGAGGAATGAGCCGCCGCAACTGGTCGACAAGCGCCCGCCCTTGCGCCTGCGCCTTCTCCGCTGGCGTGATCAGCGAGAGCGCGTCGACCGGCTGCTGGTTGACGAGGATGTCCAGCTTGACGAGCCGGGCGGGCGCGTAGTGCGAAAACGAGTAGTCGAGGCTGGCGTAGCCCTGGGTCCGCGACTTTAGCTGATCATAGAACTCGACGAGCATCTCCGACAGCGGGATGCGGTACTCCAGCACGACCCGCGCCTCGCCCGCCGCCGAACGCGCGCTTCCCTCCGTGACACGCTGGTCGAGGTACTCCATGCGGACGAACTCGCCGCGGCGGTTCGTCACCAGGTCCATCACCGTCCCGATGTAGCGGTCGGGCGCGATTACAGAGATATTCATCCACGGCTCGCGCATGACCGCCACCGCGCTGGCGTCGGGGAGGTCGGACGGATTGTCGACCACCAGCTCGCGACCGTCGGTCGTCGTCACCAGGTACTCGACGCTGGGCGCGGTGATGAGGAGCGTGAGGCCGTACTCCCGCTCCAGCCGCTCCTGCACGATCTCCATGTGCAGCAGGCCGAGGAAGCCGCAGCGGAAGCCGAAGCCGAGGGCCGCGCTCGATTCCGGCTCGTAGGTCAGCGCGTAATCGTTCAGCTTAAGCTTATCGAGGGCGTCGCGCAGGAGGCCGTAGTCGTTGGCGGCGGCGGGATAGAGGCCGGCGAAGACCATCGGCTTGGCGGGCTGGTAGCCGGGGAGCGGCTCCGCGCGGCGTTCCTCCTCCGTCACGGTGTCGCCGACGCGACAGTCCTTCACGTTCTTGAGCCCGGTCGCCACGTAGCCGACCTCGCCCGTCTCCAGCGACGCTACCGACGTCATCTCCGGACGGAAAACTCCCACTTCCAGCGGCTCGATACCGCGATGAGCGGCCGCCAGCCACAGCCGCTGCCCCGCGCGCAACGAGCCGTCCATCACCCGCACGTAGGCGATGACGCCCTTGTACGGGTCGTACTTCGAATCGAAGATGAGCGCCCGCAGCGGCGAGCCGGGCCGGCCGCGCGGCGGGTGAAGGCGCGTCACCACCGCCTCGAGTACTTCCGGGGCGCCGGTGCCGTCCTTGGCCGACGTGTAGAGTATCTCGTCGCGGGCGAAGCCGATCGCTGTTTGCAGCTCCTGCGCCACGCGCTCCGGCTCCGCGTTCGGCAGATCGATCTTGTTGACGACGGGAATGATCGTGAGGTTGTGCTCGATGGCGAGGTAGCTGTGGGCCAGCGTCTGGGCCTGTATCCCCTGCACCGCGTCGACGACGAGCAGCGCCCCCTCGCAGGCGGCGAGCGCGCGCGACACCTCGTACGTGAAGTCGACGTGCCCCGGCGTATCGATGAGGTTCAGCTCGTACTCCTCGCCATCGCGCGCACGGTAGGTCATGCGCACCGCCTTCGCCTTTATCGTCACCCCCTTTTCGCGCTCGAGCTCCATCGTATCGAGCACCTGCTCCTGCATTTGCCGTTCGGGTATAGTACCCGTAAGCTCGAGCAGGCGGTCGGCCAGCGTCGATTTCCCGTGGTCGATGTGGGCGATGATAGAAAAGTTTCGGATATGACTCTGGTCCATTGACTCGATGGTAGCATAGAAGAAGACAGCTCTCAATTTGGACACTCGGAAAGGGGGACTCGTGGAGCGCGCAAGCGAAGTATTGACGGCGGAGCACCGCGGCATCGAGCGGATGCTGCGGATTCTCGAAACGGCGGCGGCGAAGGCCGAGCGGGGCGAGAAGGTGTCGGTGGAAGTCTTCTCCGACGCCATCGACTTCATCAGGGGCTTCGCCGACGGCTGCCACCACGCGAAGGAGGAGAAGACGCTATTCCCCCTGCTGGAGCAGCGCGGGATACCGCGGCAGGGGCCTATCGGAGTGATGCTGTCGGAGCACGAAGCAGGACGGCGCTACGTGGCGCAGATAGCGGCGTCGCTGGAGGGCTACGCCCGCGGCGATGCGGCGGCCACGCGCACGCTCACCGAAAACGCGCGTGAGTACGTGGCGCTTCTCCGCCAGCACATCACGAAGGAAGACAACGTCCTCTTCCCCATGAGCGACCGCGTCCTCACCGAAGACGACCAGAAGGGCCTGGTGGAGCGGTTCGAGGAGATCGAGCGGGAAGAGATCGGCGAGGGCGTCCACGAGCGGTACCACGGCATGCTCGACCGCCTGGAGCGCGAGATGGGTATCGTCTAGCGTGGCGGAGCCGCCATCAATGGACTCCTACGTCATTACGGAAGTGGGAGAAGGCGACGCCGATCTGCTGGCCTCGCTCATCCGTGAAGCCTTCGCTACCGTCGCGACGGAACTGGGACTAACACCCGAGAACGCCCCGAGGCACCCGTCGAACTGCACGCCGGAGTGGGTGCGCGCTGCGTTTGCGAAGGGCATCAGGCACTTCGTGCTCGAGACGCCAAACGGCCCGGCGGGCTGCGTCGCGCTGGAACAGGCCGATTCCGAAGTCTGCTACGTGGAGCGTCTGGCAGTGCTGCCCGCGCACCGTCGCAGCGGCTTCGGCGAGGCGCTGGTGGACTACGCCGTGGGCAGGGCGCGCGAATGCGGGGCGCGCCGCGTCGAGCTGGGGATGGTCGCCGCTCAAACGGGGCTGCGGGAGTGGTACGAGAAGCTGGGATTCTCGCTGACATCGATCGTGCAGTTTGAGGGCGCCCCGTTTGAGGTGGCGTTCATGCGGAAGTACCTCGAAGGAGGCGACGGCTAGGGCACACGGCGGCGGCGACTGCTCAGGGCCAGCGGGTGCACGTACTTCCTCCGCGGCGCACGCAACCTGTACTACGATGCCCCGGGCGTCACCACAGCCGAGGCAGAAGAGATCAGCAACGAAACGAACGCTCCCCTGACTTACACCGCCGAGCCACTGGTGCAGGACCCGACCGATTGGGACGGCGACGGGGTCGCCGACGGCGCCGACAACTGCCCTTATGTCTACAACCCGGCCCAGACGAACACCGACGCCGAAACCATTGACAACGGCCCGGTCGTGGTCGGCGACGATGTCACGGCGCCTTACGGCGACGCTCTGGGCGACGCGTGCGACGACGATGACGACAACGATTGGCTTCTTGACAGCGGTGAGGTAGCTGCGGGCACGGACCCGCTCGATCAGGACACTGACGGCGACCGCGTGCTCGACGGCGCGGAAGTCCTCCTCGGCTCCGACCCGCTTGATCCGGGCAGCCGCCCGTCGTGCACGGGCATCGTCGATGCCGACAAGGACTGCCTGCCGGCGGACGTGGAAGCGCTGTTCGGCTCGTCCGACGTCGCCAGGGACAGCGACGCCGACGGCATCACCGACAGCGTGGAGGTGAAGGGCTGGGGCACGTCTCCCGTCGCGGGGGACAGCGACGGCGACGCGTGCGACGACGACAAAGAGATCGCCGACGTGAACGGCGATGCGGTGGCGAACAGTCTCGACTACGTGCGGGTGGCCCAGCGCGTCTTCGGAGTGCAGGACGACGACCCGGACGACGGCAACCCCGTGCCTGACCCCGACATGCAGGTAAGCCCTGCCTTCGACGTCAACAAAGACGGGGTGATGAGTTCACTCGACTCGACCCTCGTGGGTCTAAACTCCAACCTCGTGGAAAACACGGGAAAATGCAACTGCAACTAGGCCTTTGCAGCGCGGCGTCAACAGAGAGGGCCTCCCTTCGGGAGACCCTCTCAACTTCGTCACTATCAGCGGCTAGATGCGGTGGCAGGCTACCCAGTGGTCGCGCGAAAGCTCGCGCCACACCGGCACGTGCTCGCGGCACTCCGTCGTCACCAGCGGGCAGCGCGTGTGGAAAACGCAGCCCGACGGCGGGAACAGGGGGCTGGGCACGTCGCCGCTGAGGATGATGCGCTCCCGCTTCGCCTCCACGACCGGGTCCGGTATGGGCACCGCCGAGAGCAGCGCCTTCGTGTAGGGGTGAAGCGGGTTCTCGTACAGCTCCACCCTGTCCGATAGCTCCATCAGCTTGCCCAGGTACATCACCGCCACGCGGTCGCTTATGTGCCGCACTACCGACAGGTCGTGGGCGATGAACAGATAAGTGAGGTCGAACCTCTCCTGCAGGTCCTCCAGCAGGTTGATGATCTGCGCCTGAATCGACACGTCGAGTGCCGAGACCGGCTCATCGCAGACGATGAAGTCGGGCTCCACCGCCAGCGCGCGCGCCACGCCGATGCGCTGTCGCTGCCCGCCGCTGAACTCGTGAGGGTAGCGGCTGGCGTAATACGGGTTCAGACCGACGATCTGCATCAGCTCCTGCACACGCTCGCGCCGCTGCTTCCCCTTGAACAGGTTGTGGATCACAAGCGGCTCGCCGATGATGCTCCCCACGCTCATGCGCGGGTTGAGCGAGGCGTAGGGGTCCTGAAAGATCATCTGCATGCGGCGGCGGAAGCCGCGCAGCTCGCCGCCCTTGACCTTCGTGAGGTCTCTGCCGCCGAAGAGTACTTCGCCGCTTGTCGGCCGGTACAGTTGCAGGATGGCGCGGCCGGTCGTCGACTTGCCGCAGCCGCTCTCACCCACCAGGCCGAGGGTCTCCCCCTTGCGAATGAAGAAGGAAATGCCGTCGACGGCCTTGACGTCCGCTATCTTGCGCTGAAAGATGATCCCCGAAGTCACGGGAAAATACATCTTCAGGTCGGTCACGCTGATAAGGACGTTGTCTCCGCCGAGCTGTCTCTCGGCGTCGGCGATGCGTTGTTCGGTAGTCATGCGCTCACGGCCTTTCCAACGGTTGGCATCACCCAGCAGGCGGCGTAATGCTTCTCGCCGCCGAGCATCAGCGGCGGCTCCTCGACCTTGCACCGCTCTATCCGGTACTCGCACCGCGGATAGAAGCTGCAGCCTTCGGGCATGTGTATGAGATCGGGCGGGAAGCCCTCGATAGGTTCAAGCTTGTCCTTCCGCACCTGGTCGAGCCGGGGCACCGACTTCAGCAGACCGATCGTGTACGGGTGCCGGGGGTTGCCGTACACTTCGCGCGAAGTCGACGACTCGACGATCTTGCCCGCGTACATGACGTTCACCCGCTGAGCGTACCTCGCTATGACGCCCAGGTTGTGCGTGATGATGATGACGGCTGTCCCGAACTCACGGCTCAGGCGCGCCATGATCTCCAGGATTTGCGCTTGAATCGTGACGTCGAGAGCGGTTGTCGGCTCATCGGCCAGCAGGAGCTTGGGGTTGCAGGAGAGGGCCATCGCGATCATGACGCGCTGTCGCATCCCTCCTGAGAACTGGTGCGGGTAGTCTTTGATGCGGGCGGCGGCGGAGGGGATACCGACCATCTCCAGCAGCTCGACCGCCCGCCTGACGGCGCTCGAGCGGTCCATCCGCATGTGCAGCTCGAGCGACTCCGTGAGCTGGCGCCCGATGGTAAGGACGGGATTGAGGGAGGTCATCGGCTCCTGGAAGATCATGGCGATTCGGTTGCCCCGGATGTGCCTGATCTCGTCCTCGTCGACCTTGAGGAGGTTCTCGCCTTCGAACCAGATTTCGCCGTCGACGATCTTGCCGGGAGGATTGGGGATGAGGCGCAGGAGCGAGAGGGCGCTGACGCTCTTGCCGCAGCCGCTCTCGCCCACGAGACCTATCGTCTCGCCCTCCTCCACATCGTAGTCGATCCCGTCAACCGCCTTCACCACGCCGTCGTCAGTATAAAAGTAAGTGCGAAGGTTCTTCACCTCTAACAGGGTTCCCATATATCGTCCCCGTTCAGCTACTTGTATATGTACCGCCGCAACCCGTGTTGCGGTAAGCGCCATGATCAGGACGGCAGGCGAGCGGACTGGTGGGGAAGAGGGGACTCGAACCCCTACGCCTTGCGGCACATGATCCTAAATCATGCTCGTCTACCAGTTCCGACACTTCCCCTCTAGGTTTGGTAGGCCGCACAGGACTCGAACCTGTAACCCGCTGATTAAGAGTCAGCTGCTCTGCCAGTTGAGCTAGCGGCCCAGAGCGTCACTCATATGATACTTTACTGATTATGCTTCGCGCCAGACGGCGCCGACGACGCACGAAGCGATCAACCGGAATCGCGCATCGTCCCGGTTCGGCAAGTTATCATGCTTCAGTTGGACAGTCAAGCCGGAGGCTCGTGTTGACCAAGTATCGGCCGCAATCCATAATAGTCGATGGAACGTACTACTTCCAGCCCCGATGGCACGGCGCGGGTCCGCGGACTGCCATCGGTATTTCTGTGCTTATGACCGCCGATCTCAGCGATATCGAAGCCCAGGCGAGACGCGATCTCGCCGCCGCCCAGGACGCGGAGGCGCTCGACGCCTGGCGCGTCGCCTACCTCGGGCGCAAGGGGCGCCTCACGCAGGTACTGCGCAGCCTCGGCACGCTCCCCCTCGAAGAACGGCGTGCCCTGGGAGCGGCCGCCAACCGTCTGAAGGAGGCGCTGGAGCGGGCGCTCGCGGCGAAAGAAGAAGAGATTGAGGCCCGGAAGCTCGCCGTGATCGAGAAGGGCAGGATCGACGTCACGCTGCCCGGACGCCCCAAACCCGTGGGCCGCCTTCATCCCGTAACCCGCACCCTGCGCGACGTCCTCGAAGCCTTCGTCTCGATGGGGTTCTCCATCGTCGAAGGACCTGAGATCGAGCTCGATTACTACAACTTCGAGGCGCTCCGCATCCCCAAGGACCATCCGGCGCGGGACACCATGGACACCCTCTATGTCGATATCCGCCGTGATGGCGAATACGAGATCGTCATGAGGACTCACACCTCGCCTAACCAGGTGCGGGTGATGGAGAAAACGCAACCTCCCATCCGCATCGTCTCACCCGGGCGCTGTTACCGGCACGAGGCGACAGACCCCACGCACGAGTGGATGCAGACGCAGATCGAGGTCCTTGCCGTCGACGAGGGGATAAGCATGGGCGACCTCAAGGGCACCCTGTTCGAGTTCGCCAAGCGCATCTTCGGGCAGGAGCGCCGCGTCCGCTTCCGCTGCGACTACTTTCCGTTCGTCGAGCCGGGCGCGGACATGGCGATAGATTGCGTCATCTGCGGCGGCGAGGGATGCCGCACCTGCGGCTACGAAGGCTGGATCGAGATTATGGGGGCGGGCATGGTCCACCCCGAGATCCTCGCCAACATGGGCTACGACACGGAACGCTATACCGGTTTCGCCGCCGGCATGGGCATCGAGCGCATCGCTATGCTGCGCTACGGCATCGAAGACATACGTCTCTTCTACGCCAACGACCTGCGCTTTCTGAAGCAGTTCTGACCATGCGAGTCTCGCTACGCTGGCTATCCGACTACGTCGACATCGATCTGCCGGCCGAGGAGATCGCCCGCCGCCTTACGATGGCCGGCCTCGAGGTAGAGAGCATCGAGCGCCTGGGCGGCGCCTGGGAGGGCATCTCTGTAGGGCTCGTGACCCGCGTCGCGCCGCACCCCAACGCCGACCGGCTATCACTGACAACCGTCTTCCTCGGCGACAACGAGGAGATGACGGTGATCTGCGGCGCTCCTAACGTGGCTGAGGGGCAAAAGATCGCTTTCGCCCGCGTGGGCGCGAAGCTGATCGACGGCCATACTGGCGAGCCGACGGTCCTCAAGCCGGCACGCATCCGCGGCGTCGAGTCGGCGGGCATGGTCTGCTCGGAGAAGGAGCTCGGCATCTCCGACGAGCACACGGGGATTCTTGTCCTGCCGCCGGAGGCGCCCGTCGGCGCGCCCCTCCAGCAGTACATGGGCGATACCATCCTCGACGTCGCCGTCACTCCCAACCGCGGCGACTGCCTATCGATGATCGGCATCGCCCGGGAGGTGGCCGCCCTCACCGGCAAGCAGGTGCGCGAGCCCGACACCGGCTATTCGGAGGAGGCCGCACCCATCGGCGGGCGGGTTGCCGTCGAGATCGCCGACCCCGACCTCTGCTCCCGCTATGTTGCCACCCTCATCGAAGGCATCGAGATACGGCCGTCACCGCCATGGATGCAGCAACGGCTTGTCGCCGCGGGCATGCGGCCCATCAACAACATCGTCGACGTCACGAACTACGTCATGCTGGAGCTGGGGCAGCCGCTCCACGCGTTTGACTTTGAGCAGATCGCTCAGTCACAGATCATCGTCCGCCGCGCCCGCGACCGCGAGCCTCTCGTGACGCTGGACGGTGTCGACCACCGGCTCGACCCCGACATGCTGGTCATCGCTGACCCGGAGCGCGCGGTAGCGCTCGCGGGTGTAATGGGCGGCACCAACAGCGAAGTCAGCGAGGGGACGACGAAGGTCCTCCTCGAATCGGCGAACTTCAACCCCGCGAGCATCAGGCGCACGTCCATTCGCCTGCGGGCCCGCAGCGAGGCGTCGAGCCGGTTCGAGAAGGGCCTGAGCCCCGAGCTATCGATTATTGCCGCCCGACGGGCAACCAAGCTGATGCTGGAGGTTGCCGGCGGCAAAGCGGCGGCGGGCGTCGCGGACACGTACCCGCGCAGGGCCGGGAAGGTCGTCATTCAACTGCCGCGCCGGCGGCTCGCCACTGTGCTGGGGCTCGACCTGCCGCCCGAGACCGTTTGCTCAGCGCTGCGCGGCCTCGGCTTCGGCTGCGACGCGTCGGAGGCAGAGCGATACGTCGTAGACGTGCCCTACTGGCGGACAGACGTCCGCATCGCCGACGATGTGGCGGAAGAGGTGGCGCGCATGATCGGCTACGAGGAGTTGCCCACCACGAACCTGAGCGGAGGGATACCACCCGCGATCCCGCAGCCTCTGCGCGACCTTCGCGAGCAGGCGCGCGACCTGCTGGTGGCCGCGGGCATGCAGGAGGTCATCACCTACCCGCTCACAACGCTCGAGGCGCTGCAAAAGGTGGTGGCGCCCGACGTCATCGCCGGGCAGCCGCCGCTGCGTATCGCCAACCCAATGAGCAGCGAGCAGGAGTACCTCCGCACCACCCTCCGCGCCGACCTTCTCCAGACGCTGGCTTCAAACCTTAGATATGAGGAGGGGGAGATCGCGCTCTTCGAGGCGGCGCGCGTCTATCTGCCGCGGGGCGCCGATCTGCCGGACGAGCAGGAGCACGTCACCGGCGTCGTCGCCGGCCGGCGCGAGGACCGATGGGGCCACTCCAGCGACGATCCGGTCGATTTCTACGATGCCAAGGGATACGTGGAACAGCTACTGCGCGGACTGGGCATCGACGCCGCTTACGAGGAAGCCCCCGTGTTCGCGATGGCGCCCGGCCGCTCGGCAGAGGTTCGCGTCGAGGGTGAAGTCATCGGCGTGCTGGGCCAGGTGCACCCGCAGACCGCGGCAGCCTTCGATATCGGGGGCGACGTCTTCCTGTTCGAGATCGTGCTTAACAGACTGTCACCGTTCGCGGGCAAGCACCGACGTTATGAGCCCGTCTCGCGCTTCCCGCCCGTCGTGCAGGACATCTCCCTGATCGTCGATGAAGGGTTGCCGGCCGCCCGCCTTCGCGAGGCTATCGCCCGGGCAGCCCTGGTGCGGCAGGTGCGCCTGTTCGACGTATACACCGGCGAGCAGGTCGGGCCGGGGAAGAAATCGCTCGCCTTCTCGATCACGTACCAGTCTTCAGAGCACACGCTCACCGACGAAGAGGTTGCGCGGGCGCAGCGTGGCATCGTGGAGCGGCTGAAGCGGGAGTTCGGCGCCGAGCTACGTGGCTAGGGCGGCTAGGACTTTCCACTCCTGCTCCAGGATGGCGTAGAGATAGCTGTCGCGCCATCTCCCCTTTTGAAGCCTGTCCTCGCGAAGATGACCCTCGCGCCGCATCCCCAGCTTCTCCAGCACCTGCCAGGACGCAACGTTTTCGACATCACAGGTGGCGAAGATGCGGTGCAAGTCGAGTCCCCTGAAGCCGAAAGCCAGAAGCCGGTAGGCGGCCTCGGTAGCATACCCGCGGCCCCAGAAGTCGCGCGCCACCGCGTACCCTATCTCCCCCTGGCTATCGGGCAGGACTTGGATCCCGCAGCCGCCGATGAGCACGCCGTCGGGCTTGAGAACAATCGCGAGGTCGTAGCGTTTGCGCGGCTCCCGGCCCCTTGCCGCTATGGCCTGGCGCAAGAACCTCCGCGTGTCCCTCCGGTGGTTCGGACCCCAGGGCACGAGACGGGCTACCTCCGGGTCAGACCCGTAGCGATGGACGGCGGCGAAATCGGACTCTTCGAAGTCGCGCAGGACGAGGCGGGGTGTCGGCAGCGACAGTAAGGCGCCCATGACCTTATAGCGAGAATCCGGTCGATTACGCGCTGAGAGCGCCCCTGGCGGTCTTGACGAGGGCGGCGAAGGCGGCGGAATCGCGGACGGCGAGGTCGGCGAGCATCTTACGGTCGACCTCGACGCCGGCCTTGCTGAGCCCCTCGATGAAGCGGCCGTATGTCATGCCTTCGGCGCGGGCGGCGGCGTTTATTCGCTGGATCCATAGCCGGCGGAACTGACCCTTGCGGTCGCGCCGGTCGCGGTAAGCGTAGTCGAGCGCGTGGAGGACCGATTCATTGGCGCGGCGGAAGAGGCGATGCCGCTGGCCGCGGTGGCCCTTCGCCATGCCGATTATTTTCTTGTGGCGTCTTCGGGCGGTCACGCCGCGCTTCACACGAGTCAACGCACTCCTCCCACAGACTCTAGCGTGTTCCGTACGGAAGCAGCCGTCGCAGACGTTTGACTGCTGAGCGATGCACCGGCAGCATCTCGCTCATCTCCCCGCTGGCGCGCGTCGCCTTGCGGCGTCGGAGGTGGCTTATGTTGCCCTTGCGGCGCATTATTTTGCCGCTGCCCGTCATGTGGAAGCGGCGCTTGGCCCCCTTGTGCGTCTTGAGCTTCGGCAACTACTGCTCCCCGGCCGTCTCCCCCGGCGTTGTTTCTCTCGGCGCCTTGGCCTTGATCGCCGGCGTGAGCACCATCGACATGAACCGCCCCTCGAGCGACGGCGCCTTCTCGATGGTGGCTATCTCTTTGACCTTGTCGTATATCTGCTCCAGCAGGTTCCTCCCGAGCTCGGAGTACGTCACCTCACGACCCCGGAACATCACCGATACCTTGACCTTGTCGCCTTCGCGCAGGAGCTTCTCAGTCGTCCGCGCCTTCAGCTCCATGTCATGCGAGGAGATCTTGGGGCGAAAACGCACCTGGCGTGTCTCGACCTGCCTCTGGTGCTTGCGCGCCTCTCGCTCCCTTCGCGCCTGCTCATACTTAAACTTGCCGTAGTCAAGTATGCGGCACACAGGAGGCTGGGCGTTAGGGGCGACCTCCACAAGGTCCGCGTCCTGTTCACGCGCTATTTGGAGGGCGCGCGACGCAGGCATAACACCTAGACGCTCGCCGTTCGCTCCGATCAGCAGGACTTCCGGGGCCCTGATTGCCTGGTTGACGCGGAGTTCGCGAACTATGCCCTTACCCTCAAGGAAGTCGTTTTCAGAGCAATACCCCTCGCTGCGAGTGTCACTGTAGCATAGGAAAGACGCGTAGTCAATGGGCTGCCTCACCGCCCGTCCGATTCCGGGCGGAGCGTCCCTCGCCGCGCTACCGACCACCGCCGGCGTCGGCTATAATTGGCTTTTCGATGCGACCAGCCACACGGAGGCAACCCATCATGACCGCACCCGAACGTCCGACACCCCGCAACCCGATAACGCGCGCTCTCATGGGCTGGCAGCCCGCCCGTGTCCTCATGACCGCAAACCGACTCGACGTCTTCAACGTACTCGGCGAAGACGCGTGCACGGCGCCGGAGATCGCGCGCCGCTGCGCCTGCCATCCCCGCTCGATGACGTTGCTCCTCAACGCCTGCGTCGCGCTCGGCCTTCTTCACAAGGAAGGCGGCCGCTACCGCAACACCCCCGAGGGGCTCGAGTTGCTGATTAGGGGAAAGCCGGCGTATATCGGGGATGGCATCAATCACGCCGACGGGCTTTGGTTCCGTTGGGCCCATCTGACGGAATCGGTGCGGACGAACCGCGCCGCATCGACACCCTCCGCTCCCGTCGACCCGGCGACCGGCTACCGCGACTTCATTCTCGCCATGCACAACCGTGCGATGCGCAATGCAGGCATCCTCGCCGACAGCTTCGACCTGCGCGGCCGGCGCCGGCTCTTCGATGCCGGAGGCGGCCCCGGCACCTACTCCATCTTCCTCCTGCGCGCAAACCCTGACCTACACGCCATCCTCTTCGACCTTCCGCCCGCTGTCGAAATCGCCCGCGAGATAGTCGCCGCGTCCGGCGTCGCCGACCGTGTTGAATTCCGCGCCGGCAACTACTTCAAAGACGACTTCGGCACGGGGAACGACGTGGTGCTGCTTTCAGCGATCGTTCACTCGATGTCGCCGAGGCGGGCGAAAGTGCTGCTGCGCAAAGCGCACGATTCCCTCGTTTCCGAGGGAATCGTCGCCGTACACGAATCGCTCATTGACGACAGCAAGGTAGCGCCGGTGGGCGCGGTGCTCTTCTCGCTCAACATGCTCGTCAACACCGGCGAAGGGCGCTCGTACAGCGGCAGCGAGGTCGCCTCCTGGATGCGCGAGACCGGCTTCGTTGCGCCGCGGGTTCAGCACCTTCCTCCCGCCGCCGGCACCTCCCTGGTCATCGGCAGGAAGCCTTGAAACGCGGCCACTCCGCTCGTCTGCATCCCTGTCCTCCGTCCAGCGTGGCGCCGCCGAGTCGCTCACCCGTCGAGGAAGCGCAACCGGCACGGTATTCCTGCAAGTAGGTTTCGCAGCAGCCCAGCCTGAAGGCCGCGGCATATGTAGATGGGTCCGCGCCCTTGCGCTCAGGCGGGTCGGTACTGTTGCAGGGAGGCTTGTCACCCCCGCCGAGGTGTTCCGTCCCTCCTACAGCCTTCAATCGGGATAAGAAACCCCTCTTCCTCTGAAGATCGCTCCCGGTTCGAGCAATGCCCTCTTTTTTTGCTAAGATATGTGTAGAAAACCTGTGAGGAGCTGACAGGTGCACGAACTGACGCTCGCGAAGCAGATCGCCGACACGGTGCTCGCGCATGCGGCCGAGCGCAGCGCGAAAAGAGTGCTTGCGGTGGAAGTTGAGCTCGGAGACCTCGCTTTCCTCGACAAGGAGAACATGGAGATGTGGATCGGCGCGTCCCTGCGCGACAGCAGCGGCAGCGAGCCCGCGGTCAGAGTAACCACCCTCCAGTCGCTGCTGCGCTGCCACGCGTGCGGATTCGAGGGCCCGCCCGTCCTGCCCGAGTCCCACGATCACCACCTGCCGCTGCCGTCTCTCCAGTGCCCCCGGTGCGGCTCCAGCGATTTCGAGCTGGACGAGCAGAAGGGCTGCCTCCTCAAAAGAATCGAGATCGAAGTCTGATGCAGCGCCTCAAGATCACAATCCGCGGCGCCGTGCAGGGCGTCGGCTTCCGCCCGTTCGTCTACCGCCTGGCGACTGAGATGTCGCTGACCGGCTGGGTAAAGAACAGCCCCCAGGGCGTCTTCATCGAGGTCGAGGGGCCGAAGGAATCGCTGGACACATTCCTGCTGCGCCTCGAACGCGAGAAACCGCGCCTGTCGTTCATCCAGAGCCTCGAATACTCCCTCCTCGAGCCCGCGGGCTACGCCGGCTTCGAGATCCGGCACAGCGAGGCCGCCGGCGAGCGCCTGACCGTCGTCTTGCCCGACATCGCCACGTGCCCAGATTGCCGGCGCGAGCTCTTCGACCCCGCGGACCGGCGCTATCGTTACCCGTTCATTAACTGCACCCTTTGCGGCCCCCGTTTCAGCATCATCCGCTCGCTTCCATACGACCGCGCCAACACGACGATGAGCTCGTTCGTGATGTGCCCCGATTGCCGCCGCGAGTACGGCGACCCACCCGACCGCCGCTTTCACGCCCAGCCCGATGCCTGCGGCGTATGCGGCCCCCACATATCGTTATGGGACGGACGCGGCGAGACGATCGCCGAGCGCGACGACGCGCTGCTGGAGGCTGCGAACGCGCTGCGAAGGGGCGATACGCTCGCCCTCAAGGGGATCGGCGGCTTCCAGCTCCTCGTCGACGCCCGGAACGAGGCGGCCGTCTTCCGCCTGCGCGAGAACAAGCGTCGCGAGGAGAAGCCCCTCGCCCTCATGTTCCCCGACATCGAGACGTTGCGGCGTTATGTCTACCTCGACCCTCTCGAGGAACGCCTCGTGCAGTCGACCGAGAGCCCCATCGTCCTGCTCCGGCGCCGGTCTCATACCGACATCGCCCCTGCCGTCGCCCCCGACAACCCTTATATCGGCGCCATGCTGCCCTACACACCCCTCCACCACCTGCTGATGCGCGAACTCGGCTTCCCGGTCGTCGCTACCAGCGGGAACCTGCACGACGAGCCGATCATCACCGAAGAGGCGGAGGCCCTGGAGGCGCTCGCCGGCATAGCCGACCGCTTCCTGGCCCACAACCGCCCTATTCAGCGGCACGTCGACGACTCAGTGGCGCGCGTGCAACTGGGCCGCGAGACCCTCCTGCGGCGGGCGCGCGGCTACGCGCCTCTCCCCGTCGCGCTGAAGCAGCAGATGCCGCCCCTGCTCGCGGTCGGCGCCCACCTCAAGAACACCGTCGCGGTCTCGCGACGAAACGAGGTCATCGTCAGTCAGCACGTCGGCGACCTCGAGACGGCGAAGGCCTACTTCGCTTTCCGGCGAGTGATCGATGACCTGCTCGCGCTCTACGAAGTCAGGCCGCTTGCCGTCGTCCACGACATGCACCCCGACTACCTGTCGACCCAGTACGCCCGCGAGAGCGGCTACCCGACGGTCGCCGTTCAGCACCACCACGCCCACCTAGCGTCCTGTATCGCGGAGAACGAGATCGAGGGCGAGGTGCTGGGCGTCACCTGGGACGGCGCCGGATACGGCGAAGACCGCACCCTCTGGGGCGGCGAGTTCTTGCTCGGCGACGCGAAGGCCTACCGGCGGGTGGCGCACTTCCGGTCCTTCCGCCTCCCCGGCGGCGAGATGGCGATCAAGGAGCCGCGCCGCGCGGCGCTCGGCCTCCTGTACGAGCTGCGAGGGTCGGAGGCGCTGGAAAACGGCCTCTACCTGCCCCCCGAGAAGCTCGCCGGCGAAGGCTTTCCGTCGTCGACCGCGCGCCTGCTGCGCCAGATGCTGGAGAAGGGGACCAGCGCCCCCATCACCACAAGCGCCGGCCGCCTCTTCGACGCCGTGGCCGCGGTCCTCGGCGTGCGCTCCGTCTGCTCCTTCGAAGGCCAGGCGGCGATGATGGTCGAGTTCGCCGCCGAAGAAGCGGTCGACGACGCATATCCCATCGAAGTGAGCGGGAGCGGACCGCTTGTCGTTGACTGGGGCCCGATGTTCGAAGAGATACTGCGGGAGCGAGACCGCGGGACGCCGCGCGGCGTCGTCTGCGCTCGCTTCCACAATACGCTCGCAGAGGCGATACTGGTAGTAGCCCGACGCGTGGGCGCGAAGGCCGTCGCGCTGACGGGAGGCGTGTTCCAGAACCGCTACCTGACGGAGCGCGCCTTCCGCCGGCTGGAGCAGGCCGGCTTCAAGCCCTACGTTCACCAGCGCGTGCCCCCCAACGACGGCGGCATCGCTCTGGGGCAGATTGCGGTCGCGGCAGCGAGGATGAATGGAACATGTGCTTAGGAATACCCGGCGAAGTCATATCGATTGAAGAGAACGGCGAGCAGATGCGGCGGGCGAAGGTGCGCTTCGGCGGCATCACCCGCGACGTCTACCTCGACCTTGTGCCGGAGGCGCAGGTCGGCGACTACGTCATCGTTCACGTCGGCTTCGCCATAAGCAAGGTCAACGCCGAAGAGGCGGAGCGCGTCTTCGAGCTCCTGAGCCAGTTGGAGGGCGACGATGCGCTACCTGGATGAGTACCGCGACGGCGCCGCCGCCCAGAAGATGCTCCGCCAGATCGAACGCGTCGCCACCCGGCCGTGGACGATAATGGAGGTCTGCGGCAGCCAGACCCACGCCATCCTCAAGTACGGCATAGACGAGCTGCTGCCGCCGCAGATCACGCTCATCCATGGCCCGGGCTGTCCCGTCTGCGTCACGCCCGTGGAAACGGTCGACCAGGCGCTGGTCATCGCCTCCCGCGACGACGTTATCTTCACGTCCTACGGCGACATGCTGCGCGTTCCCGGATCGAGCAAAGACCTGCTCTCCGTGAAGGCGGAGGGTGGCGACGTGCGCATGGTCTACTCGCCGATGGACGCCCTGAAGGTCGCGCGCGATAATCCCGGAAAACGCGTCGTCTTCTTCGCCATCGGCTTCGAGACGACCGCTCCCGCCAACGCGATGGCGGTGGTCGCCGCGGAGAGAGAAGGACTCGCGAACTTCCTCATGCTGACCTCGCACGTCCTCATCCCGCCCGCCATCCAAGCGATCGCCTCGTCGCCCGAGAACCGCGTGCAGGGCTTCCTGGCGCCCGGTCACGTATGCACTGTCACCGGGTACGCTCAGTACGAGCCCCTGGCAAAGAAGTACCGCCTGCCCATAGTCGTCACCGGCTTTGAGCCCCTAGACATCCTGCACGCGATTCACATGCTCGTCTCGCAGCTCGAGGCGGGCCGCCATGAGGTCGAGAACCAGTACTCGCGCTCCGTGACGCGCGAGGGGAACCGGCAGGCGCAGGCCCTCATCGACGAGGTGTTCGAGGTCGCCGACCAGAGGTGGCGCGGCATCGGCGTTATCCCCTGCAGCGGGCTGCGCCTCAAGGGGCGCTACACGAAGTATGACGCCGCGCGCGTCTTCGCACTCGAGGAGACCGCCTCGCGGGAGGCGTCGGTGTGCATTGCCGGGCTCGTTTTGCAGGGGGTGCGCAAGCCGCCCGAGTGTCCGGCCTTCGGCAAAGAGTGCACGCCGGAGCATGCCCTGGGCGCTCCTATGGTATCATCGGAGGGCGCCTGCGCCGCCTACTATCTCTACGCGCGCCGCGCCGGGACCGCGAGATGACGATCTTCCCTGAGTGCCCGATACCGCTCACCGAGTACCCGCGGGTCCTGCTCGCCCACGGCGGCGGCGGACGCCTCACGCAGAGCCTCATCGAGAAGATGCTCGAGCCTTCATTCGACAACCCGTACCTCGCGCCCCTGCACGACGGCGCCCTGATTTCGCTCGACGGGACGCGCCTCGCACTCAGCACCGATTCCTACGTCGTGCACCCGCCCTTCTTCCCCGGCGGCGACATCGGCCGTCTGGCCGTCTTCGGCACCGCCAACGACCTGGCGATGTGCGGCGCCAGGCCCCTCTTCCTGAGCTGCGGCCTGATACTGGAAGAAGGACTCCCCATGGACGACCTCTGGCGCATCGTGCTCTCGATGAAGGAGGCGGCGGACGAGGCGGGCGTCCAGATAGTCACCGGCGACAGCAAGGTCGTCGAGCGGGGCAAGGGCGACGGCGTCTTCATCAACACATCGGGGGTGGGCGCCGTCCTGCCGGGCGCGGACATTGCGCCCGAACGCGTGCGCCCCGGCGACGAGATCGTGCTCAGCGGTCCGCTCGGGCTGCACGGCATCGCCATCATGGCAATGCGCGAGGGGCTTTCGCTGGAGGCCGAGGTGAGGAGCGATTCCGCACCCGTCTTCCCCCTGGTCGAAGCCCTCGCGCAGGCAGGAATCGAAATCCACATGCTGCGCGACCCGACCCGGGGCGGCCTCTCCTCGGCGCTGAACGAGATAGCGAAGAAGAGCGGCGCCGGCATCGTCATCGACGAGGAGCGGCTCCCCGTCAGCCCAGAGGTGCAGGGCGTCTGCGAGATGCTGGGCCTCGACCCCCTCTACGTCGCCAACGAGGGGAACTTCGTGGCGCTGGTCGCGGAGGGACAGGGCAAGAAGGCGGCGGAACTGCTACGGCGCTTCCCTCTGGGCAGCGAAGCCGTCCTCATCGGGCGCGTGGTCGATACCCACCCCGGGACAGTTGTCATGCGAACGCGCATCCGCGGCGAGCGCATAGTGGACGTGATGAGCGGCGAACAGCTCCCACGAATATGCTAGACAGGCTGAAGGCCCTCGGCACAAACGGGCGGTGGCTCTGGATGTGGACGCCGGTGCTCGCCGTCTCCGCCATCGCTGTCGCGCTCCTGGCGATGGACCTTACGTTCGGCGGCGCCGACGAGACGGAGCCGATGAACCTCGCCCCGCCCACGTCTGAGGCCGGCGTCACGCCCAGGCCACGGACAATCGTGCCCCGCCCGCCGACGGCGACGCCCGTGCCGACGGCGACGGTCGAGGCCGGGCCGGCGGCCCACATCCGCGATTCCACCCGCCTCGGTCATTTGGAAACGTTGAAGGACGGCCTCGAGGAGTACCGCGAGGAGGAGGGACGGTATCCGACCACCGACGGCAACGTTCAGACCGCCTGCGTTTACGATATCGACGCGCTCTGCGAGTTGAAGAAGTTCGTCGACCCCTTCCCCAACGATCCCCTCGGCGACCCCGGCAAGAACGGCTACTGGTACGTCTCGGACGGCAAGACCTACCTGCTAATAGCGGCGATGGAGGCGCCGGAGAACGCCTCGCCGCCTGAGAATTGCCCTGAAAAGGTGAGGGAGTTCACCGGCAAGAGCCAGCTTCTCTGCCTCGCGGGCCCGTAGCTCCAGCCTAAAGCGAGAGGATGTGGACGCAGGTGGCAGCGGCCTCGTTTCGCACCATGCCGCCGCCGTTCTCCGTCAGCCCCACCTTCGCCCCCTCGACCTGGCGCTCGCCCGCTTCGCCGCGCAGTTGCACGAAGATCTCGTAGATCTGCGCCACGCCCGTCGCTCCTATGGGGTGCCCCTTGGAGATGAGGCCGCCACTAACGTTCACGGGAAGCTTTCCGCCGAGCCGCGTGCAGTCGCTATCGATCAGACGGCCGCCCTCGCCGGGGGCGCAGAAGCCCAGCTCCTCGTACAGCACAAGCTCCGCGGGGGCCGTCGCGTCGTGGACCTCCGCCACGTGGATGTCTTCCGGCCCCAGCCCGCTCGCCTCGTACGCCGCCCGCGCAACGCGCTCCGAGATGCCCGGATCGTCCGGCCCGTGGTCCATGCCTGAGCCCAGCGCGCTCGCCCGCACGAACACCGGCTTCGTTGTGTACTTCCTGGCGACGTCGGCTGAGCAAAGTATCGCTGCCGCCGCCCCGTCCCCGATGGGCGAGCACATCAGCCGCGTCAGGGGCTCAGCCACCGGCGGCGACTCCAGTATCTCCTCCAGCGTGTACACCTCGCGGTACTGGGCGTGAGGATTGAGGCTGCCGTGGTAGTGGTTCTTCACCGCCACCTTCGCGAATTGCTCTTTTGTCGTGCCGTAGCGCTGCATGTGGGCCCGCGCCACCGCGGCGTACAGGTCCATGAACACGCTGCGCGACTGTCCCGCGCCGCCTGAGCCGCCTTCCGACGGCTTCTTCTCCCCCTGCGACGCCTGCAACTGCGCCATCACCCTCTGCAGCAACTCCACATCCACAGCGGCGCCGAGGGCGGCGAACGAACGGCGCTTGTCCTCGTGGTACAGCTTCTCCATGCCCAGAGCCAGAGCGATGTCGTAGACACCGGAGGCGACATAGAGCCACGCAAGATGGAACGCCGTCGACGAGCTGGCGCACGCATTCTCCGTGTTCACCATCGGTATGCCCCCTATCCCCATCTCCCGCAGCACGACCTGCGCCCGCACCATCTCCTGCCCGGTGATGAGACCGGCGGCAGCGTTCCCGACCGCTGCTACCTGCAACGCCGACTTCTCCATTCCCGCCGATTGGAGGGCGTCCTCGACCGCTTCCCGCGCCAGCTCCTTCAGCCCGCGGTCAAGGAACTTGCCGAACTTCGTCATCCCGGCGCCGACGACCGCCACCTGCCTCATATCGCGCTCCTTTGTCTTTGTTATGCACTCTCGGACACGTTCTCTACTTCTGCCGCCCGTTCCCCAGCACGATCACGTCTTCGTCCGCGAGCCCGCGAATCTCCTCGTCGCTGAAGCCATTCTCAAGCAGCACCTCATACGTGTGTTCGCCGAAACGCGGCGCAAGCCCCCGGATGCGCGCCGGCGTCCTGCTCATGCGCACCGGCGCCGACACCATCCGCATCGACCCGCGCTCATCGTCGACCACCTCTTCCAGGTACTCGTTGGCCGCTACCTGCGGGTCGTTCACGACGTCCTCATAGCCCTGGACAGGGGCCGCGATCAGGCCGCGCTCCCCGAACCGTCGCAGCCACTCGGCTGCCGGCGCCTGCGCGAAGACCTCGTCGAGCAGCGCAGTCAGCCGCTCGTTGTGGCTGCCGCGCGCGTGCGGCGTCGCGAAATCGGGGTCGTCCTCCAGCTCTGGGCACCCAACCGCGCGGCAGAACTCGCCCCACCAGCGCTGCTCCAGCATCGCCAGCGAGATGTACCTCCCGTCGCCGCAGCGGTACGTGTTCCACAGCGGTCCGAAGCCGCCGCGCGGCTGTCTCTGGGGCGCCCGTCCGCTCTGCAGGAAAGCGGCGATATTGAACGATTGCAGCGCGAGCTGGCTCCCCAGCAGCGACGTCTCGACCTCCTGTCCCTCGCCGGTGCGCTCCCGATTGAACAGCGCGAGCACAATCCCATAGGCCGCGACGAACGCGCCCGCTTGGTCCGCTATGGGAATGGGCACGGGCATCGGCGGGCCGGAGGGGTCGCCGATGGTCGACATCAGGCCCCCGCGCGCCTGCGCCAGCAGATCGAACGAGCCGAGGTGGGCGTCCGGGCCACGCCGTCCGTACGCGCAGGCGTGGGCGTAGATGATGCGCGGGTTGACGGCCCGGACCGCCTCGTAGTCCAGTCCCAGCCGCTCGACAGCGCCCACGCGCAGGTTGTTGAGGAAGACGTCGGCGTTGGCGGCCAGGCGCAGAAAGGCCGCCTTGCCTTTTGGGTGCCGCAGGTCGAGGGCGATCGCGCGCTTCCCCCGGTTGTGCGTCTCGAAGTAGGGGTTCATCACGCGGCTGCCCAGAAAGCCGCGCCCGGGGTCGGGCTGCTTCGGGCTCTCGATCTTGACGACGTCGGCGCCCATATCAGCCAGCATCGTCGAAGCGTAAGTGCCCTGCTGCCAGACCGTCAGATCGAGCACCCGGATGCCGTCCAGCGCCGACGCCATGCGCCTCTCCTCCTCTCTTTCGCGGCCCCTGAATCGAACGGAGCGCTTTCGCGCTCTGCTGTGGTCTCCATTATCTGGAGATGCACTATACTGGGTCAAACCGAAAGGAGGCCGTGATGGAATACGAGTTTCTGCGCGTCGCGAAGGCGAACCGGGTGGCGATGTGCCGGATATACAATCCGCCGCTCAACATGCTCAACTCTAAGATGATGACCGAGCTGAGCAGCTTCATCGAGGAAGCGGAGAAGGACAACGACGTGCGGGTCGTGGTCTTCACCGGCGGCGTCCCCAACATCTTCATCACCCACTACGACGTCTCCGAGCTGGTGGCGCTCAGCGGCGCGATCCCGGAGCCGCCGCCCGAAATGCCGCGGGCAGCCGATATGCCCCACTATCAGCTCCACCTCCGGATGCGCAACACGCCGAAGCCTATCATCGCCGCAATCAACGGCGCCTGCCAGGGCGGCGGCTGCGAGTTCACCCTTGCCTGCGATATCCGCATCATGGCCAAGGGCGACTTCGGCATCGGCCTGCCGGAGGTGGGCGTCGGCATACTGCCGGGAGGCAGCGGCACCCAACTGATGACGCGGCTCCTCGGCCCGGGCAAGGCGCTAGAGATGATGCTGTTCGGCAAGGTCATCGACGCCGAGGAAGCGGAGCGCATCGGGCTCGTCCACAAAGCGGTGCCCGCGATTGAGCTGTTGCCGACGACGCTGACGCTGGCCTACCGTCTGGCGGCGGGCGCGCCGATAGCGCAGGGGCTGATCAAGCGGTGCGTCTACCAGGGCGGGCCGCTGCCGCTGGAAGAAGGACTGCAGGTGGAGATGGAGGCGTTCGCGGAGACGCTGCGTACGGAGGACGCGCGGGAGGCGATGAAGGCCTACCTCAATTGGCAGCTCTACGAGTTCAAGGGCCGCTAGCAGCCGGCGCCGCTTTCGTTGACTGCAAATCCGACTCCTCTTAATATTTGACCGCGTCATCCTTTCTAGAACGGAAGCAGGCTTTCCATGACCACTGCCACCATTATCGATAAGGCCAAGTCCGAAGGACGCACGCTCCTTACTGAAGTAGAGTCGAAGGCGATCCTGGAAGAGGCGGGAATCCCCACCGCAAAGGCTCGGCTCGCCACCAGCGCCCAAGAGGCCGCGAAGGCCGCTAAAGAGATCGGCTTTCCTGTCGTGCTGAAGATCGTGTCGCCCGACATCACCCACAAGAGCGACGTCGGCGGCGTGAAGCTCGACTTGAAGACGCCCGATGAGGTCGCCGCCGCCTACGACGAGATCGTCGCCGCCGCGAAGAAGGCGCAACCCAACGCCCGCATCGACGGCGTCGCCGTACAGAAAATGGCGCCTCCCGGCATCGAAGTCATCATGGGCATGAGCCAGGACCCTCAGTTCGGCCCCGTGCTCATGTTCGGACTCGGCGGCGTACTCGTCGAGGTGCTGAAGGACGTGTCGTTCCGCCTCGTCCCTCTCGAGCCGCGCGACGCCCGCCAGATGATCCGCGAGATAAAGGGGTACCCCCTGCTCGAAGGGTACCGCGGCCAGGAACCTGCAGACGTGGAGGCGCTCGAAAAGCTGCTGCTACGCCTTTCCGAATTTGTCGAAAAGCATCCCGAGATCAGCGAACTCGACCTCAACCCGATATTCGCTTACAAGGACGGGGCGCTGGCCGTGGACGCCCGCATCATCCTTTCCTGAGCTTTCCCGCGGGCCCTCTGCTCGCCGAACGGGGGCTCCATTCGAGCGCCGCACTGAGGGAGCCGTTTGGACGATATCGTCAGCCGCCTCGACCGTGTTCTCAACCCCCGGACCGTAGCCGTCATCGGCGATAAGCGCGCCATGGGCTACATGTGGCTCCGCAGCCTCAGCGCCTTCAAGGGAAAGCTGTACTCGGTGCAGATCGACCCCAATGAGCTGCCGGGAATACAGGAGCTAGGCGTCCCCAACTACGCCAGCCTCCTCGACGTGCCCGACGAGATCGACTACGCGGTCTGCGCCGTGCCGCGGACGGTCGCGCCCCGCATCGTGCGAGACTGCGCCGCCAAAGGTGTGGGAGGCGTCTCGCTGTTCACGTCGGGCTTCGCCGAGACCGGCGAGGAGGAGGGAATCCGTCTTCAAAACGAGATCGCGGGGGTGGCGCAAGAGTCCGGACTCGTCCTGATAGGCCCGAACTGCATGGGCGTCTACAACCGCCGGCTCGGCGTCCGCCAGGCGATGGACCAGCCCGCAGGCGACGAGGGTCGCGTCGGCTTCATCTCCCACAGCGGGACGCACGCCATCAACTTCAGCCTCCTCGCCTCCGTTCACGGCATCAAGATCAGCAAGTCCATAAGCGCCGGCAACTCCGTCGTCGTGAACCCCGCCGACTACCTGGAGTACCTGGCCCAGGACGCCGAAACGCAAATCATCGCCATGTACCTGGAGGGAATACAGGAGCCGCGGCGCTTCTTCAGACTGCTCAAAGAGACCACAAGGAAGAAACCGGTCGTCGTCTGGAAGGGCGGGACGTCGGAGTCGGGCGAGAGGGCGATGTTCTCCCACACCGCCGCCCTCGCGACGCCGCTCTCGGTCTGGCAGGCGCTGGTCAAGCAGTGCGGCGTCATCCCCACCGACAGCCTGGACGAGACCGTCGACGTCGTGAAGGCGCTGCTGTTCACAAAGCCGTGCGCGGGCAGGCGCATGGGCCTCATCGCCCTCACCGGCGGCCAGTCGGTAGTGATAAGCGACACCTTTGCCCGCGAGGGGCTCGACGTCCCCCTGTTAACGCAGCGCTCCTACGATGAGTTGAGCAGCTTTTTCAACATCATCGGCGGAAGTTACCGCAACCCGCTCGACGCCGGAGGCACGCTCGGCTTCGGCGCCCGGCCCGACAATCTGGAGCGCATGCTGCGCATCCTCGACGAGGACGAAAACATCGATGCCGTCGTCCTCGAAATAGCGTCGCGGCTGTTGGTCCGCCGTGCGTTCGGCCCTCTGATGCCGCCCGCCGATTGGCTGCCCGACATGCTCGTCGCCCAGAAGGAGAGGTCGCCAAAGGCGTTCATAGCCATCCTGCATCCCGGGCACCTCGAAGCGCAGGTGATCGAGGAACGCGCGAAGCTCCTGGAGCGCGGCGTTCCTGTATTCGGCAGCTTTCAGCAGGGGGCGCGCGCGCTCTGCAAGATGATCGATTACTATCGTTTTTGTCGCGGGCTCGATTGAGACGGTAGCGAATACAGAGATTGGACTGGAGGGGGTTCAACCGATGAAAGCAGCAGTCCTCTACGGACCCAACAACCTGGTGGTGGAAGAGATCGAGGTGGAGGAGCCGAAAGCCGGCGAAGTGCTCGTGAAGATGGCGGCCGCGGGCGTCTGCCATAGCGACCTCCACTTCATCGAGGGGCTCTGGCCCTATCCTGCGCCCTTCGTGATGGGGCATGAGGGAGCGGGCGTCATCGAAAAGGTAGGACCCGGCGTGACCCTCGTGGCGCCGGGCGATCACGTCATCCTGTCATGGGTCGCGCCCTGCGGCCTCTGCCGCGATTGCGTCGCCGGCAGGCCGTACATCTGCAAGGCGGGGCCGGTCGCGACCATGAAGGACGGCACGACCAGGTTCCACAAGGGAGACCAGCGCATATTCCACCAGACGGGCGTGTCTTCCTTCGCCGAGTACGCTGTAGTCCACGAGACGGCTGCGATCAAGGTCAGCAGCGACGCTCCGCTCGACCGCGTGGCCCTTATCGGCTGCGGCGTCATGACCGGAGTGGGCGCGGTGATCAACACCGCCAACGTCGAGGTGGGCGCCAGCGTGGCTGTCTTCGGCTGCGGCGGCGTGGGGCTCAACGTCATTCAGGGCGCTGTCCTCGCCGGCGCCATCAAGATCATCGCCGTCGATACCCTCGACAACAAGCTGGAGATGGCGAAGAAACTCGGCGCGACCCATGTCGTGAACGCTTCCAGGGAAGACCCCGTGGCCCGCATCCGCGAGATGACCGACGGCGGCGCCGACTACGCCTTCGAGGTAATCGGCTTGCCGGACGTCGTCACTCAGGCGTTTGAAGCGATCGCCACAAGCGGCACGGCCGTGATGGTGGGCATGCCTCCGCTGGGGTCGAACATCGTCATCAACTCAGTCCCTCTCTTCATGGGCAAGACGCTTAAGGGCGCCCTCTACGGCTCGGCGCGCGTCCGCATCGACATGCCGATGCTCGTCGACCTCTACATGGCGGGCAAGCTGAAGCTGGACGAACTCGTCAGCCGCAGCTACCCTATTGAGAAGATCAGCGAGGCGTTCGAAGCCATGAAGAACGGAGAGGTCGCCCGCAGTATCATCAAGTTCTAAGGGGACGGTTTTTTCACGCCCAGATGAAGGACCTCCAGCGTTTCGTCCTGAGCGTTGACGACCGTGATGGGCACCCGCAGCGAGGCGAAGTCGTCCTGGCGCGTCGCTGGCACGGTGAATGGGCCAGGGAAACGGCGAGCCGCCAGCCATGAACCTCCTGCGCTCGTTCCTCCGCCGACAGCAGTCGCCCGACGCTAACGCCGAGGACGCCGCTCGCCCGGAAGAGGCGCCGTCTCCGCGCCTGATCATCGGCCTCGGCAATCCCGGCCGCGACAACGCCCACAACCGCCACAACGTCGGCTTCTGGCTCGTCAACCGTCTCGCCCGCCGCTACGGCATCCCGCTGAAGACCCACGCGCGCCTCGCCACAACCGGCGAAGGGCGAATCGAGGGGCGGCAGGCGGTGCTTGCGAAGCCGAGGACGTACGTGAACCGCAGCGGCGAAGCAGTCGCCGCGCTGGCCCGTCGGCACGGGACACGAAAAGAAGAGATACTGATCGTCTGCGACAGCCTCGATCTGCCCGTGGGGGCGCTGCGCATCCGTCTCAAAGGAGGGCACGGCGGCCACAACGGCCTGCGGTCGATAGTCAGCCGGCTGGGCACGAGCGACTTCCCCCGCATCCGCATCGGCATCGGACGGCCGGTCGTGCGGGGGGAGCCGTCCTACGACCCGGCGGTGATCGCCGAGTACGTGCTCAGCGATCCGCCACCTGAGGAGCGCGCGGCGCTCGACGGGGCGGTCGCACGGGGAGTCGAAGCCGTCGCCTTGATGATGACCGAGGGCGTTGAGGCGGCGATGAACCGCTTCAACGAGTGAAGAGACGCGCGTCAGCAGGAGGGCCTGAGGATGACGGTCTCCGTCTCCGCCGGCAACTGCCCTTTCGACACCTCGATCTCGCTCCCGTCCACCTTCCGCACGCGCTTCCGTTTCTTTTCGAACTCATCGACGGTCGCAACGGGAAAAGTCGGGCAGCGGTCGTTGTTGAAGTGCATGGGAATGACGATCTTGGGGGCGAGCCGGTCGGCAACGCTGCTGGCCGCCGACGCGTCGATGGTGAAGTTTCCGCCCGTCGGTATGAGGAGGACGTCGACCGGCCCGATCTCCGACGCCTGCTCGGCCGTCAGCTTGTGGCCGAGGTCGCCTAGGTGGCACACGCGCACGTCGTCGAGCGTGAAGCAGAAGACGGTGTTAGCGCCGCGCTGTGAGCCGGAGGCTTCATCATGACTCGTGGCGACCCCCTTGAACTCGACGCCCTTCACCTTGTGGACTCCGGCGCCCGTCACAACCTGCGGGTTCCCCTTCACGTCCTTGACGTTGTTGTGGTCCTGATGCTGATGGCTTACCGTAACGACATCCGCCGTCTCCGACGGAGGGCCGTAATTGCACCCGAAAGCGCCGGGCGTATACGGGTCGGTGACGACGCGCAGCCCGGAGTCAGACGTTATAAGGAAGCAGGCATGTCCCAGCCATTTTACTTTCATCTCACGCCTCCTTTCTCCGCGGGCAATGATAGCATATCTCGCTGTTTTTCTTGGACAGATCGGGGCATTGGAGTCTAAAATGACCGCAATGCCAAAGTCCGGGACGCGTTTGTGACCGAAGAAGAACCTCCGCCTGAGCCCGCCGGCGGCAGCGAGCCTCCCCAGGCGCGCTTCGAGCGCCTTTTCGACGACGCCTACGACTTCTGTCTGCGGCTTCTCCTCAACCCCGTCGCCGCTGCCGAAGCGGCCGAAGAAGGGATCGCGCGCTATTCCGCCCTGCCGTCTTCAGGCGCCGACTCCGGGCAGGCGAGAGCGTTGCTCTTCCGCGAGGTCCTGCGAGCGGCAGCCGAACGCTCCGCGCAAGCGGCGCGCCCCTTCGCCGACCCCCACGCGCTCGGCCTTCATGAACTCGATCCCGGCCGTCTTCCAGGCCTCGCGCCGCCCCCCGGCGAATGGGCCGCTATCGCCTGGGAGGCGCTATCGCGGCTCACCCTTGAGGAATACGCCTTTCTCGACCTGCACATGCGTCGCGGGCTGGGCCCCGAAGAGCTGGCCCTCGTGTATGAAACGAGCGCGCGCTCCGTCCAGGGGAAGCTGGAAAGACTGGAGCGCGAGGTTCAGGCAGACATCGCCGCGCTGATCACGGCAAGACAGTCGGCGGCAGGATGCGACGCACTGCGTCAGGCGCTGCTCGCCCTCCCGCTGACAGCCACAATAGGTCAGGTGAGGAGGGCGGTGGAAGCGCACTGCCCGACGTGTCCCGCCTGCGCCGCCTTTCAGCAGAGCCTGACTCCACCACTGCACCTCTTCTCAGCGATGGCGGGCGCCGCCATGCCTGCCGACGTCAAGAACAGGGTCTCGCAGCGGATTTCGGCCGCTGCGGCGGCAGCAGCCGCGGCGCCGGCGACGGCGGTACCCATGCCTGTGCCCCCGCCCACGCCCATTGCCGCAGGACCGACGGCGGTGCGCCCGGCTTTGGGAGAGCGATTCGCACACCTGCGGCAAACGCTGGGAGACGCCTGGTCACGGTTCGCGACCGGCCAGCGTCCACTACTGCCGTTCGCCGCCGCGCTGTTCGTCATTGGCACGGCCCTGGGCATCGCCTGGGGGACCGGCATGTTCGGTGGGTCGGACGGCGTCGCGCCCGTCGCTTCGCCCACGCCGACGAAGACCCCGGAAGCCACCCGTACCATGACGGCGACGCCGGCACCGTCCCCAACAGAGATCGCCACTGCAACTCCGACGGAGGAGCCGTCGCCCACGCCGGAGCCCACCGCCTCGCCCACCACAGAGCCGCCGACACCGACGGAAGCGCCTCCTCCTTCGCCTACTGCGCCGCCTACTGTCGCAGCCACCCACACGCCGCCGCCCTCACCCTCGCCGGTCACGACCCCGACGGTCGTTCCCTCTCCGGAGGAGACTCCTCCAGCGCCGTCACCCACGCCATAACAGTCGCCAGGCCCGACCGCCCTGCGAAGGCGCAGCCGGATATCGCAATGGGGCCTAAGAGTGACGCCTCACGAAGTCGACCACGGCCTCGTTGAAGCCGTCCGCAGCGTCCAGGTTTACCGCGTGGCCCGCGTCGAGCGCCTCGACCTCGAGAAAGGGCATATTCGCCTCTGCGAACCGCCGGTGAGGCGCGAACCTCTTCTCCCGCTCGCCCACGACCAGCAGCGCCGGCACCCTGTTCTCGACCACGCGCCCGCGCACCGAGGATGGCGGGACGGTGTACAGGCCGGTGCAGGCGATCCCGCGCGGCGAGTGGAGCGCGTAGTCCTCGCGCAGGGCGTCTCGCACTTGCGGGCCGAGCCGCTTGTTACGCGCGGGGTTAAGCGGATGTTCCGCCAGAACTCGCCGCCCCTCAGTTTCGAGGCGTCGCGCCTGCTCCTCCATGAACGGCCGCACCGCCGCTTCCCAGCCTTCCTCGGCGAGGGCCGAGTTCGAGTTGGTGAATATTTGTGCGGCCACGCGGTCCGGGCAGTCCAGCGCGTAGCGAATGGTCAGCGCCGCGCCGAGCGACTGCCCGCACACAAGCCACCTCTCGGCGCCAAGAAGCGTCCGTATCGCCTCGAACTCGCAGCCGTAGTATTCGGGGGTGTAGCAGGCCGGATCGTCCGGGGTTGGCGACCGCCCATGGCCGAAGAGCTCGACGACGACTGGGCGACAGACGCGGCGCAGCGCGGCGAGGTTGGGCAGCCACTGGGAGCGGCTCGAGAGCATGCCGTGCACGAGGAGAAGGAACGGCCCACTCCCCTCGTGCACCTCGTAGTAGAGCGAAGGCGTTGCCTGTCCCGGCGCGCCCACCGGCGTCTCACGCGTCACAACGCTACTCCGCCGGTGCTTCCTCTCGCACGTCCGCCGTCCATCTGACCTCTATGGCGCCCTTCACGCTCTGATAGCCGGGGCAGGCGTCGAAATGCGTTTCCAGCGCCCGCTGGACGTCGTCCTTCCTGCCGGCGGGCACCGTTAGCCGGTAGTGGATGCCGATCTCCGTGATGCCGATGGTCAGCCCCTTCTTCTCGACCCGTCCCTCCACCTGCGCGGTGTAGTCCTCGGTCTTCACCCTGATCCCGCGTGCTGCCAGCACGCCCAACAACGTCCCGTACAGTCAGCCTCCAACCGCGGCGACGATATGGTCGAGCGTCGAAGCCATCGAGGGCACCTTGTCCGGCACGCGGTAGTAGTCTCTGAGCGCGCCCTGGACGCCGTATATCACTGGCTCCTCTATCTCTCCCAAGTAGGCGTGCCGCATCCGGTCTTTCATCTCCAGCCTGGTGCGGGAGATGTACAGGAAATCCTTTTCCATAGTCGCCTCCTCCTTTCCTCTGTCTCATCCGAAAGAGGATGCTAAGCGCCGTCGCTCCTCACGTCAACAAGCGAGTATCGAATCGAATGCCGGCCGTGTTATTCTGGGCTTTCGTAGGGAGACGACCGCATGGAGAATCCCGAGCACAGCACGCCCCGGATTGTGGCGCGCGCCGCCGACCGGCTGCTGGCCTTCTACGAGAGCGCCGCCCAACGGGTAAGCAGGAGCCGCCGAGCGCAACTCCTCGTGGCGATGATCGCCCTGTTGTTCGTGTTCATCCCCTCGGTTGTCCTGCTCATCCTGCCGTTCGTGACCGATTTCAGCGAGCAGCGCCTGAAGAGTCTGGGGTACGCAGGGATATTCATCGCCAACCTGGCGGGCACCGCCACCGTCTTCATTCCGGTGCCGGGGATTACCGCCGCGGGGCAGGCCCTCGTCATTACCGGTGGCAGCGAGCTCAATCCGGTGGCTGCGGGCATCCTGGGAGGACTGGGGATGGCGCTCGGCGAGGTCACTGCTTACGCCGCCGGCGCTGTGGGCAGGGAATTCGCGCGTGGGCGGCAGGTCGGCGGCCCGATGTGGTTTCGGAGGGCGGTGCTGGCGGCCATTGGTGGCGTTGGCTGGCTCATGGCGCGCTACGGGATGCTCACGCTGTTCTTCCTCGCGGCCATACCCAATCCCCTGTTCGAGGTCGCGGGGCTCACGGCGGGCTCGGTGAGGATGAACTTCTGGCGCTTCATGACGGCGGTAACACTGGGGAAGGTAACCCGGGGCCTGGCGCTCGCTTTCTTTGGGGCATCGCTCGGCTTCTAACGGGCGTCAGGCTGCGCCTACGCGCCTTCCCTCGATCGATATCACCTTGAGGGACACCCGCGCGGCCTCCAGCAGCGAGTCGGGATCGGCCCCGTCGTCGCCTGAGACGATGCCCATTTCGATCATCAGCCTCGACCCATATCCGCGGGCCATCGTCTCCACTTCTTTGCCAAGACAGCGCCGTATCCGCTCGCTGACTATCTCCAGGCCGGTTGGCGAGGCAGCGGAGACGAGGATGCCGATCTCCTTCTCGTCTATGACGGCGACGAGGTCAGAGGGGCGCATCTGATTCGCTATCGACATCCCGAGCAGGCGGAACACCTTTTCATCGGCCGGGCCCATCCCGCTCCCGTCTCGCACCGGCTCTTCGACTTTCACCAGTATCAGGCCGACGCGGTACTCGGCAAGCTCACGCCCCAACTGGCACTGCACCTTGAGCCGCTCGAAGAAGTACTCCCTGTTCCGCAGCCCGGTCTGCGCGTCATAGATCGACGACCAGGCGGCAAGCGCTTCTCGCCGCTGCTTAACAATGCCCTTGGTCAACAGGACAGTGGCGGTCACCGCCGGGCACAGCCCCAGCAGCACGAAGGCAAGCAATACTTCCGGCGAGTAGTCCGTGGATGACAGACCAAGCGGCAGCCACGGGATCAGCCAGAGCACTATCACTAGGATGAGTATCCAGAATAAGGCCGTAGCGACGCGGCTCCACCTGGAAACGCGGTGATACGATCGGTACACCTTGTTGAAGCTTTGCCGGTCGCGTACGACTGTCGGGTCCGGCCCTTTCTCCATTCCTGGCCTCCCGGCTCAGCGCAAAAGAAGCCGCCTCGCCCGCACCTCCATTGCGGTGGGCGAAGGATCGTCTGTCGGAATTATCGGCCGTCACGGCCCCCTGCTACAGCCTAAACCACAGCCCGGGCGACGGAGGGCCGACGGCAAGAACGGGCGGTCTGCCCGGCTGCATATGATGCCGTCGCAGTGTATAATGTCGCGAAAGCGGCCCCTTATTGAGAGCTTTGATTGCGATGACAAAGGGCTTGTGCATCCTGTCGCTCCTAGTCTTCGCGGGACTCTTCTCGTCGGGCTGCCTCTGGGGTGTTGTCCGGGATGCGCGCACGGGCGCGCCCGTCGCCGGAGCGTCCGTCTCATTCCGCGACTCGCGCGGCGTGTCGGCGAAGACTGTCACCAACGCCGACGGCTGGTACGCCTTCGACGCCTCGAAGGTGGTGGCCCCCGCCCGCGGCACCGTCGACTTCACCGTAAAGGCGGTGGGCTATCAGACGTTGAACACTCAGAGGGAAGCTCTTTATGACGACAACGCGGACGGCGACTGGGAAGTGCAGAGCTTCTCGCTTTCCGTTTCCGACATCTCGGTGCCGAACGTGCCGCCTTCCGGCGGCTGAGCGCGCTAGGCGGCCGCCGTGCGCGGTCGAGCGGAGAAAGCCGGGGCGGCACCGCGGCCAGCCGTTGGACATGGCGCGGCGGGAACGGCGCAGCAGTGGTGCTTCCCCGACGACTTCGGTAAACTAACAAGGAGTCCTTCGGCACGACCAGCATTTCCCCTGTAAGGAGACCATGGCAAAGAACTCTTTTAAAGAAGCGGCCGTAAAGATATACAACGACGCCAAACGCAGCGGCAGGCTGATCGAAAACCTTGGCCTCGACCAGGCGAAGGCGATAGCGCTGACCCAGGACGGCGTCATCGAAACGCAGTTAGGCTCTGTCGCAGCCAACTCGGAGCCCATGTCGCGGGCAGCGCCGCATACAAAGAACAGCGTCGATAGCCCGTTCGGTGAGGAAGAAGAGCTACTGGCGCATCAGGCGGTGCAGGCCTTGAGCTCCGAGAAACTGATATCGCTCGACGTCATGGTCGGCGACGGGAAGGACGGCGTGTCGGCGCGCTTCCTTATCCCGCTGGAGCATGCCGTCCTCGCCTACGCGCTCAAGCTTCTCTTCGGCGGGCCCCCTCTCGTCGTTGAAGACCCCACGTACACGATAATCTACTTCACCGACGAAGCGTTCGAGGCAAACAAGAGCAAGCGCCTGATCGATAAGGACATCCAGGTCCGGCTGTACATGGGAGAGAAGAGAGGGGAGCAGGTCAAAATATGCCGCAACACCGCCTACATGGGCGAAGGGAAGAAAGGCGTCTTCCAGTTCGAGAGCTGGCGGGTGAAGGCCATCGATAAGATGGGCATCTTCCTGCACGCCGGCGCCCGCCGCGACAGGCTATGGGTGTACGACTTTCAGACTGAGCGCCCCGAGCTAATCGAGATTAATACAACGGTGGGAGGCGCCACGGCAACCGGTAAGACCACCAGCCTCTGCCGCCGTCTGGCGCGCATGCCCAAAGAATCTTCAGAGATGATCGGCGACGACGGCGGCACCTTCAACTTCGACGGCAGCTACGCCGCGTTCGAGATGGGCGGCCTCTACGTCAAGACGGAGAACCTCGACTCCAGCCAGCCGGAGATACTGAGGGCCGCCGAATCGAAGGACACCTTCCTCGAAAACGTTGCCATATCCAAGTACCCGTACATACCCAACTTCTCCGACCTCTCGCTAACGGCGAACGGCAGGGCGGTAGTGGCCCGCGCCAACCTCGAGATCGCCAGCGCCGGCCTTCGCGCCGACAAGATCGATAGCCTCATCATCCTCACCAGGAATCCGCTGGCGAACGTCGTCTCCAAGCTCACGCCCGAGCAGATGACGATGCAGCTCATCTACGGCGAGACCGTCGAAAGCTCAGGCGGCAATCCCGAGGAAGCGGGCAAGTTCCACCGCGAGTTCTTTCTCGACCCCTTCATCACCGGTGACCGCCTGGAGCACGCCATGATCTTCTATGACGTGGTGAAGCGCAATAACATCAAGTGCTACCTGGCGAACACCGGCACCATCGGCCAGGACGAGATCAAGGTCGACCTCCGCCAGTCGCTCTCCGCCTACAACGACGTGCTGCGGAACCTGATGATCTTCAGCTCCGAACCAGACCACCTGGGGTACCACTTCCCCGTGCGCTGCGATAGGGCGAACCTCGACTATATGCGGGCCGCCCCCCTCTTCCCCGACAAGGCGCTGCTGGAGAAGAAGATCGAGGACTTCCTGAAAGGCCGGAGAGAGTACCTGGAGCGCTTCGAGAGCGAGTACGGGCAGATTCCCGCCAAGATACGCGACTCGCTGCCCCACTAGCGCCGCCGCCTGCGTCGCCTTCCGCCGGCAACAGCCGTCTCACGCCTGCCACGACTGCGGGCGGGCGCCGCAGTCTCCGCCGACCACAGCCTGGCAACCGCAGGGATGCCGATCGCCGCCGTCAGCGCCGCCAGCGGCAGTAACGGAATGTGGAAGCGCGGCTCAGCGAAGAATACGACGTGGAACACCGCCCACGAAGCGAACACGAACGCCATCCATCGCACGGCCCGCATCCGCCGGCCGGCGACCAGCCCCACGGCCGCGAAGAGCAGCAGCGTCCAGTAGTACGCGTCGGCGAGCCAGATCAGGGCGCTACGCACCGCCGACGGCGCCACCGGCTCAGAAGCGTAGTTGGCCCACTCCAGCGCGTCGGAATCGGGGATGAAAAGATAGTATAGCTTCTTCAGCGACAGCTCGACCTCCTCCGCGGGATGGCTGGTCGCGTACTCCCACGCCAGCTCGCGCCCCTCGCGGCTGAACAGCGCCTCCCTTTCGGTCTGGTCGATCCCGGGCTCCAGCGCCCAGAGGTCCTTCGGGGTGACGAAGCGGCCGGTGGCGTAAGGGCTGTGTCCGATGCGCAGGTTAAAGCCATCATTCGCCGAAATGAGGATGGGCTCCTCGAAGGTCAGCACGTTGCGCACCGTCCACGGCAGTATCACGACCAGCATCGCGCCGACGACGACCACCGTGCGCTTGAACGCCTCCGTCCAGCCCCGAAACGAGCCCCACAGCACCAGCGCGTACACCGGCAGCAGCAGCCCCTGTCCCCGCACCAGCGACGCGGCCCCGATGACAACGCCCAGCAATGCCGCGGCCCACAGCGAGCGGCTCCCCTCCCAGTCCTTCGTCCTCAGCAAGACGAACAGCGCCAGGCAGAACCAGGCGGTGAAGTAGACGTCGGCGTAAAGGGTCGAACTCCAGAAGATGTGGTTGGGGTAGAAAGCGATGATTGCCGCGCCGATCAGCCCCACGCGCCGCCCGAACAGCAACTCACCGATGCGGTACACGAGGTACACCGTCAGCACGCCGGCAACCACGTTCAACAGCTTACCGGCCGTAAGGCCCGTGCCGAACACGAAGAAGACCGCCGCCAGCGACGCCGGCCAGCCCGGCGGCCATAGCGTGGTCGGGCTACCGCCGGGCCCGGCCGCGAAGACGGACTGGCGCTCTTCCTCCGACGCTCCCGTATCCCTAGGCTCGCTGTCGATCCGCATCGTGAAGCCGCGGCCCTCCGCGAGGTTGGAGGCGACCGCGTAGTACCACTGCGGGTCGACGACGGGAGGCGGCTCCGACTGCGCGTGTAGCACCCAGAAAAGGCGCAGGACAAGCGCCGCCGCCAGGACTAGGAGCAACAGGCGGTTGCTCCTGATCTTCTCCATATCCGCCGCCGTCGCGTTCATGCGCGAATCATAGCACGAACGCGAATCTTGCTCGCAGTGTTCGCAACGTTTTCCTTCCCCGGGGCTTGACGAGAAAGACTGTACGCGCTAATGTGCAACTGCAATTAGTTGCAGGAGGCCCGAATGAGCTGCGAAGCGGAGATCGCCGATCTTCTGCGGGAAGCGGGCCACAGGCTAACGCCGCAGCGCCTGACCATCCTTTCCATCCTCCGCCACGCCGGGGATCACCTCACTGCCGCTGAAATCCTCGACCGCGTCAAGGAAACCTACCCGTACGTCGACATATCGACCGTTTACCGGACGATGAGCGCGCTGAAAGACCTCGGGCTCGTTTCGGAGACAGACATGGGGAGCGGCGAGCACAGCTACGAGTGGACGGTCCCCGAGCCTCATCACCACCTGATATGCAGGGAGTGCGGCCTGGAGATATCGCTCAACCATCGTTACCTGGAGGCCATCGAGCGCCGCCTGCTCGATGACTACGGCTTCGAGGCCGAGCTGGCGCACTTCGCCATTTTCGGCACCTGTCGCGCCTGCCGCGAGAAGAAGGCGGCCGGCGCAAGCTGACGCGGAAGGAGGCGTGATGGCCTACGTCAATCCAATTCCCCAAACACTGCCCGAGCCGGCGGGAATGCACATCCCCGACGGCTTCGTAAACGCTCCTGTAGCTGCGGTCGGCTTCGTGCTTGCCGCCGCAGTCCTCGCGTTCGCGGTGCGAAAGACGAACCGCGACCTGCAAGACAGGATGGTGCCTCTCATGGGAGTGATGGCGGCGTTCATCTTCGCCGCCCAGATGATGAACTTTCCCGTCGCCGGCGGCACCTCCGGGCACCTGATCGGGGGCGCGCTCGCCGCTATACTGCTCGGCCCGTGGGCAGCCGTCATCGTCATGACCTGCGTGGTGGGAGTGCAGGCGCTCATCTTCCAGGACGGCGGTCTGGCGGCGCTGGGGGTTAACACCCTCAACATGGCGATCGTCGCCGTCGCTGTGGGCTACCCCGTCTACAGGCTGCTCACGCTCCTGGGAAACGGACGCCCCACGTCGGGCTACATTGCCGGCTTCGCCGCGGCCTGGCTCTCGGTGCAGTGCGCCGCCCTGTTCGCGAGCTTTGAGCTTGCCCTGTCGGACACCTCACCGCTGGAAGTGGCGCTGCCGGCCATGATCGGGGTCCACGCCCTCATCGGCATCGGCGAGGGACTCATCACCGTCGCTGCCCTCGCCTTCATCGCTGCAACCCGAAGAGACCTGCTATTCGCACAGGAGGCCTCCCTTGAGACAGACTAGGAATCTCCTGCTTCTTGTCGCGGTCGGGCTCGGAATCGCCCTCTTGATAACCCTGTTCAGCCCTCTTGCCTCGCCGGAGCCGGACGGTCTCGAGCGAGTGGCTGAGGACGAAGAGTTCATCGACAAGGCCAAAGACCCGCCCTACGAGGTAATCGCCGACTACGTGTTCCCCTGGGTAGATAACGAGGACGCGGCAACCATCCTCGCGGGCGCGACCGGCGTGGCAATCGTTGCCGCGATTGTCTTCGCCCTCGGATTCGTCCTCGTGCGGTTTTCGGGACGCGCCGCGCCCTCCCGAGAGACTCCCGCGGGGCGCGACAGCCCGTCGTAGGAGGGTGTTATGTCGATAACCCTTCCGCTGGGGGAGAGATACCTCCCCGGCGGGAGCTTCCTCCACCGCCTCGACGCCCGCACCAAGGTGGCCGGGGCGTTCGCGTTCGTCTTCACCGCGACGCTCATCCCTTTCGGGCGCTGGCCCGCCTTCGCGGCGATGGCGGCGCTCCTCGCGCTCATAACGTTCGCCGCCCGCCTCTCGCCTCTACTCGTCTTGCGACGCTCCGCCCTCGCGCTGCCCTTCCTGCTCGTCGCCCTGCCGCTTCTCTTCCTGAAAGACGGCGACGAATTGTTCTCGATCCCGCTCCTCGCCTGGCGGTTGGAAGTGACCGACGCCGGAGCCATCGCCGTCGGCTCCATTCTCGCGAAGGCGCTGCTCTCCGTGGCCGCCGCCGTCGTTCTCACCGCGACGACGGCGCCGCTCGATCTTCTGCGCGCGCTGCGGTCGCTCGGGGTGCCGCGCATTATCGTCGCCACCGTCCTCTTCATGTACCGCTACATCTTCGTCATCGTCGACGAGGCGATGCGCCTGCTGCGCGCGAGGGAGAGCCGCAGCGCCCGCGCCGGACGCGGCAGCGGCGGCCCCGTGACCTGGCGGGCGCAGGTGCTGGGCAACATGGTCGGTTCGCTGTTCCTGCGCAGCTACGAGCGCAGCGAGCGCGTGTTCGCGGCGATGACGGCGCGCGGGTTCCGCGGCGAGGTGCGCTCGCTTGCCGCGCCGGCCATGACTCACGCGGACTGGCTCGCTCTGGCGACGCTGGGCGCGTGCCTCATCGCGCTGCTGACGTACGAAATGGTGCCGAGATGAACGCCCCGCCCGCAATCGCAATCCGCGACCTCTCTTTCTCCTATCCGGACGGCCATCGCGCGCTCCACGGCGTGAGCGTGACGGTCGCCCGCGGCGAGAAGGTCGCGCTCGTCGGGCCGAACGGCGCCGGCAAGTCGACGCTGCTGCTCCACTTGAACGGCATCCTGAGGGGGAGGGGCCAGATCGAGGTCATGGGCCGCCCGCTCAGGGACGGACATTTCCCCGAGGTGCGGGCGCTGGTGGGACTCGTCTTCCAGAACCCGGACGACCAGCTATTCTCCCCCACCGTCTTCGAGGACGTTGCGTTCGGGCCCCTCTACATGGGCCTCCCGCAGGAAGAAGTCCGGCGGCGCGTCTCGGAGGCGCTGGCGCAGGTGGGCATGTCGGAGATGGAGCGAAGGATGCCCCACCACCTCAGCCTGGGGGAACGCAAGCGCATTGCCATCGCCACCGTCCTCTCCATGAACCCCGAGATCCTCGCTGTGGACGAGCCGTCGATGGGGCTCGACTTGCGGGCGCGGCGGGCGCTAATCGAATTGCTGCGACGCCTCCCACAGACCATCATCGCCTGCACCCACGACATGCACCTCGTGCGTGACCTCTTCCCCCGCACGATCGTCCTCGACCGCGGACGCATTGTCGCCGACCGGCCGACGGCGGAGCTTCTCGCCGACGCCGCTCTCCTCGAGGCGCACGGTCTCGAAGCGCCCTGATCCGTCGATAACGCGCCTGAGCCGGGTCCAGGGCAGACGACGCGACGGGCGTCGCGCCTCGCTGAGACTACTTGGGGCTTTCCGGGGGATCGCCTAGCCCGCCCGCTGGTCGATGCGGCCTGCGGGCACCCGCTCGACCGCCACCAGCCTCGTCTCCTCGTCCAGCCACACGAGCAGCGGCGGCAGGACGACGAGCGTCGCCATGAGACAGAGGGCCATGTCGAGGACGGTGACCTTGCCGAAGCTCTCCAGCAGCGGGAAGTTGGAGAAGGCGAGGGCCGCGAACCCGCCGATAACGGTCAGCCCGGAGGCGGCAATCGCCCGCCCGATCTGGAGCGAGGCAATCCTCATTGCCGGCCGCGGCTCGTGTCCGTTCTCCCGCTCCTCGAAGTAGCGCGACATCAGCAGGATGGTGAACTCCGTTCCCATGGCGATGATCAGCGGCCCCGAGACGGAGGTGAGCGGGTTCAGCTCAATCCCCAGCAGGTAGAGGATAACCGACGAGCCGCCCAGAGCGAGGACGATTGGCAGGACGGGCAGTACTGCTTTCACCGGGTTGCGGTACACGAGGAGAAGGCCGACCGTTATCGCGCCCAGGGCGGCGATCGTCATGAGCCCGCGGTTCTGCGACAGCGCGTTCGCCGTCTCGGCGCCGATGACCGATAGCCCGCCGGCCGTGATGGACACGCCGGGCGGCAGATCGGTGTCCGCCTCGATTTCGCGCACGATGGCCCGGCGCTCATTCAGCGACATGTCGCCCACGCTGAACACGATGCTTGCCTGCCTGTGATCGGCGCTCACAAGCGATTTCAGGACGCTCTCCGGCGTAACGCTCAGCAACGCCTCGACGTCCCCGCGGTCTGGGGTCCGACCGTTGCCCGCCTGGGAGACGACCGACGCCAGGCTGTTCGCGCGCTGCAGCTCGGGATGCTGCGCCATCTGCTCCTGCTGGAACTCCTGCATCCACGACAGCACGTCGGGCCTGAGCACGTCATCCGCCTCGACCAAAATCCCCAGCTCGCTTGTGGAGCCGGCCGTGTCGCGGATGTAGTACAGGTCCTTCAGCACGGGGCTGTTTTGCGGAATGAACTTCTCGGGGTCGGTCTGGAGAGGAATGCGCTGGTCGAGGAACAACCCCAGCAGCACCACAAACAGGCCGATGGCGATTACGGGCAGCAGCCGGCCGACGGTGTTCGCGGTAATGGTGTTGACGACGTTCTCGACCTGCAGGCCGCGTCTCCTGGAAGCGGTCGTCACGCTTCGAGAGGCGCGCCTTCCTCGCAGGAAGAGAACACTGTGCAGAAAGAGAAGTCCGGCAAAGAAGAGGATGATCGTGCCCACCGCCAGCATCGACCCGAAATCGCGAATCATAGGCACGCGCGAGATGTGCAGGACCAGGAAGCCCGCCGACGCCGCCAGGACCGCCACGGCAACCGCCGTCCCGATTCGCGGCAGCGAGGCCGCGAGCGCGTCGCGCATGCTGCCGGTGCGCCGCAACTCCTCGTCGAACCGGCTGTGGAACTGGATGGCAAAGTCCACCCCCAGGCCAATGAGGATGGGCAGGCCTGATATCGTGACCATCGTCAGGGGGAGGCCAAGGAACCCCATCAGGCCGAACGCCCACACGCAGCCGATCAGCACCACCGGCAGCGACAGCAGCGGCCAGTCGGCCCGGAACACAAGCAGCAGCACGACGACCATCAGCGCCGTCGCCAGGGCGCCCATGCGCACCAGGTTGTCGCGCATGCTGTCGTTGATCTCCTTGATGAGGATCGCCGGGCCGGAGGGGAGAGTATGGAGTCCATCGAAGGAGTAGCCTCTCACCAGCTCCGTTAAGTCGCCGGCGGCCGCCGCCTGTTCGTCGATCGACATGTTGCCGTTGAGGCGTATCACCATCAGGCCGTGCTCGCGGTCGGGAACAATGTCGGCCATCTCGGGGCGCACCTGGCCCGTCGCATCGAAGAGGAGGAACTCAACCAGCCGCGGGTTTTCCAGCGACAGTTCGCCTACCTGCGCAAAGCGTTCCGCGTCGGCGCCCCTCTCGGCGGCGAACTCCTGCGCCACCTGCGCCCTTGCCGCATCCGCGGCCGCTTCTTGCTCCGCTAGCGACGCTCCCGCGGCCGCCGCCTCGTTGCGCGCCTGCGCCGCTGCTTCCTCTTGCCTTTCGGCGAGCTGGCGGACCGCAATCTCCTGCTGCAGCGTCATCTGCTCGAGGCCCGTCTGTACTACGGTCAGCGGGCTGACAACCGAGAAGTAGCGGGAATCGGCGTTGATCGATCCCTCGAGCTCCTCCAGCTTCGAGAGGTTAGACGGTTCGAACAGCCGCAGCACGTCCCCTTCGAAGAGGACGAGCATGGGGTCGCCCCCGAACTGGTTCTGATACCGTAGGTTATCCTGATAGACCTTGGAATTGGCGGGCAGCAGCGTGTCCTGCCCGGTCTTGAAGTGAATGCGCGGTATTCCCAGCGCGAGGATGATAGTGGCGATAACGGCGGCGACGACAACGGGCAAATGGTAGCGGCTGATGACCGCCGTCAACGGAAGCCAGACTCGACGCATCTCCCAGCGCTCCCCCGGCTTTGTCCTCCCACTCGCTCCGTCTGTCCCGCACAGCCCCTCATCTTCTTCGTACATTAAGAGCTAACGTTTGTCAAGCGGCGCCGTTACCCCGGAGCACTAGCCCACTCCGAGCCGTCCGTTCCTTCAAAGATTTCGCGTGAAAATGGTCCGGACCTTATTGTCGGCGCAGGCGCCCGCTGCTATAATGTGCTCACTGAAGCGGCAAAACCTTTAAGTCCGGTCCCGTGAGGCCGGAAAGGGGACAAATGGCGGGCATACAGGCCCCGAACAAGAGCACCGAAGTAGAGGAGGATGCCTCTCGCCGAAGGGCGGCGGGAGGTTTTTTTCATGCCTGAGAAACTGATTATGTCGCCGGAGGACGTGCGCCGGGCCATCGTGCGCATCGGACACGAGATCGTGGAGAACAACCGCGGTTGCAAGGACCTCGTCTTCATGGGGATCGAGACGCGCGGCGTTCCCCTCGCCAAACGCATCGCCGCCAGCATCGCCGACTTCGAGGGCGAGGAGATCCCCCTGGGCACCCTCGACATCGGGCTCTACCGCGATGACCTCGACGACATGGGCCTCGTCCAGATTAAGCCCAGCGATATCCCCACGAACATCGCCGGCAAGCGCGTCGTCCTCGTCGACGACGTCCTCTACACAGGCCGCAGCATCCGCGCCGCCCTCGACGCGCTCATTAGCTACGGACGGCCGGGGCGCATTCAGCTCGCCGTCCTTGTCGACCGCGGCCACCGCGAGCTGCCGATACGGCCCGACTACGTCGGCAAGAACATCCCCACTTCACGGCAGGACGACGTGCAGGTGCGGCTGACGGAGACGGACGGCAGCGACGCCGTCGTACTCATCACAGCGGAGGGCGAATGACAATGAGCGCTCACCTCCCCGAGAACAGACAGGGACTGAGCGGCATGGCGATAGCCGCGCGCGAGGCGCCCGCCGCCGTGCTGCCGCCGCGGCCCGCGCCCGATATCTGGCGCCACCAGCACGTCCTTGACCTGGACGACTTCACCGTCGAAGAGATCGAACTCGTCATGGAGACTGCCGGCGCCATGAAAGAGGTGCTGGCACGCCCCGTGCCGCGCGTCCCAACGCTCCGCGGCACGACCGTCATCACCCTCTTCTACGAGGCGAGCACACGCACACGCTCCTCGTTCGAGCTCGCGGGCAAGATCTTGGGCGCCGACGTCATCAACATCGCCGCCTCTTCCAGCAGCGTTTCCAAGGGCGAGTCCCTGGTCGATACCGTCCTCACCCTGCAAGCCGTGGGCGCCGACATATTGGTGATGCGGCACTCCCGCTCCGGCGCGCCCTACCTCGCGGCAAGGCACACGCGCGCGAGCGTCATCAACGCCGGCGACGGCTGGCACGCCCACCCCAGCCAGGCGCTGCTCGACCTCTTCACCATCCGCTCCTACCTCGGCGACGCGCGCGGCCGCAAGGTGCTCATCGTCGGCGACATCACCCACAGCCGCGTCGCCCGCTCCAACCTCTGGGGGCTGACGCGCATGGGAGCCCACGTGACCGTCTGCGGCCCGCCCACGCTCTTGCCCGTCGGCCTCGAAGGGCCGCAGGGCGCCGAAGCCGCAAACGAACTCGACCGCCTGCCGCCCGTCGAGATAGAGACTGACCTCGACCGCGCAATCAAGGACGCCGATGTGGTGATGACGCTGCGCTTGCAGTTCGAACGCATGCAGAGCGGCCTCATCCCCAGCATCCGCGAGTACTGCAACCTCTACCAGGTGACAGCGAAACGCCTCGCGAAAGCGCGGCCGCACGCCCTCGTCCTGCACCCGGGGCCTGTCAACGAGGGCGTCGAGATATCGCTGGACGTGGCCCACGGGACGCAATCGGTCATCGAGGAGCAGGTGGCGAACGGCGTGGCAATCAGAATGGCGCTCCTCTATCTCCTGTCGAGGGCGAAAGCATGAGTGATAGCAAGACCAGCGTTTTGATTCGCGGCGGGCGCGTGCTCGACCCCGCGCGCGGCGTCGACATGACCGGCGACGTGCTGCTTCGCGACGGGCGCGTCGCCGCCGTCGCTCCGCAGATCGACGAGAAGGCGGGCAGCATAATCGACGCGGCGGGCCTTGTCGTCTGCCCCGGCTTCGTCGACATTCACTGTCACTTGCGCCACCCCGGCCTCGAATACAAGGAGACAATCGAGACGGGGACCCTGGCGGCGGCGCGCGGCGGCTTCACCACCGTTTGCTGCATGCCGAACACCGAGCCGCCCATCGATACGCGCTCCACCGTCGAGTACGTCCAGCGCGTGGCAGCAGCGACGGCAGCCGTGCGCGTGTTGCCCATCGGCTGCGTCAGCAAGGGACGCCGGGGCGAGGAGCTTGCCGAGCTCGGCGACCTCGCGGCCGCGGGGGCGGTCGCCTTCAGCGACGACGGGAGCCCCGTGTCGGACGCCGCCCTGATGCGCAAGGCGCTGGAGTACTGCCGCGCGCTCGGGCTGCCAATCTCCGACCACTGCGAGGACACTGCCCTCTCCCACGACGGCGTCATGCACGAGGGGTGGGTCGCCGCCCGGCTGGGACTTCGCGGCCAGCCCGCCGCCGCCGAGGAGTCGGCCGTCGCCCGCGACATCGCCCTCGCGGAACTGACGGGCTCGCGCGTGCACATCGCCCATGTCAGCACCGCCGGCAGCGTCGATCTCGTCCGGCGGGCCAAGGTGCGCGGCCTGCCCGTCACCGCGGAGGTGACTCCCCATCACCTCACGCTTACCCATGAAATCGTTATGTCTAGTCTTTCCACCGCCGGCCTCGCCTATGACACGAACGCGAAAGTCTATCCGCCCCTGCGCAGCGCCGACGACATCGCCGCCTGCGTCGAGGGGCTGCGCGACGGCACGATCGACGCCGTCGCCACCGACCACGCGCCGCACGCGCCCGTCGACAAGCTGTGCGAGTTCGACGACGCGCCGGGCGGCATCAGCGGCTTCGAGACGGCGCTGGCGCTGCTGCTGACGCTCGTACACGAAGGCAAGCTCGACCTGCCGACGCTCATCGCGAGGATGACGGCGGGGCCCGTGGCCGCCTTCGGCCTCGACCGGCACGCGGGGCTGGCGGGACTGGGCAGCCTAGCCCCCGGCGCCCCGGGTGACGTCGTGGTCTTCGACCCGAACGCGGAGTGGACGGTGGAGCCGGAGCGGTTCGCCAGCAAGGGGCGCAACACGCCGCTCGCCGGCCGCCCGCTGAAGGGTCTGGTCGTCAAGACGGTGTTCGGCGGCAGGACTGCATTTGCGCGCGACGAGGTGCTGGCTGATGTCTGAGAAGGCGTTCCTGGTGCTGGAGGACGGGACTGTATACGAGGGGGAGCCCTTCGGGGCGCCCGTCGCCGCCCACGGCGAGGTCGTCTTCGACACGTCGATGGCCGGCTACCAGGAGGCCCTCACCGACCCCTCGTTCGCCGGCCAGATACTCGTCATGACCTATCCCCTCGCCGGCAACTACGGCATCAACCGCTTCGACGTCGAATCTAAGCGAATACAGGTGCAGGGCATGGTGGTGCGCGAGCACTGCGACATCCCCAGCCACTGGCAGAGCGAGATGACCCTGCACGAGTACCTGGCGCAGGCCGGCGTCCCCGGCCTCAGCGGCGTCGATACCCGCGCCCTCACGCGAAAGCTGCGCCTCAGCGGCGTGATGATGGGCATTATGTCCAGCGAGGGCGCGCCGGAAGAGGCGCTGAGCCGCCTGCGCGACCTCCCGACCTACGGCGAGACCGACTTCGTGCGGCGCGTCTCCATCGACAAGCCGTACCAGTGGCACGAGCAGCCCGACACCGCGAAACATCACATCGTTGTGATGGACCTTGGGGTGAAGTACAACATCATGCGCCTGCTAGCCCGTCGCGGCTGTCGCGTCACCGCCGTGCCCTGCGCCACCACCGCCGAAGACGTGCTCGCGCTCAAGCCCGATGGTGTCGTTCTCTCGCCGGGCCCGGGCGACCCTGCGCACCTCGATTACGTCGTGCGCTCCGTCAACGGGTTGCTGGGCAAGATACCGGTCTTCGGCATCTGCCTCGGCCACCAGGTGCTGGCGACGGCGTTCGGCGCGCGCAACTTCAAGCTCAAGTTCGGGCACCGCGGCGCCAACCACCCAGTCCGTGACTTGGCGACGGGGCGCGTGTACATCACAGCTCAGAACCACGGCTACGCGGTCGACCCCGACACGCTTTGCGGTGGCACGGAAGTCAGCCATATCAACATCAACGACGACACGGTCGAGGGGCTGCGGCACCGCGAGTTTCCCGTGGTATCGGTACAGTACCATTCGGAGGCGTCGCCGGGGCCGCTGGACAACGTCTACTTCTTCGACCGCTTTCTCGAACTCGTCTCGCAGGAAAAGGCCCGATAGATGACGCAGATTCAGGCCACCTATCGTCGCGCCGGAGCCGAGGACGCGGAAGCGATCGCCGAGGTGATCGCCCGCCTTGTCGAAGAGGCGCACCCCGTCAGCTTCGAGCGCGCGCTTTCGCCCGACCAGGTGCGGGCCTGGCTTTCGCGCCTGGGCGAAGGGGGCGCCGTCTTCCTCTGCCTGGTCGACGGCTCCCTCGCCGGCTTCAGCGCGCTCGACTTCAACACGCAGGAGCCGGACACGGCGACGCTCGGCGTCTGGCTGCTGCCGGCGTACCGGCGTCGCGGGCTGGGAACGGCGTTGGCGGAGTGGGCGCTCGATTTCGCGCGCGACCGCGGTTACCGGCGCATCCGAGGCCGTTTGCCGGCGGGAAACGAGGTGGCGCTCAGCTTTCTTTCGAGCATCGGGGCGCTCGTGCCCATCTACAACCCTGAAATGCGCTTCGAGCTCCCGCTATGATTCGCGAGCGGAGAAGAACGCTTCATGGATAGAATAGTCATAAGAGAGGGTGACCGCGTACGGGTGCTCAAGAGCGCGGGCTACGCCTCGGAACAGGAGCTCCAGGACTTCTTGTTGCGATTCCCCGCCCTGATCCCTCTCGAAGAGGCGGAGGAAGACCCGCTGCCCCTTTTGCCGATCGGGCGGGAGGTGACTCTGGGCTCGGGCTCTGCCGACGTGCTCTTCCTCGACGCGGCGGGCCTGTTGACGCTGGTCGAGACGAAGCTCCGAAAAAACCCCGAGGCGAGGAGAACCGTGGTCGGTCAGACTCTGGAATATGGTGCGAGCCTTTCCGAATTGTCCGCGGAGGATGTAGTGAGCCGCGCCAACGCGTACCTCAGGTCCGGCCACGCCGCAGAGGAATACCGGGCGCTGACCCTGCCAGAGGCTATGACAAAGCTGCTGGAGACGAGCGCGACAGAAGCGGGGCGTGAGCTGCTCCCTCTGAGCGACCTCGAAGCCAGAGTCGGCGAACAGCTTCGCGATGGTCGCATCAGACTCATCGTCGCAGTCGACGACATCTACGACGAGCTGAGAAAGACGGTCACGTTTGTTAACACGCACAGCAGCTTTGGTATCTACTTGCTGCAGCTAGTGCGCTTTAAGGACGATGATGACGCTCGCGACATCTTCGTGCCCCACCTCTTCGGCTACGCCCGCAAGTCCCACTCCCTTCCCCCCGTTTTGGATGAGGAGAAGTTTCGGGAGAAACTGCGAGACTTGCGGGACGAGGAGGACGCACAGATCGTCGAAGAACTCCTCCGGTTCACCGCCGAACGCGACGCCATCGGCTGGGGCAGAGCTGGGGCCGCCGAAGCCTCGTTCTCCTTCTACTACGTTTTCGACGGGCGACGGATATCGATATTCACAGTCACCAGTGGCGGCCACCTTTGGGTGAACTTCGCATGGATGAAGAACAAGATTCCGGCCCAACACATCGATCAGTTTCGGCAAGACCTGAACCGTATTCCCGGCGTTGCGTTCGACGAGAGCGTCCTAAGCGATGACAAGCGCCCTCCCATCAGATTGTGTCTGCTCTCCGGTGACGGTCTCGCTCTCTTTAAGCAGGCAGTGGCCTCGCTTGGCGACGCGATAGGATGGGGCGAAGCGTTGGGCTGACTCAGCGCGGCGAGTCACGCGCGGAAATCAAAACATGCCAGAAGAGACTGACAGCACCGGCTCAGACGATACAGGCTCAGGCGGCCCGCGCCGCTGGGTGCAACGACGCCGCCGGCGGCCCCTCGTCCGCCGCGCCGTCGGCCACATAGAGACGCGCCTCGCCTTCAGCGTCCTCACCCTCAGCACTATGGGCTTCTCCGCTGCCGTCATACTCGCCGCCACGGCCGTCGCCGGCCTGTTCGTCAACCTGGCGCAGGGCGAGGTGATACGCGCGATCGCCTTCTTCATCGTCTCGCTCATGCTGGCTGTTCTTGCAGGGGGCTTCGGCTTCAGCATGGGGTTCATCGGCCTGCCTTTCGTCGGCGAGTGGTTCCTCGAGTGGCAGAATCACGCTATGGGCTGGGGCATCGGCGCCGGAGGATGCGCCTTCCTGGCGGTTCTCCTCTTCCTGACGCCGCTCCCCGCTTACGGAAGCGTCCTCCTCGTCCTGGCCGTCGTGCTGGGCGGTTCGTACCTGCTCGCATATGCGCTTCGGGTCACGCCCCCCGTCACACCGAGCGCCCCATACACACGGAGAAAGCGGTGAAGATGTCGTTTGCAGCAATCGAGAGGTCTGGGTCCATTGGCTGACAAACCGAAGAAGGTGCTCATCATCGGCTCCGGCCCGATAATCATCGGCCAGGCGGCCGAATTCGACTATGCAGGCACACAGGCCTGCAAGGCGATGCGCGAGGAAGGCGTTACCTCCGTCCTCGTCAACTCCAACCCGGCGACGATCATGACCGACGAGGGGATCGCCGACATCGTCTACATCGAGCCGCTTACCGTTCCCGTCCTCACGCGCATCATCGAGCGGGAGCGCCCGGACGGCCTGCTGCCCACGCTCGGCGGCCAGACCGGCCTTAACCTCGCCGTAGCGCTCGCCGAGGCAGGCGTCCTCGATGAATACAACGTCCGTCTACTCGGAACGCCGCTGGAGACAATACAGAAGGCGGAGGACCGCGAGCTCTTCCGGCAGCTCCTGCACGACATCGGCGAGCCTGCCCCCGAGAGCGCGACCGTCACCTCGATGGGCGAGGCCCGCCTCGTCGCCGACATCTTCGGGCTGCCGCTGGTCGTGCGCCCCGCCTACACTCTCGGCGGCACCGGCGGCGGCATCGCCCACACGCCGGAGCAGTTCGAGCAGATCGTCGCCGGCGGCCTGGCCGTCAGCCCCATTCACCAGGTGCTGCTCGAACGCTGCCTCCTCGGCTGGAAGGAGATCGAGTACGAGGTCATGCGCGACGCCGCCGACAACTGCATCACGGTATGCAATATGGAGAACATCGACCCCATGGGCGTTCATACCGGCGATAGCATCGTTGTAGCGCCCAGCCAGACGCTGAACGATAAGGAATACCAGATGTTGCGCTCCGCCAGCCTGCGCATCATCCGCGCGCTGGGAGTGGAGGGCGGCTGCAACATCCAGTTCGCGCTGGCGCCCCGGCCGGAGATCGTGGAGTGGCAGTACAAAGACGCCTCGGCGCCCCCCTACTACGTGATCGAGGTCAACCCCCGCGTTTCCCGAAGCTCCGCCCTGGCCAGCAAGGCCACCGGCTACCCCATAGCGCGGGTTGCCGCCAAGATAGCCGTCGGCAAGCGACTCGATGAGATCGGCAACGCGGTCACCGGCAAGACGAGCGCCGCCTTCGAGCCTGCGCTCGACTACCTCGTCGTCAAGATACCGCGCTGGCCTTTCGACAAGTTCGCCTTTGGCGACCGCCAGCTCGGCACACAGATGAAGGCGACCGGCGAGGTCATGGCCATCGACCGCACCTTCGAGGGGGCCCTCCAGAAGGCCGTGCGCTCACTCGAAGTCGGCAACCGCTCCCTGCTGTGGGAGGACGCGCGCTGGAAGGAGAGCGAGGACAAGGCGGTCGCCCGACGGAAGGGCGCAACAAAGCAGCAGCCCGGCGGCTGCTCCTTCCCGCTGAATGCCAACGACGAACGCCTCTGGGCGCTGATGGCCGCCCTGCGCCGTGACGCCGACCCCATGGCGCTCGCCCGGGAGACCGGCGTCGACCCGTGGTTCCTGTACAAGATGGCGAACATCGTGGCGATGGAGAAACGCCTTCTCTCTGAGCCGCTCACGCCCGATCTGCTGCGCCGCGCCAAGCGCATGGGCTTCTCCGACGAGCAGATCGGTGTCCTCGCCGACCGCCTGACGGAGCAGGTGCGCTTCCTCCGCCGGCAGTGGGACATCCGCCCCGTCTACAAGATGGTCGATACCTGCGCCGCTGAGTTCGATGCCGCCACGCCTTACTTCTACAGCACATACGACCAGGAGAACGAGGCCGAACCCGAGCCTGTGAAGAAGGCGCTCGTCATCGGCGCCGGGCCCATACGTATCGGCCAGGGCATCGAGTTCGACTACGCGAGCGTGCACTCGGTCTGGGCGCTCGAGCAGGCGGGCTACAAAGCGCTCATCGCCAACTCCAATCCCGAGACCGTCTCCACCGACTTCGACACGAGCGACCGCCTCTACTTCGAGCCGCTGGACGAGGAGGGTGTGCGCGACATCCTGGAAAACGAAGGAGGCGACGATTCGCCGCCCCCGTCCATCGTCCAGTTCGGCGGGCAGACGGCGATAAACCTCGCCGGCGCGCTAAGCAAAGCCTCTATGCCCATACTCGGCTCCAGCGCCGAAGCGATCGACCTCGCCGAGGACCGCCGCCGCTTCGAGGCTTTCCTCGGCGGCCTCGGCATCCCGCAGCCGCCGGGCGCCGGCGTCACCAGCCTCGAGGACGCCCTCAACACCGCCGAGGTAATCGGCTACCCCGTCCTTGTGCGCCCCTCCTACGTGCTCGGCGGCCGCGCCATGGAGATCGTCCAGAACGCCACCGAGCTCGTGCGCTTTATGACCGCCGCCGTCCAGCTCGGCAGCGGCAAACCCGTGCTCATCGATAAATACTTCGAGGGCAAGGAGGTCGAGGTCGACGCCATCGCCGACGGAGAGCAGGTGCTCATCCCCGGCATCATGGAGCACATTGAGCGCGCCGGCGTCCACTCCGGCGACTCGATGGCGGTCTACCCCGGTCTGAACCTCACACAAGAAGAGATCGATACGATCGTCGACTACACGGAGCGGATCGGCCTCGCCCTCGACGTTCGAGGGCTGATGAACATACAGTTCGTAATCAGAAGCGACCCCGCTACCGGCGTCTCCTCCGTCTACGTGCTCGAGGTCAACCCGCGCGCCAGCCGCACCGTGCCCTTCATCTCGAAGGTGACAGGCGTGCCAATGGTGAAGCTCGCCGTGAACGTTATGCTGGGCCGCTCGCTGGCCGAGCAGGGATACCGCGGCGGACTCTGGCCGGCGCAGGGGCTCGTCGCCATAAAAGCGCCCGTGTTCTCGATGGCGAAGCTGATTGGCGTCGACACCTATCTGGGACCGGAGATGAAATCGACAGGCGAGGTGATGGGCGTCGATACCAGTTTTCCGGCCGCCCTCGCCAAAGCCCTGCTCTCCGCCGAGCTCATGCTGCCCCCGAAGGGAGGCGTCCTCCTCAGCATCGCCGACCGCAACAAGCCGGAGGCCGTTTCCATCATCCGCCGCCTCATCGAAGCCGGCTTCCGCCTCTACGCGACGGAGGGCACCGCCGCCCTCATCCGCGCCCTGGAGATGCCGGTCGAACAGGTCACCAAGCTCCTCGATCAGAGCCATCCCAACGTTCTCGACGTCATACAGGATGGGCTGGTCGACTGCGTGATCAACACGCCGGAGGGCGGCCAGCCGACAGCGATGCGCGACGGCTTCCAGATCCGCCGCGCCGCCGCCGAGAAGCGCATCCCCTGCTTCACATCGCTCGATACCGCGAGAGCAGCCGTCGAGGCGCTCTTGCGCGGCGGCCAGACCTTCAGCGTCCAGCCGCTCTCCCTCTACCTGCGAAGTCGCGAGATAACAGAGGACATCAGCACCCGATGAATGTCGTCCGAGCGCGCATCGTCAGCAACGAGCGTCTCTTCGGCCGGACGCACCTCGTCTGGCTGCACGCGCCGCCCCTCGCGAAAGGCGCTTCGCCCGGGCAGTTCCTGATGTTCCGCATCCTAAACGGCAGCGACCCTCTCCTGGGCCGTCCCATGAGCTATCACGGCGTTCGCAAAGGGGCCGAGGGCGACGAAGTAGCGCTGCTCTACCAGGTGTGGGGACGCGCAACGGCGCTCCTGGCAAAGAAGGCGCCGGGCGACGAGGTGCTGGCCTGGGGGCCGCTGGGCCGCGGTTACGCCGTCGCGCCGCGGGCGAGGAACCTGCTCCTCGTCGCCGGCGGCATGGGCACGGCGCCCCTCGTCTGGCTCGCCGAGCAGGCGGTCGCGAAGGGCAAGAACGTGAGCTTCATTATCGGCGTGCGGACGGCGGAGCAGACCGCGCCCGTGCGCTCCTTGCCGCCGCAGGCCGAGCTGGTGATCGTCACGGAGGACGGGTCACTGGGGCGCAAGGGTCTGGTGACGGAGCCGTTCGCGGAGTCGCTGTCGTGGGCCGACCAGGTCTTCGCCTGCGGGCCGCGCCCGATGTACGAATCGATGGCGCAGGTGGTCCGGAAAGCGCGCAGCCGGACGCCGGTACAGGTGCTACTGGAGACGAATATGGCCTGTGGAATCGGTTTGTGCTACGGTTGTGCCATCGAGACGCGCCGCGGCGTGAAGCAGGTGTGCCGAGACGGGCCTCGCTTTGAATTGCGGGAGATTTTCTAGAGAGGCGGATGTGATGGAATCGAAGTGCGAGACGTGCGGCATGCGCCTGCGCGCGGAGAAGAACCCGAAGTCGATCATGGCGAGGATCTGGCGCTGGCACACGAAGTGGTGTCCGGGCTGGAAGGCCTACCAGCGTGAGCTGGCCGCGCAGCAGCAAGAGGAGGGCTAGCCACAGCACTGCACCCGAACGCAACCATTCGCTCGTCCATGAGACCAGGGCCGGAGGATTCGAGTCGCAACTCTTGCTTTAGAGCAGCGTCTGTGTGGTGAGTGTAACACGAACGCTTATCTTCCCACCCACCCACCCGCAGACGTGGGTCAAATCAGGGGGGCACCCCCTGAAACCCCCGTCTGAGGGGGCAAGCCCCCTCAGAGCTCCCCCGGTACGACTGCGCCTCAGCGCTCCGGGCGGACTTTTGGTTGAGACGTTGCCAGACGGAGGCTGAGGGTTTCAACCCTCAGAACTGTCCAGTGCTCGCAGAACCTAACGCCAACTCCATCATCGAGGGAGACTGCCTTGAGGTGATGGCCGGCTGGCCGGACGCCTGCATCGACCACTGCATCGCCGACCCGCCGTTCGGGATCGCGTCGGGTCGGGGGCGGCGCGGCAAGAAAGGACTCGGCTGGGCATTCTCCTCCCACGTAACGATGCAGGAGGCCTGGGACCGCTTCTCCCAGGACGACTTCTTCCGGTTCAACGTCCGCTGGCTCTCCGAGGTCTGCCGCGTCGTCAAGCCGAACGGCAACATTCTTGTCTTCGGCACGTTCCACAACGTCTATCTGCTCGGATTCATCCTTCAGCACGTCATGAAGCGGCGCATCCTGAACTCCATCGTCTGGTTCAAGCCCAACGCGCAGCCCAACATCACCGCCCGCACGCTTACGGAGAGCACGGAGCAGATCATCTGGGCCGTCAACGGGACTGCAGAGAAGGCGCGCAAGTGGACGTTCAACTACTGGGACGCGAAAGAGATGGCGGGCGGACGTCAGATGCGCAACCTCTGGGAGCTCCCTGTAACCCCCAAGAAAGAGCGCGAGAACGGCTATCACCCGTCGCAGAAGCCGCTCGCCCTGCTGGAGCGCCTGGTGCTAATTGCGACCCGGCCGGGCGATCTCATCCTCGACCCGTTCGCGGGTACGGGCACACTCGCGCTCGCCGCGCGGCAGCACGAGCGCCGCTGGCTACTCATCGAGAACGATGCGCACTATGTGGAAGTGGCCCGCAAACGGCTCGTTTCCGGCCCGTCCTAGACGCCTAGGGACGGCATCAAGCCGTCGGCGCTAGTAGCGATTGCGCGCCGGCGACCGCTTGGCGAAGCAGTCGCGACAGTAGACGGGACGGTCACCCCGCGGCTCGAACGGGACCTCAGTCTTCTGCCCGCACTCGGCGCACACCGCCGGATACATCTGTCGCGGCGACGAGCTGTAGCCGCCATAACTTCGGCCACCGCCGCGCTCAGACTTGCGGGCGTCACGACAGGACTGGCAGCGCTTGGGCTCGTTCGTGAATCCGCGGCTGGCGTGATACTCCTGGTCTTCAGCCGAGAAGGTGAACGAGGCGCCGCAATCGACGCAGGTAAGGGTTTTGTCTGTGTAGGACACTCGACGACCTCCTTCAGGTCCGCTATTCCTGGTCGTCGAGTGCAAACTGAGATGTGGACTCTGAGTTGCAGTTCGAAGACAGGACAACTACTACTTGCTAAGAACCTTAACACACTTTGCAGCGTTTGTCACGCGGCAAGTCGATTCGCCGTTTTTCCCGAATGCGAACGCGCGTAAGGTGGGACTAGTCGGCTCCGCTGGAGAGGTAGACGACGCTACAGCGGGCAGCCACCCTCTCCGCCAGCGCCCGGAAGACACGCCCCGCCGCCGACTCGGGCGCCATCTCCACTACCGGCACCCCTTCGTCGCCCGCGGCGCGCGTCTCCACGTCCAGCGGTATCTCGCCCAGGAACTCCAGCTCCATCTCCTCGGCGGCGACGCGGCCTCCGCCCTCGCCGAAGACCGCCGTGCGCTTGCCGCAATGCGGGCAGACGAAGTAGCTCATGTTCTCGACGATTCCCAGCACGGGCACGTCCATGCGCTGGAACATCGTCACCGCCTTCGTCGCGTCCTCCAGCGATACCTCCTGCGGCGTCGTGACAATCAACACGCCGCTCAAGGGCACCGACTGCGCCACGCTGAGCGACGCGTCGCTTGTGCCCGGCGGCAGGTCGACCAGCAGATAGTCGAGTTCGCCCCACGACAACTGATGCAGCAGATCGCGGATCGCCCTGTCGATAAGCGGTCCCCGCCAGATGACAGCCGATGCCTTCGGCAGCACGAATCCCAGCGAGCACACCTTCACGCCGTACCGCTCGACCGTCGTCAGCCCGCGCTCTTGTCCCATAAAGCCCGAACGCAGCCCTACCATCAGCGGCACGTTGGGGCCGGTGACGTCGGCGTCCAGCAGCCCGACCCGCGCGCCCGCTTTTGCCAGCGCCACCGCCAGGTTCACCGCCACCGTCGTCTTGCCCACGCCGCCCTTGTTGCTGGCGACAGCGATTACGTGCTTGACGTCCTCTATGGGCTGTGGGCCCTTCTGCGGCGCCGCCGCCCGCACCTCAGCGCCCATCTCCAGCGAAACCGACTTCACGCCCGGTAGCGCCTGCAGCGCCTGCTTCACGTCCGCCTCGATCTTCTCGCGCAGGGGACAGGCGGGCGTGGTGAGAACCATCTTAAGCGAAACGTGCCCGTCTCGCACCTGCACATCGCGAACCATGTTCAAGGACACGAGGTCGCGCCCGAGCTCCGGGTCCTGCACCCTGGCGAGGGCCGCGTAAACATCTTTCTCAGTAAGTCTTGCCATCATGAACGCCTTTTCGATATTGCAGTTTCCACGTCATTATACGCAGCCCGTCGCGCCCGGGCCAGCTTTGTTAATTAATGACCGTTTTATTATATTAAAGCTTGACAGCCTGCCCGCGGGCATGATATTCTTTTCAGTCTGGACACGGACGTGAGGCTAAACGCAAGGAGGTTGGGGGATGGCTAACAGAGGACCCACTACAGAAGAAAAAGCAGTCGAAGAGCAGGCCGGCGTAGGGACGGCAACCTGCGTCCACCACTGGATCATCGAAAGCCCTTCCGGACGCACCAGCGCCGGTGTCTGCAGGATATGCGGCGAACGACGCGATTTCCAGAACTACGTCTCCGACTTCATCTGGGAAGGCGACTCCACGGAGAGCTATCAGCCGGGAGGCTGGCGCAAGCCGGTCACCGAGGTCATCAGACCGACGGGCGACGACAAGGACGAGGACGGATCGTCGTTCGCGTCCCACGAGCGCGCGCCGGAGGTCTTCTTCTAGCGCAATCTGCGGATGGAACAAGGGGCGGCCTCACGGTCGCCCTTTTTTCTTGCTGTGTCGAGGCTCGTCGCATCCCTCGACACGCTCCGGCGCTGCCCCCTATAATTGGCCTGGCCCCGACGTCCTCAGCGCCCCACCGGCGCCGGCGCGGCCCGCAAAGCGCGAATCTGGAGCAGCATGAACCTCTCTGTCGAGATCGGCGGCCAGCGCAAGCAGGCGCTCCTCCTTCAGAACCCGGTGATGACGGCATCGGGTACGTTCGGCATGGGGCTAGAAGCGACGAAGCTGTTCGATATCCAGCGCCTCGGCGCCATCGTCTGCAAGGGGACGACGCTCAGCCCACGCACGGGAAACGCGCAGCCACGCACCGTCGAGACAGCTTCCGGCATGCTGAACACCATCGGCCTGCAGAACGTCGGCGTCGACGCGCTCGTCCGCGATATCGCGCCCGTGTGGGCTGAGTGGCGCGTCCCCGTCGTCGTCAACATCGCCGGCGAGACCGTGGACGAGTTCGCGGAACTCGCCGCCCGCCTGGACGGCGTCCCCGGCGTCAGCGCCCTGGAAGTGAACGTGAGCTGCCCCAACGTGGCGGTCGGAGGCATGCTCTTCGGCCAGGACCCGAAGCAGGCGGCGGCGGTCACGAAGGCTGTGCTGCGCAAGACCACCCTCCCCGTCATTGTCAAGCTCACCCCGAATGTGACCGACATCGTCGAGGTGGCGCGGGCGGTCGCCGACGCCGGCGCCGACGCTGTCTGCCTCATCAACACGCTGCAGGCGATGGCCATCGACGTCCGCTCGCGACGTCCCGTTCTCTCCACCGTCTTCGGCGGGCTCTCCGGCCCCGCGATCAAGCCGCTGGCACTGCGCGCGGTGTACCAGGTCGCGGCCGCGCTCGACATCCCGATCGTCGGCTGCGGCGGCATCGCGAGCGGCGAGGACGCGGTCGAGTTCCTGCTCGCGGGCGCGACGGCTGTCGGGGTGGGCACCGCGACGTTCATGAACCCGCTGGCGCCGCTGGAAGTGCTCGAGGGGCTGGAGCGCTACCTCGCGGAGTCCGGCGTGGAGGACGTGCGCGAGCTTGTGGGCGCCGCCCACACACGCTGACCCCCAGGACCGGGACACATTCACCGCATCCCCTTAACCCCCCGCCTGCGCCGGATGGCATCCGCGCTGCGTGCGGTCTATAATTTAGGGCGGTGCACCTGTCCCGCGTCGGGGTGTAGCTCAGTCAGGTTTAGAGCGCTTGGTTTGGGACCAAGAGGTCGACAGTTCGAATCTGTCCACCCCGACCACCGTCCTCATTTAGTCCTCTGGAGGCGCGAAATGAACCTCAGCCAGCAGGAGCGGCGAGCCCGCATCAGACTCAACCGTCCCTTCGCCAAAGCCGTCGAAAAGCTGCGCTCCGACGCCCTCTCCCGCCCCGACTACGACCCCGCCCAACTCTTCGCCTGGGGTCAGATGATGGCCATCGGCCTCCTCGAAATGCTGAAGGCCGTCGAGGCCCGCTTCGGACGCGAGGGCCAGGAGGTCTGCACTAAAGCCCTCGCAGACGTCGGCTACCGCCTGATGAAGGAGGGCATGGAGGGCGTCGAGGAAACGGGGGGACTGTCCGACATCGAAGCGATCTCCCTCGTCGCCACCTGGATCAACGAGCAGCTCTACGCCTCCGTCGAGAAGCCCAGCATCGACGGCCCCGACGCCGCGTCGTTCCACATACTCTGGTGCCCCCATCAGGACGTCTACGGCCCCTTCGACTGCCGCGTCCAGCGCTACCTTGTGGAAGGGATGATGCGCGCCGCCCAGGAGCGATGGGGCGCCGGGGGAGAGGGCGGATTCGGCGGCTTCAACGTCCGCTGCGACGCCACGATTCCCGCCGGGGCGCCCACGTGCCATTTCAGCATCTGGCGCGCGCAGCAGGGCGAGGAGAACGCCTGGACAAGCTACTCCAGGCAACTGGAGGAGCGAGCGCTCGAACGGCGCGAGAAGTAGGCGCTATGCCCGCGCCCACACCGCCAGCGACATCAGCGCCACCGTCAGCCAGTGCACCATGAACGGCCCCGCGATGTGGCCGGTGCGGAGGCGCAGGAACGCGAAGACCAGCCCGCCGAACGCCGTCCCCGCGAGGCAGAGCGCAATGACCGGCGGCAGCAGCCACCGGATATCGACGAAATCGCTCTCTATGACCGTGCGGCTGGTAATCACGCCGTGCCACAGCCCGAAGACCGCGCTTGACAGCCAAACCGCCCGCAGCTCGCTTGAGGCGGCGGCGACCTTCGCGTAGAGGACGCCGCGGAACGCCGCCTCCTCGAAGAACGCCGTGCCCAGCGGCTCCCACAGCGCCATCCGCAGCGCGAACGCGCCCGCCGACAGCTCCCCGATGTCGCCGTACTCGATGGGCTCCCCCGTGACGGACGGCGCGACGGACAGGAACGCGACGGGGGTCGCCGCCAGCAGCACGGCGAAACCCGTCCCCAGCGACGCGCTCCGCCACACGTTCGCGCCCCCGAACCCGAGCGACGACCAGGAAAAGCCGCTGATACGGACCGCCTCGAACAGGAGGAGCGTTAGCAGCGCCAGGTTAGCGATCAGCAGGTAACGCGAGCGCAGCTCCCAGGGGACCAACGAATTGAGGTTGCCGTAGGCGAGCAGCAGCACCGACAGCGCGAGCGGGCCCCACCACTGTCGCGTTGCGGGAGCGGGCGCCTCACGGGCACCCAAGAGCGCGTCAGCCGCGCGCCTTCTCCGCGGCGATGTAGCCGCTGAAGAGGTTCCCGACCGGTGTTTCCGCATCCCCCTTCCGCTCCACGCGCGCGTTCTGGAAGCCGGCGGCCCGCAGCTTCGATACGTACGCTTCTTCCGTCAGCGCGCCCGCCACGCAAGCCGTCCAGCTTTCGAGGTTGCTGCGTTCCTCCTCGCTGGGCTCGCGCGTCCACACGATGTCGGATACCCGCAGCCTCCCGCCCGGCCGCAGCACACGGAAACATTCGCGAAGAACTGCGTCCTTGTCCGGCGAGAGGTTAATGACGCAGTTGGATATGATCACATCGAAGGAGTTGGAAGGGAACGGCATCTGCTCCATCTCGCCGAGCCAGAAGCGCACGTTTTCGGCGCCCACGCGCTCGGCGTTGCGGCGCGCCAGTTGCACCATCTCGACGCTCATGTCCAGCCCGTAAACAAGGCCGCTGCGGCCCACCTGCCTGGCGGCGAGAAAGCAGTCCAGGCCGCCACCGCTGCCGAGGTCGAGCACGCGCTCGCCCTCCCGCAGCTCGGCGATCGCCATCGGGTTGCCGCAGCCGAGCGAAACCAGCGCCTCTTCCGGCAAGTCTTTCAGCTCCTCGCTCGAATAGAGGTGCCGCGCCATATTCAGGTCGGCCTCCGCGGGGGCATCCGAACCGCAGGCGCAGCTCGACGTTTCGCTCGTCGGGGGCTCAGCCGGCCCGCAGCACGACGCCTGCGACGCCTCCAGTTCGTCCAGCAGCTTGCGCGCGTGCGCCCCGTACCTGGCCGCGACCGCCCGCTTGATCTCTTCCGCCCCGTTCTCCTTCATCTCTACACCCTTTCCTTCGTCAATGCACCTGACTCGTCCGCCGTCGCGGGGCAGCATTTGAGCGCCTCGTTCACAGCCTCGGCCAGCGGACCAAGCATCCGCTGCCAGGCCAGCGCCGCCTCGCGATAGGCCTCCTCGCCCTTCTCCGTCAGCGAGCAGACCTTGCGCCGTCTGCCGCCCACCGTCACCTCGCGGCAGACGACCTGTCCCTCGGAGATGAGATCGTGGAGCGCGGGGTAGATCATGGCGTCGGTAGGCTGGCAGCAGCCGGCGCAGGCGTCCCTGATTGCCCGCGCCAGCTCGTAGCCGTGCATCGGCCGCTCGTGGAGGCCGGCGAGGAGGAAGAAGCGCTGGACGCTCCGGTTTATGAGCATTTCCCAGTAGCCGTTCTGCTCCCTCTTCTCCATCCGCCTCAATACTCCGCGAAGATATGTATATCCTAGCTAGGTATGCTCCTCTCGTCAACCCCCGCCGCGCACCCTCTTCGCCTAAATGATCTCCAGCCGCCGCAGCTCTTCGATCTCGGCGTCGCTCAGCCCGAGAAGCTCCGCCAGCACGTCCGCCGTGTGCTCCCCGAGTTCGGGTGAAGGCCCTTTGATCCCGCCCGGACTGCGTGAGAGTTTGATGGGGGTGTTCGGCAAGGGCATCTCGCCGATCTTGGGGTGGCGGACGGGTACCAGCATCTCGCGCGCTTTCACCTGTGGCTGCGCCGCCGACTGCGCGATATCGTTCAGCGGACCGCACGGCAGCCCTATGGCGTCGAACTCCCGCACCCATTCCGCCGTCGTCTTCCGGCGCAGCGCCTCGCTGAGCAGCGGCTCGAGCTCCGCGTGGTGCTCGTTGCGGGCCTGCGGCGAATCGAACCGCGGGTCGTCGATGAGGTCTTCGCGCCCTATCGTCACCAGCAACAGCTCCCACTGGCTCTCCACACCCCAGCTCAGCGCCAGGACGATGTAGCCGTCCTTCGTGGGGAAGGCCTGGAACGGCGTCGCCAGGGGATGGCGCGTGCCGAGCGGCTTCGGCACCTCGCCTGTCGCGAAGTAGCGCACGAACGCGTTCTCCAGCACCGCGATCTGGCAGTCGAGCATCGACACGTCGACCATCTGCCCCAGACCGCTGCGCTCGCGTTCGTGCAGCGCCGCCAGCACGCCGATGACGGTGAAAAGCCCGGCCGTGATGTCGCCCAGCGACGCGCCCGGTCGCACGGGCCTGCCGCCGGGCTCGCCGGTGATGCTCATGATGCCGCCCATGCCCTGCACAACGATGTCCAGCGCGGGGCGCAACCGCTCCGGCCCCGTCTGCCCGAAGCCGGACGTCGCGGCGTAGATGAGGCGCGGGTTGCGCTTCTTCAGGACGTCGTAGCCGAGGCCGAGCGCTTCCATCGTGCCGGGGGTGAAGTTCTCCATCACCACGTCCGCCTTTTCCACCAGCCGCAGGAACAGCTCCCGCCCGCGCTCGCTCTTGAGGTCGAGGGTGACGCTCCTCTTGCCGCGGTTTATGCTGAAGAAGTAACAGCTTTCGCCGTTGACGAACGGCCCGGTGGCGCGCGCCACGTCGCCGATGGGGCGCCGTTCTATCTTAACCACGTCGGCGCCGAGGTCGCACAGCACCATGCTGGCGAAGGGGCCTGCCAGCACCCACGTCAGGTCCAGTATGCGTACGCCATCGAGCGGCCCGCTCATCGCTGCCCTCCGAAGCGTCTCATCCGAAGCTGTTCAACACTCAGTTTGGCACCGTCCGGCCATGGCGTCAATTTGCCGCGTGCCCACGCCTCGTCCTTCAAGGCGCGGTACGGGGAACCACGACAGCTAGCGACCGCATCCGCTCAATCCGCTCCCCATCGCAGACAGGCTGTTGACCCCAGCCCGGCAGGCGCTATGATTCGCGTAGCCGCATCCGCCTGCGGACAGAGGCGCCATGACGACATCTCCGGCCATCGACTGGGAAGAGGTGACGAGGGAGGCCATCGACCTCCTTTCGCGCTACATCGCCATCGACACCAGCAACCCGCCCGGGCGCGAGCAGGCCGCCGCCGACTTCCTGAGCGCCGTCTTGCGCGAGAACGGCATCGAATGCGAGGTCTTCCCCCTGCCCGACGGCCGCGCCAACCTGGCGGCGCGCCTGCCCGGCAGCGGTCGCAAACCGCCGTTCGTCCTCCTCAGCCACATGGACGTCGTCCCCGTTCAGCGAGAGTTCTGGCAGGAGGACCCGTTCGGCGGCGTGGTGAGGGACGGCTTCGTGTGGGGCCGCGGCGCCGTCGATATGAAGGGCATGGGCGTCATGGAGCTGATGACGCTCCTCCTGCTGCGACGCCTCGGCCTGCCCCTGAGCCGCGACGTCCTCTTCGTCGCCGCCGCCGACGAGGAAGCGGGCGGCGAGGCCGGCATCGAGTGGCTGGACGCGAACCACCCCGAGCTGTTCGACGTCGAGTACGTGATCAACGAGGGCGGCTACGGCAGCAAGGAGATGTTCGGCGTCAAGCGGCCGGTGTTTAGTTGCTCGGTCGGCGAGAAGGGCCCGCTGTGGCTGCGATTGGTGAGCGAGGGCGCGCCGGGGCACGGCTCCGTGCCCCACCGCGACAACTGCGTCGAAAGGCTGGTGCGCGCGCTCCATCGAATCCAGGAATGGGAACGTGAGCCCGAACTGCTGCCGGCGCTGCGCCCTATGTTCGATCTGCTCCAGGAAGCGGGGATGATCAAGGGCGATCTGTCGAACGAGACGCTGCGCGAGCTTGCCGCCAATATCCCGCTCCTCAAGGCGCTCCTTACCGACACCATAAGCACGACGATGGTGAACGCGGGCGTGAAGGCGAACGTCATCCCTGCCCGGGCGGAGGCCGTGCTCGATTGCCGCCTCCTGCCAGGCCACGAGCCCGACGCCTTCATCGAACAGCTGACCGCCGTCATCGCCGACCCCAAAATACGCATCGAAAAAATACTCGAATCGCAGACGCCGATATCGCCCGTCGATACGGAGCTATTCGAGACGATACGCGAGGTCGCAAAGCAGCAGGCGCCGGAGGCGCTCCTGCTGCCCTCCATCGCCTCCGGCTTCACCGATTCGCGCGCCTACCGCCGCCGCGGCGTCGTCGCCTACGGCTTCATCCCCGCGTTGCTGACCATGAGCGAGCTGGCGTCGGCGCACGGCCACAACGAACGCATCTCCATAGAAAACCTGCGCCTGGGGACGCAAATACTCTTCGAAGTCGTCAGGCGCATGTGCGCTTAGGACATCAGAGACTGTAGACGGTAAGAGAACCAGCGGAAACGGGAGGACTGCAATGAAGCCTGAAGAGATCAAGACGATAGGCGTGCTGGGCGGCGGCGTAATGGGCGGCGGCATCGCGCAGGTGCTGGCCGTCGCCGGCTACGACATCGTCCTGCGCGACCTGAACGACGAGCTCCTCGAAAAGTCGCGCAACACCATCGCCGAAGGGCGCTTCGGACTGCGCGGCGGCGTCGAGCGCGGCAAAATCACGCAGCAGCAGATGGACGAAGCGCTCGCCCGCATCAAGTTCACGACGAAGGTCGAAGACCTGCGCGACGTCGATCTCCTCATCGAGGCGATCCCGGAAGACCTGGAGTTGAAGAAGAAGGTATTTGCGGAACTCGACGCCCTGCTCCGGCCCGACGCCATAATCGCCACCAACACTTCGGGCTTCGCCATCGCCGATCTGAACGTGGCCGTCTCCAACAAGTCGCGCTTCGTCGGCATGCACTGGTTCAGTCCGGTGGCGGCGATGAAGCTGATCGAGATCATCCATGCGCCGGAGACGTCGGAGGAAACGGTGACCGCCCTGGAAGCCGTCGGGCAGCGGGCGGGCAAGGTGACAGTGCGGGTGAAGGACGCGCCCGGCAACTACGGCTTTGTCGCCAACCGCATCTACTTCGCGGCGGTCGCCGAAGCGCGGAAGGTGCTGGAAGAGGGGATCGCGAGCGCGGACGACATCAACAAGGCGATGATGTACGGCTTCAACTGGCCGGTCGGGCCCCTAGCGATGAGCGCGGGCGCCCGCAGCGGCTGGCAGTAGCCCGGGCTCAATGGTCCGCTGAACGTCCCATCCGTTTATCCGCTTCCCTTCCGTTGACCGGCCGTCCGCCCCCTATTGAGACGGAATCGGCGAAACGTTATCATGAGGGCTCGGGAGCCGGTCCCGGAAGGAGGGCGTCGAGATGGCCACCAACGATCCGCTCGAACAAGCGCTCGACGACGCCGCGCGCATTATCGCCGGGTCCACCTACGTCGTCGCCCTCGTCGGCGCTGGCATCTCCGTCGAGAGCGGCGTGCCGCCCTTCCGCGGCCCTGGCGGACTGTGGACGAAGCTCGGCGAACCGGCCATGAACGGCTACCAGAAGTTCATCGCCGACCCAACGGCCTGGTGGGCGGAACGCCTCGGCCCCCGTGACGAGCTGTCCGAGTTCATAAAGGCGATGGACGCCGCCCGGCCCAACGCCGCCCACTTCGCGATGGCCCAGATGGAAAAACTCGGCTTCCTCCAGCACGTCATCACCCAGAATATCGATAACCTCCACCACGAGGCCGGCAGCGAATCGATAACGGAGATCCACGGCAACCGGCTGAAGCTCCGCTGCATCGCCTGCAACCACCGCGTCCCCCTCAAGGAGTTTCCCATCGAAGAGATCCCGCCCCGCTGTCCGCAGTGCGCGGGCATCATGAAGACGGACACGGTGATGTTCGGCGAGCCTATTCCCGTCGACGCACTCGAATCGTGCCGGTACCACACCAGCCTCTGCGATTGCATGCTCCTCGTAGGCACGTCGGCCGTCGTGTATCCCGCGGCCGAATTTCCGGTAATCGCTGCCCGCAAGGGGGCGCCGCTGGTCGAGGTTAATCCCATGGAAACCGCGCTTTCCGGCATCTGCTATGCCGTGCTGCGGGCCCCCGCGGGAGAGGTCATGCCCAGACTTGTAGAACGCCTCTGCCAACTTACCGGCAAGGAGCCACCGCCGCAGCAGGGGGCCGAAGGGACCCGATGACACAAGAGACCGTCACCCTCGCAGTCGCGGCCATGACCACCGTCCACGACACGGCGAAGAACCTCGATAAGTACGCTTCACTCGTGCACGAGGCCGCCGCCAGACACGCCCGCCTGCTCGTCCTGCCGGAGCAAACGCTTCAGGGCTACCTCTATCACCTCAACCACGAGGTGTCGATAGACGAGGCGAACTACCACTACGACGCCGCGGAGCCGGTCCCCGGCCCGTCGACGCGCAAGGTCGCGGCCATGGCGCGAGAGGCGGGCATGTACATCGTCTTCGGCATGACGGAGCGCGTAGACGTCTCCAGCTCGGGCGTGCTCTACAACTCCGCAGTTCTCGTGGGGCCCCGCGGCGTCGTCGGCGTCTATCGCAAGGTGCACGCGCCCGGCGACGAGTACCACATCTTCCGCCAGGGCAGAGACTGGCCCGTCTTCGACACGGAGATCGGGAAGCTCGGCATTCAGATCTGTTACGACCTGCGCTTCCCCGAGGCCTCGCGCGAGCTCGCGCTGCGCGGCGCCCAGATACTCGCCCTGCCGACCGCATGGCCCAAGATCAGAGGCGACCTCTACGACCTCTTCGACCGCGCGAGGGCGGCCGAGAACGAGTGCTGGTTCCTCTCCGCCGACCAGGTCGGGGCGTGCGACCAGGGCAAGCTTGTGTTCTACGGCCACAGCCGCATCATCGATCCCCTGGGAAACGTGCTCGCCGATACGGGCGAAGATGAGGGCGTCGCCTTCGCCGAAGTGCCCGCCACCAACCTCAAGCGAAGGCAGCTCGGCCCGATGAATTTCGTCCGCGACCGCCGCCCCGAGACCTACAGCACACTCGCCAGCGAGGAGATCTACCACCCGGCCGTTTCCGAGCCCGGCGGCCATGGGTCGGCCTCCAGACGACCGGCGCGCCGGGCCCGCCGCGAAGCGAGGGGCGAGCGCCGTTGAGACTGGACACCCTTGAGCTACTGCGCGAGGAGACGCCCCGGCAAACGGAGAGCATTAGGGGGAAGGCCGCCATCGCCGGGCTGGGAATCACCCCCATGGGCCGCATCTACGGCCGCGACGTCGTCTACTTCGCGAAAGAGGCGGTGCGCCTGGCAATCGAAGACGCCGGGCTGCAAAGGGAAGACATCGACGGCCTGCTGATAAACCCCGGAACGACGCCTCTGGGCGGGTTTGCTGGCCTCGCCTTACAGGGCGCCCTCGGTCTGGGCGACCTGCGCTTCGTGAACTCGATGAACATGGGCGGCGCCACCGCCATAAGCATGGTGCAGTTCGCGGCGATGGCAGTCGTTCACGGCCTGGCCAACTACGTCGTATGTGTCTTCGCCGACGCTCCTCTGCGCGAAGGGCGCGGTGGCAGCGCAGCCTACGGCGGGTGGGCGCCGGCCCTGCAGCCGCGCGGCCTCTCCGAGCTGTACCTCGCCTACGGCCTCTTCGGCGTGAACGCGCCCTACGCCCTCGCCGCCCGCCGTCACATGGACCTCTACGGCACGACAAACGACCACTTCGGCGCCATCGCCGTCGCTGAGCGACAGTGGGCGGCGATGAACCCGCTGGCGCAGGAGCGGGAACCGATCACGATGGAGGACTATCACAACTCCCGCTGGATCGTCGAGCCGCTCCACCTGTACGATTGCTGCCTCGTCTCTAATGGGGGCGTAGCCGTCATCGTCACCACGGCGGAGCGGGCGCGCGCGCTGCGCCAGCCGCCCGTCTACATCCTCGGAATGGGCCAGGGCCATCGCGGCGTCCTTAGCCGCCCGGACTGGGACGCCGACACCGTGACCGGCGCCGCCATCTCCAAAGAGATCGCCTTCCGGATGGCCGGCATCACGCTCAACGATATTGACATCTGCGAGCTGTACGATTGCTACACTTACACGGTGCTTGTGTCGATCGAGGACTACGGCTTCTGCGAGAAAGGCGAGGGCGGGCCCTACGTCGCCGACGGAAAGCTGGGCCCGGGCGGCACACTCCCCACCAATACCGGCGGCGGCATGCTCTCCGGGTACTACATGTGGGGGATGACCCCCCTGTCGGAGGCCGTGATCCAGGCGCGCGGCCAGGGCGGCGAGCGCCAGGTCCCCAAGCGCGACGTCGTGCTCGTCGGCGGCAACGGCGGCATCCTCGAGCATCACTGCACGCTTGTCCTGAGCCCGCACCCATCCTGAGGCCGCAGATGACCGAATACAAGAAGCCGGTACCGCTGCCCGGTCCCATCTCAGAGCCCTTCTTCGAGGGGGCGAAGCGTCACGAGCTCATGCTCATGCGCTGCTTATCCTGCGGCGCCTACCGCCTCGCCGAGCGTCCCTCCTGCCCCGAGTGCTGGTCGGACGACTACGAATGGGTGAAGGGGAGCGGGCGCGGCAGCATCTACAGCTACGTCATCATGCACCAGCAGCTACATCCTGCGTTCGCCGATGACATACCCTATAACGTAGCGGTTGTCGAACTGGAAGAAGGGCCACGCATGGTGAGCAACATCGTCGGCTGCGGGAACGAGGAGCTTCGCGTGGGCCAGCCGGTCGAAGTGGTCTTCGACGCGATCACCGAAGACTGCACCATCCCGCGCTTCCGTCCCCGCTCTGACTGACGGTCGAACGTCGAATGCGCCCTTGCCCACTGCCGCCGGCTGCCGCACCTGCCGATTCTACTAGAGACACCACCTCACCTTACGGAGCGACGAATGCAGCATAATTGGCGCAACGAGCTGGTAATCGGGAGACAGCGACGTCTTGCCACCGCTTCCCGTGTTTCGTCCGGAGCCGGCGGCCCGGATGACGCTGAGATGGCGCCGCTCTCCCCCTCCGCCTCCGCCTTTGCCCGCAGTCCCTGGCCGCGGTTGCTGTTTGCCGCCGTAGCGCTCGCCGTTATCGTCGGGGCGGCGTTCCGTTACCAGGACGTATCGCAGGTTGCGGTGATAGCCGTCTACGCCGCCGTCCTCGTCTCCTGCGCCGCCACCGACCTGGCCACCTTCCGTGTCCCGAACGTCATCACCTACCCTGCTATCCTTTTCGCCGTGCTCGTAGCCGCCATCATGCCGGGGGCCGACTTCCTTTCGGCGATTGCGGGCGGAGGCGTAGCGTTCGGGCTGATGCTGTTCGCGCTCATCGTCTCGCGCGGCGCCATGGGCCTGGGCGATGTCAAGCTCGCCACCTTCGCCGGCTTTGCCGTCGGCTGGCCGCTCATCGCCCCCACGCTTATCCTCATGGCGCTGGCGGGCGGTGTCTCCGCGTTCATTCTCCTTGTACTGCGGGTGAAGGGCCGCCGCGACCCGATACCGTACGCGCCGTTCATATCTGTTGGCGCCCTGACGGTCATCCTCTGGCAGGGAACGGCCTTCGCCGCGCTCTGACGCATACGCCCTCGACGGGCTGTGCGCGTCGGAGCAGCGCACGGGCAGTTACGTCGTTTGCCTCGGGGGTTGCCAGGCGGGCAAACGCGTAGTATAATCGGTGATGGTTCCCTCGTTGACCTAGCTTCAGGATAGATCACCCGCGGTCCCCTCGTAATAACTACCGGGTTGCAGGAAGGGGTTACCTTCATCACGCAGGAAAGGAGGCGTGCGAATGAAGATTCTCCACATTGCGCCTCTCTGGGAGCGGGTGCCTCCCCTTGCCTATGGTGGGACAGAGGCGGTCGTCAGCGTGCTCTGCGAAGAGTTGGTGCGGCGCGGCCACTCCGTGCGCCTCGCTGCCAGCGGCGACTCCCGGACCAGCGCGGATCTCTTCTCCATCTATCCGCGCAGTCTGCGCACCGCTGACGACCTCGAAGACAAGCTGCCCTACCAGTTGCTTCACGCGGCGCTCGCCCTCAAAGAAGCGTCCTTATTCGACATTATTCACAACCACAACGCCGAGATCGTCATGGCGATGAGCCACCTGGCAGACGTTCCAATGCTCACCACCATGCACAATCTCATCACTCCCGACACGAAGATCATCTGGGACCACTACGACGGCTGGTATAACACGATTAGCGACGCCGAGAAGGCGAACATGCCAGCAATCGCGAACGAGAACTACGTCGGCACGATCTACAACGCCATCGACGTGGAGACCTTCCCCTACCAGGAGGAGAAAGACGACTACCTTCTGTTCCTCAGCCGTATCTCCCCCGACAAGGCGCCCCACCTCGCTATCGAAGTCGCGAAACGCCTGGGCATGCGCTTGATAATCGCCGGCAAGATCGACCCCAACCCGACGGATGAGCTGTACTTCCGCATGCAGGTGGCCCCGCTCATCGATGGGCAGCAGATCACGTTCTTCGGCGAAGCGACAGGCGTTCAGAAGCGCGCCCTCTATGCCAGAGCCCGCGCCCTCGTCATTCCGCTGTGCTGGGAGGAGCCTTTCGGCCTGGTGCTTGCGGAAGCGATGGCCTGCGGCACGCCCGTGGTCGCGTTCCAGCGCGGCGCCGCGCCGGAGGTCGTCGTTGACGGCGAGACCGGCTTCCTGGTCGACGATCTCGATTCGATGGTCGAGGCAGTGCGACACGTGCACGACATTGATCCACGTCGTTGCCGTGAGGTCGTGGAGGATCGGTTCTCGCCCGGGAAGATGGCCGAGGCTTACGAGAGGGCCTACCAGCAGATACTGTCGGGTATCACAGTGAGGCCGCTGCGCGCTCTGACTCCCGTTCCCGCGCCCCTCGCCGGCCAGCCTGCCGCGAAGGGCGCCATCGTCGCCTGAGCGCCGTCCCCCTACGAAATTCTGGCCGCGCCTGCAGCAACTAGCCCGCCGGCGCGGCCGCTGTCTTGCGCTCTCGGCCTCTCCGGAGCAGGCCATGCACTGCTGTCTTCACGAAGTCCTGCGGCAGGAACAGGGCGAGATCGTAGCCCCACACGAGAGCGGCCCAACGCCAGTCCAGGGGCTTCATCAGGAACCCCGATACGGCGATTATCGTGGCCAGCACCTGAGTCCCCATAACCGCCGCCACCAGAACGGAGGCCGGCCGCGTCGACCAGAAAGGGCCCCTCGTGCGGGCGGCGAACAGCGTCAGATGCCCGCCGACCGACAGGTTGAGGTAGACAAAGGTCTGGGCGACCTCGCTGTCAAGGCCGACCACCCTTTCCGCCAGCAGGAAAGCGCCGAACGACCGGCCGGCGGCGAACAGGCCAAGAGCAGTAGCCATTCCCAACACCACCCGCATGTCCCATGCTTCGGGGCGGTTTGAGTAGCGGGCCCTGTCGTAGGCAATCGAGAGTATGGCGCCATCGTTCAGCATCGCCAGCAGCACGATCATGGTCGCCGTCACGGGGCGGGAGTTGAAGATGAGGATGGAGAGGCCGAGGAAGACAAGCAGCGCGAACGTCTCCGCGATGCGATAGATTGCGTAGTTCGTCATCCGCTGGAATATGCGCCTGCTCTCCTTGATAGCGTCCACTATCGTCGCCAGGCCCGGCCGCAGCAGCACGATGTCGGCAGCGGCGCGGGCGGCGTCGGTCGCCCCGGAGACGGCGATGCCCGCGTCGGCCTTCTTGAGGGCGGGCGCATCATTGACGCCGTCACCGGTCATCCCCACGATGTGCCGCTTCGCCTGCAACGCTTCGACGATGCGGTACTTGTGATCGGGGAAGACCTGTGCGAAGCCGTCCGACGCCGCCACCAGCGCCGCGAGCCGCTCCGGCGAGTCCCGGATGTCGGTGTCGAACACCTTGGCATCGAGCACGTTTTCGCCCAGACCGAGCTCTCTCGCCACCTCCTTCGCGATGGCGACCTGATCACCGGTCACCATCTTGATCTCAATGCCCATCGCCTCGGCCGCTTCCACCGTCTCCTTTGAGTCCTCGCGAATCGGGTCGTACAACGGTATGACGCCGAGAAAGCGCCACTCGCTTTCGTCGTCGGCCCGTGCGACCCCCAGCGAGCGAAACCCACGCCCGGCGAACTCGCCGACCACCGCCGTCACCTTCTCTTCCAACCGGGGCGCTTGCGGGTCCAGTGCCAGAATGACCTGCGGCGCCCCCTTGGTGACTCTGAACCGTGTTCCGTCTGCCGCCTCCACCGTTGCCTGGGTGCGCTTCCTCACGGGATCAAACGGTTGAAACTCGGTCACGTGAAATCCGGGCGCCACGACGCCGTCGGCCCCCCTGAGCACGGCCATGTCTATCGGGTCCTGGTCTTCTTCGCGAGAAGCGAGCGCCGCCGCCAGGAGTATGTCCTCACGCGCCGGGCCGTCCACAGCCGCCGGGTCGCCCGCCGTCAGCCGGTTCTGGGTGAGCGTGCCCGTCTTGTCGGAACAGAGCACGTCGATGCCGGCGAGTTCCTCTATCGCCGGCAGGTGCGTAACAACCGCCTCCTGCCTCGCCAGCCTTCGCGCGCCCAGCGCCATGGTCACCGACATGACAGCCGGCATGGCGACAGGCACGGACGCGATGGTGAGTACGAGCGCCAACTGGATCATCTCCAGCAGCGGGTTCCCTCTGACCGCGGAGACCCCCAGTATCAGAACGGCAAGGGTGAGCGCGACCGCTATCAGGTAGTTCGCTATCCTTACGACTGCCTGCTGGAAGTGGCTTCGCGTCTCCGCCTCTTCGACAAGTTGCGCCGTCTTGCCGAAGTAGGTAGCTCGCCCCGTCGCATAGACCAGGGAATCTACCTCGCCCTGCTTCAAGATGGAGCCTGAATAGAGGACGTCCCCGCTCTTCTTGTCCACGGGCAGCGACTCGCCGGTCAGCGCCGACTGGTCCACCTGCGCCGTCCCTTCGAATAGCCTCGCGTCCGCCGGCACAACGTCGCCGATGCGCAGACGCACCACGTCGCCGGGCACGAGCTCGCGCGCGGGGATACTTCGCCACTTGCCGTTCCGTTTCGCCCTCGCGTTGGGCGCCAGTTGGGCCTTCAGGGCCGCGATTGAGCTCGCCGCCTGAAACTCCTCCCGAAAACCGACGACGGCGTTCAGCAGCAGCAGCGCCAGTATGACCGCCAGGTCGGGCCAGTGACGGAGGGTGGCCGAGAGGATAGCCGCAACCTCGATCATTACGGGGATGGGGCCCCAGAAATAGGAGAGGAACTTGGTGACGAGGTTCTCTTCCTTCTCCGGCAGCTCGTTGGGGCCGTACTCAGTGAGACGCTTCGTCGCATCCTCGTCGGTTAGCCCTTCCTCGGAAGCGTCGAGACGCGCCCACAGGTCGGACAGCGGCGTCTCAGGAGAGGGGACGGGGGTGGAATCCGGAGACTCGCCTGCGGGACTCTTCTCCATGTCACGCCTCGATGGAGGAAGAAGGCCGTTGCCGTCCACGCGCCGTCGACTCTGGCGCTGCTAAGAGCTATTCTATCACTCGTGCCCACACTAGCCCGTTGACTCGGCCTCACTTACAATACATGTGCGAGTCAGCCATCAGGCTCTCATCACCCGCGGAGGTCTCCCTTGCCGGTCCAGGTCAAGCTCCTCGACCACACCCACGACCCCATACGCTCCCTTTACATCGCCTTCCGTACCGCGTACTCCTCGCTGACGCCGCAGGAGATAGGCGAGCGCATCGAGGCCGAGCGCATCACGCGACAGCAGATGCTCGACTTCGTCGAAAAGCGGCTACAGACGGGCCACGCCTCGCCGCTCGAGCAGGTCTGGTTCGAGTTCGCCATCTCGGGCGTAAGCCGGGCCTTCAGCCACCAGTTCGTGCGACACCGGGTCGGCATCAGCTTCGAGCAGCAGAGCCAGCGCTACGTCGTCTTCAAGGGCGGCGAGTTCCCCCACACGGTGCCGGAGACGGTGCGGCAGGCGGGCTACGAAGACAAGCTGCGGGACGCCTTCGCGGATATCGGGCGCCTCTATCAGGAGATGGTCGACGCCGGCATCCCCGCTGAAGACGCCCGCTTCCTCATACCGAACGCCGCCCACACCAACTTCAAGGTCACCGTAAATCTGCAGGCGCTCCTTCACATTTGCGATCTCCGTCTGTGCACGCGCGCGCAGTGGGAGTTCCGCAAGGTGGCGTCCCTCATGCGGGCGGAGGTGAACCGCGTCGCCCCCGAGCTGGCGCGACACCTCCAGCCGAAGTGCGGGGAGCGTCGCGTGGGCTATTGCGACGAGACGTACGAGGACTGGGAGGCGTGCCCCATCGGGCGGAAGCGGCCGCACAAGCGCGACCTGTTCGCCCTGTTCGACGCGCACCGTCGTGGCGAGCTCGCCCCGCTTGCAGAAGAGGAGTTCCGCCTCATCGCCGGTGAATCAGAGGCGAGCGAGCGCGAAGAAGCCTACTAAGCGCCATTCTAGACGGCCTTGAGGAAGCGGCCGGGCTAGGCTTCGCCGCTTTCTTCGACGGCGAGCGCCCGCGCTGGCGCGTTCAGCAGGTGATAGTTCGGGTAGAACAGCCGCATCGCCACCATCAGCACTACCAGCGTCACCCCCAGCCCCACCACCACCTCCTGCACGCCCACCACATCGGCCAGCGCGGCCACCGGCATCGCCACCACCGGCATCATCGACCACGTCAGCATGTAGACCGCCATCACCCGTCCGTGATAGCGGCGCTCCGCCGTGGTCAGGACAAGGGTGTTGTTGATGACCATGTAGCTGGTGAAGCTCATCCCCAGAAGAGCCAGCACCGGCAGCGACATCGCGAAGCTGCCCGCCAGCCCGAACAGGAACAGCCCGATCCCGAACACCACGCCCGTCAAGAACTGCGCCGTCCCCCGCCGGTTGAAGTCGCCCAGGGAACCGATGAGCAACGAACCCGCAGTCGCGCCGATCCCCGCCATCGTCGCCATGGCGCCGAGACCGCCCGGCCCGACACCGTACACGTCTTCGGCGAAGACGGGCAGCATGATCTGGAACGGCGCCCCCAGGAGCACCGGCAAGAGCGCCAGGATGAGCAGCGCCATCAGCACGTCGTGGCCGGCGATGTAGCGCACTCCCGCCATCATCCTCGTCGCCAGCGACAGCCTCGAATCCGCGTCCGATATGCCCGTCGATGGGACCTGCAACATACAGAAGAAGACGACGATGTAGAAGCAGGCGATCAGGTAGAACGTTCCCGTCATGCCGAAGAAGGGCACGCCGATGAGCGCACCCGCCAGGCCGGGCCCGACAATGCGGGTCGCCTGCATCGCCGCGTTGTTGAGGGCGATGGCGTTCATCAGCTCGCCCTCTTCAATCAGCTCCGGCACCCACGCCAGCCGGGCGGGAATCGCGAACGAGAAAACGGTGCCCTCGAGGAAGGCGAGCACCGCCAGGTGCCATATCTGGATCGCGCCGGTGTGGACGAGAACGGCCGCGCTTATGGCAAGCGCGAACAGCGCGGCCTGGCTTCCGAGTGTCAGCAGACGCTTATCGCTGCGGTCGGCAATCGCCCCGCCGAGCAGCGAGAACAGCGTCATCGGCGCTCCCCAGGCCAGGCTGACGACCCCGAGCGCCGCTGCCCGTCCCGTGAGATCGAACGCAAGCCAGCCGCGCGCGATCTGCCCCATGTTCATCGCCATGAAGTAGGCCAGCATCCCCATCCAGTACATGCGGAAATGGGGATTACGCAGGGTGGCGAAGGCCCTCACCCAGCCGCTATCGGTTCGGGGCTTCGCGTCGACGGCGAGGCCCGGTCTGACCCCTTCAGCTAAGAGGGGTTCGCTGGCTCCTTCCGGGGCATCAACCATTCGCTCGTCTCCATGGAGGCTGGTCGGTGGCGGGCTGGGAAAGCGACTCTGAGGACCAGATGGCCGCGCGGACGCGTCAACAACGTATAGGATACGTGTTCGCCCGCCGCCGCGTCAACGCGAACGAACGCCGCCGTTGACAACGGCCCCGTTTCCGGTAGAATCTCCTCAAGGCGGCCGCCGCCCTCGCATTGCGAAAGCAGGAACCTTGACCGACGACTCGGCCCTCAACGACATCCGCGTCCTCGACATTTCCGGTGAGATCGGCCTCTACTGCGCCAAACTGCTCGCCGACCTGGGCGCCGACGTGATCAAGGTCGAGCCGCCGGAAGGGCACCCGGGGCGTCGCTCCGGCCCTTTCTACCACGACGAAATCGACCCCGAGAAAAGTCTCTACTTCTTCAACCTCACCACCAGCCAGCGCAGCATCACCCTCAGCCTCCAAAACCCGGACGGCCGCGCCCTCTTCAAGCGGCTCGCCGCCACCGCCGATGTCGTCGTCGAGAGCTTCCCACCCGGCCACCTGGATTCACTCGGCCTCGGCTACGAGCATCTCTGTCGGATCAGACCCGACATCATCCTCGCCTCCATCACCGGCTTCGGCCAGTGGGGCCCGCACAGCCATTATCAATGGTGCGACCTGGTCGGCCTGGCGATGAGCGGCGTCATGTGGCTCGCCGGCGAGCCTGACGACCCGCCGAACCGCATCTACGGCAATCAAGGGTACATCTCCGCCTCCATCCAGGCGGCGTCCGGCATTCTCATGGCCCTCTATCACCGCGACGTGACCGGCGAGGGCCAGCAGGTCGACGTGTCGATGCAGGAGGCGCTCGCGCTCGCCCAGGAGACGGCCGCCCAGACGTGGGACATGCAGAAGGTGCTGCGGCGTCGCATCGGCGCCTGGCGCGTCCCCATGCTCCAGGTGCCCGGCATCGGCAACTACGCCTGCAAAGACGGCTACGTTTTCTGCTACCTCGGCACACCCGGCGGTGCCCCCTGGCCCGTCATGCTCGACTGGATGATCGAGGAAGGGGAAGCGCAGGACCTCACGGAAGAGCCGTACTTCTCCCTGATCCAGGAGCTGGGCCTGCCGCTGATCACGCAGTCGGTCGCGGACGCGGAGGCGATAGAACGTCTGGCGGCGCCGCTTGCCCGCATCCACGAGGTCCTGAGCGATTTCCTGGGCCGGCGCACAAAGGTGGAGATATACGACGAAGCGCAGCGACGCCGCCTGCTAATCGGCATGGTCAGCACCCCGAAGGACCTGGTCGAGGACGTGCAGCTCAACTATCGCCGCTACTTCCAGGACGTCGCGCACCTCGAGCTGGGGGAGACGCTGCGCTATCCGGGGGCGCCGGTCCACCTCTCCGAGACGCCCTGGCGCATCCGCCGCCGTCCGCCCTTCCTCGGCGAGCACAACGCCGAAGTATACGGCGAGGTGGGCATCGGCCCGGACGAACTTTTGACATTGACGGGCGCGGGCGTGATCTGATGAGCGAGAAGCTGCCACTCGAGGGAGTGAAGGTCGCCGACTTCAGCTGGTTCGGCGTCGGCCCGATCACCGCCAGGCTGCTGGGCGCGTTCGGGGCGCAGGTCGTGCGCGTCGAGTCGGAGTCGCGCCCGGACGGCCTCCGTTCACTGGCGCCCTTCCCTCCCGATAAGACGGGCTACAACGTCAGCGGCTGGTTCAACAACTACAACCCCGGCAAGCTCTCGCTCAGTTTGAACCTTAACCTGCCGAAGGGACGCGAGATCGCCTACCGGCTTGTCCGCTGGGCGGACATCTTCGTCAACAACTTCACCCCGAGCGTGGTGGAGCGCTGGGGGCTGACGTACGACGACCTTGTGAAGGTGAACCCCGACATCATCGCCGCCTATACGCCCATGCAGGGTCTCGACGGCCCCCGCCGCGACTACCTGGGCTTCGGCGCCGTGCTGGGACCGGTCGCGGGCTACAACCACCTCAGCGGCTTCCCCGACCGCGAGCCCGTCGGCCTCGGCACCAACTACCCCGACTACGTCGTCAACCCCGGCCACACGCTCGTCGCCATACTCGCCGCCCTGCGCTACCGCCGGAAGACGGGGCGCGGCCAGCGCATCGAGCTTGCCCAGATCGAGTCGTCCGTCTCCGCGCTCGGGCCGGCGCTGATGGACTACACAGTGAACGGCCGCGTCCAGACTCGCGCGGGGAACCGCGTGCCGAACGCCGCGCCTCACAACGCTTTCCCCTGCCAACGGGTCGCCCTCCCGCTGTGGCTCGAATTGGGGCTGGACGCCCTCGAGCGGCCGGGCGCCGACCGCTGGTGCGCCATCGCGGTATTCACCGACGAGCAGTGGCAAGGGCTCTGCGAAGCGATGGGCAACCCCGACTGGTGCCGCGACGAGAAGTTCGCCACCCTCCTCGGCCGCAAGCAGAACGAAGACGAGCTGGAGCGGCGCATCGGAGAGTGGACGCGGGACAAGCCCGCACACGATGTGATGGATTTGCTGCAGGCCCACGGCGTGCCCGCGGGCGCCGTCCAGACCGCGCAGGACGTGCTGGACAACGACGAGCACCTGAAGGAGCGCGGATATTATGTCTACCTGGAGCACCCCGAGGCCGGGCTCACCGCCTACGACGGCCCCGGCTTCCGCCTCTCGAAGACGCCGGGCCGCCTGCGCTCCGCTGCGCCTTGTCTCGGCGAGCACACGTTCGAGGTGTGCAAAGACATCCTCCAGATGGACGACGGGGAGATCGCCGACCTCGTCGCCGAACAGGTCCTCTTCTAGTCCGGTCACCGGTGCTTCTGCTACACTGGCATTGAATCTCGATAGGTGAGCTGTTGGACTTCGCGTTCCTTTTCAAGGGCATCGCCATTGGCTTTGCCATCGCCGTCCCCGTCGGCCCGATAGGCGCCATCTGCATCGGGCGCACGCTGAGCGAGGGCCGCGCCGCCGGCCTCGCCAGCGGACTGGGCGCCGCCACCGCCGACGCTGCCTTCGCCTCCGTCGCCGCCTTCGGCATCACCGCCGTATCCGACGCCCTCGTCGACCACAGCGACCCTTTCCGGCTCGCGGGCGGGCTGTTTCTTTGCTTCCTCGCGCTGCGAATGGCCCTCGTCACTCCGCCGCAGGCAGCAGTCGTTCCGTCGAGAGGCGGACTTGTCTCCGCCTACGCATCGACTTTCCTTCTGACGCTGACCAACCCATTGACCATACTCTCGTTCGCCGCCGTCTTCGCCGGACTCGACATCGTGAGCGAGGGCGGACGGACCGCGCCTGCCGTAGCCCTAGTCGCCGGCGTATTCGCGGGGTCGAGCGCGTGGTGGCTGGTGCTCAGCGGCGGCGTCGGCGCCCTGCGCTCGCGCCTCGGCCTGCGGGCGCTGCGGTCGGCGCGTCTGCTGTCGGCGGTTGTCATCGGCGGGTTTGGCGTCGCGGCGCTGGCTTCGCTCGCCCTTTAGTTCGGGTATACTTGGAGACCGAAGCAACGCGACTTCTAAGGAGAGAAGCGATGGCAGAGATTGACGGCGGCGAGCTTGTGGCCCGCGCGCTCGAAGCGGAAGGGATCGATTGCATCTTCACCCTCACGGGCGGCCACATCATGAACATCTACACCGCCTGCGTCGCTCACGGCATCAAAGTCATTGACACGCGCCACGAGCAGGCAGCCGGCCACGCCGCCGAAGGCTGGGCGCGAATTAAGCGCCGGCCGGGCGTCGCCGTCGTCACCGCCGGCCCCGGCGTGACCGATATCGTGACCGCCGTCGCCAACGCCTACCACAACCGCAGTCCGATGCTCGTCATCGGCGGCGCGAGCGCTCTATCGCAGCTCGGGATGGGCGCCCTCCAGGAGATGGAGCAGGTCGACCTCATGAACCCGATCACGAAGTGGGCGGGCGCCTGCTACCGCACAGAGCGCATCCCTGAGTACCTGGCGACCTGCTTCCGCACCGCCATGACCGGCCGCTACGGCCCCTGTTTCCTGGAGCTGCCGATCGACGTCCTGTTCGGAAAGGTGGAAGAGGCGTTCGCCCGGATCCGTGAGAACTACCGCCCGGCCGGACGCGTCGCCGGCGACCCCACGCTCATCGCTGAAGCGGCGCGGCTGCTGGCGAAGGCGGAACGTCCCGTCGTCATCGCGGGCAGCGAGGTCTACTGGTCGGAGGCCCACGACCAGTTGCGACTGCTCGTCGAGCGGCTGCAGGCGCCTGTTTACCTCAACTCGATGGCCCGCGGCTGCGTCCGCCGCGACCACCCCCTCTTCTTCTCCCGCACGCGGCGCGCCGCGCTGACCGAAGCCGACGCCGTCCTCATTCTCGGCGTGCCGCTCGACTTCCGCCTCGGCTACGGCCGCGACGTCCCCGAGGGACGTAGCGTCATCCACGTCGACATCGACCCCGCCGAGATCGGACGCAACCGCAGCTACACCGTCGGCATCGAGGGCGATGCGCGGCTCGTGCTCGACGCCCTGCTCGCGGACCTCGGCGAGAAGACGGCGCCGCCGCGCGAGTGGGTCGCCGACCTCCGGCATCGCGAGCAGCGGATCGAGGAGGAGCGCCGCCGCTGGCTGGAATCGGACGCCGTTCCTATTCACCCGCTGCGCCTCTGCAACGAGATGGCCGCGTTCGTCGACGACAACACGTTGGTCGTCGGTGACGGCGGCGATATCGTCAACCTTGCTTCGCAGGTGCTGCCGGTCAATAACCCCGGCCAGTGGTTCGACCCCGGCCCGATGGGCACGCTGGGCGTGGGCACTGGCTTCGCCATTGCCGCGCAGATTACGCATCCCGAGAAGCGCGTGCTCATGGTGAACGGCGACGGGTCCTTCGGCTTGAACGGCTTCGAGTTCGACACCATGGTCCGCTGCGGGCTGCCCGTCGTGTCCGTGGTAGGGAACGACCGCCAATGGGGCCAGATAGCAATGGCCCAGCTCAAAGCCTACGGCGACCAGGGCGTGATAGGCTCGCTCCTTGCCGACAACGCCCGCTACGATAAGGTAGTCGAGGGGCTCGGGGGACACGGCGAGTTCGTGGTGGAGCCGTCGCAGATCCGTCCCGCCCTTGAGCGGGCCTTTGCTTCCGGCAAGCCCGCCTGCGTCAACGTCTTGACGGACCCCCGGCCACCGGGCGTGACATCTGCCGAACCGGTCTGACCGCCTTGGAAACAGAAGCCGAACTGCCCATCGATTCGGAGGTTGCCGCTCGGCCCGCGGCGGCGGCGAAGCGAGCGCGCGCGGGTGTGCTGCCCAGCGCGGCCACTTTCTCGTCCCTCGCCTACTCCAACTACCGCTACATGTGGCTGGGTCAGCTCGGACACTCCGCTTCGCTGTGGATGGAGCAGGTCGCGAGGCCCGTCCTCATCCTCGACCTCACGGGATCGGCGTTCCTCGTCGGCCTGGTGATGGCGACGCGCATGGCCCCCATGCTCATCTTCGGCCTGGTGGCGGGCGTAGCCGCCGACCGCATGGACAAGCGGGGCCTCCTGCTGACGACACAGGCGGTCACAATGGCCACCCACTTCGCGCTCGCCTTTCTCGTCCTTTCCGGCGCCGTCGAAGTGTGGCACGTGTTCGTCACCGCCTTCATTAGTGGCACCTCGATGTCGTTCAACCAGCCGGCGCGGCAGTCGCTCATCCCCCGGCTGGTGCCGCAGGAGGCGCTGCTCAATGCCGTCGCCCTCAACACGGCCGCCATGAACGTGATGCGAATCGGCGGCGGGGCGCTTGCCGGCGTCCTTCTCATACCGCTCGGCATCGGCGGCGTCTATCTGATGAACGGGATACTCTTCATCGGCGTGATGGCGGTCACGTGGGCGATCCGTGTCGAACGGGAGGTCAGGACGGCTGTCGAGGGTGGCGCTTCGTGGCTGCGGGAGCTCGGCGAGGGGCTGGCCTTCGTCACCCGCGGCCACCTTGTCTACGTCGTTGCGCTCGCCTTCATCCTCTTCGTTTTCGGCTTTCCGTACCAGGGCGTGTTTGTACCGCTGCTGGCGATAGACGTGCTCGGCCTCGGCGATTCGGGTGTGGGCTGGCTCGTGGCGACGACGGGCGTGGGCGCCCTCATCGGCTCCCTCGCGATGGCGACGCGTCAGCGCTTCGAGCGGCGCGGCATCCTGCTGCTGGCGTTTCTCGGCGTGTTCAGCGGCGCCCTCATCCTCACGTCGCAGAGCACGTGGATCGCCCTCACGATAGTCACGCTGATCATCGTCGGGGCGGCCGGCGTCTCCTACATGGCGCTGACGACGACGATTCTGCTCGAGAACAGCCCGCCGGAGCTTCAGGGAAGGGTGATGAGCGTGGTGAGCCTCGACAGGGGGCTGGTACCGCTGGGCGCGGTAATCGCCGGCGCGCTCGCGTCCGCTCTCGGCGCGCAGACGGGCCTACTCGTTATGGGCGCCGTCTGTCTGGTCCTGACGGCCGGGGCGGCTATTGTCTCCCCGCGACTGCGAGCGCTCGACTAGCGCTACCCCATCCCCGGCCACCTTTGCGGCCCTTCCTCATCCTCTCCCTCCTCTGCGGGACCTTCCACCGCCGACCCCTTCATTTCTTCTCCGCCGCGCATCTCTTTCCTGCCCAAGGACATGATGTCGCGGAGGCTCAGGTTGAGGAACCAGACCGCGAGCAGCCCTGTGATCGTGATCCAGATGATGGTGAAGATGTGCGTCCCAAAAGCGTACGCCGCCGCCACCGATCGGTTCGCGCCCAGGCCTGCCGCCACCTCCTGGACAACGAACTCGTATGTCCCCAGGTTCCAGGGCGTTATCGGCAGCGAGACGATGAGGTTGGCGCCGATCATCACGACGATGTACTCGTGCGGCTGAAGGCCCAGCCCGAAGGCGAGTCCGAGCAGCCAGAACATCAGTGCCTCCACCAGCCAGGCGGGAAAGGAAATTGCGAGCACCCTTCCCAGCCGCGGCATCTCCCGCATCGCCTGAAGCCCTTCGAGCAACTGGGGCACGATCTCTGCGATGCGGCGGCGGGCATTGTCCGAGAAGATGCGCGTCCACCGCGACTCGGCAAGGTGACGCGGCGGCCGTATGCGCGCGATAAGCAGCAGGCCGATGAAGGCGGTGAGCGCGCCCAACGAAAGGCCGAGGACCAGTTGCGCCGGTACCGCCGGCAGCCCCAGAAAAGTCAGCACCGCGAGCAGCAACACGAAGAAGGTGAACGCGTCGAACACCGTCTCCACAACGATGACGGAGGAGGTCAGCTCGGCGCGCGGTATCCCGAAGCGTTCCGCCGGCACCTGGATGCGAAGCACATCGCCGGCGCGAAAGGGGATGGCGTTGTTCGTCATGTTCGACACCAGGTAGATGCCGAAGAGCTCGGCCACCGGGGCGCGCTCCGTCGCCTTGAGCAGCATCTGCCAGCGAATGGAATGAAGCAGCTTGGAGAGGGAAAAGACAATAAGAGCGGGCAGCACCCAGCCGTAATTAACGGCGCCGAAGGTCTCAATCGTCTGGCGGATGTCGACCCGCCAGATCAGTATGCCGATGAAGACCGCGGAGATGAGAAACTGAAGCGGGAGCCGGTGCTGAACGATCAGGTGAATCGGGTTCAGGCTCTCCTTGTGATCCTTAGACATTCACCCGAGCGCGATGCGCCCCCTCCTGAGCTCATCTCCTCGAACGCATAGTAACACAGCGACGGCCTCTTTCGCATCGCTGCGGGCGTCCTCCCCACCGGACGGACGAGGTTCTGTCGCGCGATCGGGGGTGGTACAATCGCCAAAAGGACGCGGGAGGAAACGCATGACTGAACAGCGCGACGTGATAGTGATCGGGTCCGGAATAGGAGGGCTTTCGGCGGCGGCATCGCTGGCGAAAGCGGGCCTGAAGCCGCTCGTCCTGGAGCACCACTTTCTGCCCGGCGGCAACGCCTCGACCTTCCGCCGCAAGCGCATGTTCGACTTCGATGTCGGGCTGCACTACATCGGCGGCTGCCAGCCCGGCGGGCTCTTTCTCACGCTTCTCAAGAACATCGGCATCGAGGAAGAGATCGAGTTCCTGCCCATGGACCCCGATGGCTTCGATACCCTCATCTTCCCCGACCTGACGTTCCGCGTGCCCGCGGGCTGGGAACGCTACCGCCAGAGGCTGCACGAAGCTTTCCCCCAGGAGAAGGCGGCCGCCGACCGCTTCCTGGAGTTCGTCCACGCCGTGACGGGCAGCGCACCCGCGCCGGCCGTGCCCGACGTGCAGCGGAGACTGGGCAAGCCGCCCGCCGACTGCACGCTGGAAGAGGTCTTCGACGCCCTGGAATGCAGCCTGCGCCTGAGACACGTCCTCGCGTCCTTCAGCGGCACATACGCGGCCCCTCCTTCGCGCGCCTCCGCCGTCACCCACGCCGGGCTGATGGCGCACTACATCCCTTCCGGCGGCTACTTCGTCAGAGGCGGGGGACGCGCCCTTATCGACGCCCTCGTGGGCGCCATCGAGAAGAACGGCGGCGAGATCAGGCTGCGCTCCCGCGTCCGGCGCATCATCGTCGAGAACGGCGCCGCCCGTGGCGTCGAGCTCGCTTCCGGCGAGGCGCTCCGCGCCAATACCGTCATCTCCAACGCCGACGCCAAGCGCACCTTGCTGGAAATGGTGGGGCGCGAGCACCTGGGCCGCGAGACGGTCGAGAAGGCGGAGCAGGGGCGCATGGCGCTGCCCCTGTTCGTCACCTACCTCGCGATGAAGCGCGACGTGCGCGAACTCGGCATACCCAACACGAACTACGGCGTCGCGACGCGCTACAACATGGAGGAGCAGTACGCCGCCTGCTACGCCGGCGAGGTCCCCGAGGAGCCCCGGGTCTTCATTTCCATCGCGTCCCGCAAGGACCCTGAGAGCCGCAACATCGCGCCCGAAGGCTACACCAACCTCCAGCTCATGACCATCGCGCCCGCTGCCGTGACCACATGGGGCGCCGAGACCGGCCCGGCGAGTGGCGGCCGCTACCGGCACACGCCGCCCTACGTCGAAGCGAAGAAGCTGTTGGAGGAGCGGATGCTCGCCCAGGTCGAGCGCATGATGCCGGGCTTCATCCGCGACGTCGTCTGGCTGGAGTCGGCGACGCCGCTCACGCAGGAGCGCTTCACGCTGTCGACGGGCGGGACGAGCTACGGGCTGGAGCACACCGTCGAGCAGGCGCGGCGCGGTCGCTTCCCGCTGGCGACCGAGATAAGCGGTCTGTACCTTGTGGGAGCGAGCACGCTGGGGCACGGCATCGCGGGGACGATGGTGAGCGGCGTCGCCGCCGCCGGCGCCATTCTCTCGAGTCGCTAGCTCCATCGCCCGTGCCGCGCTGGGCGCCGCGTGCCGCGTCCCTCGACGCAGCGCAAGTCTTTCTACCCGCCGTTCCCCAGCGCCTCAGCGCGTATCGACTTCAGGATGTCGAGGTTCTCCTTGTCCGGCCCCTGGTTCGCGAACCCCGGTATCTCCAGGATGAACGGCAGATCACGGAACGCGGGGTGCGACATTATGTTCAGGAAGCCCTCGCGCCCGATGCGTCCCTCCCCGATGTTCTCGTGCCGGTCGCGGACCCCCCCCAACGGCGTTTTCGAATCGTTGGCGTGCACCGCCACCAGCCGCGCCAGCCCGATCTCGCGTTCGAACTCGTCCAGCGTTGCCTCCAGCCCGTCGCGGGTCGCCACGTCGTAGCCCATCGCGAAGGCGTGCTGCGTGTCGAGGCAGACCTTGATGCGCCCGTCTCCGGCCTCGCGGATAACCCGCCCCAGCTCTGAGAATTTCGCGCCCACGCTTCCACCCATGCCGGCGCTGTTCTCCAGAATTAGCCAGCAGCCGGCCGGGCAGCTCGCCATGACCTCGGCGGTGACCGCGATGACCTGCGGGAACACGGCGTCGAGCCCCGCGCCGTGATGGCTCCCCAGATGCAGGATGCTGCCCGCCGCGCCGATGCGCCCGCACAGCTCAAGATCGGCGATGATCGACGCCTTCCCCTTGACCAGATGATCGGGGTTATCGGCGGCGAAGTTGATGAGATAGACGGCGTGCAGGAAGACGGGGTCGATGCCGGCGGCCGCCCGCTTCTCGCGGAAGAGCGCGACCTCCTCGTCGGGTATCGCGCGGCGACGCCACATCTGGGGCGCCGACCCGAAGATCTGGATGGTTTCGGCGCCCATCGCCTGCCCGCGGTCGATGGCCTTGTCCAGCCCGCCCGCAGTCGATACGTGCAGTCCCAGTCTCATACGCGGCTCGCTTCCTGCGTCTCCTGCGCCCATTATAGCAGCCTGACGGTTGCCACTCCCCAGATGGAGCCGGCATCCTGCCCGCGTAGAGTCGCTTGCGGCCCTGATTCAAACGCTCCTCCTCCTGAGTACGCCTTCCTTCGACGTCCGCTTGTCCGCCTCATGTCCGTCACAGGCCGCTCGCCCCCCGTTTATGCGCGCTACCCTCTTGTTGTACCATTGCCCTCAAGAGGCTCGAGAGTCACGCGCCCTTTCTGAAAGGAAACGCAAATATGAAGGTCCAGGACTACCGCGACGTCACGGCCCGCGAGGAGCTGCCCGGCGTCACCCTTCGCGTCGTCATCTCGGAAGAAGACGGCGCGCCCAACTTCATTATGCGCGTCTTCGAGGTGCAGCCCGGGGCATCGACCCCCTGGCATACACATGATTGGGAGCACGAAGTGTTCGTGCTGGCCGGCGAGGGCCAGGCCGTCTCAGCCGGGGGCAGGACGCCTATCGAGCCCGGCTCCGTCGTCTTCGTCGCCCCCAACGAGCAACACCAGTTCGTCAATGCCGGCTCCGACGTTCTTCGCTTCATCTGCTGCATCCCGCGGAAAGCGTGATCCTGCGCGTCGTCTCATGAGCGGCGAGCTTATCCGCATCGAAACCGAGCGCGGCCCCATCTCCTGTCTCTACCACCGCGGCAAGCAGGGCGGCGGAGCCGTCATCTGGGTCGGCGGCACCGACGGCGGCTTCGACGGCCCGGCAGACTCCATATACGCCGACCTCGCCGAAGACCTTGTGGAAGACGGGATCGGCTCGCTGCGCCTCGATTTCCGGCGCCGCGACGCGCCCGGCATCGTCTCCGAGGGCGTGTACGACGTGCTGGCGGGCGTTGCCCTCCTCAAGAACAAAGGCGTGGGCAGGATCGGGCTCGTCGGCCATTCTTTCGGCGGCGCCGTCGTCATAACAGCCGCCGCCCTCTCCCCCGACGTGAGCGCCGTCGTCACCCTCAGCACCCAGACGGCGGGCACCGCGCCCGCGCCGCGGGTGGCGCCGCGTCCCCTCCTCCTCGTTCACGGCGAACTCGACAGGCGCCTGCCGCCCGCCTGCTCCGAATACGTATACGAGCGCGCCGGCGAACCCAAAGAACTGGTCATCCTGCCCGGCGCCAAGCACAGCCTCCGCCAGCGTCGCCGCGAGCTGCGCGAGCTACTTCGAGCGTGGCTGCGGGAGAAAGTGGGCGCGACGGGGGGTACGGTATAATCGAAATAGAGAGGAAATTCGAGGATGCGCGAGTGGCCGCGGACCAAGGTCGTTCTCTTTGAGGTGCAGCCCTGGGAGAGGCAGTTTTTGCCGCCGGAGACTCCGCGCCTCGATCTTACGGCTGTCCCCGAACTCCTTACGTCGGCAACACTGGCGCAAGCGCGCGACGCGGAGGTAGTCTCCGTCTTCATTCGCTCCCAGATCACCCGAACCGTACTTTCTGAGCTGCCCCGGCTCAGGCTCATCGCCACCCGCAGCACCGGCTACGACCACATCGATTTGCAGGCCTGCGACGAGCGGGGAGTTACCGTCTCCAACGTCCCCTCCTACGGCGAGAACACCGTCGCCGAGCACACCTTCGCCCTCATCCTCGCCCTCTCACGCAACACACACCGCGCGTACCAGCGCACTGTGCAGGGCAACTTCGCGCTCGAAGGGCTGGAGGGCTTCGATCTGAAGGGGAAGACTCTGGGCGTCGTCGGCGCGGGCAACATTGGGCTGCACGTGATCCGAATCGCCAAGGGCTTCGCGATGGAGGTGCTTTCCTACGACGTGCGCCAGGACCACCTGCTGTCGGAAGTCCTGGGCTTCCAGTACGTCCCGCTCGAAGAGCTACTGCGGCGCTCCGACATCGTGACTCTGCACGCCCCCTTGATGCGGGAGACGTACCACCTCATGAATGAGCGCACGCTGCGGATGATGAAGCGCGGCGCCCTGCTCATCAACACCGCCCGCGGCGCTCTCGTCGACACGAATGCCCTGATCCAGGCGCTGGACCAGGGCATTGTGGGCGGAGCAGGGCTCGACGTCCTCGAGGGCGAGGAGCTCATCCAGGAGGAGAGCCAGCTACTCACCGATGGGGTCGCTGAGGACAAGCTGAGGGTGCTGCTTCAGAACCACATCCTCATGCGGCGCCCCAACGTTGTGATAACGCCGCACATCGGCTTCTTCAGCCGCGAGGCGCTGCAGCGAATCATCGAGGCGACGATCGAGAACGTCGAAGCGTGGCTCGACGGCAGCCCGCGCAACGTTGTTAACCGTCCGCAGCCGGCCGGCGAGGCCGCCGCTAGCGGATCCTGACGCCGCCGCTGATGGCGCGGGCAATCACGATCCGCTGGATCTCATTCGCTCCCTCGAATATCTGGAATATCTTGGCGTCGCGCATCCACTTCTCGACAGGGAACTCGCTCACGTAGCCGTACCCGCCAAGGATCTGCACCGCGTCCACCGTCGTCCGCATGGCGACATCCGACGGGTACGCCTTTGCCATGCTGCCCTCTGCCCGCCAGAAAGGAACGCCTGCGTGCGACATCCAGGCGGCGCGCCATATCAGAAGACGCGCGGCGTCGAGCTCGATCGCCATGTCCGCCAGCTTGAAGGCGATCGCCTGGTTCATGATCAGCGGCCGCCCGAACTGCACCCGCTCTTTCGAGTAGTCAAGCGCGTACTCGAACGCGGCCCGGCCGATGCCGAGTGCGAAGCAGCCGATCATGGGGCGCGTGCGCTCGAGGGCATTGAGCGCCCCCAAAGCGCCGCTTCCACCGCCCGTGCCGGGGGCAGCGCCCGGCGGAGGGCCGAGGCGATTACGTGCCGGAACGCGGCAGTCGTCGAGCACCACGTCGGCGGTATGGGAAGCGCGGATACCCATCTTCTTCCACACCGTCCCCATGGACAGTCCGGGCGTCCCCTTTTCGATGGCGAAAGCGCACAAGCCGCCCCACTTCTTGCTCTTGTCTTCCGTCGCGAAAACGACATGCACGTCAGCTATGCCGCCGTTGGTAATGAACCGCTTTGTGCCGTTGAGGACGTAGTCGTCGCCGTCACGCACCGCCGTCGTCGAGATGTTCGCCACGTCTGAGCCCGCCTCCGGTTCAGTCAGGCAGTAGGCTCCCAAACGCAGCTCGGTCTCCGTGCTCAGGCACTTCGGCACCCATTCCTTTTTCTGCTCGTCAGTGCCCATCGCCATGATGGCGGCGAGAGCCAGACCGCTGGAGGAGATGGAGAGAGCGACGCCGCCGTCGCCCCACGAAAGCTCCTCCGTTATCAGCACCGACGTCAGCGCCGAGCCGCCGGCCATCATCCCTGCTGAGAGGCCAAGCTGGTTCGCCTTGAGCATGATGTCGCGCGGCAGTTCCTCGTGCTCGTCGTAGTACTGCGCCCGCGGCCGTATCTCCTTCACCGCGAACTCGTGCGCCAGCTGCTGGACCATCCGCTCTTCTTCGTTCAGTCCGAAGTCGGCCATTCTAACCTCCAAACTAACTTGTTCATCCGTCGACCGGCGCAATTCTAGCACAAGGCGATTCTGAACAATAGCGACGGCAAATACAGGAATCGGAGATAGCTCTTGCCCGCTTCGACGCCCCCTCATATACTCCTCAGCGAGGACGCAAGGACCGCGCGATGCAAGTAGAGAAGCTTCTCAAGGTCAAACGGCTGCGACCGCACGCCCGGCTGCCGGAACGCGCTACCGCCGGCTCCTCAGGCTTCGACCTCTACGCCTGCATCGATGACCCCGGTTACGTTATCGTTGGACGCCACCCGGTGCGCGTCGGAACCGGCATCGCCATCGAGTTCCCGCCCGGCTTCGACGTGCAGGTACGCCCTCGCTCCGGGCTGTCGGCAAAAGGTGTCGGCGTCACCTTCGGCACCATCGATAGCGACTACCGCGGGGAAGTGCTGGTGACGATGTACGTCTTCGGCGAAACTGAAGAGCACCGCATAAACCACGGCGACCGCATCGCACAGCTTGTGGTCACGCGCCTCGCCGACCTGCCGCTGGCGGAGGTGCCGGAGCTGAGCGTCACCGCCCGCGGCGACGGCGGCCACGGCTCCACCGGCCACTGACGCAGACTGGAACCGCTATCGCGCCGCTGCGCATCTTGGGTCTAGGAGAAAATGCGCACCGCCGTCTCGCTCGCCGAGATGAGCGGCGTCGGGACTACGCCCACTATCGCGACACCCAGAGTGACGGCAGCCAGTGAAATGCTTGCCGGCCAAGGCGTCGGGATGCCTTCCTCGCTGGGCGCCGGCGCGAGGAATATCTGGCTCACGACCCGCAGGTAGTAGAACGCCGCTATCACCGTGTTGAGCACGGCGACCACCACCAGCCAGACGAGGTCGCTCTGGACGGCGGTGTTGAAGATGTACACCTTGGCGACGAAGCCCGCGGTCGGCGGCAGGCCCGTCAGCGACACCAGGCAGAACGCCAGCGCAAAGCCCAGAAGCGGCGCCCGCCGGAAGAGGCCGCCGTAGTCGTCGATCTGGTCGCTGCCGATCTTGTTCGAGATGATGATGACGGCAACGAAGGCGCCCAGGTTGGTCAGGGCGTACGCCGCAAGGAAGAAGACGACGCCGCTCGCGCCCAGCGCCATGTTGCCTGCTGCCGATATCGCCGCCATGCCCACCATGAAGTTCCCCGCCTGGGCGATGGAGCTGTAACCGAGCAGACGTTTGATGTTCGTCTGCACGAGGGCAATGATATTGCCCACCGTCATCGATATCGCCGCCAGCACCGCAAATAGCATCGACCAGTCGCCGCTGATGAAGTCGCCACCCAGCCCCTCGTAGAACACGCGCAGCACCACCGCGAACGCCGCCGCCTTGCTGCCTACGGAGAGGTAAGCGGCCACCGGCGTCGGCGCCCCTTCGTACACGTCGGGCACCCACATCTGGAACGGCACAATCGCCATCTTGAAGGCGAAGCCGACGGCGAGAAACACCATCGACATGATGAGCGCCGCCCGGATGTCCGAGTCCGCCGCCGCCACCGTCGCCGCGATGCTGGGCTCGCCCTCGGCGCCCGTCAGCTTCGTCGTCCCCGATAGGCCGAACAGGAACGCCATGCCGTAGAGGATGACGGCGGAGCTTATCGCGCCCAGCAGGATGTACTTCAGGCCCGCTTCCGTCGACCGCCGGTCGCGCAGGAACGCGGCGAGCACGTACTGCGAGATGCTCGTCAGCTCGAGGGCCACGAAAATGGCGATGAGGTCGCGCGTTCCCGCCAGGAGCATCAGGCCCGCCGCCGAAGCCAATATCAGCGCGTAGTATTCGCCCTGGTAGCGCTCGAACTTCTGCACGTAGTCGATAGATGACAGGATGACGACGGCGGCAATCCCGGCGAACAGGAAAAGGAAGAAGATGCTGAAGTCGTCCACCGACAGCGCCCCGGCGAACGCTTCCGCCTGCCGGTCGCGCAGGACGAAGGTGAGCGTCCACACAACCGATGCGAGGACTCCCGTCAGACCGAGCCACGGCAGCCAGCGCTTGTCGCGCAGGACGAGGTCGGCCAGCACCACCAGACCGGCAGCGGCGATGAGCGCCAGCTCAGGGCCCAGGAGGTCTATGTTGTCCACCTTCTTACCCCAGTCTCGCGATTATGGGCTCGATGCCCATGTCCAGAACGTCGACGATGGCGGACGGGTAGACGCCCACACCGATGATCACCGCGACCAGCGCCGCCATCGGTATATGCTCCCACCAGCTCGAGGCGTCTCCCAGCTCCGCCCACTCCTCGGTCTTCGGACCAAAGAACACGCGCTCCACCATCCACAAGATGTAGCCGGCGGTGAGCACGATGCCCACGACGGCAAAGATAGTGGCGGGCGCGAACGCTTTCACGCTCCCTAGGAACACCATCGCTTCCGCGACGAAGCCGGACATGCTCGGCAACCCCAGAGAGGCGAGGCCCGCGATCACCATCACCGTCGCGATCACGGGCATGTGATGAGCTAGCCCCCTTAGCACCGCGATATCGCGGGTATGAGTCCGGTTGTACACCAGCCCCACCATCACGAAGAGGAGGCCGGTAATCGTGCCGTGCGTGAACATCTGCAACGCGGCGCCAGTCAGCGCCACCTGCCCGAAAGCGGCGATGCCGAGCAACACGTAGCCCATATGGCTCACGCTGCTATAAGCGATGAGCCGCTTGAGGTCGGTCTGGCGGAGGGTGACCAGCGCGCCGTAGATCACGCTTATCGCGGCGAACGCCGCCAGCCAGACGCCGTAGTCCTTCGCGACTTCCGGCAGGATGCTCACACAGATGCGTATCATCCCGTAGCCGCCCATCTTCAGCAGCACACCTGCCAGTATCACGCTGACCGCGGTCGGCGCGTCCGTATGGGCGTCGGGCAGCCAGGTGTGGAACGGGAACACGGGCAGCTTGATGGCGAAGGCGGCGAAAATCAGGAAGAAGATCGCGGGCAGCGGCAGGAGCGTGTCGCGGATGTCCGCCTCCATCAGCACCGTCATATCGAAGCTCTGCGGGTCGGCGGAGAAGGCGAGCACCAGTATGCCGACGAGCATCAGCGCGCTGCCGGCGATCGTGTAGAGCACGAACTTGATTGCGGAGTATTCCTTGCGGCCGGTGCCCCATATCGATATCAGCATGTACATGGGCACCAGCTCGACTTCCCAGAAGAGGAAGAACAGTATGAGGTCGAGCGAGGTGAACACCCCCAGCACGCCCGTCTCGAGGACGAGCATCCACGCGAAGTACTCTTTCGGCCGGAGGTCTATGTTCCACGAGATGAGCACCGCCAGCACGAAGAGGAAGGTGGTGAGGATGACCATCACCAGCCCCAGGCCGTCGACGCCGAGGAAGTATTGGATGTCGAAGCCGGCGCTGCCCGCCCTTATCCAGCGGATCTGCTCGGTGAACTGGAAGCCGGAGGCGTCGCGGTCAAACAGGGCGAAGGCGGCCAGCGAGACCACAAAAACGATGGTCGCGACCACTGCCGCCATCTGCTTCGCCCGCTGCTCCTGCTGTCGCGGCAGGAAGGCAATCGCCAGCGCCCCCAGGACCGGAAAGAAGACGATGAATGTAAGCAAGTCTTACCCTCTCGCTCCGCTAGCCGTTCACGACGATGATCGTCCCGATGATGAAGAGCAGGCCGGCGATCGCGACCACCGCGTAGCCCTGCAACTGACCCGCTTGCGCCAGCCTGAGCGTCGCGCCGCCGCGTCGCGCGAGCTGCGCCACCCCGTTCACGGCCCCGTCGACGACGTACTTGTCAAACGTGGCAAGTACGAAGCCGATGCCTCCGTACAGCACCTTCCCTACGATGATGTTCTCGTAAAGGTGGTCCAGGTAGTACTTGTTGACGACGAGCGTGTGCACCGGCCCGAACGCCTTGCGCAGCGCTTCTGCCGACACGACTCGCGCCCCATAGATCATCCAGGCGCTCCAGATGCCGAGCAGCGCCAGCGCCGTCGACCCGAGCGCGATGGGCATGCTGAACGCCGCCTCGTGGAGCTCGTGCAGCTCTTCGGGCAGCGCCCCTCGCAACAAATGGCTTATGCCGTCGCTGATGTTCGCGAAGCCGGAGAGCACTGAGGGCACCGCCAGTACCAGCAGGGGAACCGCCATCACCCACGGAGACTCGTGCGGCCCGTGCGATTCGCCGTGCGCCGCGTGGCCCCCCTCCGGCTCCTCGCCCCCTCGGTACTCGCCGGAGAACGTCATGAATATCGCCCGGAATATGTAGAATGAGGTCAGGAAGACCACAAACATCGCCAGGAAGAAAAGGGCCTTATTCTCGCCCCAGGAGTCGCCGAGTATCTCGTCCTTGCTCCAGAACCCGGCGAAAGGGAACACGCCCGCCAGGCTCAGCCCGGCGATGGTGAAGGTCGCGAACGTGATGGGCATGAAACGGGCCAGGCCGCCCATCTTCCGCATGTCGAAGGTGTTCGTCGCGTGGTTGACGCTGCCCGACCCGAGGAAGAGGAGCGCCTTGAAGAAGGCGTGGTTCATCAGGTGGAAGATAGCCGCCACGTAGGCGCCGACGCCGAGCGCCATCATCATGTACCCGAGCTGGCTGATTGTTGAGTAGGCGAGGACGCGCTTGATGTCCGTCATCACCACGCCCATCGTCGCTGCGATGAGGGCGGTGATGCCGCCGACTGTCGCGACCGCCAGCCGCGCGTCGTCCGACGCCTCGAACACCGGGAACATGCGACCGACGAGATAGACGCCGGCCGCCACCATCGTCGCGGCATGGATGAGGGCGGACACGGGCGTCGGACCTTCCATCGCATCCGGCAACCACACGTGCAGCGGGAACTGCGCCGACTTGCCGGCCGCGCCCGCCAGCAGCCCCAGTGCGAACACGGTTATCACCCCTGAGCTGAGGGCACCCGTTATCGCCAGGTGCTGGATCTCACCGATGTCAAACGTGCCCGACTTGGCGAAGATGAGCAGTATCGCCCCCATGAAACCGAGGTCGCCGAAGCGGGTGACGATAAACGCTTTCTTCGCGGCGGCGGCCGCCGACGGCTTGTGGAACCAGAACCCGATCAGCAGGTACGAGCACAGCCCGACCATCTCCCAGAACACAAACACGAACAGCAGGTTGTCGGCGAGGACGAGCCCGAGCATCGCCGCCGTGAACAGCGACATGTAGGTGAAGTAACGCGAGTAGCCGCCATCGCCGGCCATGTACCCCTGCGAGTACACCTGCACCATCAGCGAGACGCCGGTAACGACGATGAGCATGACGCCGGTGAGGCCGTCAACGGTGATGCCCACATTGACGGTTAGCGCCCCCACTTCCAGCCACTTGTGCGGCCCGAACCCGAGGTCGCCGCCGTCTGACTGGATCACGCTGTCCAGCGCCCACAGCGAAAGCACAAAGCCGGCGCCTATGGCGGCGATGGTCACGTAGCCCGCCGCCTTCGAGCGCGCCGGCAGGAACAAAGGTATGATTACAAACGATGCCAGGGGCAGGAAGAAGATCGCCCAGACCGCCCCTTCAGGAATCGTCGGCAGCATCTATATCTTCCTCAGTATCTCGTCCGCCACGTGCGTCTTGCTGTCGGGCACCCAGAGCTCCCGCGGGCTGAGCGCGGGCTCGGCCGACTCCAGCGGCGGCACGACCCTCACGGCCAGCCCTTCCGCTGCGAACAGCTCCTTCCACGCCTCAGCGATGTAGGCGTTCTTGACTTCCATCAGCTTAGCCCACATCCGTCACCACCTCAGCAGGTTTATGCGGTCGACGCTTATCGTCTCGCGGCTGCGGTAGATAGCGACCGCGAGCGCCAGCGCGACCGCCGCCTCTGCCGCCGCCATCGTGATCACGAACACGGCGAACACCTGGCCGTCGATGGGCCGCGGCGAGTCCGCGAAACGCGAGAAAGACACGAGGGTAACGTTCACCGCATTCAGCATGAGCTCGATGCCCATGAGGATGCCGATAGCGTTCCGCTTGCCGAGCGCCAGGAAGAGACCGATCCCAAAGAGGATCGCCCCGACAACCAGGTAATGCTCGAGCCCTACCGACATCAGTCCTCCCGCACCAGCACGATGGCGCCGATCATCGCCACGACCAGCACCAGCGACGCGATCTCGAACGGCAGCACGAAGGGATCGAGAAGCGCCTCGCCCAAAAGCGTCGCGGTCGCCGGGAAGGGCCCATCGAGCGCCTCGCTCCACTCTGTGCTCACCGCAATGAGCCCGATCGTCGCCGCCACCAGACCGCCCAGCACGATGGCGGGCAGCCTGAAGAGCGTCTCGCTATTGTCGCGCGCCGTCCGCGGCGTCAGCATGATGGCGAATATCATCAGCACGGCGATGGCCCCGGCGTAGATCAGTATCTGCACCATCGCCACGAAGTCAGCCGAGAGGGTTATGTAGAGCCCGGCGACGCCAACGAGCGTCAACACCAGGAAGAGCACCGCGTGCACCAGGTTGCGCACGATGGCGACCATCAGCGCGGAGCCGACGGTGATCGCCGCCAGTCCCCAGAACGCGATTACGACTCCCGGTTCGTCCACTTCGTCACCCGTAATGAATAATCCGCGCCATCAGCCCGACCCCGATCCGCCGGCGACCTCTTCGACGGCCGGCGCAGGAGCCGGCGCCCACGACCGCCGGGCGGCAGGCACAGGCGGAGCGTGCTGCGCGAACACAAGGCCGCTATCGGGAACGAGTACGGCCGCCTTCGGCAGCTCGTCGAAGTGGAACGACATCAGCTTCGTCCAGGCGACGACGAGCGCCCCCGAGAGCGCTACATTGGCCACTGCGAAGACCGGCAACACCACCGCGGCGCTCAGCTCGTACTCCTCCCAAACCAGCACCTCGACGGCGACCAGGAAGACGTTGGCCAGCGCCAGAGGCAGCATGATCTTCCAGGCGAACCCAAGAAGCTGGTCGATGCGGAGCCGCGGCAGCGTTCCCCGCATCCATATGAGCACCATGTAGAACGCGTAGAGCTTACCCAGGAATATCATCCAGCCGGGAATCCAGCGGTCGAGGCCAAACAGCCACCAGCCGCCGAAGAAGAGGGTGGCGACGATCCCCGAGATGGCGACGGCGTTCACGAGTTCGACAGCGTAGAACAGGCCGAAGCGCATCCCTGAGTACTCAATATTGTACCCGGCGACGATTTCCGATTCCGCCTCCGCGATATCGGTGGGCGTGCGGTTCAACTCCGCGGTGGCCGAGAACAGGTATACGAACAGCGCCAGCGGCTGCAGGACGATCAGCGGCACCCGGTAATCGTGCTGCCACTCGACGATGCCGTTGAGGCTCATCGTCCCCGCGAACAACACGACCGCCAGCAGCGTCAGCACCATCGGTATCTCGTAGCTGACGAGCATGGCGATGACCCGCATCGAGCTGATAAGCGAGAACTTGTTGTTCGATGACCAGCCGGCCATGAAGACGCCTATAGCGGTGATAGAGGAGACGGCAAGCATGTAGAGGACGCCGACATTCAGGTCGACGAAGGTCATCCCCCGCCCGACGGGAAAGACCGCGAAGACCAGTATCGCCGGTATGTAGACGACGATGGGGGCGAGGATGAACAGCGCCTTGTCCCAGCGGCGCGGAAACAGCGCCTCCTTTAGCATCAATTTCAGCATGTCGGCTATCGGCTGTATGAGACCAAACGGACCCAGGCGGTTGGGGCCCAGACGCGCCTGTATGCGGCCGATGGCGCGTCGCTCCAGCCAGACGTTGAAGATGGCCGTGCCTGCTGCAAGCCCGAATATCGCCGCTCCGCCGATGATTGCACTGACGACGTAGACCAGCCAGTGCGGCCCCCAGTCACCGATCCACTCCAGCAACTGCTCGACGGCGTACGAGAGATCGCGGATGTCGTACCACTGGTAGAGGACCGGCATCAGCGGTCGACCTCCCCCAGCACGATATCGATGTTGCCCAGCGTGATGATGGCGTCGGCTATTGTCCCGCCGACAAGCAGCTCCTTCAGTACCGAGAGGTTGATCAGGGAGGGCGCGCGTATCTTGAACCGATAAGGCGTGGGGCCGCCATCGCTCACCAGATAGAACCCGAGCTCGCCCTTCGGCGCCTCGATGCGGGCGTACGCCTCACCGGCGGGCGGGCGCATCGCCAGCGGCACGTTGACCTTCACCGGGCCGCCGGGGAGCTGTTCCACCGCCTGCTCTATGATACGCACGCTCTGCTTGAGCTCCTCCAGCCGCACGACAAGGCGGTCGTAGTTGTCACCGTTCACGCCTACGGGGATGTCGAACTGCATGCGGTCGTAGACACAGTAGGGGTCGGCTTTGCGGAGGTCCCAGGCGACGCCGCTCGCCCGCAGCATGGGGCCGCTCATCGAGGCGTTGATTGCCAGGTCGGCGGGGAGGACGCCGGTGCCGCGAGATCGCGCGAGGATGATCTCGTTTTCCAGCAGCAGATCGGAGTATTCCTGGATGCGCTCGGGCATCTCGTCGAGGAGCCTGCGAAGCGCCGGCAGAAACTCGGGCGGCAGGTCGAAGGCTACGCCACCGATACGGATGTAGTTGGTCGTGAGGCGTGCGCCGCACGTCATCTCAAACAGGTCCAGCACCTTCTCCCGCTCGCGGAACATGTACATGAGGGGCGTGAAGTAAGTGCCGATGTCGTTGGTGTAGGCGCCGATTGCCATGGCGTGGTTGGCGATGCGTTGCAGCTCCGCCATGATCACCCGAATGTAGTCCGCCCGCTCCGGCACCTCGATCCCCGCCAGCTTCTCGACGGCGAGACAGTACGCCAGGTTGTTCGACATGGCGGACAGATAGTCCATGCGGTCGGTGAAGGGGATGTTCTGGATGTACGTGCGCTCCTCCGCCAGCTTCTCCATGCTGCGGTGCAGGTAGCCGACCACCATGTCGACGTCCGTGATCCGTTCGCCGTCCAGTGTGACGCGCATGCGGAAGACGCCGTGCGTGCTCGGGTGCTGCGGCCCGAAGTTGACTACCAGCGGCTCGGTGGTGACGTCCGGCATCTAGGCCTCCGCCCCGACGCCGGGGAAGCGGGGGAGCCCAGGCTTGAAGCCTCCCGGCAAGTTCAAGAAGTCCTTTCGCAGCGGGTGCCCGGCATACCCCTCCCACAGCAGGATGCGCCGCAGGTCGGGGTGGCCGCTGAAGCGGATACCCATCAGGTCATAGACCTCGCGCTCCTGGAGGTTCGCGCCACGCCATATTAACGCTACCGACGGTACCTCCGGGTTCTCGCGGTCCGCCGGACGCGTCTTCAAGACCAGCATGTGGTTCCTGGTCAGCGAGGCGAGGTGATAGACGACTTCGAAATGGTCGATGTAATCGACCCCGGTGATCGATATCAGGTACTTGCAGTCGAGCTCGGGGTCATCGCGAAGGAATGCGGCGACCGGCGCCAGGCTCTGCGGCTCAATCATCACCCATCCGGACGCCTCTTCGAGGACCGCGTCGGGGAAGCGCTGGCGAATCGCCTCAGCGACCTCGGGTCCGGCCAGCTCTCTGGTCATTAACACTCCTTCGGCGGCCTAGCGCCACTCCAGCGCCCGCTTGCGCCAGGCATAGACGTAGCCCACGAGCAGGATGAGGACGAACAGCAACGCCTCGATAAGCCCGAAGAACTTCACCTGCCGGAAGGCCACCGCCCAGGGATAGAGAAAGATGACCTCTACGTCGAACACGACGAAGAGGAGCGCGAACATGTAGTAGCGCGGGTTGAATCGCACCCAGGTCTCGCCCTCAGTCTCGACCCCGCACTCGTACGTCTCTTCCTTCACGGGGTTGGGGTTTTGCGGCCGCAGGCGAAGGATACCCAGGGCATAGGACAGAAGGAGAGCGCCAACAGGAAAAGCGAGAGCGAAGAACAGGAGGATGCCGATTCGTCCGTACTGCTCGAGCAAAGTCCAGTCTCGTTTGTGAAATCTATCTTTTTCTAGGGCGACGGAAGTATAGCATAAGGGTTAGATAGGGGCAACACAGAGGCAACACACACGCACTTGTCTTCCATCTGCCTCGAGACCCAAACGAGATTCCCTTGCGGCCTTGACACACTGCGCGCACACGGCTATTCTAACGCCGATATTACCTTAGAAAGGAGGGGACCCGTATAAGACAGTAGAGCGCGTGTCACGGTTGCCGTTGGCCCGGCGAAGGCAGCGCCGATTCGTGGCACAAGGATGTGCGAGCGTGCGACGCGCGATTGACCCCACAAAGAAGAGTCTGAGACGCTTCGTTTTGGTGGTACTGTCCCTGCTACCTCTCGTTCTTTTCGGCGAGCTTAAGCCTCTCGATCCCCCTTCAGCATTGGCGAACCACGCAAATGGCCATCTCAGCGATGGAATAGGGTTCCAATACCTGGCTCCCAACGAGTATGGCTTTCTTCCCGTCTACGTGCACTCCGGCGTTGGCAGCATAGGCACGGACGCGGTCAACGACTGGAACAGCAGAGGGCTTCAGTATTTGGTTCGGCACGTAACGGTGATTGCCAGTGACCCAAGCTATGCCCTCGCTGAAGTCAGATGGAAGTGGCAGCCCAGTGCGTTCGGGCAGGAGTATACCGACAAGTGCAACGAGTTCTTCAGCGACCCCAACAACGCGTGGGCCTACGCCGCGACCATGATCAAGGACAGTGGGGGGTGGTGGCGTGGGTTCGACACTTCTGGGTTCATGAACCAGCACCCGGGTTATCCATTCTATAGGGCTAGCATCTGTCTTAACTCAGACTACGCCATCATAGGGGACACGTGGCCCACGAGCTGGGACACGCGTTGGGGCTGGACGACGTGAACTGGAACCGAGGGCCTGGGGACATGGGGCCATGCGCTGAAACAAAGAAGGACTCCATTATGGCCTACAACTATGCGGCATGGAGCACTCAATGGCCCTCCGACTTGAAACCGACAAGGGAGGACCTGGTGGGCGCATGGGTTTGTAACTTGTCCTACCCCGCCGGGCTCGACTACGTGTACCAGTACACCACGACGCCTGGTTGGGGGAATCCCGTCAACATTGACGTCCGCGTTGGTTACATGAACGGCACTCTCAACCCCGTCCGCAACAATGGGACCGATTCGGTCAGGTATGGCATGACCATCGCGAACTTTAGCAACGTCACTGTTTACAACGTGAAGGCAGTGATACATGCTCGGAACGGGGCGAGATACGAGGTGCGCACGGCATCGTCTCTCTCCCCTGGAGCAAGTACTTCGATGGGGTACGCCCCTTATCTTACGTACGGGGGCTGGGCCGATGGTTCAATAGACCCGGTGAACTTTGGGGGAGAATACTACATTACACCAGCAAGCAAGAGTGGCACCATCAATTACGTTACTGGAGAAGGCCTGGCGGAACGGGTGGTAACCAACCTGAGCCATACCCGGGTGCAGTTCATGGAGACGAACGTGAATCCCGTCAACCAGAACGCCCCCGTTACGTTCAGGATACAGGTGTGCAACGTGCTCTACGCGGGGCCTGCGAACGTCAGGCCGGTCATTTACTCTGACGGCAGGCACAACCTAAGCTGGAGCTGTCTGTCCTTCCTGCAGTGCACGCCAGTTAGAAACTACGTTGAGTACTACGGTTGGACGGGAATCGACTGGGTTGGGTTCGCAGGAGAGCGGGACGGAATGGGCCTCGTCCCGTATCAGTATCTGTGGCAGCAGATTAGATAGTCCGGCGCGGTCGGGTCAGGAAGGAGACGTACAATGAAGCACCAGCTAAACATTCTGGCGGGTTTCGCCGCAGCCGTAGTGTTGACAGCAGTCGGCACCTATGCTGCGCGCGCGGAAACCCCCCAGCCGGCTTCCACGCCATCGGTAGTAGCCACCGAGATTCCGACACCGGTCTTGCCGACAGTGGCTCCAGAGCCCGAAGGGCCGCCCGTGGCGAAGTTCTCCGGCTCCGCCTGGGTGAACGCGCAGCCTTCCTTCGAGCCGGTGACGGCCCAGATCGGAGACACCGTGTGCGGCGAGGCGGGTCCGGTGGTTGCGGGAGGGGGCACGCCGTTCTTTGTGCTGTATGTCGCCTCGGATGAGACAATTCCGGGCTGCGGCAAGCCGGGTGCGGAGGTCACCTTCTTCATCGGTGGCAAGCGGGCAAACCAGACGGCGCAGTGGCAGGCAACGGAAGGGCTCATGTCCCTCGGCTACCTGGTTGTGGGACCGCCCTTCGCGGTCTTCGGCGGCAAGGTAACGTTGACGGAACCTCCATCACAGCAGGAAGTGGTGCCCTTCATCGGCGCCGTGCCCTGTGGCTATCAAACGAATCCCTGGGTGGGCGAAGGCCCAGTATATGGGTACGCTGTCGTCGTGTACCCGAGGGAGCTCGTGGACGGTTGCGGTGTCGACGGGGCTGAGGTCACCTTCAAGCTGGTGGATCAAACGACGCGAGAGGTCGTGGCCGAGGCGATTGGCAGCGCGATCTGGCGGCCGATGGCTTCTGAAAGCGACGTTAACCTCGTGTTCACTGCCGTGCCTCTTGCCGAAATGCCGGTCGCAGGCGGTGGCGGCGGCCGTCACTTCAACTGGTGGGCGCCGGCCCTTGCGGCTGGCGGCCTGCTGGCCCTGGGAGTCGCCACTATCTCGCTCGGCAGGAGATCGGCTAAGACCGTCTGACGCGTGTTACTTCAGTTGTGCGCGAGGGGCCGCTTCCCGAGGGAGCGGCCCCTCTTTGGTTGGGCATGCCCGGTGTTCTGAATACGGCATCGGTGCTTTGGACTTCATGCCGGGGGCGGCAAGTCCCAGCAGCTAGCTGTTAGCGACACAGGACAGTGGCCTCGTTTGACACAGCCTCAACATCGCGATGATACTTGGTCGATCGCGTCTCATGCTTATCGACCTGCACGCCCACACGCAGCCCATCTCCTGGGACTCCGACCTCACCCCTGACGAACTGGTCGAACTGGCGAAAGCCGCCGGCCTCGACGGCGTATGCCTCACCGAGCATGACGCCTTCTGGGATCCCGCCGACGTCGCCGCCCTCGCGCGAAAGCACAGCTTCCTTGTCCTCCCCGGCGCTGAACTGAACACGGAGATCGGACACGTCCTCGTCTACGGGCTCGACCGCTTCGAGTGGGGCATGCACCGCATCGACAAGCTGGCGGAAATGGTGGACGCCGCCAACGGCGCCATGATCGCCGCCCATCCCTACCGTCGTTACATGCCCTGGTACTACCTCGAGGAAGACGACCTGAACGCCACCCTTCAGCGGGCGCTCAGGAACACCGCGTTCAAGCGTTGCGTCGCGCTGGAAACGGCGCACGGCCGCGCGTCACGGGAGCAGAACGACTTCTCCCGCCGCCTCTGCGACCTGCTCGGCATGCGGGGCGCCGGCGGCAGCGACGCCCATCAGCCGTCACACGTTGGGCGCTGCGCTACCCGCTTCGAGCGCCGCATCAGCGACCTGGCGGGCCTCGTCGAAGAACTGAAGGCGGGGCGCTTCGAGGCGGTGCAACTCCGCGACGACCCCTCGCAAAGCGGGCGCGCAGGCCACCCCAGGCCGCGTTAGTAGCGTTTGACACTGGTCCGGCCTTCGAAGTATCCTCATGCCGCTAGTGGCCGTGACGCAGGCAACGCCAGGAAGGAGGCAAGGAACGTGACGCAAGAATCGCTGATCACGGACGAGATGCGGGCCGTTATCGGCAAAGAGAGCGAGCCGATAACCATCGAGGTCGAAAAGCACCCCATCCGCATGTTCGCCCGTGCCGTCGGACACACCGACCTCATCTTCTACGATGAAGAGTACGCCAAAAGCAAGGGGCACCGCAGCCTCGTCGCGCCGCCGGGGTTCGTGGGCCACGCCGTGCACCGCCCCGACAGGCCATCGGGCATCATCGGCTCTTCCGTAACCCGCGCTCCCGAGATCAGGGTGCAGTTCAAAGGCGTACTGAACGGGGGCACCGAATTCGAGTACTACGGCGAAGACATCTGCGCCGGCGACGTCCTGACCGGCAAGAGCAAGGTCATCGACATCCGCGAGCGCACAGGCGCGATGGGCAAGATGCTCATCGTCGTCTCCGAGACAAACTACACCAACCAGCAGGGCAAGCTGGTCGCCACCCAGCGCGGCACCGCCATCATGTACGTGTAGAGGAGGCAGAGATGGCTCAGGTCTACTACGAAGACGTCAACGTCGGCGACGAGATACCGAAGCTGGTGAAGAACTGCAGCACGCAACAGCTCGTCATGTGGGCGGCCGGCTCCGGCGACTTCTACCAGATCCACTACGACAAGGATTTCGCGCTTGGCAACGGGCTCCCCGGCCTCATCGTCCACGGAGCGCTCAAGCACGCCTTCCTCGGACAGATGCTGCACGACTGGCTCGGCGACGGCGGCCGGATCAAGAAATACGGCTGCCAGTACCGCGGCATGGACTTCCCCAACCAGGACATCACCTGCCGCGGCGTCATAACTGCGAAGTCCGAAGGCGGCATCGTCGAATTGGACATCTGGACGGAGAACCCGAACGGCGACAAGACCTCGCCGGGCAAGGCGACGGTCATCCTGCCGTCGCGCGGCTAGCCGGCTGGATGGCATTCCCATCGGGAGATAGCTCTTGACCAAGGCTTTGGAAGGCAAGGCAGCGGTAATAACCGGTGCCGGACGGGGGATTGGCCGCGCCATCGCTCTCCTCTTCGCGAAGGAGGGGGCGCGCGTCGTCGTCAATGATGCCGGCGTCGGCCCCGACGGCGTCGGCCACGATAACGGCCCCGCCGAGACCGTCGCGGAAGAGATAAGGAGGGACGGCGGCGAAGCGGTCGCCAACTATGACTCGGTGGCGAGCATGGAGGGCGGCGAGCGCATCGTCCAGGCCGCCCTCGACGCCTTCGGCCGCATCGATATTCTCGTGAACAACGCGGGCATACTGCGTGACCGCCTCTTCGTCAACATGAGCGAGGAGGACTGGGACGCCGTCATCGCCGTCCATCTCAAGGGCACCTTCGCCTGCACGAAGGCGGCGGCCACCGCAATGCGCGGCCAGCGTTATGGCCGCATCATCAACACGTCGTCCTCGTCGGGGCTCATCGGCAACGCCGGCCAGGCAAACTACGGCGCCGCCAAGGCGGGGATCGCCGGCTTCACGCGTGTCGCCGCCCGCGAGCTGGGACGCTTCGGCATCACCTGCAACGCCATCGCCCCCATGGCGGCGACGAGGCTCACCGAGGGGATGATCGAGCAGGCGGCGAAAATCGGCCTTATCATCCCCGAGCCGGAGTACGTCGCCCCGCTCGTCGCCTACCTCGCCAGCGACAGCGCCTGGAACGTGAACGGGCAGGTCTTCTACGTGTTCGGCGGCAGCATCTGCCTCTGCCAGCAAGCAGTGCCCTACCGCACCATCTTCAAGCAGGAGCGCTGGACGCTCGACGAGCTGGTGCAACTCGTGCCCCAGCAGTTGATGGGTGGAATCGCGAACCCTGCGCCACCGGCCGAACACCTGCGCCCCGGCGCGACAGCGACGGCGGAGGGCGGTTAGAAGAGCGGCCGACAGGGGCAGGGCTCCCCGCCTGCGACGGGTAGGCGTCCCCGCCCGGAGTTATAGCGCCATCCAAGGAGACAGAAACGAGTGGGAGAGCGACTTAAGGGCAGAGCGGCAGTAGTTACCGGTGCCGGCCGTGGCATCGGCAGAGCGGTCGCGCTGGCGCTGGCGGCGGAGGGCGCATCGGTCGTCGTCAACGACCTCGGCGCCGCCGTCGACGGCAGCGGCGAGAGCACGGGGCCCGCGGACAATGTCGTCGACGAGATACGGACCGCCGGCGGCAGCGCCGTCGCCAGCTTCGATAGCGTGGCCACTCCCGAAGGCGGACAAGCCATCATCCGGACGGCTCTCGACAACTATGGACGTGTCGACATCCTCGTCAACGTTGCCGGCATCCTCCGCGACCGCGCGCTGCTCAACATGACGGAAGAGGAGTGGGACGCAGTGATCGCCGTCCACCTCAAGGGCCACTACTGCACCTGCAAGCCCGCCGCCTCTCAGATGCGGCGCCAGCGCTTCGGCCGCATTATCAACTTCTCCTCCGCTTCGGGGTTCATCGGCGCGCACGGGCAGGCGAACTTTGCGGCCGCGAAGTCGGGCATCGTCGGCCTGACGCGCGTGCTCGCCCGCGAACTGGGGCGTCACGGCATCACCTGCAACGCCATAGCTCCCGTGGCGGAGACGCGCCTGACGGCGCCCATCAGCGAAGCGGCGCGCCAGATGGGGGAAACGCCGCCCAAACTGGGCGACCCCATGCAGGTGGCGATGATGGTCTGCTACCTGGCCACGGAAGACGCCTGGAACGTAAACGGCAAGCTTTTCTACGTGTCCGGCGGCGCCATCTCCCTCGCCTACGACGAGGACATGGGCCGAACCCTCACAAAGGACGGGATGTGGACGGTGGAGGAGCTGGCGGGCCTGCTTCCCGGACGGCTGCTTCAGGGGGTGCCGAATCCCGCGCCGCCGCCCGAGCTGGAGATACCCGGCCGTCCCACCGGCACCGCCTGAGGCTCCGACCCGACAGGGGTCGGGGTGAACCGAGAGCCGCCGGAGTGAGGCGGGGAGGCCCGCGCCTACTCGAGGGAAAGCCACTCCTTGCGAAGCTCCATCAGGAAGAACGTCCCATTGCTGCGACGCGACGTCCCGATAAGCGCGAACCCCGCCTTCTCGAACGAACGCTGCGCCCGGCGGTTCCAGTCCAACGTCTTCAGGTACAGCCTGGTGAGCCGCGTCTGCGTGAAGAGGTATCGCGCGAGCGTCTTAAGGGCGTCGGAGCCGAAGCCGCGGCTCCAGTAACCGCGGTCGCCGATCGTGATCCCGACCTCCGCCTCGCCTTTCACGTTGTCGATGTTGTAGAACATCACGTTGCCGATGTGCCTGCCGTCCTGATCATCGATGGCGAGGGTGCGCCTGAAAACGCTGGGGTTAGCGAGGTCGTCATCGTACAGGGCGAGAAAGTCTTCGAAAGAGGCGCTCAGGGGCTTGGCCGCGTCGTAGGCCGCCAGTTCGGGGTCTTTGCGCCAAGCGTAGTCATCAGCGGCGTCTTCCCTGCGCTTTTCGCGAAGGACGACAAGCTCCCCGCGCGCAATCTCGCCCTCAACCACCGCCCTCATCTCGCCGCGCCTCCACAATCAGAAGGACCGCCCACAGCCATTTCCTCCGCCCTGCGCACGATCTCAGCCTCGTTGGCGTACGTCAGTCTGCGGCACGCTTCTTCCACGGGCAGCCACTCCACCCTATCGTACTCCTGGTCGTGGTCCGCCAGGCTCCCACCGGTGGGGACAAAAAGGAAGTGGTGCACCGTCTTGTGATAGCGGACCCCCTCATCCTTTCGTACGAACCAGTAGCGGATGCTCCCGATCTTCCGCTGCGGCGCGACTTCGAGCCCCGTCTCCTCCCGGACTTCTCGCGCTGCAGCGGTGGCCAAATCTTCGCCGGGCTCAGGCGCCCCCTTGGGCAGCCCCCAAATCCCCTCCTGGGTGCGCCCGCAGACCACAACTTCCATGCCCTCCCGCCCGACGCGATAAACGACGCCGCCGGCGGAGGTCGCCGAATCCGTCCGCAGAGCGGGGGTTCGCCTGTTCGACAATTTCCGCCCCCTAGCTGAAGTTGAACCCGAGCGGGTCCTCGTCGAAGTCAATCTGCTCGAGGGCAGATGCGGCCGCGTCGCGCACGCGCCCCTCTGGATGGCGCGTCAGGCGTTTCAGCGCCGCCTTCGCCTGGTCGCCGCCGATCTCGCCCAGAGCGGTGACGGCCGCCTCCTGCACCTCGGCGTCTTCATCCTCCGTGAGCGATATCAGCTCCGGCACTGCCGTCTCGCCGCAGACGAAGGCGCAGGCGTTAGCCGCTTCGTAACGCATCTCCGGGTCGTCGCTGCTTAACTCCTGAATGAGTATCGGCGCCCAGCGCGGGTCACAGTGGCGCCCCATGGCGTGGACCGCGCTCACGCGCATCCGGTGATTGGAGTCACGGTACGCCTCTTCAATGCTTCGCCGCACCCAGGGAACGCTTCTCGCGCCCGCGGATTCGAGCGCGCGCGCCCGCACTTCGACCTTCTCCTCGGGATTCTCGATCACCGCCTGAAGGGCCCGTTCCACACGCCTGCTGTCGCTATCGCTCAGGCGCTCGAATTCCGCTTTCATCACAAAGCTGCCCAGAGCGAGCGCCGCCTGCGCGCGCACCGCAGTGTCGGGGTCCTGTTGCAGCATATCGATGAGGGACGAGATGAGGTCTCGTCCCTCGTACTCCCAGAGCCCTTGTATCGCTGTGAACCTGACTTCGGCGTCCTCGTCTTTCAAGACAGCCATGAACACGGCATCGAAATCAAGCTCAATGTTGTCTTCCGCCAACTCGACGAGCCATCTCGCGATCTGACGGCGGCGCCGCACCTCCGTGTGGTCCCACGCGCCGCGAAAGCGCGCGATCTCATCAGCGCCGAGCGACGAAAGGACCGTCAACCGCGAGGCGAGAAGGGGCATGGACGAGTCCTCCATCTCGCTGAGGAAATCGCTGAAAAACGAATCAGGCGTCATCCGTCCGGCCTTCGACCCACGTCCTGATCCAGTCTAGACAGGGGCAAAACGCCTTGTCAATGACGGACTGAACAAAGAGACGCCACGGCCGCCAGCGCGGCCGGTGACGATGGGAAGGGAATTGACCGAGCCGGCCACACGACCTACAGTGGTGCCGTGCCTGTTCGCGCGACCCGGATCAATCCAGTAGACAACGTCGCCATCGTCACCGCCGACGTCAGCGAGGGCGAGCTTGTCCGCGTCGACGGCGGCATCGAGCTCCGCTCAACGGAGGCGGTGCCCCGCGGCGGCAAGATAGCGCTGTCGCCGATCCCCGCCGGCAAGGCTGTCCTGCGTTATGGCGAGGAGATCGGCGTTGCCCTGACGGATATCGCCGCCGGGCAGCACGTGCACACCCATAACCTGGGCGGCGGCAAATGAGCGACGTGTTCACTTTCGAGGGCTGGCGCCGGCCCGACGGGCAGATCGGCGTGCGCAATCACTGCCTCGTGCTGGCCACCGTCGTGTGCGCCGCCGGTGTCGCGCGCGAGGTCGGGCGGCGTCTGCCCGATGTCGCCGTCGTAGAGCACCCCCACGGCTGCGGGCGCGGTCTGCCCGATATCGGCCTCCAGATCAAGACGCTCGCCGGTATCGTCAACAACCCCAACGTCGGCGGCGCGATACTTGTCGGCCTCGGCTGCGAACCGCTTTCCGTCGATGTCCTGACGGCGGCCCTCGGCGACAACAAGAAGCCGCTCCAGGGGATCGTCATCCAGCAAGCGGGCGGCTCTCAGAAGGCGGCGGACCGGGTGGAGGCGATGGCCCGCGAGATGATGGCCGAGCTGGCGTCGATGCCGCGTGAGAAGGCTTCCCTTGCCGATCTAACGGTCGCGCTGGAGTGCGGCGGCTCCGACACCTTCTCCGGCATGACCGCAAACCCCGCCGTCGGCAGCGCCGTCGACCGCATCGTCGAGATGGGGGGCGCCGCCATCCTCTCCGAGACGACGGAGATGATAGGCGCCCTAAACCCTCTGCTGCGCCGCGCCGAAAACGACGAGATCGCGGCCCAGGTCAAGCAGATGGTCGACCGGCAGGAAGCGGTGACCCGTCAGATGCTGGGCCCTCTCGCCGACCGCGTGCTCGCGCCCGGCAACGTGGAGTCGGGCCTCTCCACCATCGCCGAGAAGAGTCTCGGCTGCATCGCCAAGGGCGGAAGCAGTCCCATCCGCGAAGTCGTCGGTTACGCGGAGCGGCCGACAAAGCGCGGGCTAGTCCTCATGGACACGCCCGGCTTCGACGCCGAGAGCATTACCGGCATGGCGGCGGCAGGGGCGCAGGTTGTCATCTTCACAACCGGCAGGGGGACGCCCGTCGGCTTCCCCATCGCGCCGGTGATAAAGGTCTCGTCGAATAGCGAGCTGTTCCAGGCGATGCCCGACGATATCGACGTCGACGCGGGGACGGTGCTGAGCGGAAAAACGATAGGCGAGGTCGGCGACGAGATATTGCGGCTGCTGGTGCGCGTCGCGGACGGCGAGAAGACGAAGGCGGAGACCAACCGCCAGGAGATATTCGCCATCGCCCAGACCCACCAGGCCTTCTAAGCCGCCGGACGGAGCCCTACTGCACCCCGTGTAGCTCGTGCTTCGGCGCCCGTCCCATCAGCTCGGCGACGCCCTGCCGCGGGTCCAGCCCCTCGAACAGCACGCGGTACATTTGCTCCGTAATCGGCATCTCCACGTTCAGGCGGCGCGCCAGGTTGCGCGCGGCCACCGTCGTCGTCACCCCCTCCGCCGTCTCCTGCAGCGACGCCAGCACCTCCGACAGCGGGCGTCCTTTTGCCAGCTCCACACCGACGGTGTGGTTGCGGCTGAGCGCGCTGTAACACGTCGCCATGAGGTCGCCGACGCCGGCGAGGCCGATGAACGTCAGCGGCTTCGCGCCCGCCGCGACTCCCAGGCGCGCGATCTCCGCCAGCCCGCGCGTCAGAAAGCCGGCCTTCGCGTTGTCGCCGTAGCCCAACTCATCGCACATCCCGGCGCCGATGGCGATGATGTTCTTGAGGGCGCCTGCAAGCTCGACGCCGGCGACGTCGTCGTTCGTGTACACCCGGAGTGTGGGGCCCATGAACATATTACGCACCGTCTCCGCAACGGCGAGGTCACGGGAGGCGATGATCGTCGCCGCCGGCAGCCCGCGCGCGATCTCGCGCGAAAGGTTGGGGCCCGAGAGCACGCAAAGAGGCGTCGGCGAGGGCAACTCCTCTTCGATGAGCTCCGACATCCGCTTGCCGCTATCCGCCTCCAGCCCTTTCACCGCGCTCAGGACTATCGTTTGTGGCTCGAGATGGGGGCGCATCCACCGCAGGTTGTCGCGCATCGATGCCGACGGCACGGCGATCACCGCCAGGCTGGCGCCGGAGAGCGCCTCCGCCATGCCGTGCGTCACGGCGAGCTCCGGCGGAAACGCCAGGCCCGGCTGGCGGGCCGCGTTCTCGCGGTCGCGCCGCAGCCGCTCTGCTTCCTCCTCTTCCCACGACCAGAGGCACGTAGGCAAGCCGCGCTTCGCCAGGAGCACAGCCAGAGTCGTCCCCCAGGCCGTAGTGCCGATGACCGCCGCCTTCTCGATACCCACGTCAGCCGTCCCCCGAAGTCGGGCCGCCCACCTGCTCCCGCTGCCCGATCTTCCTTTCGGTGCCCGCAAGCAGCCTTTCGATGTTGTCGCGATGAAGGACGATAATCAGCGCGGCCACGATCAGCGCGAAGACGGCGTAGGCGTAGGGATGAACGCCGGCGATCGCCAGCGCCACGAACACGCCCGCGGCGATGGCCGCCATCCCAACCGACATCAGCGACATGTAGCGCGTCGTGGCAACGATCAAGATGGCGACGGGGATCAGCGCCACGCTGGCGAGCGGGTCCATCGCCAGCACGGAACCGAAAGCGGCCGAGACCCCACGTCCACCCCGAAAACCGACGTATAGCGGCCATACGTGTCCCGCCACTGCCGCCAGGCCCGCGACCACCTGCACGTACGGCTCATCGGATATCGCGCGGGCCAGCAACACCGATGCAGAACCCTTTGCGACATCGAAGACGATCACCGCAACCGCCGCTGCCAGTCCGAGCGTCCGCAGCACGTTGGTGCCGCCGGTCTTCTTGCTCCCGTACTCGCGTATGTCGATGCCGCGCGTCACCTTCCCGATGACGTATCCGGCGGGGACAGAACCGAGCAAGTATCCAAATACAACGGCGACCAGGTATTGCCAGACCATCTAGCCCTCGCTCCGACTCTTGAACACCAGCTTGATCGGCGTGCCGGGAAAGCCGAACGCGCGCCTGAGCTGGTTCTCGATGTAACGCTGGTAGGAGAAGTGCAGCAGGGATGCATCGTTGACGAAAAAGACGAAGGTTGGAGGCGCTCTTTCGGCCTGGGTCGCGTACAGCACCTTCAGCCTCCGGCCGCGCACCGAAGGCGGCGCCCTCTCTCCGACAGCCCGCCGCACCACGGCGTTCAGCTCGCCGGTGCTCACGCGCTTCTGCCGCTCCTCACCTGCCTTCACCGCCTCTCGCAGCAGGCCCTCGATCCCTGTCCGCTCCTTCGCGGAGACGAAGCAAACGGGCGCCCAGGGCGCAAAACGCATCCGCTGCCGCACCAGACGCTCGAACGCCTTGCGGGTCGCGGGCGACTGGTCCATCAGGTCCCACTTATTCGCGACGAGCACCAGCCCCACAAGCGCATCGACGATGTCGCCCGCGATGTGCGTGTCCTGCGCAGTGATCCCCTGGGGCGCGTCCATCAGCAACAGGCCCACCTCGGCTCTCTCGATTGCCCTGCGAGCGCGCAGCACCGAATGCTTTTCGACGCCCCGCTCGATGCGGCCGCGCCGCCGTATGCCCGCCGTGTCCACGAGCAGCAGCCGCTTCCCTTCGAACTCGAACACCGTATCGACCGCGTCGCGCGTGGTCCCCGGCTCTTCGCTGACGATGACACGCTCCTCCCCCAGGATAGCGTTCAGCAGCATCGACTTCCCCACGTTCGGCCGCCCGACGATAGAGACCGCCAGGGCCGCTCCGGCTTCGGCGGCGACTTCTGAGGGCAGCATCTCAACCAGCATGTCCATCACGTCGGCGACGCCGTGCCCGTGGTGAGCGCTGACGGGAATCGGCTCGCCGAGGCCCAGCTCGTAGAACTGGACCGCCGCCTCGCGCCGGGCCTCGCTCTCGGCCTTGTTGGCGAGAAGGAGCACCGGCTTAGCGGTACGTCGCAGCACCTCCGCGACATCAAAGTCACCGGCTGTCGGTCCGTCTCTCGCATCCACGACGAACAGCACTGCCTGCGCTTCGTCAAGCGCTGAGGCGACCTGCTCGCGTATCAGCGTTATGTAAGGTAGTGAGCCGTCGAGAAGGAGGCCACCCGTGTCGACCAGGCGAAAGCGGCGCCCCCGCCACTCGACGTCGCCGTAGAGGCGGTCGCGAGTGGTGCCCGGAAGTTCTTCGACCAGCGCCTTGCGGCCGCGCAGCATCCTGTTGAAAAGGGCGGACTTGCCGACGTTGGGCCGGCCCACAAGGGCGACTACGGGAGGGCCGGGAGAAGCCAAGATAGTCCCTCTTCTTCGCGGTCTGCTAGGGCCGCTGAACGGCCACCAGGACCTCGGCAGGGTCCACTTTCACCAGTTGCGTTCCTGCCGGAACCTGAATAGTGGGGGCGAATCTGTAGGCGGCGGAAGGAAGGTTGGAGACATCGACGGAGGCCGTGACGCTGCCCGGTGAAAGCGATTGCAGCAGAGGCATATCACCCCTTAGAGTGACAAGCACTGTCGGCGGATTCAATTCCACCCTTGAGCCCGATTGAGCGCCGTTGACCGTGACAGCGACGCTCAACGCCGTTTCCCCTGGCGCGGGCGCGACCGTCACCCGCACGACCACCTCGTCGCCGCCGACGGCGCGCGCTCCTTCCGGGAGCCGAAGCTTCACACTGCGCACTACGTCGGACTCGGCGCCATCGACACTTATGTCTTCCGTCGTCAGGACATCTATCGATTGCAGCACTTCAACTGAGGCAGTCACCTGCACAAAGGGACGATCGATTTCCACCTTTACGGCGCGATAGCCCGCGGCAACGTTCCCGGATATCTGCGGATTCACTATGAAGGTGACGGTGAACTCATTCTGAACGATTTCCAGGCTGACGCGCGCCATGCCGGGATCGAGAGTTACGCCCTCAATCTCTCCCCCTTCCGAGTCGCGAGCGGTCAGGGCAAAGTCCTGGTCTAGACTGACGCGTATTCCCGTCAAGTTGACATCCGCTTCGGCCGCCGCCACCCTCTCAACGAGACTGGCGGGCCCCGAAACCTCGACTTCTTCCGGCGAGAAGCGGGTAGAGGCGAGAGCGTAGCCCAGGGGTGTGGCGCCGACCGGCTTGACCTTTACGGGGACAGTGCTCGTCATGATAGGCTCGAGGTTAACGGTCACGCGGGCGGGCTCGATGGTCTCTATCTTGACGTTGCCGCGTTTCACGTTGACGCGGACGGGCACACTCGCCTCCCTTTGCTTTATGCCGGAGAGATCGGCCACTGCTTCGAAATCATCGACCGAAAGCTTGTCCCAGACGTCCTTGTCGGCTGTGATCCTGACGCTGACGTTCGATGGGTCAGATATCTTGGACACCGCCAGTCCCTCGGGGACGTTGACAGTTTGGACGGAGATCGGGCTGGGGAAGTAGTCGGTGCGCGACTCGCTTTCGACATCGATGACGAAGAACCAGATGGTCACGGCGAGGGCCAAAGACAGGAGCCCCAGCGTCACGTTGCCGGCGATTACCGATGCCCCTTCGCGGAGAACGCTCAGGAGATTGCCGAGGATGCGCACTGTATCCGCCTCTAACTTCTGTTCTGGCGCCGCGTCGTCGCGTCGAAACCGCCGGCGGCGGCGCCTGACTTCACTTACCGATTCTTCGGTGTCAATCCCAGTATACTGATCAGGCTCGCCCTGAGCCTTCCTTCGTCCAGACGGTGGAGCATACGGCCGTCGGACGCGAGGCAGATCTGTCCCGTCTCTTCCGAGACGACCACGGAAATGGCGTCCGTCCGCTCGGTGATCCCGAGCGCCGCGCGATGCCGGGTGCCCATTTGCCCGTGGCGCGCGTCCTCCGCCAGGGGGAGTGTGCAGGCGGCGGCGATGACGCGGTTTTCGCGCAGGATCACGGCGCCGTCATGAAGGGGAGAGTTGGGATAGAAAATGCCCTCGAGGAGCTCCGCTGAAGGAGCCGCATCAACGCGGACGCCGGTATCAATGTAGTCCTGAAGACCCGTCTCGCGCTCGAGGACCAACAGAGCGCCGTGTCGCCGTTCGGCGAGATTGCCGGCGGCCTGGGTAAGGGCGTCGATAACCGCCTCGTAGCTGGGCCGGCCTATCCAGGCGCGCCTGCCTGCACGGCCGAGCCGCTCCAGGGCGCGTCGCAGCTCGGGCTGAAAGACGATGGGGACAGCGATTGCCAGCCCGACGAGCGAGTTGCGGAGCAGGAAGTTGAGAACACGCAGATCGAGGGCGCGCCCGATGACAAAGGCGCCAATGAGAACGATCGCACTGCCGCGGAGGACAGCCATCGCGGTGGTGCCGCGCAGCAGCAGGAGCACCCAGAAGATGAACGCGGCTATCAGGAGGATGTCGATGACGCTCCTCGCGTCGAGCCGTCCCAGGTTTTCCCCGATTGAGTCAAGCAGTTCTTCCAAACGGAGCCTCACTCAGAAGCTTTGTCTGTTCCAGCAACCGGCCCGTATTCGTCGGCGAGCAGAAGCGCGAGAAGCGCCCGCTGCGCATGGAGGCGGTTTTCCGCCTGATGAAACACAACGGACTGCTCTCCCTCGATGACCTCGTCCACTATTTCTTCGCCGCGATGGGCGGGCAGGTCGTGCATCACTATCGCCTCGGCGGGCGCGTGCGCCAGGAGTTCCCGGTTGACCTGATAGTCCGCGAACGCCTGCATTCGCGCCTGATAGCTGTCCTCTTGCCCCATGCTGATCCATACGTCCGTGTAGACGACGTCAGCCTTGCGCACGGCCTCCGATGGGCGCCGCACTATCTCGACGCTCGCTCCGTTGCGGCCGGCCCAGCGCTGGGCCTGTCGCAAAACATGCTCCGGCAGCTCGTAGCCCTCGGGCGAGGCCATGATGAAATTCATTCCCATCATCGCCGATGCCTGGGCAAGGGACGATGCCACGTTGTTGCCGTCGCCGATGAAGGCGAGGGTGAGGCCTCTGAAGTCGCCCTTGCTTTCGTAGATCGTCAGCAGGTCGGCGAGGGCCTGACAGGGATGCTCCTCATCCGAGAGGGCGTTGATCACCGGCACGCTAGCATACGTGGCGAGGTCGACGATGGTCTGTTGCGTGTAGGTACGGGCGGCGATGGCGTCAACGTAGCGGCTGAGCACTCGCGCCACGTCTGCCACCGGCTCCCGTGTGCCAAGCCCGACCTCGCTTTGCCCGAGGTAGACGGTCTGCCCGCCCAGTTGCTGCATGGCGACGTTGAAGCTGACGTGGGTGCGCAGCGAGGCCTTTTCGAAGAGGAGGGCCAGCGTCTGCCCGGCAAGCAGCTGGCGATAGCCGCGCTGCTTCATGTAAATCGCCGTATCGATGACGCGTTTCACTTCCTCCGGCGTGAGGTCGGCTATCGAGATGAGGTCTCTTCCTCGCACGGGCAAACCCTTTCGACAAGTCGAAAAAAGTATAGCATAGCGATCTTTGACGATGTATCCTTCCACGTTCAGATGCTATCGAGGGCAGGGTCCGGGCGCAACGTGAGGCGCGAGGCGCAGAGCAGCCGTGGTGCGCGGTGGCGCCGCGCCCGCGAAGCGGGCAGGCTGTCGCCCAGGGCGACAGCCTTGAGCGCCTTCGGCGCTCGCGGCGCCACCACGCACGACGCCTGCATTCCCCTCACCACACCACCCCCGCTACCGGCCGGAAGCCCGCGCGTCCCTTCCGCCGAAACCACCGCAGTCACCGACCCGCAGCGACCGCCCTTGACAACAAGGCCGGCAGATACTAGCCTCGCCCTTGATCCCGCTCTCGTCGTCTTTGCCTCCTGCTGGCGCTCGAGAGCGCCCTGGGAACGGAAATCCCGTGAACGTCTGGCTCGACCGTAACCGCGGGCTTCTAATCATCGCGTTTGCCGCCCTCCTCGCGCTCGCCCTCGTCCTGCTTCTGTCGCGCTACCGACACGACCCGCCGCCCCTCGAACTGCGCCTCGACCAGATCGTCGACGGCGAGATCGTCGTGCACGTCGCGGGCGCCGTCCGGCACCCCGGCATCTACTCGCTCGCGGCCGACGCCCGCGTCGCCGACGCCCTTGAGGCCGCCGGCGGCCCTGCCGAGGACGCCGACCTTCTCACCCTGAACCTCGCGAAACGCCTCCACGACGAGGAACAACTCATCGTTCCTGCCATCGGAGCGACGGACGGACTTCCCGCTACCAACGCCGATGCCGGAAAGATTGACATCAACTCCGCCGATGCCCGGCTTCTCGACACCCTCCCCGGCATCGGCGAGGTCTACTCCCAGCGCATCGTCGATTCGCGCGAGGCCAACGGCCCCTTCCAGACGGTCGACGACCTCATAACGCGCGAACTCATCCCGCGCTCCACCTACGACAAGATCAAAGACCTGGTGACCGTCGGGCCGTGACCCTTGCCTACCTCGCTGCCGCCTGGGCCCTGGGAATCGTCGTCGCCGCACTGGGACGGGAGCCGCCGTGGCCCGCCGTCGCCGCTGGCGTCCTCCTCGCCGTCCTGCCCCTCTTGCGACGAAAGGCGTCGCTTGCCCTCCTTGCGCTTGCCTGCGTCGCTTCCTTCTCCGGCGGCGTCCTTCGCTATCAGACAGACGAGCCACCTGAGCAGCCCGGCGGCATCGCCCTCTTCAACGACACCCGCGCAAACGTCACCTTCCGCGCCGTCGTCACCGACGAACCGGACGAGCGTGAGCGGTCGCTGCGTGTCCGCCTCGAAACGAAAGAGGTGCTCGAAAACGGCGAATGGCGCCCCACCGAAGGCGGCGTCCTCATGCGACAGGGCCTCTTCCCGCGTTACCGCTACGGCGACCTCATCGAGGTCAGGGGCGCGCTGGAAACGCCCCCCGAGCTCGATTTCGGCTACCGCGATTACCTCGCCCGGCAAGGCATCGTCTCCGTCATCGACTTCCCCCAGACCGATCTCCTGCGGTCGGGAGAGGGCAACGTTTTCATGTCGAGCGTACACTCTTTGCGCCGCAGTCTCTCTTCGGCGCTCGCGAAGGCGCTCCCCGAGCCTCAGGCTGCCCTGGCGCAGGGCATCCTCCTCGGCGAACGCTCCGTCCTCCCCCAGAACCTCACTGATGCCCTCAACGCCACCAGTACCTCACACATCATCGCCCTCTCCGGCTACAACGTCACCGTCATCTCCGCCCTCGTCATCGGCGCCTTCGCCTGGCTCATCGGACGCTACAGGGCTGCGCTGCTCGCGCTCGCGGTCATCGCCGGCTACGTTGTGCTCACGGGAGCCTCGCCCAGCCTTGTGCGCGCGGCGATAATGGGCGGACTCTACCTTCTGGCGAACATCACCGGACGTCAGAGCAGCGGCGTCATCTCTCTTCTCTTCGCCGCCGCACTCATGACGGGCCTCGATCCCTCCGTCGTCCACGACGTCTCGTTCCAGCTCAGCTTCGCTGCCGCTGCCGGCCTGATCACCCTTGGGCCGCTCCTCTACCGGCAAACGGCCGATTTTCTGGTGCGGCTCGGGGCGATGCCGACGCACCCGTCGGGCCTTTCGGGCATGCTCGTCGAGACCGCCGCCGTCACCGCCGCCGCCATCGCCGCCACCCTGCCGCTGATCGCCCTGCACTTCCACCGCGTATCCTTGATAGCGCTTCCCGCCAACCTGCTTGTTGTCCCTGTATTTCCCCTCATCCTGCTCTCGTCGACTGCTGTCGCGCTTGTCGCCCTTCTTTCCGGCGCCGTAGCCGACATCCTGGCCTGGCCCGCGTGGGCAGTCCTTAAGTACATGACGGAGGTGGTGCGCCTGCTCGCCGGCCTCCCGTTTGCCTCTATCGAATGGAAGGGCTTCACCGCCGTCCACGCCGCGGCAGCTTATTCGTTGCTCTTCGCCGCCGCGCTCTCCTTCAGCCGCTACAGGCCGTCACCGCAACTGCTCGAACCGCTCGCGGCGTTCTTCGCGCGCCTCTCCGATGCCGTAAACCGGCCCCTCCGGCGCCTGCCCGCCGTCTGGGTTATCGCCGGCCTCGCTGTCGCCAACGTCCTCGTCTGGGCCGCGCTCATCTTGCAACCCGCGCCGCGCCTCGAGATCACAATCTTCGACGTCGGCCAGGGCGACGCCATCCTCATACGCACACCGGCCGGTCACAATCTACTCATCGACGGCGGCCCCAGCGGACGTCTGCTTACGGAGGCGCTGGGCGACGAGCTTCCCTTCTGGGACCGCGAGCTCGACATGGTCGTCCTCACGCATCCCGACAGCGACCACCTCACCGGCCTCGTGAGCGCCCTTGAGCGCTACGATGTCGAGCAGGTGCTGACCGGCGCTCAGCAGTCGGACAGCGACGCCTTCGAGGCCTGGCGAGAGGCGCTCGACGAAGAGGGCGCGCCTGTCCATGTCGCGGCCGCCGGGCACTGGATCGACCTGGGCGATGGCGCCCGTCTCGAGGTGCTTGGCCCTCCGCCCGGCTTCTCCGGAAGCGGGCCGGAGTCCAACGACGCCTCGCTTGTCCTCAAGCTCACGTGGCGGAAGGCAAGCTTCCTCTTCACGGGCGACGCCGCAAACGCCGCCGAAAACGCTCTCATCGAAAGCGGGGCAGACCTGCGGGCCGCCGTCCTCAAGGTCTCTCACCACGGCTCCGCGTATTCCACCAGCCGCTCCTTCCTCGACGCTGTGCGCCCCGCCATCGCCGCCATTTCCGTCGGCGACGACAACATCTTCGGCCACCCCTCAGCAGCCACGCTCGGCCGGCTGCAGGACACGCTCGTCCTTCGCACGGACGAGCAGGGGCAGATCGATTTCTCCACCGACGGCGAACGCCTCTGGATAGCTACCGAACGCCCGCTTCCGGAGGAGGTCTTGCGTTAGCCAGCGTTCGCTTTCCAAGCTCACTCGCCGATGCTATACTTCCTGCATATTGCGTCAGCAAGGAGCTGCCTTGACCCGCCTCGACGGCCGCCGCCCCGACGAACTTCGCGTAGTCCGCATTACTCCCGGCTTCCTCGAATATGCGGAGGGCTCCGCCCTCATCGAAATGGGCGGCACGACCGTCCTCTGTACCGCCACTTCCGGCGAGCGCGTTCCCCCGTTCCTTCGGGGTGCCGGCAGCGGATGGGTCACCGCTGAATACGGCATGCTCCCGCGCTCTACCCCCACGCGCACTCCGCGTGAGGCGATGGCGGGGCGCCCCAGCGGCCGCACCCAGGAGATACAGCGCCTCATCGGCCGCGCCCTGCGCGCCGTCACCGACCTCGACCTCTTGGGCGAGCAATCGTTCATCGTTGATTGCGACGTCATTCGCGCCGACGGCGGCACACGCACGGCGGCCATAACCGGGGCATACGTTGCTCTCAAGCAGGCTTTCCAGAGGCAGGTCGATTCCGGCGCGCTGCCAGCGATGCCGCTCAAGGATGCCATCGCCGCCGTCAGTCTCGGCATCGTCGACGGCGTGCCCCTGCTCGACCTCACCTACGAAGAAGACTCCCGCGCAGAGGTCGACTTCAACGTGGCCATGACGGGTTCCGGGGAGTTTGTTGAGGTGCAGGCCTCAGGGGAATCGGCCTCGTTCTCGAAGGCGGCGATGGAGGAGTTGCTCGCCCTCGCCGCGAAGGGCATCCGCGAGCTCCTCAACGCGCAGAGAGCAGCGCTCCAACAGCCCCTGACCTAGCAGCGCCTTGTCGCGCCCCCGCATCCACCACAACCGGGGGCCCGTATTCTACTCTCGCCCTGCCTCTATGCGTAACCTTCCATATGTTGCGCGCCCATTGTCCCGCCGCCTATGCATACTCGCCCAGCCACGTCCCGCCGAGCACGTGCACGTGCCCATGGAACTGGCTCTGCATCGCGTCCCGCCCAAAGTTCGACAGCAAACGGAAGCCGCCGGGGCAGTGCTGCTTGCCCATCATCACCGCTACCTCGCCTACCCTTCCGAGGTCTTGCCACAACTCTTCCTGGCTCATGTGCCGCCTCGGAACAACCAGCAACATCACCGGCACCCACCGGAGCACGTTCCGGAACACTACGACATCATCGTCCTCGTAGATGATCTCCCCCGCAGCCCTCTTCTCGATGATGTCGCAAAACGCGCAGTAGACCATCAACCGCTCCAACGCTATGCTAGGTGAAAACCGGCGCTATTCTAAGGACGAGCCTCCTTGCCGGTCAAACCCAGGCGCTGCCCAGACGCGTCGAGGAGTCCCAGCTTGACCGACGTCCGGCCCTTTCGTGGCCTTCGCTTTAACCACCACCTCGTGTCCCAGCTCGCCGACGTGCTGTGCCCGCCGTTCGACGTGATCTCGCCGCAGGAGCAGCGCCTGCTCTACGAGCGCAGCCCGTTCAACGCCGTCCGCCTCGAACTCGGCGAAACGTCCCCTTCCGACTCCCCTTCCGACAACCGCTACACCCGCGCCGCCGCCACCCTCAGCGACTGGCTCTCCCGAGGCGTGCTGCTGCAGGAGCCTTCTCCTGCCTTCTACCTCTACGAGCAGGACTTCGAGCACGAGGGCCACCCCCTAACTCGGCGCGCCCTCTTCGCCCGCGTCCGCCTCCATCAGTGGAGCGAGGGGAAGGTCCTCCCCCACGAACGCACGCTCGGCGGCCCCAAGGAAGACCGGCTGCGGCTGTTGCGCGCCGCCCGCGTGAACGTAAGCCCCATCCTTGCTCTTCACCGCGATTCCGCCCGCCTGCGGGAGGTCTTCGGCGCCCTCGAACGGCCGACGATCGAGACAGAGGACGCGGCCGGCCAGCGACACCATCTCCACGTGCGGCAGGACGCGTCCGCCATCGGATTGATCACGGAGGCTTTCCGGGATGCGAGCGTCTACGTCATCGACGGCCACCACCGCTATGAGACGGCCCTCGCTTATCGTGAGGAGCGGCGCGAGCAGTCATCGCGCTGGAGCGGCGACGAGCCCGAGAACTTCGTCCTCATGGCCGTCGTCGCCCTCGACGACCCCGGCCTCGTCGTGCTGCCGTCGCACCGCCTCCTGCGCACACCGCCACCACCGCGCTTCCTTGACCGTTTGGCAGAAACGTTCCGGCTACGTGACGTCGGCGACTGGGACGAAATGCGCGCCGCGCTTGCGAAAACGGATCGGGAGGAGATCTCTTTCGGCGTCGCAACGGCCGAACGCCGCGTCATCGCCGTCATCGACACCAACAGCGCCGCGCGGCTCATGCCGTCGGAGACGCCCCGCCTGTGGCGCTCGCTCGATGCCGCCGTCCTTCGCGAGCTGGTGCTCAAACGGTTGCTGGGCATTGACGAGGAGCGGGCGGCATCGGAGCAGTCGGTGGAGTTCACGCATAACGGCGCAGAGGCGCTGCGCCTCGTGGAATCAGGAGGGTACGGGCTTGCCTTCCTTCTCAGCGCCGTGCCACCGGAGAAGGTGATCGAGATCGCTGACGCCGGCGAGCGGATGCCCCAGAAGACGACCTACTTCTACCCCAAGATACCGGCCGGCTTGGTCCTGAACCCGCTCTTCTAGCAGGTCGATTGCGCGGCCGGCTAGATTCTCGCCTGGCGCACCGCAAAGATGTCCGGCACGCCCGATATCTCCTGAAGCACGTCGTCGCTCGCAGCCTGATCGAGCCCGAGCACCATCAGCGCCCGCCCCAGCTTGTTGGCCGACACGCGCATGGAGTTGATGTTGATCTTGTGCTGACCCAGGATCATGCCGATCGCGCCGATCATTCCCGGCCTGTCGACGTTCTCGCAGATCAGCAGGTGGCCGTCGCCGGGGGACACGTCGACCCAGAACTCGTTTATCTGCACGATGTGCGGTCCGTCGTGCCCCATCGTGCCGCCCACAAGCGTCTCGCCCGCGCTAGTCCTCGCCTGCACCCGCAGCAGGTTCGTGTAAATCCCTTCGTACGAGCCCTTTCGCTCGTTGATCCTGAGGCCGCGGTGCTCGGCGATCATGTTCGCGTTGACTATTGTTACGTTCTCTTCGCTTATCGGCTCCAGCAGGCCCTTGATGACGGCGGCCTTGAGCGGCGTGACGTCGTGGTCGGCGATGTCGCCCAGGTACTCGACGTCCAGGCCGGCGAGCTGCCCCTCGCTCAGTTGCGTTGCCAGGGAAGCCACCTTGACGGCAACCTCGACATACGGGCCGATGATCGCCATCGTCTCCGGCGGCACGAGCGGAGCGTTGACCGCGTGCGTCGGCGACTCGCCGCTGAAGATAGCGAGTATCTGGCGCGCCACGTCCAGCGCCACGCGCTCCTGCGCTTCCGCCGTCGACGCGCCGAGATGCGGCGTGACGATTATGCGATCGCTCTTGAGCAGTATGTTGTCTTCAGCAGGCTCCTTGCTGAACACGTCTACAGCCGCGCCCGCTATCCAGCCTTCTTCGACCGCCTGGAACAGCGCCTGCTCGTCGACGATGCCGCCGCGCGCCGCGTTGATCAGCCGCGCCCGCGGCTTCATCATGCGCAGCTCCTTTTCGCCGATCATCCCTTTCGTCTGGGGCGTGAGACCTGTGTGTATCGATACGTAATCGGATTCGCGGAGGAGCTGCTCCAGCGGCACCATCTCTACCTTCAGCACCTGCGCCATCTCCTCGGAGACAAACGGGTCGCAGGCGATGACGCGCATCTCCAGTCCGCGGGCGCGCCGGGCCACCTCCGACCCGATCTGCCCGAGGCCGATGACGCCCAGCGTTTTCCCTCGCACCTCCACGCCCATGAAGCTGCGCCGGTCCCACTTGCCCGCTTTCAGGGTGGCGTTTGCCTGCGGGATGTGGCGCGACAAAGCCAGCATCAGCGCGATGGCATGTTCGGCGGCCGAGATGCTATTGCCCAACGGCGCGTTCACCACAATGATCCCGCGTCGTGTGGCCGCATCGAGGTCGATGTTGTCGACTCCGGCGCCCGCCCGTCCGATCACCTGCAGCCGCTTTCCCGCCTCGATGACGTCGGCGGTGACCTTCGTCTCGCTGCGCACGATCAGGGCATCGTACTCGCCGATAACGCCGATCAGCTCGTCGGGCGGTATCCCCAGCTTGACATCGACTTCGACATGCGGCGTCAGGGCGTCGATGCCGTCCTGCGCTATTGGATCTGTGACCAGGACTTTGCGCTTCACTGCCGGTCTCCTCAAATTGCTGGCGGTCTTCGCCCTAAGGCGCGGCGGCGGCGGGCGCGAAACCGACGCGCGGCAGCGCCTTTTTCAGAGCGTCCACACAGGCCACAATGTCGTCTTCCGTCACGGCGCCCAGGTGTCCGATGCGGAATATCTTGCCCTGGAGCGCCGCCTGGCCTCCCGCCAGCACCGTGTCGTAGTCTTCCCGCATGATGCGGTTCAGCTCGCGGCCGTCGACGCCTTCCGGCACCTTTACCGCCGTCACCGTGTCGGAGGCGACGCTCTCATCCGCCAGCAGCTCCAGCCCCAGCTCCTTGACCAACTTGCGCGTCAGCGCGCCGATGCGGGCGTGCCGGGCGAAGATGTTCTCCAGCCCCTCGCGGAGCATCATTTCCAGCGCAACGTCCATCGCGAAGAAGACGGAGACGGCCGGCGTCCACGGCGTTTGCCCTCGCTCGAGGTAGCTCTTCGCCTTGCCCAGGTCGAGGTAGAAGCGGGGCATCTTCGCCTCTTCGTACGCCTTCCACCCGCGCTCATTCAGCGAGATCATGGCCAGCGCCGGCGGCACCATCCAACCCTTCTGCGAACCGGTGACCACGATATCGAGGTCCCACTCGTCGACGGGGCAGGGAATGGCGCTGAGGCTGCTCACGGCGTCGACGATGGTGAGGGCGTTGTGCTTGCGCGCGACCGCCGCCAGCTCCTTGAGCGGATTGGTTACGCCGGTCGAGGTCTCGTTGTGGGTGACGAGCATTGCTTTGTAGGAGCCGCCCGCGAGAGCCTTATCGACGGCGGCGGGGTCGGCTGCCTTGCCCCACTCGAAGTCGAGCTTCGTCACCTTCGCCCCGTACGTTTCGCAGATCTGGGCGAAGCGGTCGCCGAAAGCGCCGATGGAGACGCACAGCACGCTGTCGCCGGGGGAGAGGGCGTTGATGACCGCTGCCTCCATGCCTCCGGTGCCGGAGGTTGTGAGGATGAAAACGTCGTTCTTCGTCTGGAAGACCTGCTGCACTCCGGAGGTCACCCGCCGGAGGATGTCCGCGAACTCGGGTCCGCGGTGGTTGATCATCTGGCGCGACATAGCCTCGAGGGCTTCCTTCGCACAGGTAGTAGGGCCGGGGATGCGCAAATTCATGGCGAACCTCCAGGGTGGTATGGTCAGATGTTACAGGATTAGTGAAAAAAGGATCAACGTCCTTCATCGTCGCCATGTGCTAGAATTGCAGGGCCGGACGGGTTGGCTCGACGGGCCCTGCGGCCTGCCGCACCTGCCGCATCGGCGTGACGCTGCGTCCTTCAGGGCGCGTCCTGGAAGACAACGCGTAGCGGCCGCGGGCGCAAAAGGCGCTCGCCGGTACGCTTCAGGAGCCAGGAGATGGCGAATCCCTATAGAGCGCTGCCCAGCGTCGACCGGCTGCTCGGCGATGAGCGGCTCAAGGCGCTCGTTTCCGAGTTCGGCGCCGCCACGGTCACCGACGCCGCCCGCGAAGCGATAGAAGCGGCGAGGCGCGCCATCGCCGCCGGCGAGACCCCCGCCCCATTCGATTCCCTCGTCGCCGCCGTCGCCGAACGGGCGCGTGCAACCGTCGCCGTTACCCTCCGGCCCGTGATCAACGCTACCGGAATCGTGTTGCACACCAACCTCGGCCGCGCTCCACTTTCCGACGAAGCGGTCGCAGCGATGAATGCGGTCTCGCGCGGCTACAGCACCCTTGAGTTCGAGCTGGAAGCGGGCGAGCGGGGCTCGCGCACCGCGCATGTCGAAGCGCTGCTCTGCCGCCTCACCGGCGCCGAAGCGGCGCTGGCGGTGAACAATAACGCCGGCGCCGTGCTCCTCGGCCTCTCCGGTCTCGCCTCCGGACGCGAGGTCATCATCTCCCGCGGCCAGCTCGTCGAGATCGGCGGCGGCTTCCGCATACCAGAGATCATGGCCGAAAGCGGCGCCGTCCTCGTCGAGGTCGGCACGACGAATCGCACTTATCTTTCCGACTACGAGAGTGCCGTCAACAGCGACACGGCGGCGGTGCTCCGCGTCCACACGAGCAACTTCCGCATCGTAGGTTTTGCCGCGTCCCCTTCGCTCGAGGAGCTGGTGCGCCTGGCGCGCGAGCGGCGGTTGCTGCTGCTCGACGATCTGGGCAGCGGATGCCTGCTCGACACGACGCAGTTCGGCCTGGGCAAGGAGCCGACGCCGCAGGAAAGCCTCATTTCGGGGGCCGACCTCGTTTTCTTCTCCGGCGACAAGCTGCTCGGCGGGCCGCAGGCGGGCGTGATCGCCGGGCGCGGCGATCTCGTCTCCGCCCTGAAGCGCCACCCCCTGGCGCGGGCGCTCCGCCTCGACAAAGCGGCGCTGGCCGCCCTCCAGGCGACGCTCCTGCATTATGTCAAGGGCGAGGCGCTTCGGAAGGTCCCCGTCTGGCGGATGATCGCCATGCCGCTGGCCGATATCGAGGAGCGAGCGCGGCGCTGGGCCGACGAGGTCGGGGAACCGGCAGTGGTCGCGTCGGGACGCTCGATGATCGGTGGCGGCAGCCTCCCCGAGGAGAGCCTCCCGACCGCGCTCCTGGCCATCCCAGCAGACGGACTCGACCTCGACGCGATCGCCCGCCGGCTGCGCCTCAGCGAGCCGCCGGTGGTGGCTCGCATCGAGCGCGACAGGCTGCTGCTCGATCCGCGCACCGTCGACCCTCGCGACGACGGGGCGCTCATCGCCGCCCTTAAGTCCGCCCTCCGCTGAACAACTGCCGGAAGCGCTAATCATCGTACAAGATTCTTCGATAGAGGCTTTTCTTTTTCCCCACGCGCGTTTCGAAATGCTATAATTAGGTTAACTATGCGCGAGAGACCCGCACCGGCGCGCGAAGCGCTCCTCTACGAAACACTGCCCGACGGCCGCGTCCGCTGTAACGTCTGCCGCCGCCGCTGCACCATCCCCGACGGCTCATTCGGCGTCTGCAAGATGCGCCAGGCCGTCGCCGGCCGCATCCGCCTCTACAATTACCCCGGCGTCGGCTCCGTCAACAACGACCCGGTCGAGAAGAAGCCGCTCTTTCACTTCTTCCCCGGCTCCGCCTGCCTCTCTCTCGGCTCGTGGGGCTGCAACTTCCACTGCAAGCACTGCCAGAACTGGCAGATATCGTTCGCGACCCCCGAAGAAGCGTTGAGCCAGTCCCACGACCTCATGCCGGACGACGCCGTCGCCCTCGCCAAACGGCTGGGCAGCGAAGGCATGGCCTTCACTTACAACGAGCCCGGCATCTGGCTCGAGTACGCCCTCGATTGCGCCCGCCTCGCCAAGTCCGCCGGACTCTACACCGTCTTCGTCACCAACGGCTTCAGCACCATCGAAGCGCTCGACCTCATCGGGCCCTACCTCGACGCCTACCGCGTCGACCTGAAAGGTTTCAGCGACACGTTCTACCGCCAGCTTGCGAAAGTGCCCCGCTGGCGCGAGGTGCTGGAATCGGCCGTGTACGCCAAGCGGCACTGGGACATGCACGTCGAGGTGGTGACCAACGTTATCCCCACGATGAACGACGACGATGAGCAGTTGACTGCCGCCGCCCGCTGGATCCGAGACGAGCTGGGGCCGGAAACGCCCTGGCACGTCACCGCCTTCCAGCCCCATCACGAGCTGCGCCACCTGCCGCCGACGCCGGTGAGTACCCTGGAGAAGGCCATGGCCATCGGGCGCAACGAGGGGCTGCTGTACGTCTATCCGGGCAACGTCTTCGGCCATCCCGACGAGAACACGCGATGTCCCGGTTGCGGGGCCGACGTAATCAGCCGCGCCGGTTATCGCATTGCCCTGCGCGCCCTCAGCAGCGACGGCCGCTGCGCCCGCTGCGGCGCCGATCTGAACATCCGCACTGCCAGCTATCAGCGGCGGCTTCCCGTATCGGCAGGTAGTTAGCCAGCGGACGGACTCATGGCCGGAATCGTCTACGCCTGCATCGCTCCCCACCCACCGATCCTCGTCCACGAGGTCGGCCGCGGGCGCGAGCGCGAGACCCAGCGGACTATCGATGCCCTGGGGCAGGTCGCCGCCGAGATGGCGTCGTTCGGGCCGGAGACGGTCGTCCTTTTTTCGCCTCATGGGCCCGCCGACCCACAAGACATCGGCATCCTCACCGCTCCGTTGGCCCAGGGCACCCTCGCCCGCTGGGACGCCCCCGACGTGCGCTTCCACTATCAGAACGATCTCGAGGCGGTGAAGCTGATCCGCGAGGAGGCGGAGCGCGCCGGCCTGCCGTTGATGACGATAGACGAGTGGGACGACGGCCTCGTGGCCGGCCTCGATTGGGGATGCACCGTCCCCCTGTACTACCTCCGGCCCGGCATTGCAGGCGCGAGGCTCGTCCCCATGACGCCCGCATACCTCTCGCCGCAGCGCCACTACCTTGTGGGGCAGGCCATCGGGCGCGCGCTTGAGCGCCTCGGCAGGCGGGCCGCCATCGTTTGCAGCGCCGACCTCTCGCACGCCCTCAGTCCCGGCGCGCCCGGCGGCTACAACCCCGCGGGACGCGAGTTCGACGAGAAGTACCAGCAGGTCATCGCCGATTGGGACGTGAGCTGGGTCCTGGAGGCGCAGCTCGACTTCCGCCGTCGCGCCGCCGAGGACGCCGTGCCGCAGACCGCGATGCTCATGGGCGCCCTCGACCGGCTGCGCGTCCGGCCGCGCGTCCTCTCATACGAAGGGCCGTTCGGCGTGGGCTACCTCGTGGCCGCCATAGACGTCCTCAGTCGGAAGCCTGAGCGCGAGGCCACGGAGATGAAGCAGGAGCCCACACTGCCCGACGCCGGCATGCATCCGCTCGTCCTCCTCGCCAAGCAGACGGTCGAGCAGTACGTGCGAACAGCCAAAGTGTTGATGCCGGAGCTGTCCCCCGGCATGGAAGGCCGGGCGGGCGCCTTCGTGTCGATAAAGAAGCACGGCGATCTCCGCGGCTGCATCGGCACGATCGAGCCGACGCAGGAGAACGTCTGTATGGAGATCGTGAAGAATGCCGTGGCCGCCGCCAGCCGCGACCCGCGCTTTCCGCCCATCTCCGAGGACGAGCTGTGCCACCTGACGTACAGCGTCGACATTCTAATGCCGCCCGAGCCGGTGGACGACCCCGAATGCCTCGACTGCAAGCGCTATGGCGTGATCGTGCAGAGCGGCCTGCGTCGCGGCCTCTTGCTGCCCGACCTCGAGGGGGTGGAGACGGTGCAGCAGCAAATCGAGATAGCGAAGATGAAGGCGGGGATCTTCCCCGACGAGCCCTGCCGCCTCTACCGCTTCGAAGTCCGCCGCTACACCTGATCCGGCCCTACGCTTAGGCGGTTCTCGTGCCGTCCCCGACCTCGGTCACCTCGCGTCGGAGCGCAGATGTTCGTGCAGTCGCTGCCGCAGCCCTCAACATTTGCGCTTGTCTTCCCACCTGCCTGCCGGCAGGCAGACCCTCCCGCCCACAGGCGTTTATGGAACCCAAGGGGACACCCCTTGAACCCCGACAGAGGGGAGAACCCCTCTGCACTCCCCCTTTTGCACGCGGGCAAGCCCCAGTTGCTCGCGTCTGCTACAATTGGGGCGCAATGGACGAAAAGACCCTCACCACCCTCGAATTCGACAAAATACTCGCCCGCCTTGCGGCCCACACCTCCTTCTCCGCCGGCCGCGAGCTCGCCCTCGCGCTGCGCCCCTCGGCCGACCACGGCGAGGTCGTCCGCAGGCAGCGCCTCACCGCCGAAGCGCGCCGATTCCGCGAGATCAGCGCCCGCAGGGGTCTGGGCGGCGTCCACGACATACGGCCTCCGGCGAACAAGGCCAATCTCGGCGGCGTCCTCGAGCCCACGGAGCTCCTCGATGTCGCCGCCACCCTCTCGGCCGCCCACGATCTCCGCGACGTGCTCACCCGTCTCTCGGAGCCCCTTCCGCTGCTCGCTGAAACCGCGGGACGCATCGCCGACCTCGCCGACGTCGCCGCAGACATCTACCGCTGCATAAGCCCCCGCGCCGAAGTGGTCGACAACGCCAGCCCGATGCTCGCCGTCCTCCGGCGCGACCTCCGCACCGTCCACGACCGCCTCTACGCCCGGCTCCAGGAGCTGATCAACTCCGCGGAGATGCGCCCTGTAATTCAGGAGCCAATCATCACCCTGCGCGACGGCCGCTACGTCATACCGGTGAAGGCGGAAATGCGCGGCCACCTCCAGGGCATTGTCCACGACGTCTCCGCCAGCGGCGCCACCGTCTTCATGGAGCCGCTGTCGGTGGTGGAGCTCGGCAACACCTGGCGCGAGACACAACTCGAGGAGCAGCGCGAAGTGGAGCGCATCCTGCGACGCCTCAGCTCGCTCGTCGGACGGCACGCCCACGCCATCGAGCTCAGCATCGAGGCGCTGGCCGAGATCGACCTGGCCCTCGCGAAGGCGCGCCTGGCCGAGGACATGGGAGCGTTCGAGCTTCCATACGAAGGCGAGCGCCAGCCCTGGATCACGGAAGCGCCGTCGCTGCTTAACCTCGTGAACGCGCGCCACCCGCTGCTTGCGGGTGACGTCGTGCCCATTTCGCTGAGCGTCGGCGGCAACTACTCCGTGTTGCTCATCACCGGGCCCAACACCGGCGGCAAGACCGTCGCCCTCAAGACCGTCGGCCTGCTGACGGCGATGGCGCAGGCGGGGTTGCCCGTTCCCGCCGACGCCGGCAGCCGCATGCCCGTCTTCGCTTCCCTCCACGCTGACATCGGCGACGAGCAGAGCATCGAGCAGTCACTCTCGACGTTCAGCAGCCACATGACGAACATCATCGCCGCCCTCCGGGACGCCGGGCCCAACAGCCTCGTCCTCCTCGACGAGCTGGGCGCCGGCACGGATCCCGGCGAAGGCGCTGCCCTGGCCCGCGCGCTCCTCGAGCACCTGCTTCGCATCGGGTGTCTCACCATCGCCACAACGCACCACGGCGAGCTCAAGGTGTTCGCCCACGGCACGGAAGGGATCATGAACGCCAGCGTCGAGTTCGACGCGGAGACGCTCGCCCCCACCTATCGCATCTCCATCGGCCTGCCCGGCAGCAGCAACGCCCTCGCCATCGCCGAGCGGCTCGGCCTGCCCGCCGGGATCATCGAACGCGCCCGCGAGTCCATCGACCCCGACCAGGCGCGCGCCGAGAGTCTGCTCGCCGCCATCCAGCGCGAGAAAGCGGAGGCCGCCGACGCCCGCCGCGCCGAGATGCTCGCTCGCAAGGAGGCGGAAGAGATACGCAGCGGCCTGGAAGAGAAGCTCGACGCCATCGACCGCGAGCGCGAGCAGATCATCGCCGCTACACGCGCGCAGGCGGAGGAGGAGCTTGCCCGCATACGTCAGCTTATCGCCCACGCCGGACGCCGCATCGAGCGTGCGAAGCCGGAGGCCGCCGCTGAGAAGGTCGCCGCCGCCGAGGCGCGCCTCGAGACGTTGAAGCCGCCGCCGGCGCCCAAGCGACGCCGACGTGGGGGCGACACCGTCCCGCCGGAGGAGATACAGCCCGGTGACCTCGTCTGGGTGCGCGGACTCGGCCGCTTCGGCGAGGCGCTCTCGACGCCCGACGCCAAGGGCGAGGTAAAGATACGCCTGGGCGCCCTGCGCAGCACCGTCTCGCTGAAGAAGGTGGAGAAGGTGCAGCGGGTGAAGGCGCACGGCCCCACGCTGGGCGGCACGGCCGTCCCGCCTCCCCCGGCGACCGTCGCCTCGGAGATCGAGCTGCGCGGCCGCCTCGTCGATGAGGCCCTGCCCGACCTGGACAAGTACCTCGACGACGCGTTCCGCGCCGGACTGCCATGGGTGCGGATCATCCACGGCCGCGGGACGGGGACGCTGGCGCGGGCGGTGCGACACGCGTTATCGCTGCACCCGCTGGTGCGCTCGCACGAGCCTGCCCCGCGCGAAGAGGGCGGCGACGGCGTCACCATCGCCCACCTCGCCACCTAGGCGCGACGGGCAATCGTCCGCCCGGCTAGGTCTCAGCTCGACGCACGTTTCATCCAAGCGCGCCGAATTACATATTCATAACGAAAGGGGGTAGATTTATAACATAATCCTCCCTACAATGGCACGCGACCTTGTGGGGGTGGGCTCGTTGAGTGGTGGGAACCGCGTTCGGCTTCAGAAGGGAGGACCGCAAAAGCATAGCCGGGGCATCGCCCTCAAGCCAATTAGCTTCAGGAGGTGCACCCGGTGCTCAGAAAGCGAGTCAACAGACGACGTTTCCTCGGCTCTGCCGCCATCACAGCCTTTGCATTGGCCGTCGGTCGATACCGGCCCCCGGAAAAAGACCCGCCGCCTCGATCGAAGGCCCCCCTCTCTCGCACTTCTCCCACTTCTCCAACTCCACCGCCTCCCTCTCTCACCCCACCGCCCGAACCGTCGCCTCCCCCTCCTCCACCTCCGGAGCTGCCCCACCTGGCCTGGGTATGGCAGTTCCCCGCCGACGGGAAGCCCGAAGATATCGCCCCTGTGCTGCACGAGAACTCGTTGGGCATACTCATGAAGACCCACGACGGCACCGACTGGATGTCGCGCTACGACCGCTCGCCGCATGCCATCTACGGCCCCGAGCAGGTGAACCGGCTGGCCGTGTACTTCGAGGCCTGGAAGGTGCCCTTTCACGCCTGGTACGTCGCCAAGGGGATCGACCCCGTGCGCGAGGCCCAGATGTGCTCGGAGGTGATCGATGCCGGCGCGCGCAGCATCACCGTCGACCTCGAGCCGTTCGATCTGTACTGGCGCGGCACGCCCGAAGGAGCGCTGGCGTTCGGGAATGAGTTCCGGCGTCTCAAGCCGGACGCCAAGCTCTACGTTACGGTCGACCCGCGCCCGTGGATGCTGTGTAAGACGCCTGTCGCCGAGTTCGCGTCCTTCAGCAACGGCCTCGCGCCGATGACGTACTGGGAGACGTTCAACTCGCCCGCGAACTGGCGCCTGTTCCAGCAGCACGGCTTCCCGCCCGGCCCCTTCGGCGTCACTCCCGAATACGTCCTCGACGTCGCGAAAACCGTGCTCAGCCCGTACGGTCTGCCGATATGGCCGGCAGGCGAGGGCTCGCCCAGGAACGGCGACGCGTGGGTGAACTTCGTTTCCCACGCCAACGGGCTCGGTATGCGCTCCGTGTCGGTCTGGCGGTACGGCACGGCGGACCAGCGCGTGTGGCGTCTTCTGAAGGAGATGGGGCCAAAGCCGGCGTAGAACCGGACTCCGGAAGCCCCAGGCTAGACGGGACTCAAAAGCAGCGCCTGTGGGAGGGCGGGCTTGCCCGCCGGAGGCAGGCTTGCCCGCCGCAGGCGGGCTGCCCGCCCCGGGCGGGTGGGAAGATCAGCGCCAATGTTGCGGGCAGCGGCAGCGGCCGCCCCCGGCTCGTGCGTCGCCGTGAGCTCTGCTATCATCCCTCAAGGACACCAGCGAAGGCTCAATCGCCGTGCCGAAAGCGCCCACCAACGGGATCAACACCTACTACGAGGAAGAAGGTTCCGGGCCGGCTGTCGTCCTCATTCACGGACACAGCGCCAATAGACACCTGTGGGACGGGCAATTCGCCTTCCTCCCCCGTAACGGCTTCCGCGCCGTCCGCTACGACGCGCGCGGACACGGTCGCAGCGACGCCCCGCAGTCCGGCTACACCTTCGAGAATTACGCGCTCGACCTCCGCGATCTCCTCGATCACTTGCGCATCGAGCGCGCCCACCTGGTGGGTCTTTCCATGGGCGGGGGTATAGCGCTCACCTTCGCCCTCGATAACCCGCGGCGGGCCGCTTCCCTTGCCCTCATCTCCTCCTGCCTGCCCGGCTACGCCTACTCGCCGGAGTACGAAGAGGATATCGAACGCCTTCGAGACGCGGTCCGTAGGGAGGGCCCGGCCGCGTTTGAAAAGCACTGGCTGGAGCACCCGATGTTCGCCCCCATCCGGCGTTCCCCCGAGCGTTTCGATTCTCTGCGCCGGATTGTCACAGGCTACAGCGCCGCTGACTACCTCGACGAGACGGAATACCCGCTGCCCGAGCGGCGGCCCTCCGACCGCCTGCACGAAATCGCGGCGCCCACGCTCGTGATGGCGGGCGCGCTCGACCTGCCGGACTTCCTCCTGATCGCTGAGATACTCGCCGCCAACATCCCGGGCGCCCACAGGCTCATCGTCCCCGATGCGGGAGACGTCCTCAGCCTGGAAGCGCCGGACGCCTTGAACGAGGCGCTCCTCTCGTTCCTACGCAACGCTGGCACCCGGTGAGTTGCTGTCCTCTCTCGTCAAGCCCGATGGCGCCGCGGCGCTATAGCGATTGCAGCGCCGCTGGTCTAGAATGGAATTGCGGGAGCAGCAATGGGCGCTTTCGAGCCCTTCGGACGGGCGGGCGCCTGCTTCGGCCCGCCGCGACGCCTGCCGGTCGAAAGGTGACCTACAGGGAACGATGATGCGCCACCAGGACAAGTGAGGTGACGCACACCCCGTGAAACAGCGCAAGAGGCCGCCGAACGGCGAGATGTTCGAGGAGAGCGGACGCGCCCGCATCGAACGGGAGGCGCCGCTGGCCGCCCGCATGCGCCCTCGCAACTTCGAGGAGTTCGTGGGGCAGGAGCACCTTATCGGGGAGGGGCGTCTGCTGCGGCGCCTCATCGACGCCGATCAGGTCCCATCGATGATCTTCTGGGGGCCGCCCGGAAGCGGCAAGACCACCCTCGCCCGCATTATCGCCGCCCTCACGAAGTCGCACTTCGAGCCCATATCGGCTGTCACCGCAGGGGTAGCCGACCTGCGCCGCATCGTGGAGGAGGCGCGCGAGCGCCGTGGCATGTACGGCCGGCGCACCATCCTCTTCATCGACGAGATCCACCGCTTTAACAAGGCCCAGCAGGACGTCGTCCTCCCCCACGTCGAGAACGCGACCGTGACTCTCATCGGCGCCACCACCGAAAACCCGTCGTTTGAGGTCATCGGTCCCCTGCTCTCGCGCTCCCGCGTCTTCACGCTTAACCTGCTTACGCCTCAGCAGATAGAGACGATCCTGCGACGCGCTCTGGAGGATGAGGAGCGGGGCCTCGGAGTCGAGAAGATCGAAGTCGACGACGAGACCGTCGCCGCCCTCGCCGCCAGCACCGGCGGCGACGCCCGGATCGCCCTCAACGCCCTCGAGCTGGCGGTGGCGGCCGCGCCGCGGGGCGCAGGCGGCGTCAAGCAGATCACGCCGCCAATGATCGAGGAGGCGCTGCAACACCGCACCTACCTCTACGACAAGGCGGGCGAGGCACACTACGACACGATCTCCGCCTTCATCAAGTCGCTACGCGGCTCCGACCCCGACGCCGCCCTCTACTGGCTCGCCCGCATGATCGACGCCGGCGAAGACCCCCTCTACATCGTCCGCCGCATGGTCATCCTCGCCGCCGAAGACGTGGGCCTCGCCGACCCGCAGGCGCTGGTGGTCGCGACCGCCTGCCAGCAGGCCGTCCACTTCGTAGGCATGCCTGAGGGCTTCCTGCCGATGGCCGAGTGCGCGATCTACCTCGCGACCGCGCCCAAGAGCAACAGCGCCCTCACGGCGTACCAGCGCGCCGTCGCCGACGCGCGCGAGACCAGGAACGACCCCGTCCCTCTGCACCTGCGCAACGCTGTTACCGGCCTGATGCGCGAACTCGGCTACGGCCGCGGCTACAAGTACGCGCACGACTATCCGGGACATCGTGCGGAGCAGGAGCATTTGCCGCCGCGTTTGAGGGGGCGCCGGTACTACGAGCCGGGAGAGCAGGGCTGGGAGCGGCGCATCCGCGAGGCCTACCAGCGGCTACGACGCGTTGCCGAAGAAAAGCAGTAGGCCCGCCCTTCATCCGCTGTTTCGCACTCTTGCTTGTGCGCCCCTTCTCCTTGACAGAAGGCGTGTCGCTGCAATACCTTTCACCCTTGATTGAACGCTGGCGTAGCTGGAAAGGCCGGGAGGATGCGATCCATAGTTGCGGGGCTGGTGGTGAGCCTTTTCGCGCTTGCCCTGGCGGTAGGATCGAAAACGGAAACGGCGGAGAGCATCACGCTTCCGTGCACGGTCAGACTCGCGCCGGGGGCAAGTGTGGGGAATGCGGTCCGGTCGGCGCGGCCAGGAGAAGTCATCTGCCTCGAACCGGGCTGGCACGTCGGGAAGGGGCTTGTGATCGACTCGTCGAAGCCGGGCCTGACGATCCGCGGCGCCGGAGCGGGCGCCGTCCTCGCCTCCGACGGCTCGATTGACGTGGCCATCGTCGTGAACACCCGCGGCATCGCTTTCGAGAATCTGATCATCGCGGGCGGCGGACCGGCGGGCGTCTACGTTTCCAACTCCCAGGACGTCGCCTTCAGGAACGTCGCTGTCGGGTTTAACGGCATCGGCCTTCACCTCGACTCGGGGACGGCGGCAACTGTCACCGACTCCATCATCGCCGGCAACATCCACGACGGTATTCTCGTCCGCAATGGCTCAAGCGGCACGCTCGCGGGCAATCAGGTGTTCTCGAACGGCGGCGTGGGGGTCTCCGTCGTCGGCCACACCGGCCCTTTAATGGTGAAAGGCAACCAAATCACGAACAACGTTGGCCCCGGCTTCTTCGCCGGTCAGCCGCCGTGCGCACTTCTGCCCGCCGGACAGCTTGCCGCGCCGTCCTGCTACCTGTGGGACCTGCCGGCGTACGTCGGCGGCAGCAACGTCACATTGGAGGACAACGTCGTCCGTGGAAACCGGAGCACGGGGCTCGTCTTTTTCCCCGGAACAACCGGCCTGCTGCGTCGAAACGACGTCTCAGAGAACCTCCTGACTGGGCTCTTCGTATGGGGCGCCAGGGTCGACGCCTATAAGAACGCCTTTGTGAAGAACGAAGAACACGCCATAGAGTACCGCGCCTACCCCGATCCCCTGCACTTCGGCCGCCTTCCCGGCGCTTACCCGCGCAGGGCCACCGGCATCGTGAGCGGTAACACGGTGAAAGAAACGTACCGCTGGGGGAGCATCCTGGGCGGCGGCATCCTATCGCAGGGCGCTGAGATCAAGGTGCGGGACAACGATATCCGGCGCAACGCAGGGATAGCGGTATCGTTCGTGAACCGCGCGAAAGGGGAGATCCGCTCCAACAGCATCCTCCAGAACGGAGGGTCGGCCGTGTGCCTCAGCCCAGATTCCACGGCCTCGGTATCTTCAAACCTGGTCTTCGGCAACCTGGTCAACAAGACAGGCGTGTGCGCGGAGGCCGCGCCCTGAGCCGACGGCGCCGGCGAGCGGAGTCAGTCAGAAGTCCGCAGCAGCTCCAGAAGCTGCCTGAGGATGCGCGCCGTCGCGCCCCAGATAACGTGGTCGCCGAAACGGTAAGAAAGCGCCTCCACCTTCTCGCCGTCGACCTCCTGCGTTTCCCGGATCACGTTCGCCTCGTCCAGTAAGCTGGCGACCGGCACCTCCAGTATCTCCTCCACCTCGTGCTGGGCGTGAACGAAAGGATAGGGGAGCGGCGCCTGAACGGCTCCAACATAGGGGGTGATGACGAAATTGCTGCCGAACGAGACGATGTCGTGCAGCCGGCCGATCGGCTCGACGTGCTCCGGCCGCACCCCCACCTCCTCGAACGTCTCACGGAGGGCTGTGTAGAGAAGATCGGGATCGTCTTCCTCCCGCGAGCCGCCGGGAAAGCATATCTGCCCTTTGTGGTGCTCGACCAGCACCGTCCGCCGGGTGAACAGAAGGCGGGTCTCGCCGTCGACGTCATAGAACAGCAACAGCACGCCGGCGCGAGGACGTCCCTCCGGCGCGATCAGGCGCGGCTGAAGGCGGCTCAGCTTCTCCCTTAGCCGAGGGATAAACGACTGCGACTGCAGGGGAACCATGCTCTGGAATTACGGATGGTGGGCCCGGCAGGATTCGAACCTGCGACCAACCGGTTATGAGCCGGCCGCTCTGCCGCTGAGCTACAGGCCCTCGACACGCATTATACTACAGTCCGACGCGCTTCTGAAGGCCGCGCGGCCGGCTCCGCCCTGCTCAGGTCTCGCCCCCGGCCTCTGCCTCGAGCGCACCAGGCTCGCCCGCCCACGAGTCTGAGGTACCCTTATCCGGAATGGGCGCGCGCTCCGGCGGGGCCTCGTCATGGACGCTGGTCCTCAGCGGCAGCTCCTTCAGAAACAGGCTCACGAAGAACGCGGCAATTGCTACTATCAGCCCCAGGAAGAACACTTCGGCGAGGGCATCGCCGAGGACGCCGCGCATGGATGAAATGGTCTCCTGGAAGAGGCGCGACCCGTCGCTGCCGAGCAGGCCGAACCCCGCCTCGAGCTTCTCCAGTGCCGAAGGGCTGAGCAGGATCTGAGGGTCTTCCAACCGGGCCAGCAGGTCGGCGGGGACACGGTCCTGGACGCCGGAAGGCAGCGCGCCCTTCAGGTTGTCGTGCACGTGCGTCGACATCAGCGTCCCAAAGACGGCGATGCCGACGGTGCCGCCGATCGAGCGGAAGAAGAGGACGCTGGACGTGGCAATGCCCAGGAAACGGTACGGCAGCGAGTTCTGGACAGCCAGATTGATGAGGGGAAGCGAAACCCCTAGCCCGGCCCCGATGATGATCATGTTCCGCACCGCTGCCGAATGAGGAGTCCCGGCGCCCATCTGTGACATGAACCACATCCCGACCACAAGTACGACGCCAGCCAGAATGACGAGCATCTTGTAGCGCCCCAGGCGCGTCACCGCCTGGCCGGAGAGAAAGCTCCCCGCGACCACGCCTACCATCATGGGGATCATCACCATGCCGGAGTTGGTGGCGGAATCGCCGAGCACGCCCTGCATGAACAACGGCATGAATGTCATCGCCCCGAACATGCCCATGCCCGTGAAAAGGGCGATCGCCGAGGCGACGACAAATATGCGGTCCTGGAACATCATGAGCGGCATGATCGGCTCGTCGGCAGCCTGCTCCACGCGGATGAAGGCCACCAGCATCGCGGCGGAGGCCACCAGCAAGCCGATGATCTGCGGCGACGCCCAGGGGTAGACATCGCCCGCCCATACCATCGCGAAAAGGAGCGGGACGATCGCCGCCGCGAGGACGCCGCTGCCCAGGTAGTCTATTCGGCGTTCTCCGGCAAGGCCGCGCTGCCAGGGGAACCCGATCCAGAGCACAACCAGCGCGAGGAGGCCGAAGGGCACGTTGACGAAGAAGACCGACCGCCATGTCAGGTGATCGGTAAGGTAGCCGCCGAACGTGGGGCCGATGACGCTCGCAAACCCGAAAACCGCTCCGAAGAGCCCCTGGTACTTCCCTCTCTCAGAAGGCGGAAAGAGATCGCCGATGATGCTGAACGCGTTGCCCATCATCATGCCGCCGCCGATCCCCTGGATGCCCCGGAAGACGATGAGCTGGGTGATGTTTTGCGAGACGCCGCAGAGTATGGAGCTGAACATGAATATCGCTATGCCCGTCATGTAGAAGGGCTTCCGCCCGTAGATATCGGAGAGGCGGCCCGCGAGCAGGATCACCGTTGTCGAGGTGAGCATCGTCGAGGTGAGGACCCAGCTATAGACGTTTAGGCCGCCCAGCTCGCCGACAACGCGTGGCAAAGCGGTGCTGACGACCGTCTGATTCATGGCAGAAAAGAATAGGCCGAGCATTGTGCCGGCCAGGACCAACGCTTTCGCGCGGCCGCTCAACTCATGAAGAGGGGCTGCTCCTGCCTGCAACCGTCCCTCACGCTCCAGTCTGCTGCTTCGATTCCCGCCCGAACTCCCCTGCCGTCTGCACCGCCTCAGCCGCGTCCCAGAACTCCTGCAGCAGTTCCGTCAGCTTTCTGACGTGGTCGGGCGGCAGCCTGCCCAGCACTTCCTTCAAGAACGCCCGGCCCACCGTCTCCAGCTCGTTGGTGATGCGGCGCCCTTCGTCCGTGAGGCGCAGCCGCACCAACCGCCGGTCGCACGGGTCCTCCTCCCTCGTGACGAGCCCTTGCTTCACCAGACGGTCGGTAAGGCCGGTCATTGTCGGCGGCGTCACGTGCATGCGCTCCGCGAGGGCGCCGGGAGTGGCATCGCGCTGGTTCGCGAGTATGAACATTATGCGCAACTGGGGCGTAGTAAGGTTCCGGTCGTCCCAGAAGCGGAGGCGCAGGGGATCGATTATTGACAGCGAGCGCACGTAGGCGCGCACCGCTTCTTCCAGGAGACCGTCGTTATGCTTCATGGATAGATTATACGGGAGAACGAAATCTTTAGCCAGAGGTTAACTATTCCGCCGTTTGTTGACAGGGCCGGGGCCCGTAGCTAGAATTCGGCGGGCGGCCGAGAGGTTGCGGGCCCGCCGGGCGCTGCGCTCCGTCCGCCTCCCGTCCGGCGGCGATGCCCCCGGGCTCCTTCCTGCTCTGTGAGGTGACTGAAGCCCATGATTCCGGAACGAGAAGACGCGCGACAGATCGGAGAGGCCGGCCGGGCTTCCCTGGACGCCGAGCACCTGGAAAGGGCGCTCGCCGCCTTGAGGGCGAGGCCCTCAGGCATATTTGTCGACGTCGACGGCACGCTCAGCCCCATCGTCTCCATCCCGGAGGAGGCGCAGGTGCTGCCCGCCAGTCGGCGGGCGCTGCGAGACCTGGCGTCGCTGACCGACCTCGTCGTCATTGTCTCCGGGCGACGCGTGGTCGACGCGCGCCGCATGGTCGGCCTTGACGACATTGTGTACTTCGGCAATCACGGACTGGAGAAATGGGACCCGGCTGAGGGCTATCAGAGCCGGGCCGGGCAGTACCGGACGCGCGTCCTGCGGGCGCTCGCCGTGCTGGAGCGACGCCTCGCCTCGCTCCCGGGCGTCCGGCTGGAGAACAAGGACACGGTGGTCTCCATCCACTACCGTCTGGCCGCCGACCCGGCGGAGGCGCGAAGAGAGATACTTAGAACGGCCGCGCAAATTGCCGACGAGTCGGCTCTGACGGTGACCGAGGGGAAGAAAGTGGTCGAGCTGCGACCCCCTCTAAGTATCGACAAGGGCACAACGCTGGAGACGGCGGTACGGGAGAACCGCCTGCGCGGCGTCCTCTGCCTGGGCGACGACCTGACCGATGTAAGCGCGTTCCGGGCCCTGCGAAGACTGCGAGAGCAGGGCGCAGTCGAGGGTCTCGCCATTGGCGTGGGAGGAAAGGAGACGCCGGCCGAGCTATCGGAAATGGCTGATGCGCTGCTGGACGGCCCCCGCGAGGTGGCGACATTCCTGCAACAACTGGCGAGGGCCCTGGAACGCAGGTAGGGGCAAAGGATGGCCTCGCAGATGCCGACAATCAATCAGTTTGCTTTCGTCTTCCGATGCCATATCAGCATGCCCATGTCACGAGAGACTACTGTCGAGCACGAGAAGGAACGACGCTGACCGTGCAGGAGATACCGACGCTTTCTCACACGATGCCTAGGCCCGCACCCGAGCGAAGTTCGCGCCGGCTGGTGGTGGCGAGTCACCGGGGGCCTATCGAGTACTACCGCGACCGGTCGCGTCACTTGCGGGCGCGGCACGGCAGCGGCGGCCTGGTGACGGCGCTGACCGGCCTCGCGCCCCTCGTCGACCTGTCGTGGGTCGCCGCCGCGATGACGGAGGCCGACCGTGAGGTGGCGGCGCGCCACGGAGCGCGTGCGCGCGTCTCCCTGGGGACAGGCAAGTGCTGGCTCCGTTTCGTCACCATTCCTGAAGAGACGTACGACCTCCACTACAGCATCGTGAGCAATCCCATACTCTGGTTCGTCCAGCACTCCCTCTGTGACGAGTTCAGGTCGCCGGAAATGCAGAGACAACTGCCGCGCGCCTGGGAAGAGGGCTATCTTCCCGTGAACCGTCTGTTCGCGCAGGCGGTGGCGAAAGAGCTTCAAGGATCGCAGTCGTCTCCCTTCGTGATGGTCCAAGACTATCACCTCTACATGTGCTCCTCCTATCTCCGCGCGCTCTCGCCGTCTGCCGTGGTCCAGCACTTCGTCCACATCCCCTGGCCGGCGCCGGCGGTGTGGGCCGAGATGCCCCGCGAGTACGTGGCCTCCATCTGTCGCAGCCTCCTCGAAGCGGACGTCGTCGGCTTCCAGACGCGAACAGATGCGCACAACTTCCTGGCGACGTGCCACCGCTTCCTAGGCTCCGCCCTCATCGATTTCGATCGCTCTCGCGCCCGCGTCAAGGGCCGGCGCACGCGCGTCAAGAGTTACCCTATTTCGGTCGACGTTTTGGGGTTGAGACAGAGGATGAGATCGCCTGAGGTCGCCGCCTATCGCAAGCGCCTTGCCGGCCTTCGCGCCAGGCACACCATTGTCAAGGTCGACCGCCTCGATCCCATCAAAGACATAGCCACAGGTCTCGAAGCATTCGACCTCCTGCTCCGGCAACACCCCGAGCTCATCGGTGAGATCAAAATGTTGGCCTTCCTCGTCCCCTCGCGCGAGACGGTCCCCCAGTACGAGAAGTACGCCGACGACGTCCGCCGGCGGGTGGCCGAGATCAACGCCCGGTACGGCAACGCGGAGTGGCGTCCGATCGAGGCTTTCGAGGAGAACAACTACCCGCAGGCGCTGGCGGGAATGAGCCTTTACGACGTGCTGCTGGTCAACTCCGTCGCCGATGGCATGAATTTGGTCTCCAAGGAGGGGCCGGTCGTCAACCAGAGGGACGGAGTGCTCGTGCTATCGCGAGGCGCGGGCTCCTACGCCGAGCTCCGCTCAGGGGCGCTGGGCGTGGAGCCGAGGGATGTCGAGGGAACGGCGAAGGCGCTGTGGCAGGCACTAAACATGCCCGCGGAAGAGAAGCGGGAGAGGGCGCGCCGCCTGCGGAACGCCGTCGAGAGGCACGACCTCCGCGCATGGTTGCGCGACCAGCTGCAGGACCTCGAGGAGATCGCTTCCCAACGGGAAACGGTCGCTGCGGCCGGGCAGGCAGGCTAAGATCAAGACTTTCCTTTCCCGGAACGTATGACGAGCACGGGCCCCGGCGCCTGCCGGATCACCCTATCGGCGACGCTGCCCATCACCGCGCGGACGAGGCCGCTCCGGCCGTGAGTGGCGATAGCTACCAGGCCCATCTGCTCCTCTTTCGCATAGCGCACAATCTCCGCGCCGGCGTCGCCCTGGGCCGTCACTGTGTGAACATTCGACAGGCCCGCGTTCATCAGGCGCGTCCGCACGCCCGAGAGGTATCTGCGCGCGGCCCGCGCCCGGTTCCGCACTTCCCGCTGCGCGATCTCCACGCCGGCCTGCGCCCCTGACGGCGCAATATCGACGGTGCCCGGCACGGTCTCGCGCCATATCTGATAGAAGGCAGGAACCACCCGCATGACGACGACCTTCGCCTCATAGCGCTTCGCCAGGTCGATGGCGTACGGTAGCACGGCTTCGGCGCGGCGGGAGCCGTCGAGAGGGACAAGGATCGAATCGTACATCTCTTTCTCCTTCACGAATCCCGAGACGGCCTGTCGGCAAGACGGTAACCCCGGCGGGCGACGGTCTGCAACAGGAAGGCCTTGTCACCCAGTGTCTCCATTTTGCGCCGCAGGTTCGACACGTGCGCCCTCACGATGTCCGGCCCACCGGTGCCCGGGAGAAACCCCCAGACGTTCTCCAGCAACGCGCTCACAGAGACCGCCTCGTCCGGCCGCTCCATCAAGTAGGTGAAAAGCCGGAACTCAGTCGGCGTGAGCCTGACGCTCGCGCCGTCGGCCCACAGTTCATAGCGCTCGCAGTCGGCGATGAACGCCCCCGAACGCGACTTCACGAATCGCCGCGAGGCGCGTTCGCGTTTCGTCGCGGCGCGCAAGAGAGAGGTCACCTTCTGTTGCAGTTCTGCGCCGTCGCGGCCTGAAGACGACGCCGTCAATTCCCGGCCGGAAGCGTCCCAGCGGCTTCACCCAGCGCATCGCCGGCGGCACGAGGAAGAGCACAGGGACGCGCGACCGCTCGCGGCCGGACTGCAGCCAGCCCCAGAAGTCCTCCAGGTCGCTGTCGCAACCGGTGGAGTCGAGGAAGATGACGTCGACGTCGAGCGTCGCCAACGAGCGCATCGCGGCAGCCGCGTCCGTCGCCTCAACGACCGCATGACCCGAAGGCGTCAGGGCCTGCCGGCAGAGATCGGCGACCGCGCGATCAGCGGTTATTGCCAGAACGAGCGCCATCCTCCCTCACCGCAACGCCGCAGGGCATACCTGCTACCGGTCTTATATATCGCTGCGCCCGGTTGCCGCAACCGGCGGCACAACCCTAATTCCCTTGCCCACCAAACCGCCCTTTGTTACACTTTTCGTTTGGCGAGAGGCAAGCCGGTGGAGAGAAACAGCAACCCGGACTTCTAGAGGAGCGGACGTAATGACTCTCATATGGATCGTGCCTGTGGTGGGCGTGGCCACCCTGCTGTTCGCCATGGGCCTTATTTGGGACGTATTGAGAAGGGATACCGGCACTCCCGAGATGCAGGAGATCGCAGGCACGATCTTCGAAGGCGCGATGGCGTTCCTGCGCCGCCAGTACCGGACGATCGCGATGCTTTCGGTGGTGACGGCCGTCATTATCGGCGTCATCGTCGGCTACTTCGACGAGGACGTGGAGATAGGGGTGCTGACCGGCATCGCTTTCATGTTCGGCGCCGCATGCTCCGCCATCGCGGGCTTCATCGGGATGTACGTATCGGTGAAATCGAATGGCCGCTGCGCGTCGGCCGCCACCCGCAGCCTTCGCGAGGCGATCGACGTATCGCTTCGGGGCGGCGCAGTCTCCGGCTTCCTGGTAGTCGCGCTGAGCCTCATCGGCGTAGCGACGGTCTTCGGTATCTACAGCCGGTTGCTCGATAACCCCATTGACGACACGCCGTTCCTGATCGTCGGGTTCGGCTTCGGGGCCAGCTTCGTCGCCCTCTTCGCGCAGCTCGGCGGCGGGATCTACACCAAGGCCGCCGACGTCGGGGCCGATCTCGTCGGCAAGGTCGAGGCGGGCATACCGGAGGACGACCCCCGCAACGCCGCCGTCATCGCCGACCTCGTGGGCGACAACGTGGGCGACTGCGCCGGCCGTGGCGCCGACCTCTTCGAATCGACGGCGGCGGAGAACATCGGCGCCATGATCCTCGGTGTGGCGATCTACAGGATTACCGGCGACGCCGACTGGATACTCTTCCCGCTGGTAATACGTGCCTTCGGTCTCATCGCGACGGGGATCGGCATCCTCAGCGTCCCGCTGTTCACGCGCGAGAAGCAGGACCCGATGACCCCGCTCAACTACGGCTACTACGTTATAACGGCCCTTTCAATCGTCTTTATGGCCCTCATCACCAATCTGATGATGGGCGACAAGTGGCACTGGTTCTTCTTCTGCGGCCTCGTCGGCATAGCGACAAGCGTCCTCTTCGTGTACATCACGCAGTACTACACCTCCGGACGCTGGCGGCCGGTGCGGGAGATCGCCGACGCATCGAGGACCGGCCCGGCGACGAACATCATCGTGGGGACAGCCGTGGGATTCGAGACCACCTTCACCACCGCCGTTGCCATCGGCACGGCGCTCGTGGTGTCGTTCATTCTCGGCCAGCACTCCGATTTGCCGAACGGCGGCGTGTTCGGGACGGCGGTGGCCACGATGGGCATGCTCATGTCCGCCGCGTATATCCTCTCCATGGACACCTTCGGCCCCATCACGGACAACGCCAACGGCATCATTGAGATGGCGGGGGCCCCGCCGGAGGCGCGTGAGATAACAGACGCGATGGACGCCGTAGGCAACACCACCAAGGCTCTCACCAAGGGCTACGCCATGGCCTCTGCCGGGCTGGCGGCGTTCCTGCTGTTCAGCGCCTTCCTCGACAAAGTGAAGGAGCACTTCGCCGAAGACGAGGGATCGATCTGGTTCAACCAACCGCTGGAAGATATCCCGTTCCCCGTGGATATCTCCGGTGTGGCGCCCTTCGTGGCTGCCCTTCTGGGGGTAATGCTCGTCTTCCTCTTCAGCTCGCTGGCGATAAGGGCCGTTGGACAGGCAGCGAGCAAGATCATCGAGGAGGTGCGGCGGCAGTTCCGCGAAGACCCCGGCATCATGGCCGGTACGTCGCGGCCCAACTATGGGCGTGCGGTCGACATCACGACGGCCGCTGCCCTGCGGGGGATGATGGCGCCCGGTCTACTCGTTGTGGGGGCGCCCGTCCTCGTCGGCGTTATCTTTCGCCTGCTCCACCAGTCCGACCTGCTGAAAGCGGTGGTGCCGGTTGAGGACGCCGTGGGCGCGGGCGGGCCGGAGTCGGTGGCCGCCCTGCTCATGGTGGGCACGATCGGCGGCGTGATCCTGGCCACTTTCATGAACAACGTCGGCGGCGCCTGGGACAACGCCAAGAAGTATATCGAGGCGGGGCTGCTGAAGGTGCCCGCCGAGCAGGCGCTGGGCGGCGCCTCCGGCTCGTCCCCATCAACGCCGTCGCTGAGCGGCGTGGAAGACCCGCCGGATGCTTCGTCCGGCTATGTCACGCTCGGCAAGGGCACCGACGCGCACAAAGCGGCCGTCGTCGGCGACACGGTGGGCGACCCCTTTAAGGACACGGCAGGGCCGTCACTGCACGTGCTCGTGAAGCTGCTGAGCACGGTCACTCTGGTGCTCGCGCCGCTGTTCATCTCTTCCTAGGGCTTTCGATTCCAGAAAGAGGGCCGGGCTTCAAGCCCGGCCCTCTTCTTTTCGCCTCGCCCCGGCAGCCCGAGGGGGTCAGTCAACATCGATGCCCATATAGACGCGCGGGTAAAGGAGGTACGGGTTGTGCTGCTTCTCCTGCCCTATTGTGCTCGTCGGGCCGTGCCCGGCGAGGACAACCGTCTCATCCGGCAGCGTCAGCAGCTTGTCACGGATATTCTTGTAAAGAAGCTTCCCATCGCCGCCCGGCAGATCGAAGCGGCCGATCCCTCCCTGGAATAGAGCATCGCCGGTGAAGACTACGCCTTCCCCGTACAGACAGATGTGCCCAAAGGCATGACCGGGGCAAAAGAGCGCCTTGAACCGCAGATCCCCTATCGAGAGCTCGTCGCCGTCTTCCAGGAAGGTGTCCGGTTCGGGGATGGGGCCGCCGCCGCGGCCGCCGAGCAGCATGCGCGTGAGCGCGGACTGGCCGTGGTAGGAGTCGAAGGCCTCCCGGTGCATCGCGACGGATGCTCCCGTCCCCTCCCGGACGGCGCCCAGCGCTGCGACGTGGTCGATGTGCGTGTGAGTGCAGACTATCGTCTCGATCGTCAGGTCGAGCCGCTTCACGGTGTCGAGGATGCGCCCGGCCTCGTCGCCGGGGTCGACGATCAGGCCTTTGCGCGTCTTTTCGCAGCCGACGACGTAGCAGTTCCCCTGGAACATGCCGGTAACCAGGCCTTCGAGAATCATATCCCTGCCTCCTGGCCCTTATTCTGCATGGTCGCCAGTTCGGGCACAAGGTTGCGTCGCCGCCCGCCGACCGACCGTTCGGTCTGCGGATGTCCTGGGGAGGGCCGATATTCAGATTAGGGGCAGTGCAGCGAACAGCGCTGCCACCGAACCGACTCCAACGCCTCACAGAGGGTTTTCGATTGGCACCAAAGAGATCACCTGCGGGTGAGGAAGGAATCTCCCCCAGAACAGCGAACCACCCAGACCTAGCAGCGGTACAGGGAACACTCGAAACAGCGGCTCTGCCCGCGATAAGCGCAGCCGAAGTCGTTGGTGCGCTGAGTGAGGGGCTCGACCTGGCGGAGGGCCGGCAGGCGGGCCATGCGAAGCGCGTGTGCTACGTGGCAATGAGCGTCGCGCGGGCGCTGGGCCTCCGGGAAAAGGAACAGCTTCATCTCTACTACGCCGCCCTCCTTCACGACGTGGGGGTGCCGGCCGCATCAGCCGGTCTATCGCAGCTCATCGGCCTGAACGAAGACGCCCTCTTCTCAGCTTCCCCGAAAAAATCGCCGGAAGAGCTGGCGGCGGAGTGTCCTTCCGTCCTGCCTGAGACGATAATAGGCGCTTTTCACCGGCACTGTGCCCTGGGCGAACAGGCCGCGCTCTCCCTCGGCCTCGCGAAAGAGACGGCGGAGGCCGTGTCGAACAGTCACGAGCATTGGGACGGCAGCGGCTATCCTGACGGGCTGGCGGCGAAAGACATTCCCCTGACGGCGAGGATCGTCGCACTCGCGGACTGGACGGAGTCGGTGATAAACGACCAGAGCAACTCGCTCGTTGCCCGCCGAAACACAGTCGCTGAGTTGAACGCCGTGTGCGAGACCGTGCTCGACCCCGCCCTCGTGGAGTGCATTGCGGAAATCTGCCGAAGCGACAGTTTCTGGCTGGGCCTGTACAGCGACGATCTGCCGCGGGCACTCCTGCGGATGAAGCCAAGCGAGAACGGCAGGCCCAGGCGCAACCCCGGAATTCTCGCGCTCGCGGAGGGGATGGCGAGGATAATCGATTCCAAGAGTCCATACACCGAGGGGAAGTCGCTACAGGTAGCCGAACTTGCCCAGCGCCTGGCGGAGGCCGTAGGGCTTCAGCCCGGACACGCGCTCCTGATCCGTATCGCAGCGCTCCTTCAGGACATCGGCCAGCTGGGGGTCCCCGCCCGCATTCTCGGGAAGCCGGAGATTCTGACGCTGACAGAGATGCAACTCATGCAAAAGCATGCCGGCTACTCCCGGCTGATACTGGAAGGCATGCCCGGGTTCGAAGAAGCGGCGCTCTGGGCAGGGGCGCATCACGAGCGGCCCGACGGCAAGGGCTACCCGGAAATGCTGGAGAACGATCTCATCCCTCTCGAGTCGAAGATAATCGCCGTCGCCAACGTATATGTGGCTTTGACCTCTGAGCGGCCCTACAGGGGTGCGCTCAGCCAAAGAGACGCCCTGAAGATCATGAGGGGCGCCGCGGGCACGCAGCTCGACGCCAATCTGGTGCGGGTGCTGCCGTCGATCGTCTGAGGGTCAGGTCTTCTCGAACCGCTCCACGTTTAGCACAAAGACGATGGCGCCGCTCACGCGGACCGGCATGGGGTCGGCGAAGACGCCCCCCTCGCCAAGAAACGGCAGGTTGCGCACTGCCACGTACTCCTCGTGGGCGTGGCACTCCTCCCTGACGAGCGCGAGCAGGGAATCGACCTCCCCCTCTTCAACGCCGGAGAAAATGGTCACGCTGCCCCGTCGCAGGAAGCCGCCGCTGCTGCCGAGTTTGGTGGCGGGGTAGCCACGCTCCACAAGCCGTCTGATGAGGCGGTCAGCGTCCTGATCGGACACGATCATTACGACAAGCTTGAGGTCGTTCTTCGCCAAACAGCCCGCCTCCCGCCAGGCATTTCGTCCCGCTTGCGACGGCTACTCGAACTCTTCCATCGCCTCCTGGGCCATGGACTGCGCCTTCTGGGCCCGCTCGCGCATTCGCTCCATGACCTTGGCGCGCGTTTCCGCGCCGGGCTGGGGCGCGAGCGCCAGCGCAACAGAGGCGCCGATCAGGAAACCAAGGAGAAAGCCGAAGAAGAACCGCACTGCAATCACCCCCTTGCCCACTACCTGACGTCCTGAAAACAAGAGCGGAGGCACCGGCCTTCCCTGCCTTGCCTCGCGCAACGTTGTCGGCCGCTGTCAAGAGGTTCGGTTCCTAGTCAAATGCTAACAACCCCTTCCGAACCCTGTCAATAAGGGCGGCCCTCTTTTTCGGCGAACGCCGCGCTTTGACTTTGCCCCGCAAAGCTGCTAGCTTGAAAAGTCGAAAATTCCACGAGAGGCATACGGTGACCGAACTGAGACAACGGCCCGACATGGACGAGATCGTCTCTCTGTGCAAGAGACGGGGGTTCATCTTTCGGAGCAGCGAGATATACGGCGGCCTGGCGGGAGCGTGGGACTACGGACCGCTGGGCGTCGAGATGAAGAACAACATCAAGCGCGCGTGGTGGAAGTCCGTGGTGCAGGAGCGCGACGACATGGTGGGGATGGACGCGGCGATCCTGATGCACCCGCGCGTGTGGGAGGCGAGCGGCCACGTGGAGACGTTCGCCGACCCGATGGTGGACTGCCGCAATTGCCAGTCGCGGCTGCGGGCGGACGAGATCGAGGGGGATACGTGTCCGGTGTGCGGCGTCGTCGGGCAGTTCACGGAGCCGCGGATGTTCAACCTGCTGCTGCGGACGTTCGTCGGGCCGGTAGAGGAAGAGGCGTCGGTGGTCTATCTGAGGCCGGAGACGGCGCAGGGGATGTTCGTGAACTTCGGCAACGTGCTGGCGACGACGCGGCGCAAGCTGCCGTTCGGGATGGCGCAGATCGGGAAGTCGTTCCGCAACGAGGTTACACCGCGCCACTTCGTCTTCCGGACGCGTGAGTTCGAGCAGATGGAGATCGAGTACTTTGTGCGGCCGGAGGAGGCGCCACGCTGGCACGAGTACTGGATGGAGGAGCGGCTCCGCTGGTACCTCGACCTGGGCATCCGGCGGGAGAACCTGCGTCTGAAGGCGCACGCGCCGGAGGAGCTGGCGCACTACGCCGCCGCCTGCTCCGACGTGGAGTATAACTTCCCGATGGGCTGGCTGGAGCTTGAGGGAATCGCCAACCGGACGGACTACGACCTGAAACGTCACAGCGAGTTCAGCGGCGAGAGCCTCACGTACTTTGACGAGGAGAAGGGCGAGCACATCTTCCCCCATATCATCGAGCCGTCGGCGGGGGTGGACCGGCCGCTGCTGGCGTTCATCGTCGACGCGTACGATGAGGAGGAGGTGCGCGGCGAACGCCGGGTGCTGCTGCGGCTGCATCCGCGGCTGGCACCGGTGAAGGTGGCGGTGCTGCCGCTGAGCCGCAACGAGAAGCTGGTGCCGACGGCGCGCGAGGTGTGGTCGCTGCTGAGGCCGCATTTCATGACGCAGTACGACGATGCGCAGAGCATCGGGCGGCGGTACCGTCGTCAGGACGAGATCGGGACGCCGTACTGCGTGACGGTGGACTTCGATACGCTGGAGGACCGGGCGGTGACGATCCGTGAGCGGGACTCGATGGACCAGGTGCGGGTGCCGATCTCGGGTCTGGTGGAGGCGCTGAAGGAGCGGCTGCCCGTCTGCTAGCGACCGTCGCCCCCCGCCCGTCCCGCTGCCGCGGCTGCAAGCGAGCGCCTGTCTTTCCCACCTGCCGGCAGGCAGGCCCACCCGCCCACTACTCTGTCGGGCAATCAAGGGAACACAGCACAATCGGCCGGCAGCGATTACGGGGTGGCGTTGCGGAGGCAGACGAGGTAGGGGCGGCCGGCCATCGATGGGTGCGGTTTCACGCACGCCTCCTCGGGTGACGGCGGCCCCTCGAACGTGGCGTAGACGGTGAAGCTCTCGCCGTCCGATTCGTACCAGTAGCCGTAGCGGTGCACGTCTCCTCTCGGGTCGATCAGCGTTTCCATCCCGATCCGGTCGCCGATGACGCAGAGTTTGTCGAGATCGGTGTAGGCGCAGGAGGTCTGGACGCTGCCGCCGGTGTCGGGGAAGTTTCCGGTCTCCTCGCGGTAGTCGAGCAGGGCCTCCCTGATCCGCGATAGCGCCGCCCGCCGCTGCTCGTCGCGCTCGGCGGCGGCGGGCGGCGTGTACGGCTCCTCGCCTTCCTCCGGCGGCTTCGGCGTCGCACCCGGCGGAATCAGCAACGCGACGGCAATGGTCTTGTCGGAGCCGTCGGGGTAGTGGATGTTGTGGGTCGGGGCGTCCGGATAGCGGCGGCGGAGCTCGTCGATCACGGCCTGTTTGTTGGGGACGGCCTCGATGATGAAGGCGGTCCCCTTTTCATTCGCGAGGGGCATGCCCAGGAGTTCCGTGGCGTCGGTGGTGTACGTGTAGACGCGCTGGAAGGGGTCGCCGCTGCCCTGGTAGCTGAGGTACGTGAGGGCGTCGCGCGGCCAGTTGCCGGCGGCAAGGTGGACTTCGTAGTCGGGGGCGATGGTCTTGACGTAGCGTCCCACGCGCGTCGTCTCGGGGTAGAAGCCCCACTGCGTGCGCCTGTTCGGGCCGAGATAGTCGTCGAAGGTGACGGCTCCCGCATAGACGAGGACGACGACGAGGCCGGCGTTGAAGGCGGGGGTCAAGTTCGGGTAGGAGGCGCGGAGCCATCGCCAGGACTCGACGAGGAAGACGGCGGCGAGGGCGACAGCGGGGATGACGGAGCCGATGTCGCGGTTGCCGTTGGGCTTGCTGGCGACGCCGACAAGCTGCGAGAGGACGAGCATGACGACGAGCAGGAAGTAGCCGGGGTGATGCCAGCGGACGACGGCGAGGACGAGGGCGAGCACGGAGCCGAGCACGAAGAAGACGGAGAGCGGCTGATCGAGGAGGGGCTCGCGCACGAAGAAGTCGTCGCCGTTGCCGCGGAAGTTGAACATGAGGGCGGCGGCCTTCAGGTTCTCCCACAGCGGCTCCAGGCTGCCCGCGGCGTCGATCTGGTTGCCGATCCAGAGGAAGCGGCTGCGGCCCGTAAACAGCTCCCAGTGGTTCAGCGCGTACCAGCCGAGCGGCGAGAAGGCGACGACGGCGGCGGCTGCGAAGAGGCCCCAGCGGGCGAGCTGCGGGCGCTTGAAAAGCAGTGTGCGGTCCTTCAGGACTTCGTACGCTATGTAGGCGACGGCAATGAAGGGGATGATGCGGGCGGCATCGTAGGTGTCGAGGCTGAGGCCGAGGAAGACGCCGGCGAGGACGAAGTCGCGGAGGCGCCGCTCCTGGACGGCGCGGAGCAGGAAGTAGAAGACGAGGACGTAGAAGAGGGGCACGAGTATCATCCGCCATCCGACCTTGCTCAGGGTCATGTGCCAGCCGGAGACGGCGAGGAAGAACGTGGCCACGAGGGCGAAGCGGGGGCCGAAAAGTCGTCGCGCGAAGAGGTACATAGGGACGAGGGTGACGATGCCGACGCTGATCGCGGCGAGCTGGATCGCGAACTGCGTGTGGCCGACGATCAGCTGCCAGAAGGCGATGATGTAGTGGAACATCGTCTCGCGGCCCCAGGCGGCGGGCGTGTAGGGAGCGTAGTCGATCCCCTGGGTGATGGTGATGGCGTAAAGTCCGTTCCAGGCGGCGTCATGGTTGAGGCCGGGCGGGATGTCGCCGATGCGGTAGAAGCGGAAGAGGACGCCCGTCCCAAAGGCAGCGGCGAACAGCGCTATCTCGAGGAGCCTCGGCATGGGCGGCTCGTGGGCGCCGGAATCGCGGGCGGAGGAGTCAGAAGCGGCCGGGAGACGGCGGGCGAACCAGAGCGCCGCCAGGAAGACAGCGATCGCAAGCGCCCAGAGCGCGAGACCCGGGTCGAGGCGGCGGTCCTCGACCAGGCGGTGCTGCGCGAAGAAGCCGAGGGCGACGGCCATCACGACGAAGGCGACAACGCGGATGCGCGCCGCGGCGAGGCTCTGCGACGCCCTCGACCGCTTTGCGGCGGCGGGGGAAGACGGAGGTTGCTGCGGCTCGGAGACGGTCATCGGCTCAACGTCGGGGGCGGCGCGGCTTCGGGGAAGCTGCTGCGGTCTCGCACTTCCACAAGATCAAAGGCGACTTCTCCATAGGGGTACATGATCTGGTCATGGACGACGTAGAAGTAGTCGGGCGTTTGCGACTCGGGCCGCAGGGCAAAGAGCTGTCTGAGCTGAGGATTATACCTATCGGTGGTGCCGATGACGCATCTGGGCGGTAGGCATCTGTCCAGCGTGTAGAAGTGGTAGAAGATGTCGGGGGCGTTGAAGGCAGGCTCGAGGACAAACTGGTCGTAGTCGTCTTGCACGGTCTCAAAGTACTCTATCACCTCCTGGGCGCCGTACTGCCAGCCCCAGAAGCCCGCGGAGAGCTTCGGGTACTCGTCGTGGTAGCGCTGCAGGTAGGAGGCGAAATTGTTGAGCGCGATCGCCGCGACCGCAGCCACGAGCACGGCCGCAAGCGCCGCTCCTATCGGGCGCGGTGAAGCGCGCGTTCTCCATTTTATTTTCGACAGACCGTCGACGGCCACGAACACGCCGTAGCCGGTGACGAGGGCGAAGACGAGAGAGCCCGCGATAGCGCGGCTGCTGATCGGGCTATCGACGGTGATGGCACCCGGCACGGGGTAGAGCAGCAACAGGGCGAGCACTATCGCCTTCTCGCGGCGGAGCGGCCACAGGAGGCCGAGCAGGCCCAGGAGCAGAAACGGGAGCTGGATGTAGTACAGGTTGCCGTATCCCGGCAGATAGTGTCTGGTTATCGCCCCATCATCGGCGCGATCGAAGAGAAAGCTACGCGTAAAGTAGGTGCGGTAGTGCTCCACGAAGGTCTCGGCCGTCTCTCGGGCGCTCAGGTCCTGGTTGAAGATGTTGACGTCTTGCGCCCGGTCCTCTCCCCCTGCAAGGTGCAGAATCATCGGGATCGCCACCAGCATGAATATCCATAACGAGAAAGCCGTCCATGTTCGCTGCTGCCACAGCTCTTTGCGATAGAGGATGACGAGCAGGACGACCAGCGGTGGCAGGATCGCCCAGGCGGCGCGATAGCTGTACAGGGTGATCCCCAGCACGAGGGCCGCGGCCGGCCACCAGCGCGGGTTTCGGGCGCCCATCAGGAACAGCGAGAGGCCGACGGCGAGAAAGAACGGGAAAGTGACGATTTCGAAGCCGATGCGCGAGTAGTGCACGTGCCAGGGGATGATGGCGAGGAAGAACGCGGCGGCCAGCCCGACGCCGGGCCGGCGAAAGAGCGTCCACCCCAGGAAGAAGACAGCGAGTATACTGAGGGTGCCGTACAGGGCGGTGGTCAGCCGCACGGTGAGCTCGGTGAGGCCGAGCAGGGCGATAAGCGGCACCTCGGAGTAGACGAACAGGCCGAGCTTGTACTCGCCGAAGGCGCGGAAGAAGACAGGCATGCGCACGCCGAACTCGTCCTCGCCCGTCTTGAGGATCTTGTAGGCGTTGTAGCCGAAGGACGCCTCATCGCAGAAAAAGCCGACGGGGTTCTCGGTCAGGGAGACGGTACGCACGATCGCGCCGACCGCGAGGATGACGCCGACGGCGCCGGCGAGCAGCAGCGGGCGAAGCAGGGGCTGACGGAGGAACGCGAGCCGTCGCCGCACGGAGGCGGCCGTCTCTGTCGCGCTCATGCTGACACCGATGGCGGGCGAGCGGCGACCGCTGCCAGAGACCCGCTGTGGAGCGGGGGAACCCGCCTTGGAAGGCAGCGGAGGGCGGTATACGGGAGACGCATGGGTAAGGAAGCCGCTCGTCAGTATGTATTGGCACCCCATTGCGGTGCGTTCAAGAAGTATACTTCGCGGGGGGGCTCCAACGTCAACCGGCGTGGCCTATGGGAGACGTCTTTCGGCGACGGCAACCGTTCAGCGCTGATGATGGGGGACCAGCCATCGCGGACAGCGCGCGCGGCGACGTTCGCCATTAATTGTTCCCGCCACAGGAAGGCCTGGTGTTATTCGACGGCGATCATCACGTTTGTGGCCTTGATGACGGCGTAGACTTCCTTTCCGCGGTCGAGCCCGAGTTGCCGGGCGGAGGTCTTCGTGATAACGGAGACTACCTCGACGCCTCCGGGCAGTCCGATGACGACCTCCGAGTTGATGGCGCCGTGGGTGAGTTCCTTGATGGTGCCCTTGAGTATGTTGCGAGCGCTAATCTTCATTGGCGGCCTCCTTTGCCGGCTTTCGCAGGGCGCAGCCTGTGTTTCTAGGATAGCACCCGAACCAAGGCGACATCCGGCGGAGGGCGTACGCCCGGCAGGTGCGCGGGGTTGACGTCGGTGTTAGAATACGTGTTCGTAGGAGTGAGTATTCGCAGAGACAGCCGGGGGTGAGGCATGGAAGCGATCGTAATCATTCTGGTGGTCGTGCTGGTGGGCATCGTCGCGGCGCTGATGGTCGACAGGCTGCGCGGGGAGCGCACAAACGTATCGCAGGCGCTGGAGTCGGCGCAGCAGCGGCTGGAGCAGCGCATCGAGGGGCTGGACCAGCGGCTGACGCAGAGCCTGGGCACCGTCCAGCAGACCCTCACGCAGTCTCTGACGGCGACACAGGAGACGATGCAGAACATCGGGCAGCAGCTCGGGCGGCTGGAGAGTTCGAGCAAGCAGATGCTGGAGATCGGGCAGGATATCAGCGGGCTCCAGGACATTCTCAGGCCCCCGAAGCTGCGCGGAGGCTTTGGGGAGCTGCTGCTGGAAAACCTGCTTTGCCAGGTGGTGCCCCAGAACCACGAGATGCAACACTGTTTTCGCAGCGGCGAACGGGTAGACGCGGTCGTGCGGCTCGGCGGCGGCATGGTACCGGTCGACTCGAAGTTCCCGATGGAGAGCTTCAACCGGATGCTGGCAGCAGCGTCGGAGGAAGAGAGGGCGTCGCTGCGGCGCGCGTTCCTGCGGGACGTAAAGGGGCACATAGACGCGGTGGCGAAGTATATCCAGCCGGACGAAGGCACGTTGGAGTTCGCGCTGATGTACATACCGGCGGAAGGCGTGTACTACGAGACGTTTTTCAGGGACGAGCGGAGCGATGCGGGCGACAGCGCCTGGACTTATGCGATGAGTAGACGGGTGATACCGGTGTCGCCGAACAGCTTCTACGCGTATCTGCAGGCGATTGCGTTGGGGCTCAAAGGGATGCGAGTGGAGGAGAGGGCGCGGGAGATCATCAGTCACCTGGCGCGCCTGGACCGCGAGTTCGAGCATTTTCGCGGAGAGTTCGAGACGTTGGGCACGCACATCGGGCGGGCAAAGACGAAGTACGACGAACTGGACAAGCGAGTAGGACGGATGGGCGACCGGCTCTCGGCGCCGCTGCGGGAGGAGTGGAAGGAGCTGCCGTCAGGCGAGTGAGCGAGGGCGCCGACGCCGGGTCGGACGGCGAGACCGGGGGCGACTCTGCGCATGGTGATTGGCATCGTTGCCCCACGGGCTGAAGCCCGCGGCACCTTTTCTTGAACCCTTGCCGTTCCTGCCGCCGCTCGAGGAGTGGGAAGCGTTGCCGCCCCCCGAATAAGCGGAGCCGCAGCCGCCGAGACTAAGCCCGGCCGAACGCCGTTGCGGCTCCAGCCGCTGCCGCTACTCAGAGGGGTGACGTTCTTCTTCCCACCCGCCCGCCCACAAGCGTCATACCGATCCAAGGGGACACCCCTTGAACCCCGGCAGAGGGGAAATCCCCTCTGCACTCCCCTGGGCCCGAGCACCTGTTCGCAGGCTTAAGGGGACAGTTTGCTAGGCGGGTTTGATGGCGTTTACGCGGGCGCGGACGGCGTCCTTGTCCTGGTACCAGAGCGCGTTGAGTTCGATGAACTGCTTGGAGCCCTCCGGCACGTCGTCTTCGGCAAAGATGGCGCTCACGGGGCAGGAAGGCTCGCAGGCCCCGCAGTCGATGCACTCGTTCGGGTCGATGTGGAGCATGCGGTCGGCGTCGCCCTCGTCGTGGATGCAATCGACGGGGCAAACGTCGACGCAGGCCCTGTCCTTAACGTCGATGCAGGGTTCGGTGATAACGTAGGTCATAGTGAATCGGCACCTCCATTAATGGTGGCGCAATTGTACAACGGGGCACAATCTTCAGGGAAGCCTTTTCGCAATTAGGCGCTTACTTTAGTTGCTCTTCGCCCCGCCGCCGGCACGCTTTCGCCGGCTCATTCCTCCACGACGACCTCAGCCGTCATGAACGGGTGCGGCGTGCAATGGTAGGGATACGTGCCCGGCTCATCGAAAGTCTGCGAAAAGCTGTCGCCTCTGCTGAGGTTGCCGCTGTCGAAGGCGCCGTCATCGGCGGTGGCGGTATGGACGGACGGGCCTTCGTTGGTCCAGGTGACGGTGCCGCCGGCGCGAATGGTCACTGCTGCCGGGTCGAACTCGAAGTCGCGGATCGTCACCGAAGCGCTCTCTGGCGCTTCCGTTTCTCCGGGGGTGACTGCCGTCGTGGGAGTGGTGGGAGCGGTCGCTTCCGGCGGGGGCGTCGTCGCCGGAAGCGTGCGCGCGGGCGACGGCGTAGCTTCCTCCTCGCCGTCTCCGCCACACGCCGCGAAAGCGAGCGCAGCCAGGGCCAGCGCGGACAGCCCGGCGAGCGCCAGGATACGGGTCCTCTTGCTCATCTGCATCAGGTTCCCTCCTTCCAAGTGATAAGGTCAGGACGCGCGCCCGGAACCTGATCGGCCGGCGCGCTGGGTCAATCGCCCGCGGGAGGGGGAAGGGAAGGGGACGCTCTTTCGCCCCTGCTTTGATTGTACCACCGCGTCAAGGCGGGCTAGCCGCCGAAGTCGAAGAGAGCGCCCCTGTCGACATCGACCAGGCCACGGTCGGTCAGCTTCAGCGACGGGATGACGGGGAGCGCAAGGAAGGAAAGAGCAGCGAAGGGGTCATCGAGGAGGGCGCCGAGCGAAGCGGCGGCGGCGTTGGCGGCGGCAAGGGCGGCGGCAACCATCTCCACAGGGTCGGCTGACATGAGGCCGAGCACGGGCAGGGGCACGTCCGCGAGGTTGCGGCCGTCGGCGATGACGGTCAGGCCGCCCTGCATCGACTCGATGCGGCGAACGGCCTCGAGCATGTCGTCGTCGTTCGTGCCGGCGACGATGATGTTGTGGGAGTCGTGCGCGTAGGAGGAGGCGATGGCGCCGCGCTTGAGGCCGAAGCCTTTGACGAGACCGACGCCGACCCGCCCGCTGGCGTGGTGCCTTTCGACGACGGCAAGCTTCAGTATGTCGCGCTCGATGTCGGGGACGATGCGGCCGCCTTCGACGCGCGCATCCTCCATCCTCCGGGCGGTGAAGATCTGACCGGGGACGATTTCGATGACCGGATAGCGGGGGCCGGCCGCGGGCAGGGCGAAGGAGTCGCGCGTCAGGGGGCGCATGTTGACGCTGCGCGTGAGCAACGGGTCGATCTCGGCGGGCGTGGAGAAGAGGGCGGCGCCGTTCTCGGCGACAAGCTCCCCGTTGACGTACACCTGGGCGACGTTCAGCGGCTGGAGGTCGTCGGCGACAATAAGGTCGGCCCGGTAGCCGGGGGCGATGGCGCCCACGCCCGTCAACTGGAAGCACGCCGCGGCGTTTATGGTGACGAGCTGGACGGCGCGGATGGGGTCGAGGCCGAGGGCCACGGCCCTGCGGACCACGCCGTCGATGTCGCCGTCTTCGAGGAGGTCGGCCGGCGAGCGGTCGTCGACGACGAGGAGACAGCGCGATGCGGTGCGGTCGGTGACGAGGGGAAGGAGCTCCCGGAGGTTTTTCTCGGTAGTGCCTTCGCGGATCATCACGTACATGCCGCGCCGCAGCTTTTCGCGCGCCTCTTCGAGGCGGATCGACTCATGGTCGGAGCGCGGGCCGGCGACGAGGTAGGCGTTGAGGGCGTTGCCGCTGAGCCCGGGGGCATGGCCGTCGATGAGGCGTCCCCCGGCGGCCTCAACGCGCGAAAGGACATCGGGGTCAGTGGAGATAACGCCGGGGAAGTCCATCAGCTCGCCGAGGCCGAGGGCGCGGGGAAGCCGCAGGGCCTGCCGTATCTCGTCGGGGCCGAAGGAGGCGCCGGCGGTCTCGAGCGGGGAGGCGGGAACGCAGGAGGGGGCCATGAGGTAGAGCGCCAGCGGCGTGCGGGCGGCGGCGCGGACGGCGGCCTCGATGGCGGGCAGGCCGGCAACGTTGGCGATTTCGTGCAGATCGGTGACGACGGCGGCGGTGCCGTGGGGGACGACGGCGCGCGCATACTCGGTGACCCAGAGGTGGGAGCTTTCGATGTGGGTGTGGCCGTTGATGAAGGCGGGCAGGAGGAAGCGGCCGCGGAGGTCGACGGTCCGGCGGGCCTGGTAGCCGGCGCCGATGGCGGCGACGCGCCCGGCGAAGAGGAGCACGTCGGCGGCTTCGATCTCAGCGGTGAAGACGTTGACGACGCGGGCGTTCGCGAGAAGGAGGTCGCCGGGCGCGTCGCCGCGGGCCACCGCGATCGCTTCGGCGAGGCTCATCGGTCCAACTCCAGCACGCTGATATCGGGAAGGGAGCGGTACCTCTCACTGTAGTCCAGCCCGTAACCCACGACCCAGCCTTCCTCGATCGCAAAGCCGTAGTAGTCAACGCTATCGCCGATCCGTGGAAGCTCAGCCTTGCGGACGAGCAGGGAGCAGACGCGCACGCTGGCGGGCTGTCGCCGCGCAAGATAGCGGAGGAGCGACTGTAGGCTCCTGCCGGTGTCGACGATGTCCTCAACGACGAGGACGTCGCGTCCCTCCAGCTCCGTCCGCGGCTCGAGGAGGATGCGCGCCGTCGGCGAGGCGGCGCTTCCCTTGAGGCCGTAGCGCGAGAGCTGAATGAAGTCGACCTCGGGAAGGGTCTCCATGCGGCGCGCGAGGTCGGCGAGGAACACGTAGGCGCCCTTGAGCACGCAGAGGAAAAGGGGGGCGCGGCCCGCGTAGTCGCGGTCGAGCCGGCGGGCAAGCTCTTCGACCTTGTCCGCGATGGCTTCCCTGCTAATCAGCGGCCGCAGCGATTCCCTCATGGCTCCTGATCGCAGTGTACTACGAGCGGCAAGCAAACGCCCGTTGCCTGCGCTCCAGGGCGCTGCTTTTGACAGACGGCGACGGTGCCTGATGCCTTGAGGGTAGGTGCGCTCAGGGGGACTACTTGTGCTTGCGCTGCCAGCGGGTCTTCTTGAGCATCTTGCGGTACTTGTGCTTGCGGATTTTCTTCCGCCGCTTCTTTACGACTGACGGCATACACTCTCCTCAAGTTGGACTACGTAGCGGATTATATCACGATTCCGTCAATCGAGCAGACCTTCTCAAGCGGACCGCAGCAATTCGGCCAGTCATGGGAGTCGTATCGCTCCGGGCAGAAACGCCGAAAGGTTCTCCGGGTCTTCTTCCCAGCGCGATGGGTTCTCGGCGATGTACGCCCTGGCGCGATTCATCTCGTCTTGATCGCGGATGACGTGCTCGTAGTAGTTCCGCTGCCGAAACGGGAAGACCGGGCGTGCCGCGTATCCCATTGATGCGTTTCGTGGAAACGGTCTTGAAGGCTCCCACCGATGGACCCAAGGTCTTCCGTCTTGGCCCCGTAGTAGGGGCGGTTCGCGAACCGCCCCTACGCGTCTCGTTAATTACGATTATGCCGTGCAGGTGATTGGGCATGATGACGAACGCGTCCAGGCTGACAAATGGGTATTGATGTTCGAGCCAGAGCCACGTTTCTTCGGTCACGGCGCGAAAACGAGGATCATCCGCCAGCAACACGCGATCCCTGCAAACGATCGTGACGAAGTAGGCGCCCGGCTAGGCATAGTCATACCCGGCGAGGCGGATGGAGCGGCGATGATGTTTTGCCGGGTCGTAGGTCATTTGCCTCCGTCGTCGTGTACTACCCTAAGCACCCACCGCAAAACGCGACCGTGCCGGGGCCGTCTCATCGCAGCCGCGCTTCCCTACTCGACCGCGTTCCGGCGAGACGCGCCCTTGCCGGATGTCACAGCGGGCGCCTTGAGTTTGGGGCGGAGGTAGCGGCCTGTGTAACTGTCGTCGCGCCGAGCGACCTCTTCCGGCGTCCCTTCCGCCACGATGCGTCCGCCCTCATCGCCGCCCTCGGGGCCGAGGTCGATGATGTGGTCGGCGCTCTTTATCACGTCGAGGTGGTGCTCGATTATCACCACCGTGTTGCCGCTATCGACGAGACGCTGGAGGACGCGCAGCAAGGCGTACGTGTCCTCGAACGAGAGGCCGGTGGTCGGCTCATCAAGAATGTAGAGCGTGCGGCCGGTGGAGCGGCGTGAGAGCTCGGTGGAGAGCTTGACGCGCTGCGCTTCGCCGCCGGAGAGCGTCGTCGCCGGCTGGCCGAGTCGGATGTAGCCGAGGCCGACGTCGCGCAGCGTCTCCAGCTTCGCCCTCACCTTGGGGAACGCGGAGAAGAAGTCGAGCGCCTGGTCGACGGTCATGTCGAGCACCTCGGCGATGTTCTTGCCGCGAAAGGTTATCTCAAGGGCCTCGCGGTTGTAGCGCTTGCCCTTGCAGACCTCGCAGGGGACCGTCACGTCGGGGAGGAACTGCATTTCGATCTGGATGTAGCCTTCGCCGGCGCAGGCCTCGCAGCGGCCGCCCTTCACGTTGAACGAGAAGCGCCCCGGCCGGTAGCCGCGCATCCGCGCCTCGGGAACGGTGGCGAACAGCTCTCGGATGGGCGTGAACGTGCCGGTGTAGGTGGCAGGGTTGGAGCGCGGCGTCCGTCCGATGGGCGACTGGTCTATGTTCACGACCTTGTCGATATGCTGAAGGCCGGAGATGCCGTCGCAGTCGCCGGGACGGTCGCGGGCGCCGTAGATGATTTGCGCCGCCTTCTTGTAGAGGATGTCGTTTATGAGCGTGCTCTTCCCCGAGCCGGAGACGCCGGTGATGCAGACGAACTTGCCGAGCGGGATATGGACGTCGATGTTTTTGAGATTGTTCTCGCGCGCGCCCTCGATGGTCACGACGCGCCCGTTCCCCGGCCGCCGTTGCTGCGGCAGCGGAATCTGCCGCTTGCCGGAGAGGTACTGCCCCGTTATCGACGCTGCGGCAGCCATGACGTCGTCGATTGTGCCGGCGACGACGACTTCGCCGCCCTGCTCGCCTGCGCCGGGCCCCATATCGATGATGTGGTCGGCGGCGCGCATCATCGCCTCGTCGTGTTCGACGACGAGCACCGTGTTCCCGAGATCGCGCAAGCGCTCGAGGGTGCGGATGAGGCGCGCATCGTCGGCGGCGTGCAGGCCGACGGTAGGCTCATCGCAGACATAGAGGACTCCCATGAGGCCGGAGCCTATCTGGGTGGCGAGACGGATGCGCTGCGCCTCGCCGCCGGAGAGGGTGGCCGTGCGCCGGTCCAGCGAGAGGTACCCGAGTCCGACCTCGACCATGAAATCGAGGCGGGCGCGTATCTCCTTCAGTATCTGGTGCGCTATCGCCTGCTCGCGCGCCGAAAGCGGTGTATCCGGTCCCGCCAACCGTGCGAACCACTCCTGGGCCGCCACGATGCTCATGCGCGTCGTCTCCGCGATGTTCCGGTCCCCCACCGTCACCGCCAGAGACTCCGGCTTGAGGCGGTCGCCCTTGCAGGCGGGGCACGGGCGTCCCGTCATGTAGCGCTCGATCTCGCCGCGCACGTAGTCGGAGTCGGTCTCGCGGAAGCGGCGGTTGAGGTTGGGTATGACGCCCTCGAAGGTGGTGTCGTAGTACTGGGTGCGCCCGTACTGGTTTACGTATTTCATGGTGACGAGCTCGCCGGTGCCGTAGAGGAGCCTGTCGATGTGCTGCTGGTCCAGCTCGCGGACGGGCACGTGGGTGGAAAAGCCGTACTTGTCGGCCACGGCCTCGATCATCCGGTAGTACCAGGTGGACATGGTGCCGGTGCGCGCCCAGGGCTGGATCGCGCCCTGCGCCAGCGTCAGGTTCTTGTTCGGGATGACGAGGTCGGGGTCGATCTCCAGCTTCACGCCGAGGCCGGTGCATTCGGGACAGGCGCCGTGAGGGCTGTTGAAGCTGAAGTTGCGGGGCGCGAGCTCGCCGATGCTGATGCCGCAGAACACGCACGCGAAGTGCTCTGAGTAGAGGCGCTCCTCGCCGCCCTCGATGGCGACGAGGACGACGCCCGCGCCCAGCCTGAGCGCCGTCTCGACGGAATCGGCGAGGCGCGAGCGTTCGCCGCCGGCTCCGTCGCCCTCCGCGCCGTCGACCCGCGACGCCTCCGTGACCAGCCGGTCGACGACCACCTCGATAGTGTGGCGCCGGTTCTTGTCGAGGACGATGTCTTCGCCGAGGTCGCGCACCTGGCCGTCGACGCGGACGCGGACGAAGCCGGCGCGTCGGGCGTCCTCGAATACCTGGAGGTGCTCGCCCTTGCGGTCGCGGATCAATGGGGCGAGGACCATGATGCGCAGGCCGGCGGGCAGGTCGAGGATGGAGTCTACGATCTGCTGCACGGTCTGCCGCTCGATGGGGCGGCCGCAGTTGGGACAGTGCGGGCGGCCGGCACGGGCGAAGAGCAGGCGCAGGTAGTCGTAGATCTCCGTTTGGGTGCCGACGGTGGAGCGCGGGTTGCGGCTGGCGCCCTTCTGGTCGATGGAGATGGCGGGCGAAAGCCCCTCGATGTAGTCGACATCGGGCTTCTCCATCTGGCCGAGGAACTGCCGGGCGTAGGCGGAGAGCGACTCGACGTAGCGTCGCTGGCCCTCGGCGTAGATGGTGTCGAAGGCAAGGGAAGACTTGCCGGAGCCGGAGAGGCCGGTGATGACGACGAGCCTGTCGCGGGGTATGGCGACGTCGATGTTCTTGAGGTTGTGTTCGCGCGCCCCGCGAACGACGATGGAATCGGAAGTCAATCTGCCGGCCCGTCAGATGTGAAATGGAATGCGGGCTCGTCCGGAAGCCCAACAGTAAATTGTAGCATCTGGAGAAAGGGGCAACAACGGACGTAGAGGGCGTCTGAAGCGCAGGGGCGGGCTATGTGCCCGCCCCGGGTTGCGTCATCGTTTGGTTTCTCGCTAGCTCAAGAGCGGCGCTCTTTCAAGAGCACGGCCGCCGACAGCCCAACGGCGGCAAAGCCCGCCAGCGCGAGCCACAGTGCGTTCTTCCGCCAAGACGAAGGCGAGTCGTCTGCGACGCCCGTTCGTGGCGGGCTGGGCTGTTGGGACGAGGGCGAGACCATGGTGAGCGCGGATAGGACGGAGCCTTCCGGCATAGTGATTCCGCTTCCTCTCACCTCGATGCCGACCCTCATGGTCCCTTCAAATTCCAGCGCGATGCGCAGGGCAATTTCAACGGCACCCGGACCAGGTTGATTGGGAAAGACGACATCGATTTGCCGCGCCTCGGGGAAGGCAACCGTCGCTTCAGGCCCCGCCAAGGTGGACAACGACACGAAGGACGCCGACCCTTCCGTCCACAGCAGTTTTAAGGTGGCGCCCGGCTCCCTTGGGTCTGCCACGCCTTCGTAGTCGATGCGATAGACAACAGTGTCCCCCGGATGGGCGCTGGACGGGCCGCTAATTACGTAGCGAACGGGCCAGACAAAGGGCGTGGGAGTAGGAACCGGCGTCGCGGCTTGTACGCGCAGCGTTGTCGAGAGAAGGACCGACAGTACAATTGTGCCCAGAATGGATATTGGGCGCGCGAAGAGATTCACAGCCAAGCTCCCCTTACTCTCCCCCAACGTGATCCTTCTTAGGAATAACGCGGATTGCGGCGCAAGCGATGGTCGGATTCGTTTGACCCCCGGACGCATGCAACTGGCGGAAGCATACCACAATCAAGGACGACGACGACAGTTCATACGAGAAGCAGCCGCTGCCGTGCGTGGAAACATGAACGCTCTACTTCCCACCCGCCCACCCGCAGGCTTCTTTTTGCTCTCAGGGGGACACCCCCTGAAACCCCCGGCAGAAGGGGCAGTCCCCTTCTACACATACCCCGGCCTTGCTCCGCTAGAGGCGGGACTCGAGCTGCTCGAGCTTGCGCTCGAGGTCGCGCTGGCGGACGGCGACGGTGAGGTCGCCGCGCGTGCGCTCGAGGATTCCGCGCACGGCGTCGGCTGTGCGGCGCAGGCCGCCGGTGAGCGCCTCGGGGTAATCGAAGGTGACGAGGACGCTGTAGATGTCGTCCATGATCGAGAGCAGGTTCTCGCAGCGCTCGATCTCGCCGCCGCGCAGGCTGTCGAGCAGGTGGCGCCGCAGCTCGCCCACGGCTTCGCCCATCCCGTTGAGGTAGGCGCTGTACTCGACGTCGAGAGTGTGAGGTTCGGGCAGCGGACGGCCATCGATAAGGGCGAGGGCCAGGCAGGCCTCGGCGTACTCCTTCTGGGCGTCGTGCACGAAGCCGGCGTGGAAGATGTCGGGGTGCGGTTCGAGGGCGGCCTTCGCCCGTTTGAGGAGATCGGCGGCGCGTTCCAGCGCCTTTTCAGCCGCGTCGAACTCCTCGCGGTGAACGGCGCGGATGGCGTTGGCGGAGAGGCGCAGCGCCTCGCGGCAGCTCGCCAGGCCTTCCTCGCGGGCGTGGTGCTTGGCCTCGAAATCAGCCCTTATGTGTTCGACGAGCGTCTCCAGGTCGCGCATGCGCTCTTCCAACGTACCGGCTCCGTTCTAGAGGTCCTTCAATTGAGGCGGCAGCTCGCCTTCCCGCGCGGCGTCGATCATCTTCCTCGTCGGCTCGGGAACCTCTTCGCCGTACTCGCGGAACTTGCGCTCTACCCAGCGCCCTATCTGGCGGGGGTCGCGGTAGTCCTCGAGGCGCTTGGGCTCGCCGAGCTCTTCCATGATGGTCTGTGTCGACTTGTGATAGGCGAAGCCTGAGACGGCCCGCGAGAGCTTGTCGCTACCGCAGTGCTTGCAGGCGGCTTCGTAGTCGCTGCTCTGCGTCTTGACGAAGATGCTGGTAAGTCGGCCGCAGTCTTCACACTTGAACTCGTATATCGGCATCGCTGGACTCCACGAACTAGTCTTCGTCGAACGGCGAGCATTCCTCTTCTCCACCGTCGAACTCGTCCGGCATCTCACCGGCCTCCATGCGGTCGATCATTTCGTCGAACTCGGCGTCGCCGCCCTCGCCGAAGCGGGAGCTCATCTTGCGCGCCCACGCTGCCATGCTCTTGGGATCGTTTTCGTCGACGCCGGCGAAGAGCGAGTCGTCGTTCTCCATCGACTCGAAGATCGCTTCTTCGCCGCGGACGACGGCGAATGTGGATATGAGGCGCGTCAGGTCGTTGCTGCCGCAGCGCGAGCAGGAGACGGTGGCGGGCGCGCCGACGCGCCGCTGGAAGACGCTCACGCGGCTCCGGCAGCGGTTGCAGCGGTACTCGTAGATCGGCATCTACCAGCCCTCCAGCAGTCTGCGCCCAACGATCTCCTCGCGCTGCGGGCAGATCTCCTGGTAGTCGCAGAGGGCGCAGTGCTTCCCCACTACGGGGAAGTATTCGCGTTCCGCAAGCATCTCTTCGTAGGCGGTCAGCGCCGAGGCAAGGCTCGCGTCCAGGTCGTCGCGCCGGGGCTCGACGCTCCACACGCTCCCGTCGTCGAGATAAAGATATGATGCCCTGGCGACAGGCCGACCGAGCGCCGTCTCCAGGATAATAGTATATATGTGAAGCTGTTCGGAGTCGACCTCTTCCGGCCGGCGGCCCGTCTTGTAGTCGATGATGTGCAGCCCGCGCCTGTCTTCGTCCACGCGGTCGATGCGGCCGAGGAGCGCGAGGTTGGGGTTCACGGGCGCCTCGAAGTAGCCTTCGAGGAGGAGCGGGCGGGCGGCAAGATCGTGCATCTGGGCGAAGGTGCGTATCTGGGCGAGGGCGCGCTGGCGCCAGCGCTCCTCGTCGGCGAGGTCGGTGAAGCCGGCGCGGTTGTGCTGCCAGCTTTCGAGGAGGAGGTCGACGAGGGCGTCAGGCGTACGCTGCGTCGCATCTTCGAGGGAGAAGAACGTCTTGAGGGCAGTGTGGACGTGCGCGCCCATGGTGTTGTAGGCGGTGGGCCGCGTGGGTATGCGCTCGACGTACTGGTACTTGTAGCGCCGGCGGCACTGCCGGAAGACTCTGAGCCGGAACGAGGAGAGTTTGAACATCCCTATCCGTTCGGTGCGACCGGAAGCTCGTCGCCGGAGAAGGCGTTCTCGATGTGCTCGAGGCGCAGAAGCCGGCCGTCGGGCGCAAGATCGATGGCGATCACGTCTATGCGCCTGTCCTCGGGGGCGTCCGGCTGCTCCAGGCAGTAGGCTTCCGCCGCCTCGCGGATGCGCGCGCCCTTCTCGGGCTTGAGCGACTCGGCGGCAGAGCCGGTCGCTCGCCCGCGGCGGGTCCGCACCTCGACGAAGGCGAGACAGCCTCCGTTTTCCGCTATTATGTCAATTTCGCCCTGCCGGCAGCGGAAGTTGCGCGCGCGAATCCGGTAGCCACGCGATTCGAGGTGGGCGGCAGCCAGCCGCTCGCCGAACCGGCCCAGGCGCTGACTCTCGCTCATTGCGCCGCCTCCGCGCCCGCAACCGAGAAGCAGGACGCCACAGGAGCGAAGGAGCGGCGGTGTATGGGACACGGGCCGAGCCGCGCGAGGGCGTCCAGATGGGCGGCGGTCGAGTATCCCTTGTTCCGGGCGAACCCGTAGCCGGGGTAAAGCTCCTCGTATTCCACCATCATGCGGTCGCGCTCGACCTTCGCGACGATGGAAGCGGCGGCGATGGAGGTGCAGAGGGCGTCGCCGTCGATTATCGCCTCGTAGGGCACGCAGAGGTCGGGCAGGGCAAAAGCATCGATGAGCGCGTATTCGGCGGCGGGCGCGAGAGCGTTGACGGCGGCGACCATGGCGGCGCGTCCGGCGGGCGCAATGCCGATCTCGTCGATCCGCTCCGGCGGCTCGATCCCCACCCCAACGGCTACCGCCTTCTCGCGAATGACGGCGGCCAGCTTCTCCCGCATGGAGGCGGTCAGGAGCTTGCTGTCGCGCACGTCTCGCAGCCACCGGAACCGGCAGCGCGCGGGAAGGACGACGGCAGCCGCGACGACGGGCCCGGCAAGAGGGCCGCGCCCCACCTCGTCGACGCCGGCGATGAGGCGCAATCCGCGGCGCCAGAGGACGAGTTCACGTTTGAGGGTGGGAGGCGGCTCCATCGCGTCGCGTTCTCTCTGCGTTCCGCTGCGATGCTAGCACAGCGGGATCGGGGAGGTAAAGACACCCTGACGATGCGGCCTGACCCGGCGGTAACGGAACGCGCAGCCTCTACCTCAGCTTATGCTATCATCGCAGACGTTAAACACCGCTGCAAGAAAGGAGACGGCAAATGCCGATAGTCCGTGTCGAAATGTGGTCCGGGCGCACGCACGCCCAGAAACAAGAGCTCGCCCGCGCCATCACCGAACTCGTCTGCGACATCGCCCACACCACGCCCGAGTCCACCATCGTCATATTCCAGGACATCGAGCGCGAGAACTGGGCCCAGGCGGGCATCCTTTCGTCCGACGAGCAGCCGTAGGTAGTGGCGTATCGCTGAAGACGGTCGATAATCCCATTGTCTGACGGATCGCAGCCGCGGGGCGCTGCTGCCGGCCGTTACCTTTCGGGCGGACCCCCGGTCTGTTATAATTCAAAGGGCGAGGTATTTGCTTCGCCGGGACGGATTGGACAGGAGACGCTATGGGCTCTCGCTGGATGCGTAATACATTTGTCTACCTCCTCATCGTCGTCGCTGTCGTAGCGATTGTCTGGTCTTTCCTCGGAACGCGTCCCTCGACTACCGAGAACAAAGACCTCGGCGAAGTCATTACGCTCGCCCGCCAGGGAAAGGTCGAGAGCATAGAGGTCGACGGCGATTCACTTACCGTTCACCTGCAAGGGGACTCCCAGACGTACAAGTCGCGCAAGGAATCGGGGTCGAACATCTACCAGGTGTTCCACGATGCAGGCGTCACCCCTGACCAGCTTGAGAACATCGAAATCAAGGTGAAGGAGCCGAGCCGCTGGGGCAACTGGCTTCCCCTCCTGCTGAACTTCCTGCCGTTCATCATCTTCGGCGCGATCCTCATATTCATGCTCAGACAGGCGCAGGGCTCGAACTCCCAGGCGATGAGCTTCGGGAAGAGCCGCGCCCGCATGTTCTCCGGAAACAAGCCGACGGTGACCTTCAGCGACGTGGCCGGGGTAGACGAGGCGAAAGAGGAGCTGCAGGAGGTCGTCGAGTTTCTGAAGTACCCGGAGAAGTTTGCCTCGCTTGGAGCGCGCATACCCCACGGTGTGCTCCTCGTCGGGCCGCCCGGCACGGGCAAGACTTTGCTGGGGAAGGCCGTCGCCGGCGAGGCGGGCGTCCCATTCTTCTCGATCAGCGGCTCCGAGTTCGTCGAGATGTTCGTCGGCGTGGGAGCGTCGCGGGTGCGCGACTTGTTCGACCAGGCGAAGCGCAACGCCCCCTGCATCGTCTTCGTCGACGAAATCGACGCCGTCGGCCGGCAGCGTGGCGCGGGCCTCGGCGGCAGCCACGACGAGCGCGAGCAGACCCTCAACCAGATACTCGTAGAGATGGACGGCTTCGACACCAGCACCAACATCATCGTGCTTGCCGCCACCAACCGCCCCGACATCCTCGACCCCGCGCTACTCCGTCCGGGCAGGTTCGACCGGCACGTGATCCTCGACCGGCCGGACATCAAGGGCCGCAAGGCGATCCTCGAGGTGCATGTCAGGGGCAAGCCGCTCGACAAGAGCGTCGACCTGACGGTGCTGGCGAAGCAGACGCCCGGCTTCTCGGGCGCCGACCTCATGAACCTGGTGAACGAGGCGGCCCTGCTCGCCGCCCGCCGCAACAAGAAGCGGCTGGGCATGCCCGAGTTCAACGAGGCGGTCGACCGCGTCATCGCCGGGCCGGAGCGCAAGAGCAGGGTCATCAGCCCCAAGGAGAAGGAGATAATCGCCTACCACGAGGCGGGCCACGCCCTCGTCGCGCGCAAGCTTCCCAACGCCGACCCCGTGTTCAAGGTCACCATCGTGTCCAGGGGCATGTCCGGCGGCTTCACCCGCTTCCTCCCTGAAGAGGACCGCAACCTGCGGACGCGGTCGCAGTTCCAGGACACGCTGGCCGCGACCCTCGGCGGGCACGTGGCGGAAGAGATCGCCCTCGGCGAGATGACGACCGGCCCCCAGAGCGACATCGAGCAGGCGACAAAGATCGCGCGGCAGATGGTCATGCAATGGGGCATGAGCGAGCGCCTGGGGCCGCGCACATTCGGGCGGAAAGAAGAGCTCGTCTTCCTCGGACGGGAGATCGCCGAGCAGCGCAACTACAGCGAAAAGGTCGCCGAAGAGATCGACGAAGAGGTCCGGCGCATCATCGATCACGCTTACCAGCAGGCAAAAAAGATACTGACGGAGAACCGCGGCAAACTCGACCAGATCGCCAAACGCCTCATGGAGGTGGAGACGCTGGAGGGCGAGGAGCTGGAGCACGTCTTCGAGGCGCCCCTGGACGAGGTGTTCCCACCGGTCGAGGTGCCGGGAGAGGAGCCGAAGGCGGAGCCGCCGGAGGAGCCGAAGGAAGAGGAGCCCGCCGCGGAGCCGCAGGTCGGCAAGCCGGGGCTCGTCTGGGGCAGTCAGTAACTCCGCCGCTTTCGCGACGCCACGCACGATAGGCCCCACCCGGGCCTATCTCGTTGAGCGGCGCACTCGGGCCAGCAGGCGCGTTCGGCCCGGCTGAGGGACAGCGATCAGGCTCCGGCTCGTTTGACAGGTTCCGCCGACGACGATAGACTATTTGAGTACGTCTGAATCGAGGGAGAAGAACGATTTACGCCATAATCCGTAGCGGCGGCAAGCAGTACCGCGTGGAGCAGGGCAGCGTCATCGACGTCGAGCGGCTGCCGGCAGCCGAAGGCGAGACGGTGGAGTTTGGCGTGCTCCTGCTGAACGACGACGGTCGGGTCGGCGTAGGGGAGCAGGCCACCACGGGCGCTAAGGTCATCGCCGAGGTCGTCTCGCACGGCCGCGGCCCCAAAGTGACCGTCTTCAAGTACAAGGCGAAGACGCGCTACCGGCGGAAGACGGGCCACCGCCAGGGGTACACTCGCCTAGCGATAAAGGAGATACTGCCCGCCGACGCTCAGACGGCAGAAAAGAAGGCTTCACGGCCGCGCGCCCGCAGGGCCAAAACGGAGGCGAAAGCGGAGCCGGCGGCGGAAGCATAGAGGTAAGTTGAAATGGCACACAAGAAAGGAATGGGAAGCTCTCGCAACAACCGCGACAGCCAGGGCCAGCGCCTCGGTCTGAAGCGGTACGACGGCGAGGTCGTCCTTCCCGGCACGATAATCATCAGGCAGCGCGGGACCCGTTTTCACCCCGGCCGCAACGTGGGGCTGGGCAGGGACTTCACCATCTACTCGCTCATCCAGGGCAGGGTAAAGTTCGAGCCGTACGCGAAGGGCGGCCGCAAGCAGGTCAGCGTCTACGCCGAACAGGAACAGAACTCATGAAGAAGGGAATACACCCGGAGTACGTGGAGGCGACGGTGCACTGCGCCTGCGGCAACACCTTCACCACCCGCTCAACGAAGAAGGACCTGCGGGTGGAGGTGTGCAGCCGCTGCCATCCGTTCTTCACGGGCGAGCAGCGGATAGTGGACACCGCGGGACGGGTCGAGCGCTTCAAGCGACGCTACGGAATCAAGTAGCCGGCGCAAGTCGACAGCAGGGGTGAGCATGACTCACCCCTGTTCTTTTTATGTAGCGCCGCCGATCGATTAGAATGCAGGGCATGGGACAGACGGACAGCGGCTCCAACGCAGACGCCGGCACCGGACGGGCCGCCGGCGAGGCGCAGCCTCCGCGCGGGGGCGCCTCGCTGCCGCACTACGGGGGCCAGGCCGTCATCGAAGGGGTGATGATGCGCGGCGCCCGTCACATGGCGATCGCCGTGCGCGAGCCGGGAGGCGGCATCAGGGTCAAATCGGAGCCGCTGACGGGGCTCTACGTGGGACGCCTGCGGAGCGTGCCCCTGGTGCGGGGGACGATCGTCCTCTGGGAGACGCTGACGCTGGGGATGCGCGCCCTCGTCTTCTCGACGGAGGTGGCGGCGGGGGTGGAGGAAGAGGAGGAGCCGAGCAAGGCCTACATCTGGGGCGTCATCGGCGTGGCGCTGGCGCTTGCCACCGCCGTCTTCTTCGTCGGGCCGGTGCTGCTGACGGGCTGGCTCGAATCGCAGCTCGGGAACGCGACGCTCGTCGTCTTCATCGAGGGTGTGCTGCGGTTGTTGCTGCTGCTGGCGTACATCTGGCTCATCGGCTTCCTGCCCGACATCAGGCGCGTGTTCGCTTATCACGGCGCGGAGCACCGGACGATAAACGCCTGGGAGGCGGGCGCGCCCCTCGAGGTGGACTCGGTGATGCGGTTCGGCAATGCGCACACGCGTTGCGGCACGGGCTTCCTGCTGACGGTGGCGGTGGTATCGCTCGTCGTCTTCGTCTTCCTGGGGATGCCGACGTGGTGGTGGCGGATTACCTCGCGGGTAGTGCTGATACCGGTGATAGCCGCCGTCAGCTACGAGATCATCCGTTTCTCGGCGGCGTTCTGGCGTTTTCGGGTGGTGCGCTGGCTGTTCAGTCCCGGCATCGCCCTGCAATCGCTGACGACGCGCGACCCCGACAGCGCGCAGGTGGAGGTGGCGATCGCTTCGCTGCAAGCCGTGCTGGCAGGCGATGCGGCGGGGTCTGCCGGCGAGCCCGCCGCTCGAGGCAGCCCCGCCACGGTCGACCCCGCGTCGTAATCCGCCCCGTCCTGGGCGCCGCTAGGTGGAACCCTCGCCCGTGTTGTCGGCCGCTTCGGTCAGGCCCGGGCGCGGCGGCTCCTGCTCCAGCCTCGACCGCAGAAGGCTCAGCTCCTGCGCCAGGCGGCGGCTCTGATCGGACAGCCGCGATATCTCCAGCGAATAGTGGAAGAGCATCGTCGCTACGAACGCCAGGCCGATGAAGAAGAGGATCGAGGGAGCGTAGGAGACATCGAGACGGTCGGCGATCCACACGGTAATCCCCTCGAAGGAGGCAAGGACGAGCATCGCCGCCGCAAGCAGCAGCCACAGCAGCGAATACTCTTCGCGCAGCCGCCACTTCCGGATGTAGAAGACCACGACCACCGCTATCAAAGCGGCGACCAGAATCACGAAGATGCTTATCGGTCTCATGACCCCTCTCTCCTTCCGCCCGTAAGACCGGGTTGCTCTTTGAGGGCATTCGTTATCAGGGCGAGGCTGACCTTGACCATGTAGTAGAGCGGCTGGAACCCGCCGATTGACGACGAGCCCGCCTGACGCTGCCGCATGATGACGGGCACCTCGCGCATCCGCAGTCCCTGCCGCGCGAGGAAGACGATGGCCTCCGGCTCCGGGTAATCAGGCGGGTAGTAACGGGCGAGCAGTTCGAGGGCGCGGCGGCCGTAGGCGCGAAAGCCGGACGTGCTGTCGGTGATCTTGTGGCCGCTAAGAATGGTGCAGAGGCGGGAGAGGATGAGGTTGCCCAGCCGTCGCGCTTTGCCCCCCTCGTAGCCCGTCGCCTGCAGGTAGCGCGACCCGATGACCATATCCCAGCCGTCTTCGAGGACGAGTCCGGCCAGCGCATCGATCTGGTCGGGCGGGAACTGGCCGTCGCTGTCGAACTGCACGGCCACCGGGTACCCCTCTTGCAGCGCATAGCGGAAGCCGGTCTGCATCGCGCCGCCGATGCCCTGATTGAAGCAGAGGTCGAGGACGCGGCAGCCCGCGCTGCGGGCGATGTCGCCGGTGCGGTCGGTGGAGCCGTCGTTGATGACAACGACGTCGAACCGCTCGCGCACCTCGCAGAGCCCGGCGAGGGTCGCGGGCAGACAGGCCTCTTCATTATAGGCGGGGACTATGATGAGACCCTTCGCTCCGGCGTCCATGGTCAACCTCTCAGCGTATCTTATCTGATGAAGCGCAGGAGACAGAAGACGGAGAGGGGCGCGAGATTGACGGGAAAGTGGCGCTTCTTGTCGAGACGGAGGTGGGAGCGGAGCGTGTCGGTCACGTAGCCGGCGTCGTGGTAATGGTCGGGCGGCTTGGTGTAGCGGAAGACGCGGCGCCCCAGCTCGTAGAAACGGTTCTCGGAGGGCACGTTCACAAGGAGCTCGCCGCCGGGCGCGAGCAGGCGGGCGATCTCAGCGGCAAGCGGCGGCAGGTCCCGGATATGCTCCAGCACCGATGCGGCGACAATCGTATCGAAGTGGCCGTCCGGCAGCTTTAACTGGAAGATGTCGCCTTCCATGATGTTTACGTTCGGCAGCTCGAACAGCCGGACGACCTCCCGCGCCATGCGGGCGTGAAGGTCCACGCAGACGACCTCGTCGAAGCGGGGCGCCAGCGTGGGCAGGAGGACGCCGTTGCCGCCGCCGAAATCGAGGACGCGGCGTCTGGCGGGAGGGCGCGAAAGGGAGAGCAGGCTGTCATGGCTGCGCCAGAAGAGCTCGCGCACCAGCCACCGGCGGTCGTGGTAGACGATGGGGGTATCGTCGTGGCCGTGCTCCTGGGCCAGCTTCGCCATCAGGCGCTTGTCGATGCGCCGCATCAGTCCGCCCCGCTTTCGCCGGCGCCGCCAGGCCCCGTTTTCGATCCGCTCTTCAGCCGGTCCCACACGCGCTCACCGGCGCGGACGAAGAAGACAGCGGCAAGAATGCAAAACACCGGTATCAGGGCGGAGTGGAACCGCGGCTCGCCGATGAACACGAATCCGAAGAGGAACGAGTAGTACGCGACGAGCATGATAAGAAGCAGGCGTTTGGGGTCGACGCGGCGCAACCACAGGGGAGCGCCCGCGACGGCGGCGGCCAGCACGGCGAGATAGTATGTGTTCGCGAGATCGCGCAGGCGGGCCTCCGACGCCGCGCTCAGCAGATCGCCCTTCGCCTGTATCCAGAGGAGAGGACGGCTGTCGTCGCGGTAGAAGTGGAAGAGCTTCTGCGGTATCAGCCTTAACTCGTCGGCGGGATGATTTAATGCGTACTCGATGGCGCGACGGGTCTGCTCGCGGTACACCTTTACCTCCCGTTCCGGCGGCCTAACGTCCTCGTACTCCTTCTGGACGGCGATCACGGGGACGAAGTTCCCCAGGCCGTCGGCCCCTTCCCAGTGGCCGGCGATGAGGTTCTCGGCGGAACCGGCGGAGACAACGATAGGATAACCCAGTTGCACCCAGTTCCGCACCGTCCAGGGCAGGAGCGCGACGCCGGTGGCGGCGAGGGCGACGGCGCCGAAGCGCAGGCCGGCCGGCCAAGATTCCTGCGCGACGGCCCACACCGGGACCAAGGCCAACGCGAGGAGGACGGTCTCCCCCCTGATCATCGATAGAATGCCGATGACGAGGCCGGTCAAGGCAACGCGCCCGAGGGTGGGCCTCTCGATGGTGAGCCCTATGACCAGCAGCAGGAGAAGCGTGACGGCCAGCCCCCAGATGACTTCCGTCATCAGCAGGGTGGCGCCGAAGACCTGGCTCGGGAAGAACGCCAACAGAAGGGCGCCGAGGAGGCCCACTCGCCGGTCGAACACCTTCGCGCCGAGGAAGTAGACCGCGATGGAGGTGGCGGCGCCGGCGAAGACGTTCAGCATCTTCCCCAGGAAAACGTGGTGCCCCAAGAGCTTGTAGATGACAGCGAGGATCATGGAGTAGCCGGGGGGCCAGTGGGCAGTCGGCTCGCCGTGCAGGTGAATGTAGCCCCTGCCTTCCGCCAGCCAGGAGGCGGTGCTGTCGTAGAACAGGCTGTCGTCGGGGATGCCGGCCTGCGGGTCGGGGTCGACGAGCACGATGAAGACCAGGCGGACGAGGAAGGCGAGGGCAAAGACGCCTGCCAGAAGCAGCGCCTGTCGGGACGACAGGAGGTCGAGGAGCGCGTCGGCGAAGGCCCGCTTTCGGGCGGACAGGGCCGAGACACGAGAGGCCGCCGGCCGCAAGACAGGCTGCGACATGCTCTACCCAGCGGCCTCCGTCCGCCGCGTCAAGCGCAGACGCTCGAACAGGCGCTGCAAGGCGAGAGCGGGCTTCCGGCCCACCGGGCGCAAAAGCCTGAACAGGCCCTGCAGCGTCAGCACCAGCAGGTACGCCGCGAAGAGCGAGAACAGAGGGACGAGGGGGGCGTGATAGCGCGGCCCGGGGAAGAAGATGAGGTGGGCCGCGTTCCAGCCGACAATGACGAGCACCACCAGCAGACGGTTGTAGTCTCGGAAGGATATCCAGAAGGGGATGCTGATCACGAACAGGGCCAGGACTGCGTAGTAGTAGCGGTCGGTTATGATGCGCCAGTTATTGTATTCGTCGGGGGGAAGAGGGAGCGGTTCAGGCTTTCCGTTGATCCAGCGAAGGGCGTCGGAGTCGTCGGTGTAGAATTGTCGGAACTTCTCCCCCAGGTGCTGCAGCTCCTCGGTCGGGTGGCCCCACATGTATTCGAGGCCCTCTTTCATCGCCTCGCGCTCGACCTTTACTTCGCGCTCAGGGGGCGGCAGGTAATTGTACTTCTCCTGGAGCTTCGCTTCGGGAAAGATTGCCAGAGGGTCATAGGGGTCCTCGCGATGACCGGTGAGGAAGGTGTGTCCCGCGCCGCTCGATATGGGAATGAAGGCGTCCATCACGAGGGCATTCCTCACCGTCCAGGGAGCGATCACGGCGACGGCGCCGACGGCCATGAGAGCGCCGTGCCCGAAGAAGCGTCGCCAGGAAAAGCGGGTGGCGATCCACGCTATGAATATCATCGCCAGGAGGACGGGCGCCTCCGAGCGGACGAGGCTGGCCAAGCCCGCGAGAGCGCCAAGGGCGAGCAGCTTGAGGGGCGAGACATTCTGCTGCCGTCCGAAGCTGATGGCCAGCAGAATGAGGAGCAACATGATGACGGGGAAGATGCTTTCGGTTGCGACGAGGGCGGTGAACTGGACAGCGGAAGGGAAGAGCGCGAAGATGAGCGCGCCGAGCAGCCCCGCCTTTCGATTCAAGAGTCGCGCGCCGAGCGCGTATATGAGCAGGCACGTCGCAGCGCCGGCGAACACGTTCAGCATCTTGGCGCCGAAGACGGTGTGGCCGAACGCTTTATAGATGCCGGCGAGGATGAACGGATAGCCGGGCGGCCACTGCGCTGTGGGGTAGCCGTGAAGGTGGACGTAGCCCCGGCCTTCGGCGAGCGCGTCGGCGGCGCGGTCGTAGAAGAGGGTATCGTCGAGCCGGCCGTCCTCCGGGTCGACGTCGACGTAGCTGATCCACCATACCCGCAGGCCAACGGCGAGCAGGAGCACCAACAGCAGGGCGATGGAGTAGGGATTGAACACCCACCGTCTGAGCCAGGTCATCACGCGGCTCGTCTGCGGCGCTTCGGCTGTTGCCGTGGCCCCTGACGGACTGGTTTGCTGCTGGCGGGCCGGCACGCGGGTCATCCTTTCATGTGGCCGGGAGAGTTGCCCCGCAGATAGCGGATCGGCTCACGTATGATAGCGTGAGGCGGGAAGGAACGGCAACGACCGGGGTGCGACGTCGAGTCGTGCAACGCCGCGGTGCCCGAGGCAGGTTGCGGCGCATAGGAAAAGGGCGGAGTCTCTCGGCTCTGCCCTTTTGCGGTGTTCCGCTTACGTTCAGGTGAGCGCAGGCTGCGAGACGGCGTGCACGTTTAGCCCGTCGTCGCCGACATCGATGACGACCTTGTCGCCGGGCCCGAACTGCCCCTGGAGGAGGGCCTCGGAGAGCCTGTCCTCGACCTCGTCCTGGATGAGGCGGCGGAGGGGCCGCGCGCCGAAGGTCTCGTCGTAGCCCTTTTCGCCCAGCCACTCCTTCGCGGCTTCGGTCACTTCCAGCGTGACCCCCTTGAAGGAGAGCTGGACATCGACTTCGCGCAGCATGAGGTCCACGATATCGCGGATGTGAGCGCGGGAGAGGGCGTGGAAGACCACCGTCCCGTCGACGCGGTTGAGGAACTCGGGCCGGAAGGTGTTCTTGAGCTCGTTGAGCACCTTCTCCCGCATCTTGGCGTAGCGCTGCTCGGCGGTCTTGGCTTCTTCCGTCTTGGTCGAAAAGCCGATCGTGGTCTCGCGACGGATGAGGTCGGAGCCGACGTTGCTGGTCATGATGACAATCGTGTTGCGGAAGTCGACCTTGCGTCCCTTGGCGTCGGTCAGGTGGCCGTCGTCGAATATCTGGAGGAGCATGTTGAAGACTTCGGGGTGGGCCTTCTCGATCTCGTCCAGAAGGATGAGGCAGTAAGACTTGCGCCGGACGGTATCGGTGAGCTGGCCGGCGTCTTCGTAGCCGACGTATCCGGGCGGGGCGCCCACGAGCCGGGACACGGTGTGGCGCTCCATGAACTCGGACATGTCGAGCTTGATCATGGCGTCTTCGCTGCCGAACATGAAGTCGGACAGCACACGTGCGAGGTGGGTCTTGCCGACGCCGGTGGGCCCGAGGAAGATGAACACGCCGATGGGCCGGCGGGCGTCTTTCAGGCCCGCGCGGGCGCGGCGGACCGCCTTGGACACGGCGGTGATCGCCTCGTCCTGGCCGACGACGCGGTCGTGCAGGGCTTCCTCCATGCGCAGCAGGCGCGCGGACTCCTCGCTGGCGATCCGGGCCACGGGGATGCCCGTCCACATGCTGACGACTTCAGCAATGTCCTCCTCGGTGACGACGGGCTTGGTGAGCTCGCGCTCATCCTCCCAGCCCTTCTCCATCTCTTCCAGTTTCTGTTGCAGTTTCATCTCGCGGTCGCGGAGCTCGGCGGCGTATTCGTACTGCTGCGAGGATATGGCGGCCTCCTTCTCGCGCCGTATGCTGTCGAGCCCGTGCATCGCCTCCCTGAGGGTGGGCGGCGCGACGCTGCGCGTGATGCGGACGCGGGAGGCGGCCTCGTCGATGAGGTCGATCGCCTTGTCCGGCAGGAAGCGGTCTGAGACGTAGCGGGATGCGAGCTGGGCGGCGGCAGTGACGGCCTCGTCGCTGATTGTCAGCTTGTGGTGGTCCTCGTACCGTTCTTTGATGCCCATCAGTATCTCGATGGTCTCTTCGACGGACGGCTCCTCGACGAGCACGGGCTGGAGGCGGCGCTCGAGAGCGGCGTCGCGCTCGATGTGTTTGCGGTAATCGTCGAGGGTGGTGGCGCCGACGCACTGCAATTCCCCGCGGGCCAGCGACGGCTTGAGGATGTTGGCGGCGTCGACGGCGCCCTCGGCGGCGCCTGCGCCCACAAGCATGTGCATCTCGTCGATGAAGAGGATGCAGTTGCCCGCGTTCTTTATCTCTTCGATGACTTTCTTGAGCCGCTCCTCGAACTCGCCGCGGTATTTGGTGCCGGCGACGAGGGAGCCGATGTCGAGGGTGAGCAGGCGGCGGCCCTGCAGCGTCTCGGGGACGTTGCCGGCGACGATACGGTGGGCGAGGCCTTCGACGATCGCTGTCTTGCCCACGCCCGGCTCACCGATGAGGACCGGGTTGTTCTTGGTGCGCCGCGACAGGATCTGGATGACGCGCTGGATTTCGCGGTTGCGTCCGATCACGGGATCGAGCTTGCCGGCGCGCGCCGCGGCCGTGAGGTCCATGCCGAGCTGGTCGACAGTGGGCGTCCGTGTCGGCGCGCGAGCGGCGGCGTGCGTGCCCTGGGGCATGCTCTGCGAGAGGATGCGCGTCGTCTCGGCGCGCACGCGTTCGAGGTTGACGCCGAGGCTTTCGAGAACGCCGGCGGCGATGCCTTCGCCCTCGCGGACGAGGCCGAGCAGCAGGTGCTCTGTACCGATGTAGTGATGATTCAGCCGCCGCGCTTCGTCGACGGCGAGTTCGATTACTTTCTTGGCGCGAGGGGTAAGGCCGATTTCGCCTACAGACGACCGGTCGCCGCGACCGATGATGAATTCGACGGCGGAGCGGACCTTGTTGAGTTCGACGCCGAGGTTGGCGAGCACTTTGGCGGCCACGCCGTCGCCTTCACGAACGAGGCCCAGGAGGAGGTGCTCTGTTCCAATGTAATTGTGGTTAAACCGCTGGGCCTCTTCCTGGGCGAGGGTGAGAACGCGGCGCGCCCGTTCGGTAAACTTGTCAAATCTATCTGCCATGACCGCTATCCACCAGTGCTTTCTACATTCAGGTTAACACACGACTGGAGGCTAGTCTAGGGTTCTATGGCAGGTATCAGCTAAGTCTCGCTTCCCTCCCTGGCGTCGTTTGTTCCGGCGGCGGTCTTCCGTTTACGACTCTTCGGCCGTTCCGTCTTCGGTCTGCTCCGGCTCGGGGGCGGCCTCAGTCTCGTACTCCGCCTCAGCCTCGGCGACTTCCGTCTTCGCCGTTTCTTCTCCCGTATCCTCTACCTGTCCGACTGCCTCCGTGGTCCAGGCTGCGGCCTCTTCTTCAACGGTCTCGACGGTGTCGGTCACTGTCTCTTCTTCGACGGTCTCGACGGTGTCGGTCACAACCTCTTCTTCAACGGCCTCGACGTCCCCCGCGGCGGTTTCTTCTTCGACAGCTTCCCCGGCCTCAGCGACCACCTCTTCTTCAGCCTCGGCCGCTGCAACGGCCGTCTCTTCCTCGACGGTCTCGGCCGCGGCCTCTTCCACGGCCGCTTCCGGCGCTTCGACCGTCGTCTCTTCTTCGACGGCCTCGATGGTCTCAGCGACAACCTCTTCTTCGACTGCTTCGACGGTCTCCGTCGCGGACTCTCTTACAGCCGCTTCCGGCGCTTCAGCGACGGGCTCTGTCACAGCCGGCGCTGCGGGGCCTGCTTGCGCCATGGCCGCCGCCGCCAGCTCTTCAGGGACTTCGAGGACTTCGCCGTTCTTGCCGAAGACGAAGCCCATTTCCTCGGCCTCGTCGCGCGCCTGGCGCAGGCTGAGCCCGAGCCGCTGACGGTCGCGTTCGACGCGGACAATCTTCAGGGGGACGATGTCGCCCTCTTTGACTACCTCGCGCGGGTGGGTGATGCGCCGGTTGACGAGTTCGGATACGTGTATCAGTCCTTCTACCGGCCCTTCGATACGGGCGAAGGCGCCGAACGTGACGAGTTTGGTGACCGTCCCGGTGACTACCTGCCCCACCCTGTACTTATCGACGATCTGCTCCCACTGTTGAGGTTGGGCGCGGCGAATGCTGAGGGCGATCTTTTTCGACTCCGGGTCGACCTTCATCACGTAGACGTCGACTTCCTGGCCGACTTTGAAGAGCTCTTCCGGGGCTTTGTCGCGCTCCCAGGAGAGTTCGGAGAGATGGGCGAGGCCGTCGGCGCCGCCGAGGTCGACGAAGACGCCGAAGCTGCGTATGCTGCTTATCCTGCCCCGGCGGATCTCGCCGTCCTGGAGTTCTTCGAGGAGGCGGTCTTTCTGGAGGGCGCGCCAGTCCTGGATGGCGGCGCGCTCAGAGAGGATGACGCGGTTGCGGGCGCGGTTGATTTCGATGACTTTGACGAGCAATGTCTGGCCGATGAGGGAGGAGACGGTTCCTTTTTGTTCGGCTTCTTCTTCGGCGGGGGGTTGAGCGGTTATGGCTTGTGAGTAGGGTATGAAAGCGTGGACGCCCTCGACGTTGACGAGGAGTCCTCCTTTGTTGTAGCCGCTCACCTGGACTTCGAAGCTGTCGCCGTTGTCGTGGCGTTGCTGGAGTATGCGCCAGCCTTTTTCGCCGCGGGCGCGGTCGAGGGAGAGGAGGACCTGTCCTTCGGGGGTTTCGGGTTGGAGGACGTAGACGAGTATGTGTTCGCCGAGGGCGGGCCACTTTTCGGGGTCGGGGCCAGCGGACTGCATTTCGTGGCTGGGGATGATGCCTTCGGACTTGGTACCGACGTCGATCACCATGCCGTCCCGGTCGGAGCCGACGACGACTCCTTCGATTATGTCGCCACGTCTGAGGGTCCGGTACTGGAGGGATTCGTTTTCGAGGAGTGTCGCCATGTCCTGGAAGGAGTCGGGGGTACCGGTTGGGGGTTGTGATGACGGATCGGTTGTCAAGCCACTGTCGCTCCTGTTGGATTTGGGGCGGTCAGGAACCGCTCGTTGTCTAATTCTAGCACAGGGTTATGGAAGTGAAAAGGTTGGGTCTTGGGGGAAAAGAAAGCCCACGTGGGTGGGCTTGAAGAGCGCCCTGGCAGCGGCTTATTTTCCCAGGGGGTTGCCCCCCAAGTATCGTCGGCGCTGAGGCGTTTCACTTCCGTGTTCGGGATGGGAACGGGTGGGGCCGCCTCGCTCTGGCCACCAGGACGCAAGATATTTGGTTATCGTGGGCGCCCTGGTTAGAGGGCGCCCAACGGCGAGAGTCAAGCCGGGGCTTGACCCCCACCGGTTGTTTTGTTGGTAGCGGGAGGAGGACTCGAACCTCCGACCTTCGGGTTATGAGCCCGACGAGCTGCCACTGCTCCATCCCGCGATGTTACTGAACAGGGAAGCGGCGGTATTTGCGCACAAGTATTAATGTAGGTCAAGCCCTCGACCATTAGTACGGCTCAGCTAAACACGTTGCCGTGCTTACACCTGCCGCCTATCCAGCGGGTAGTCTACCCGCGGTCTTACTCCTTCCGAGGAAGGATGGGAGGCCTAATCTTGGGAGGGGCTTCGCACTTAGATGCTTTCAGCGCTTATCCCTGCCAGACTTGGCTACCCGGCTGTGCTCCTGGCGGAACAACCGGCACACCAGCGGTCTGTCCATCCCGGTCCTCTCGTACTAGGGACAGCTTCCCTCAAGCCTCCTGCGCCCACGCCGGATAGAGACCGAACTGTCTCACGACGTTCTGAACCCAGCTCACGTACCGCTTTAATGGGCGAACAGCCCAACCCTTGGGACCTACTCCAGCCCCAGGATGCGATGAGCCGACATCGAGGTGCCAAACCTTGCCGTCGATGTGAACTCTTGGGCAAGATAAGCCTGTTATCCCCGGGGTAGCTTTTATCCGTTAAGCCACGGCCCTTCCACGTGGTACCGTAGGATCACTTTGCCCGACTTTCGTCCCTGCTCGGCTTGTTGGCCTCGCAGTCAAGCCCCCTTATACCAATGCGCTCGTTGGGTGATTTCCATCCACCCTGAGGGGACCTTTGGACGCCTCCGTTACTTTTTGGGAGGCGACCGCCCCAGTCAAACTGCCCACCAGGCACTGTCCCCCTGCTTGATCAGGGGTTAGAAAGCAGACCAGGAAAGAGTGGTATTTCAACGTTGGCTCCCCCGAGCCCGAAAGCCCGGGTTCACAGCCTCCCACCTATCCTACGCATCCCAAGCCCACTTCCAGTGCCAAGCTGCAGTAAAGCTCCACGGGGTCTATTTGTCCTGGCGCGGGTAACCCGCATCTTCACGGGTATTTCAATTTCACCGAGTCCCTCGTCGAGACAGCGCCCAGATCGTTACGCCATTCGTGCGGGTCGGAACTTACCCGACAAGGAATTTCGCTACCTTAGGACCGTTATAGTTACGGCCGCCGTTCACTGGGGCTTCGGTTTGGGCCTTTTGAAAGCCCTCCCCTTAACCTTCCAGCACTGGGCAGGCGTCAGTCCCTATACTTCCCCTTACGGGTTGGCAGAGACCTGTGTTTTTGTTAAACAGTCGCCTGGGCCAATTCTCTGCGGCCCCCAGAAGCTGCCTCAGCTTGAAAAGTGGGTCACTTCCAGGGGCACCCCTTATCCCGAAGTTACGGGGTTATTTTGCCGAGTTCCTTAACGAGGGTTCTCTCGCTCACCTTGGGGCATTTACCCCCACCTACCAGTGTCGGTTTGCGGTACGGGCACCGACGGCGCTAGCAACGAGGCTTTTCTTGCCAGCATAGGCTCAGCAGAGTCGCTTTGACTGACGTCTCTACTTCCCCCGACTCCTCCGCTTGACCCGGGGACGGATTTGCCTATCCCCGGACGCCTACGAGTCAGGGACGCGCCGTGTCCAGTGGGCGCGCTCCACCTACCTTACTGGGTCACCCCTTTGCCTTAAAACGCTCCGTCGGTGGTGCTGGAATACTAACCAGCTGTCCATCGCCTACGGCTTTCGCCCTCGGCTTAGGCCCGACTAACCCTACGCGGATTAACCTTCCGTAGGAAACCTTAGGTTTACGGTGCCCCGGTTTCTCACCGGGGTTGCGCTACTTATGCCGGCATTCGCACTTCCGTCCGCTCCACTCAGGTTTGCACCGTGAGCTTCGCCGCCGGACGGAACGCTCCCCTACCCTCTCGCCGGAGCGAGAGCCTCAGCTTCGGTGGCAGGCTTAAGCCCCGTTACATTGTCGGCGCTGAATCACTCGACCAGTGAGCTATTACGCACTCTTTGAATGGTGGCTGCTTCTAAGCCAACATCCTGGCTGTTTGGGCAATTCAACATCCTTTAACACTTAGCCTGCGCTTGGGGACCTTAGCTGGAGGTCTGGGTTGTTTCCCTCTCGTCTGTGAAGTTTAGCCCCCACAGGCTCACTCCCGGGGTGTGTACTCTGGCATTCGGAGTTTGGTTGGGTTTGGTAAGCGTCTAGCCCCCTAGCCCATCCAGTGCTCTACCTCCAGAGCATATCCCCCGAGGCTGCCCCTAAAGGCATTTCGGGGAGAACCAGCTATCTCCTGGTTCGCTTGGCATTTCACCTCTACCCACAGCTCATCCAGTAGTTTTGCAACACTAAAAGGTTCGCGCCTCCACCCCGAGACTATCGGGGCTTCACGCTGGCCATGGGTAGCTCACCAGGTTTCGGGTCTAATCCGAGCAACCTGCCCCGAAGGGCTTCGCCCTGTTCAGACTTGCTTTCGCTGTGGCTCCGCATGTTCCCATGCTTAACCTGGCTACTCAGATTAACTCGCCGGCTCATTCTTCAATAGGCACGCCGTCATCCTTCCGAGAAAGGACTCCGACTGCTTGTAGGCACGCGGTTTCAGTTCTCTTTCACTCCCCTCCCGGGGTGCTTTTCACCTTTCCCTCACGGTACTAGTTCACTATCGGTCGTCATGGGTATTTAGCCTTGGAGGGTGGTCCCCCCGGCTTCCCACAGGATTTCTCGTGTCCCGTGGTACTCAAGAACATCGGCAGGAGACGCCTGCCCTTTCGCCTACGAGACTGTCACTCTCTATGGTGGTCCGTTCCAGGTTCCTTCGGCTAGGGAGGCGTTTTGTAACTCCTTTGCGGGCTCTGCAGAACCCGCAGCCGAGTCTTGCAACCCCAGGGGCGCATAGGCCTGCAGGCCACTAAGTCGCCCCTGGTTTGGGCTTTTCCCCTTTCGCTCGCCGCTACTCAGGGAATAGTCTCTGTTCCTCGGGGTACTAAGATGTTTCAGTTCCCCCGGTACCCTCGTGTAGGCCTATGTGTTCAGCCTACCGTATCCCGGCATTACCCGGGATGGGTTGCCCCATTCGGGAATCCCCGGCTAAGCTTGCTCGACAGCTACCCGAGGCTTATCGCAGTCTTGCCACGCCCTTCTTCGGCCCATGACGCCAAGGCATCCGCCGCGCGCCCTTAGTAGCTTGACCTACATTAAGACCCGCGCGCAAAGGTGAGCCGCTTCCAGTGTTCAGTTGTTAATGTGCAAAATAATCGGCCTGATGCTTCAGGCCGAGGTTATGCCGCTTGCATCAGACGGAAATGCTATTAGGTTTTGAACTGAGCGTCAACCATGTAGTTCTCTGTTGTCCTCAGCCTTAAGTGTACCGCATGTATTATCGTTTGACAAGGGGTTTGCCGCAGTGCTGTGGCCGGTTTGCCTGGTGGAGCCGGGGGGATTCGAACCCCCGACCTCCGCCGTGCAAAGGCGGCGCTCTCCCAGCTAAGCTACGGCCCCATTCTCGGGTGACGGCCGGAGAGCCGTCTATCTCTTGTCGCTTGCTGCTGGTGGGCCATGGTGGAGTCGAACCACCGACCTCGGTCTTATCAGGACCGCGCTCTAACCAGCTGAGCTAATGGCCCGACTTGCGCCCGCGCCAACTTCCTCGACAAACGGGCACCTTAACCCTTGGATAGCGGAAGGAAAGCCGGTGGGACGGCTTTTCGGTTTGACGATGGTCCTTCCGAGGAAGGACGCACCGATCGACCTAGGATTAGCTGCTCGCCGAGGCGAGCGGCCGCTCCCTAGAAAGGAGGTGATCCAGCCGCAGCTTCCGCTACGGCTACCTTGTTACGACTTCGTCCCAGTCACCAACCCCACCCTCGGCGCCTGCCTCCCACAAGGGGTTAGCACAGCGACTTCAGGTGTTGCCGGCTCCCATGACGTGACGGGCGGTGTGTACAAGGCCCGGGAACGTATTCACCGCCGTGTGCTGACCGGCAGTTACTAGCAACTCCACCTTCATGAAGGCGAATTTCAGCCTTCAATCTGAACTGGGGACGGTTTTAAGGGATTAGCTCCGGATCGCTCCTTGGCTGCCCGTTGTACCGTCCATTGTAGCGTGTGAGTAGCCCAGGACGTAAGGGACGTGCTGACTTGACGTCATCCCTACCTTCCTCCCCGTTTCGCGGGGCAGTCTCGTCAGAGAATGCAACTGACGACAGGGGTTGCGCTCGTTGCGGGACTTAACCCAACACCTCACGGCACGAGCTGACGACAGCCATGCATCACCTGTGCCGGCTCCCCGAAGGGTCGCTCCGGTTTCCCTTTGCTACCACCGGCATGTCAAGCCCTGGTAAGGTTCTTCGCGTTGCGTCGAATTAAACCACACGCTCCGCTGCTTGTGCGGGCCCCCGTCAATTCCTTTGAGTTTTAGCCTTGCGGCCGTACTCCCCAGGCGGGACACTTAGAGCGTTAGCTTCGGCACGGAGGGGGTCGATACCCCCCACACCTAGTGTCCAACGTTTACGGCGTGGACTACCCGGGTATCTAATCCGGTTCGCTCCCCACGCTTTCGCGCCTCAGCGTCAGGTAGAGCCCAGAGAGCCGCCTTCGCCACTGGTGTTCCTCCCGATATCTACGCATTCCACCACTACACCGGGAATTCCACTCTCCTCTGCTCCCCTCGAGCCTGCCAGTATCCGGGGGCGCCTCCCAGTTGAGCCGGGAGATTTAACCCCGGACTTGGCAAGCCGCCTACGCGCTCTTTACGCCCAATAAATCCGGACAACGCTTGCCACCTACGTATTACCGCGGCTGCTGGCACGTAGTTAGCCGTGGCTTATTCGCAGGGTACCGTCAGATCTTCTTCCCCTGCAAAAGGGCTTTACAACCCGAAGGCCTTCATCACCCACGCGGCGTTGCTGCGTCAGGCTTTCGCCCATTGCGCAAAATTCCTCGCTGCTGCCTCCCGTAGGAGTCGAGGCCGTGTCTCAGTCCCCGTGTGGCTGGCCATCCTCTCAGACCAGCTACCGATCGTCACCTTGGTAGGCCGTTACCCCACCAACTAGCTAATCGGCCGCAGGCCCCTCCGAAAGCGCCCAAAGGCTTTAGTCACTCCAGCAGGCTGAAGCGACCACATGCGGTATTAGCCCCGCTTTCGCGGGGTTATTCCCCGCTTCCGGGCAGGTTACCTACGTGTTACTCACCCGTCCGCCACTATCCTGACAGCGAACCATCAGGACCGTACGACTTGCATGCGTAAGGCACGCCGCCAGCGTTAATCCTGAGCCAGGATCAAACTCTCCGTACTCTCTTTTCCTCGGAGATGAATCCCCGAGGTCAAGATTCAACGGTTGATCCCACACTTCTTCCTTCCGCTATCCAGTTGTTAAGGTGCTCTCGTCGCTCGGACACAAAAAACACCTTTCCCGCGCAACGCCTGCTCGGGAGCTGTGTTAATGTACCTTTTAACGTGTAACTTCGACGCTCAATATCATCATAACGACGGCGATTGGACTTGTCAAGGGTTGCCCGCAATATTCGTCGCACTCTCGAACGCGACTCCGATATCGAGCACGCGGCGCGTGGAGTCGACGACGCGGGCGCGCTCGGCGATGCGGTGGCCGACGACCCAGACGATGCCCGCGCGGTCGCAGACGATGGGGACGCTGTCGCGCTCGACCCGCGGGACTTTGGCGTCGACGAAGACGTCCTGAAGCTTCTTCTCGCCGGCCATGCCCAGGGGACGGAACCGGTCGCCGCGTCGACGGCGGCGGACGCCGAGGGGTAAGTCGATGGCGTCCGCGTCGAAGCGGGCGACACTTGGCGACGCGGCGGGCGAAGGCGGGACTTCCCCCTCGACGAAGCGGGCGTCGAAGATCCAGCCGTCGACGCGCGTCCGCCCGGGCACGGCGAGGAAGACCTCTTCGGAAGGCAACGGCGACGGACCGGTCTGCCCCCCGAGGGTGAGGATGAGGTCATCGTATTCGATGCGCACGCGAAGGCCGCGCGGGAGGTCGAGCTCGGCGCCGGTCGGCGCATCGAGGGCGGCGGCCATCGCTTCCCAGTGCGGCCGGCCGATGTCGCGCACATCACCGATGAGGCGGGCCCCGGCGGCGCGGAGGATGTGAACGCGCAGGCCCGGCGGCTGGGCGCGAAGTCCGCTGCGGGAGAGGCGGACGGCCCGCCCGTGGAACCGCCCGACAGCGGGCAGCAGGCCGGCGGCTATCTCTTCGAGGGCTTCGCGTTCGGCGGCAGCCGACGCCGCGAGCCGACGCAGCGCGTCATCGATGCGCGGGTTGTAGCGCCGGAGGAACGGCAGCACCTCGCGGCGGATGCGGTTCCGTCGGTAGGCGAGGGAACGGTTGCTCACGTCCTCCAGCGGGCGCACGCCCATCTCCCGGCAGTACGCGAGCGTTTCGGCCCTGGTCACCTCGAGCAGCGGGCGCACGAGGGACAATTGGGGCGTGCGCTCGTCCGGGTACGGCCAGCGGGCGAGAGGCAGCATGCCGGCGACGCCGCTGATCCCCGCGCCGCGCAGGATGTTCATGAGGACGGTCTCGGCCTGGTCGTCGGCGGTGTGGCCGGTGGCGACGGCGGCTGCCCCCATCTCGAGGGCAGCGCCGGCGAGGAAGTGGTAGCGCAGCTCGCGCGCCGCCTCTTCGATGGAGACGCGCCTTTCGCGGGCGTGGGAGCGGACATCGCCGGCGCCTCTGACGAGCTCGACGTTCGTCGAGCCCGCCAGCTTCGCCACGAAATCTCTCTCGCGACGCGACGCCCCCCCGCCGCGAAGCCCGTGATCGAAGTAGGCGGCGCTGAGATCGATGCCGAGGGCCGGCCGCAGCCGCGACAATACGAGCAGGAGCGCGGTCGAGTCGCCGCCGCCGGAGACGGCCGCTAGCACGCGGTCGCCGGGGCGCAGCAGTCCGTGCCGCTCGATGTGGCGCCGGACGCGGCGCTCGAGAGCGGGGCCGAAGGGCTTCTGCGGGCGTTCTCCGGCTGCGGCCAAACGTCAGCCTCCCATTCGTGGCGTCTCAACACCACTATATGACCGAAGGGGACGGCGTCAAGCCCGGCAGCAAGGCGGGCATTGTTGAGCGGTACCCCAGCCCCAAGGCCGCGCCGCAAGGCGCAGTCCAATGTGGTGGCCGATCTGGGGAGGCGGGACAAGGGGAGCCGGCGCGGGTTTCTCTTGCTGCGCCTAGCGTCGCTAGGGGCCGAAGAGCTCTTCCCACCAGGCGCGGTCGCCGGGCTCCGGCGTTGGCGTCCCGTCAATGGGGCCGGTTTCTCCCTGGGGCGAGGTCACCTTCACCAGCGTCTCACCCGGCTTCACGAGGCCCAGCATCCGGCGCGCCATGCCCTCGATGTACTCGTCGGAGGAGAGGTATTCGCGGATGGCGACGAGCTTCTCGTAGCGCGCTTCGAGCTCGGCGATGTCCCGGCGGGCCTTCTCTTCGTCGCCGGCGAGACGGTAGGAATTGAGGGTGGCGTTTACGGTGCTGAAGAGAAGGTAGCCCACCACAACGGCGGCCACGATGACGATTGTGCGGGGGACCCACCGGCTAAGCACCCCGGCTGCGCCTCCTGCGTCTGTTCTCACCCCGCGCTTTGCCCAAATCTAGCACAGCGACGGCGCAATTACAAGCGCGCGCAAGTAGCTCTCTAGTACAGCGGCCGCTCCGACAGCCCTGCCTCGTCGAGGTGGCACGTGTCGTTGAGGCGGAGGAGCGCGACGTGCTCGCCGTGGAAGTCGAGGACGCTGACGGCGGCGAGGTCGTGGCGCAGACGCCGGAACTCCGAGAGGGGGAGGCCGAGAGCGTGACAGAGGAGAACGTGGATGGTGAAGTTGTGGCTCACGGCGCAGACGGTGTCGTCGGGGTGACGCTGGAGGATGCGGGAGAGCGATTCGCAGCAGCGCTCGCGCACGTCCTCCAGGCACTCGCCGCCGGGCATGCGCAGGGTGGCCGCCTCAGAGGTGAACCAGCGGCGGAGAAAGTCGCCGTGGAGCTTCTGCATCTCCTCGATGCTGTGGCCGTCCATCTCGCCGACGTCCATTTCCGCCAGCCCATCATCGATGCGCACCTCGAGGCTGTGGGGCGCGGCGATGGCCTCTGCCGTCTCGAGGGCGCGACGCAGCGGGCTGGAATAGACGGCGGCGAGCGGCGCCCGCTGCAGGGAGCGCGCGAGCGCCCGCGCCTGGAGACAGCCGGTATCGTTCAGGGGTACGTCGAGGCGGCCGAGCGCGAGGCGTTCACGGTTGCCGGCGGTCTCCCCGTGTCGGACAAGGATGAGTCGCATGATGTTATGTAAACCGCCCGCGCCGCCGCCACGCCTCGTGCGCCGGCGACGACTCGGCGAGCACCAGCTTCGTACGGTGGATGCGCAGCGGCTCCGGCAGCCCCATCGCCGCCACTACTTGCTCCGGCCGGCCGCTGCCACCGCTATCGAGGCGAAGCCGCATGCCCAGGCGCAGCGACGGGCCGCCCTTCTCCAACCACAGGTGCTGGACAAGGCTGCGGATATCGTAGCGACGGGTCTCTTTCTCACGCAAGTGCTCCCAGGGCAGCGTCTCCGCCGCCAGAAAGCGCTCGATTGCAGCCCGCGCGCGTTCCGTCTCGACCGACGGGTCGAGCTCCACCTCGTACTCCCCCCAGCGCACCTCCGACTGCAACGACGGCACGCGCAGCCCGACGTCGCGCGCTTCGTGAACCTCGATCCCTTCGGGCAGTTGCTCCGAGACGCGGCGCATGAACTCGAACGGGCTTATGCGCGTGTTGAGGAAGACATCGAGCAACTCGCCCGAGCTCGTCACGCCGACGGCAAGCGGGGCCGCCAGCGACAGCCGCGCGTGAGGGCTGAACCCCTCCGAGTACGCGAGGTCGATCCCGGCGCGAAGGAGCGCGCGTTCCCACAGGCGCATCAGGTCGAGATGGGTGACGTACTTCACCGCCTCGCCGCGCGAGAACTTCACACGCAGACGTTGCACCTTCACGCTCACGCCCTTCTGATGAGAACGCGCTCGACTTTAACGCCGTCCATCTTCGATACGACCATGGTGAAACCGTCTCCGGAGACGGTCTCGCCCTCGCGCGGTATGTGGCCGAGCCGCTCGAGGACGTAGCCGGCGATAGTCTCGTAGCGCCCCTCGGGTATATCCAGTCCCAGCTCATCGTTGGCCTCGGAGACGCTCATGCCGGCGTCGACCTGGACTGTCTTCTCGTCGATGGTCTGGAACTCTTTCACGGCGCCGCGCAGCTCGTCGGCCACGGGGCCGACCATCGCTTCGAGCAAGATCTCAGCGGTCACGATGCCGGCGGTGCCGCCGTACTCGTCGACGACGATGGCCATTTGCCGGCCGGCGGCCTGCATCTCCCAGAACAGCGACCCGATAGGCTTCGTCTCGGGGATGAAGTAGGTAGGACGGATGACGGGGTCTATCGGGCTCGCCGTCGTCACTTCGCCGCGTCCGATGGCCCGGAGCACGTCCTTGATGCCGACGACGCCGACGACGTTGTCGATGCTCTCGCTGTAGACGGGGAAGCGGGAGTGAGGCGCGCGGTCGAACACCTGAAGCATCTCCCCCACGGTCATTCCCGACTCGAGCCAGACAACATCGGGGCGCGGCACCATAATCTCCTGCACCTGCCGGTCGCGGAACTGGAAGACGCGCTCCAGGAGCTCGCCGGTGCGCTCGCCGAGCACCTTCTCCTCCGTGCCGATGTCGATCATCGTGCGGAGCTCCGCCTCGGTCACGGTAGGCGTCGCGCCCGCGGCCTCGCCGAAGACGATGCGTCCGAGCACCCGGGGGACGGCAGCGATAAGCCAGACTAACGGGTATAGGGCGTCGATCAGGAGCTCCGTCGGCCTGGCGACGACGAGGGCACAGCGCTCGGTCGCCTGTGCGGCGAGCACCTTCGGTGTGGCCTCGCCGACGACGGCGAGCAGGAGAGTCGTCGCCAGGGTGCCGAGCGCAAGGCCAACTCCGCCGAAGGCATCGACGGAGAGGGCGCTGGCCATGGCGGCTGCTACGACGACAAACAGGTTCTGCAGGAGCACGATGCCGGCGAAAAAGAGGTCGCGCCGGGCGCGGAGGCGCTCGATGGCGCCGGCGGCGGCGCTGCCGCCTTCGATGAGATGGCGCAAGCGGATGCGGTCGGCGGCGACGATGGATATCTCGATGCTGTTGACGAGGGCGTAGAAGAAGACGGCCACGGCGAAGATTACCGCCGCGATTGGAGCGTTGAGGCCGCCCACGGGGAATCCCTCTTCGGCTGCGGGGGCCAGCGGGGCAACGAGCGCCTGAAAAGGCATCGGTGGGTCGAACCGCCTTGGCTAGACTGGAGTGTCTGGGCTAGCCGCACCGATCATAGCAAGGGGCGAGACGCGGTGTCAAAAGAGAAGCGGCGTTGACCGCTTGACCGGCCCCCGCTACACTCGTATCTGTTGTCTACGATTCGAGTGGCGGGTCCGTTCTGAACCACCGTTGGGAGCAGTCGCTTGTCATCGTCGGAAAACGAACAACAAAGCGGCGCGAAACAGCCTCCGGCGTCCGCGGGGAGCCGGCGCTTTGAGACAAGCTCCGGCCGCGAATTGAAAGAGTGCTATACGCCGGAAGACCTGCGTGATTGGGACTGGACCAGGCGCCTGGGCGAGCCCGGCCGCTACCCCTTCACCCGCGGCGTCCAGTCCAACATGTACCGCGGCCGTCTGTGGACGATGCGGCAGTACGCGGGCTTCGGCGACGCTGCGGAATCGAACCGCCGCTATCGCTACCTGCTAGACCACGGCCAGACCGGTCTCTCCGTTGCCTTCGACCTGCCGACTCAGATCGGCTACGACGCCGATCACCCGCGCGCCGCCGGCGAGGTGGGCAAGGTGGGCGTCTCCGTGTGCAGCCTGCTCGACATGGAGGAGCTGTTCAAGGGGATCTCTCTCGAGCGCGTGACGACATCCATGACCATCAACGCCACCGCGCCGGCGCTCCTCGCGTTCTACGTCGCCGCCGCGAAGAAGCAGGGCGCCGATCTATCGAAGCTGGGCGGCACCACCCAGAACGACGTCCTCAAGGAGTACATCGCGCGCGGCACGTACATCTTTCCGCCCCAGCCTTCCATGCGCCTGGCCACCGATATCTTCGCTTACTGCAAGAACCACCTGCCCGCGTGGAACACGATAAGCATTAGCGGCTATCACATCCGGGAGGCCGGTTCGACCGCCGCCCAGGAGATCGCGTTCACGCTCGCCAACGGCATCGCCTACGTCGAGGGAGCGCTTTCGACCGGCCTCGCCATCGACGAGTTCGCGCCCCGTCTCTCGTTCTTCTTCGCCAGCCAGAGCAACTTCCTGGAGGAGGTCGCCAAGTTTCGCACCGCCCGCCGGCTGTGGGCGCGGATAGTCAAGGAGCGCTTCGGCGCCCGCGAGCCGCGCTCGATGATGCTCCGCTTCCACACGCAAACCAGCGGCGTCTGCCTGACGGCGCAGCAGCCTGAGAACAATATCATCCGCACTACCCTTCAGGCGCTGTCCGCTGTGCTGGGGGGAACGCAATCGCTGCACACGAACGCGATGGACGAGGCGCTGGCGCTCCCCAGCGAACGCGCCGTCCAGATAGCGCTGCGCACACAGCAGATAATCGCCTTCGAGAGCGGCGTCGCGGACACTGTCGACCCGCTGGGCGGCTCCTACGTGGTGGAGTGTCTGACCGACACGCTGGAGGAGGAAGCGGAGGAGTACATCCGCCGCATCGACGAGATGGGCGGCGCAATGCGCGCGATCGAGCAGGGCTACCAGCAGCGCGAGATCCAGACCAACGCTTACCGCATGCAGCGCGACCTCGAAGAAGGGAGGCGCATCGTCGTGGGCGTCAACCGGTTCGTGAGCGATCACACGCCTGTCGAGGGGCTGCTGCGGGTCAACCCGAAGGTCGGCGAGCGGCAGGCGCGCCGGCTGCGAAAGCTGCGCCGCGAACGGGACAACGCCGCCGCGAAAGCGGCCCTCGACCGGCTGGCGGACGCGGCCCGCGGCGCAGAGAACACGATGCCCTGCTTCATCGAGTGCGCGGAGAACTACGTTACGCTTGGAGAGATGTGCGACGCGCTGCGCTCCATCTGGGGCGAACAAAAGGAGTCGATAGTCTTCTAGTGGGGAGATGGGGGCAGCGAATAGGAATGGAGACCGCAGGGCGCGAGCACTTTCGTAGCGTAGAGAGGAGCGACCGATGGCGCTTGTTAAAGGAATCGCCCACCTGGGGATCGCCGTCAGGGACCTCGACAAGGCGCTGGTCTTCTATCGCGACGCGCTCGGCCTGCCGATCATGAAGACAGCGGACCTGCGCGAGCAAGGCGTGAGAGCCGCGCTTCTACGCCTCGGCGACAGCGGTATCGAGCTGCTGGAGCCTCGAGCGGGGAGCGCGCTGGAGCGCTTTCTGGAGCGTCGCGGCGAAGGGCTGCACCACCTCGCCCTCGAGAGCGAGGACATCGCGGGCGCTCTCGCGCAGCTAAGGGAGAAGGAGGCTCCGCTGATCGATCAGGAGCCGCGCCGGGGACTGAACGGCCTCGTCGCTTTCGTCCACCCGTCCGCCCTGCACGGCGTGCTGGTGGAGATGGAGCAGCCGGAACATGAAGATTAAGGGTCTGGAATACCTGCTCATCGGCGCGGAAGACGTGGCGGAGGCGGCCGCTACCTGGCGCGAAATGCTGGGTCTGGCCGCGTCCGAGCCGTGCCCACCGGGAACCGAGTGCCTGGCGCTCGGGAACGGCGTCATACGCATCGTCGCTGACACGGACCACGTAGGACTCCTCGCGATCGCCCTTGAGGTCGAAGGGCTGGGCGAGCTGGTAACGAAGCTGCGCGAGGAAGGGATAGCCGTGTCCGACCCCGAAACCGAAGAGGACGCCATGGCAGCGGAGATCGAGCCGGCGTCGACGTACGGCGTGCCCATTCGGCTGATCGAGCACGTGGGGAAGAGGCGCTAGATGGACCAGGGACACAAGATCCGCGTGCTCATCGCCAAGCCGGGGCTCGACGGCCACGACCGCGGCGCGAAGGTGGTGGCGCGGGCCCTGCGCGACGCCGGCATGGAGGTGGTCTACACCGGCATCCGGCAGACCCCGGAAATGATCGCCGAGGCCGCCCTCCAGGAGGACGTGGACGTGCTCGGCCTCTCCGTCCTCTCCGGGGCGCACGTCGAGCTTTTCCCGCGCATCCTCGATGAACTGCGGAGCCGGGGCATCGACGACCTCCTGCTGATGGCCGGCGGGATCATTCCCGATGAGGACGTTCCCGCTCTGAAAGCGATGGGCTTTCGCGCCGTATTCGGCCCCGGCGCAGATACGCGGGATATCGTCCGTTTCGTGCAGGAGAACGCGCGTGGCGGCAGCCGCGGCTAGCGCCTCCCCTGTCGGCGACCTGACGGATCGCCTCCTTGCCGGCGACAGGCGCGCCCTCGCCCGCGTGCTCACCCTCATCGAAGACGGCACGCCGGAGGGACGCGAGGCGCTGCGAATCCTCTATTCCCGCACCGGCCGGGCGCACACCATCGGCGTGACGGGCGCCCCCGGCTCAGGAAAGAGCACCCTTGTCTACGCCCTCACTCTCGAGCTTCGCGCGCGGGGCCGCAGCGTCGGCATCGTCGCCGTCGACCCGTCGAGCGCCTTCAGCCGCGGCGCCGTCCTCGGCGACCGCATCCGGATGCAGGAGCTGGCATCCGACCGCGAGGTGTTTATCCGCAGCATGGCCACGCGCGGCTTCCCCGGCGGGATTGCCGCCACCACTCCCGGCGTCGTCGCCGCCCTCGACGCGTCGGGGAAGGACGTCGTCATCGTCGAGACCGTGGGCGCGGGCCAGGACGAGGTCGATATCGCCTCGGCAGCGCAGACGACGGTCGTCGTCAACACGCCCTCCGCCGGCGACGACGTGCAGGCGATGAAGGCGGGTCTGCTGGAGGCCGCCGATGTCCTCATCGTCAATAAGGCGGACCTGCCCGGCGCGGATGCCCTTGCGGCCCAGCTCAGCGCGGCGCTCGCCACGGCGCCCGGCGCGGCTGTGCCGGTCCTCCAGACGGTCGCCACGACTTCCGAAGGCGTTTCCGCCCTCGCCGACGCGGTGGAGGCGCACCGGCGGCGCCTGGAGCATTCGGGCGAGCTTGAGCGCTGCCGCCTCGAGCAGGCGCGCAACCAGGTGCTGGCGCTGCTCCGTCACCGCCTGCTGGACGATCTTCTTCGCTCGCCGGAAACCGCGAAGTCGCTTGAGCGGCTGATAGGGGAGGTCGCCTGCCGGCAGACCGACCCCTACACCGCAGTCGACCGGCTCATCAGCGGCAGCTAGCAGGCAGCACGCGACCTCTCGTCCGGGCAGGTCCGCTTTCCTCGGCGACGACGGCTCAGAGCGGTCCCCATCTCCTGCGGCCGTTTGCATGAGGCCATGCCTGCTCAGTCGCCGGCAGAGGGGAGTGATGGTACAGTGGGACTGAGGGGCCGGCCTCGTCGCCCCTCTCTTGAAAGAGCACGGGATGGTCTATCTTCTCTTCTTCGTGACGGCGGCGGTGATTATCGTCGCCGGGGTGGCGCTTGCCTACAACGGCGAGACGATAGCGGAACGCACGGGCCTGGGCAGGATCTGGATCGGCGCCTTTCTTATCGCCGGCACGACATCTCTTCCCGAGCTTGTCACCTCTTCGGTGGCGGTCGTTAGGGACGCACCCGACCTCGCGACGGGCGACATTTTCGGGGCGAACATGGTGAACATGTTGATCCTGGGGATACTTGGGCTGCTGTTCGGGAGGGCGTGGGAGGTCCGTCGCGAGCCGACGGGCATAGCGCTCGCGGCGGCCGTCGCCATCCTGATAACGGCGACCGCCGGCGTTTTCTCCGTGTCCGATTCGAACTTGAATCTGGGGACGCTGAGTCTGGCCAGTCCCCTGCTGGTGGCGATCGCGGTTGGAAGCGCGTTCTTGCTTCGGCAATACGAGGAGAGGATCGTTCACCCCAGCGCGGAGCGCCAAGAAATCGAGAGGAGGGCCATATCATTGCGGTCCGCGGTCATCCAGTTCGTGATAGCCGGGGCGGCGATTCTGGCCGCAGGGCCGCTCCTCATCGTGGCATCGGAGGAGATAGCGAAGGAGGCGGGCCTGAGCGAAAGCTTCTTCGGGGTAGCGGCACTGGCGCTGGTGACAACCCTGCCCGAGCTCGTCACTTCCGCCTCGGCGATGCGGCTGGGATCGATTGACCTGGCGATAGGCAATCTTTTCGGGAGCTGCATCACGAACATGGCCATCCTCGCCTGGCTGGACCTCCTCTATGTGAAGGGGCCGCTTTTCGAGACGGTGGGCCCCAGCCAAGTGGCAGCGGCGATGGCCGGGATCGCCATGATGACGACGGCGCTCATAGCCGTAAATGTGCGGCGGGCGGACCTGCGCCTTCACGTTCAACCAGCGGCGGCGGCGCTCATCGTGACGTACGTCATCGGCCTGCTGCTGGTGTACCAGGCGGACTGAGATTGGGGCGCTCAGGCGACGGAAAGCGTGCGTCTCGGGTCGATATCGAGGGCGATCAGCACTGCCCGCGTCCGATCGGAGACCTGCAGCTTCCGAAAGATGTGGCGGATGTGAGTCTTTGCCGTACCGGCGCTGATGCCCAGAAGCGCCCCAATCTCCTTGTTTCCCCGGCCCTGCGCCATCAGGCCAAGGACGTCGCGCTCTCTTGCCGTCAGGCGCTCGAGGACGCTGCCCGCCGGGCCAACGGGCGCGCTCGACTGCGGCGCACTGACGCAGGCAAAGAGCTGTGAGGTGACATGACGGTCGATGACGTTCCCGCTGGAAGTGATGACACGAATGGCCTGCAAGAGGCCCGACCCGCGGGTGTCCGCCCCCAGATACCCCTGGGCGCCGGCTCTCAGCGCCGCCCAACACTCGTCCAGGTCTGCGCGGTCGGTAAGCACGAGGACGGGCAGCGATGCGTTCCGTCTCCTGATGCCTCGAATGGCTTCCATGCGGTCAAGCCTAGAGAAGCCGTACCCGAGCACGACGACATCGGGAGGAAGGAACACGGCCCTGGCGATGGTCTCGTCGACCGTTTTGCATGCCGCGGTCAGCTCCATATCCGGCTCCGCGGATACGAGTCCGCCGAGACCCTGCCGGGCCAGGTCGGCGGAATCGGCAATCTGCACCCTGATCCTTCTCATCGCTTCCTCCTTTGGTGACGTCAAGGCCCACAAGTTCCCTTATCGACCCGCCCCCCGCGAAGTCTCTCCTGTTCCACCATCGATTTTGAATCAGGAGAGCGGGCGCGGCTATAGGGCCCCGACGTATAGGAGACGTCAACGCGCCTGATAGTCCGTGGGCGCAGCCTTTACTCCCGTTGGTAGAAGGCCATCAGGATGGGCCGGTTAAGGCTGAGAGGAAGGGTTGCCCAACCGAAGCGTACGCAAGCCCCAGGGAGGAAGGGTGACAGCGTCGACGGGCGACTCCGAAGCGAGGTCGAGCGAGCACTCCCACAGCGAAAGCGGGCCGCCGCTCTCGATGGATACCTCGCGGTCCGCGTCGGAGGGGTTCCAAATGCGGGCGTAAACACGGTCCTTCTGCACGAACAGGGACGAGAGAATGACCGGTTCCGGCTGCAAGCGGAGAAAGCTGCCCTGGGCAGGCAATGAGCCGTAGCGGGGGCTGAGGGCGGCGCCCAGGCAGGGAAGCCGGTAGTCGATTGAGGCGCGCAGCGCGTCCCATCGGGATGAGAACGGGACGACGGAGCATTCGTAGGCGTAGCCGCCCTGCAGACGCGTGAAGCGGGATCTGCCGCCTCGGACGGAGTCGTCGCTGGCGTACGGCCACCTCTCAGGGGCCCAGGCGAGCACGTTGCGCAGGACTCCCGTGCGGGGGTCGTAGTGGTATCCCGGCGTGCCGCGGTTCAGCAGCGCGACGCCGTTCTCGGAACCGTCTTCCAGGGTCAGCAGGCTTAGGGCGGTTATCCGGCCCTCGCCGGCCTCTTCTACCAGGAAGGGGGAATCGAAGAAGAGGCGCGGCAGCGGCGACGCGACGCTAAAGCAGAGCTTTTTCTCGTCCTGCAGATAGTAGGGAGCGTCGGCGCTGGAATCGGAAAGCTGGGGGCCGAAGACGGCGCCTTCGCCGAAATCGAACTCCATCCGGAAGTCGATGCGGGGCAGCGTCTGGTAGAGGGTCACCCACTGGCGAAAGCCCATCTTCCCCATCTTGCCGTCGATGCAGTAGCGGTCGAAGACGGGGCCGCGCTGGAAGAGAGTGACGCGCGCGCTGGTCTGCCGCGAGTCGTGGTACTTGCCCTTCAGCCAGACGCCGACGTGCCCACCCTCCAGGACGGTCTTCTCCCCCGCGAGAAGCTGCACGCTTCCGTTGGGATGGAGGTACAGGGAGTAGAACGGATTTCTGAAGAAGCGGGGCCCGGCGCTCAACGGCAGCGGCGATGGGGCCGGCGACTCGGGGAGCGCCCGCCTTTCGCGGATATCGTAGAGGGCGTAGCCCAACGGAGGCAGTCTGGCGACAAAGCCGAGCACGCTCTTGTTCCCCAGGCGCTGCACAACTTGGGAGGGCACTTCCGAGCCGCCACGATAGACCGACGGGGAGGTACCGGCGACGGTTATCTCGAAGTAGTCCTCGCGGCTCCAGGAGGACGGGTTGAAGAGGACGAGGGCGCGCCCTTCGGCGGCGGAGCTGTCGACGCGGGCGGCAAGGTAGGCGGCCGCCTCTTGCGCTATTTGCTCCGACGACTTGCGGGCGGCGACGGCCATGTCCTGTCCTACTTCGGCCATGGAGCGCTTGTGCTTTCGGGAGAGCCAGGGGCCGCAGAGGAAGAAATCGTGGTGCTGGGAGCGAAGGAGTCTCTTCCAGGAGTCGCTGAGCTTCACTTCGTCGCTGCGGCGGCCCATGGCGTAGGCGAGGGCGTCGAGCCGCTCTGCCAGCAGGAGCGCGCCTTCGGCCTCGGCGATGTCACGCTGTAGCCGGCCGCCGCCGAGCCCCCAGGGTATCGCGGCAGGGATATCGGTGGAGCGGCAGGTGATAGAAGGGCCGCCGTTTTTCGCGGCTTCGAAGTATTCGCCGGGGGTCACGAAGCGAAGGTCACCTCTGGCGGCGAGGGCGGAGGCGCCGGGGAGCGGGGCTTCGGCAGGATTGGGGTCGGCGAGACGGCTCAGCAGCGGACGGCTGATGCCGCGACGCTCCGCCTCGTCGCGGAAAGCTTCCAGCCTCCCGTTGTCCCAGCGGTCGAGGTCGCCGCCGAGAAGGACTCCATCCGCGAGCGCGCGGCGATGCCTTTCGGGGAGATCGTGCCCCATGAACCCGTAGCGGGGGACGACCGGGACCTCGTTGCCGTCGGGGCCCTTCCACTTGAGGAGCGACGCGTCGTGCGCGGGGTCTCTGCCGAAGGCCGCCCAGTGAGTGCGAAACACAGCGCCCGTGTAGCGAAAGGCGGAGAGGACTTGCGGGAGTTGAGGATAGAACTGGGGCTCACCGGCCATATATGAGCGGACGCGGGCGCCCAGAGCTGCCTCGATGGCGGCGAGGCCGTAGTAGAGGTGGCGAACGTTGGCTTCCCCGCTGACCGCGCGCGCAAGCGGCTGGGCGTAGGCGCCGTTAACGATTTCCAGCCGGCCGGTGGCGAGCAGTTCCCTCACGGCGGCGAGCGCGTCGGGCGCCTTCTCCGCCATCTCCTCCAGGGTCTGGCCGTCGAGCTCGAGGACGGCGCGAAGGCGAGGATCGGCCCGAAGGCGATCAAGCACGGTCTCGAAGACGAGCGGCCAGAGGAAGGCGTACCAGAGGCCGCCCCCTTTGAGGCCGATCCAGTCCCAGAAGGTGACGCTGCCATGGTAGCCGTCGATCAGGCAGACGGGATCGGCGTGGTGGGCGTGAAGCGGGTCGCCGGCGGAAGCGTGGGCCAGGCGGCGTTCCTCGCGGAGGAGGCGCTGTCGCCGGCCCCTCGCGGCGCGCTTGAGCAGCACAAGCTGCACTGCGCGCGGAAGAAGGGCCGAGATGGCCAGCCGCGCCGTCACTCCCCTGCCCGCGAGCTTCATCATCCGCGACCTCTAACGCTCCAATTAAGCAGCAAACGGGGCGCTTCCGGCAAGGGTAGCAGCATCGGCGGGTTGTGGCTAGGGTTCCGCTTCCGCCTCGGCGACGGCGAGCGGCGCCCTCGCTTCGACGGCCCTGGGCATCGGCGTGAGGATTATCGCCGGAACGGCAACCAGGGCGGCCACCGCAGTTATGAGGAATGCCGGCCTGTAGTCGCCGACAACGTCGTACATCGCGCCGACGAAGATGGGGCCGCTCACGCTGCCTATGCTCGATATGGTAAACATGAGGCCCTGTATCCCCGCAAAGGCGCGCAGGCCGAAAAGCTCAGCCTGAAGCACGGGCCTGACAGCGATCGAGGCGCCCCAGCCGGGGCTGAACAGCGCGAGATAGAAGATCACCTGCCACTGCGTCTGAATGGTAGCGATGGCAAGGATGCCGAGAGCCATGAGCGCGTAGGCGGCGGCGAGCAGCTTCTTCTTGTCTATGAAATCGGCAAGATAGCCGAAGCCGAGCCTGCCGAAGAGGCTGAGCACCGTCATGGCGGTGGCGATCTGGGCGGCGGTCTCGGAGGAAAAGCCGATCGACTCCTTGAGATACGCGACCTGGTGGACGACGATGCCCATGCTGCCGAGGCTGATCAGCGCCATCGAGATGCCCAGCAGCCAGAAGGTGCGGTTCCGCAGCGCCTGCGTCATCGTCAGGCCCTGCCGATGGATCGAGGCGGTCTCCTCAGTCACACGTGCGCGTTCGAGCGCCGTTTCGCCTTCGGCCGAGTCCGTTCCGGGAGCAGGCGCGGCGACTGCCTCGGACGGCGGCTCGCCGTCGGGCAGGAGCCCCATGTCCTCCGGCTGCTGCCGCACGAGCAACGCCAGCGGCACCCCAATGACGATCTGGGCGATCCCCACCGTAAGAAGAGCGCTTCTCCAACCGAAAGCGGCTATCAGGGCGGCAAGCACCATCACCATGACGCCGCTGGCGCCGCCGCCCAGAGTAACCAGCGCTGTCGCCCGGCCGCGCTTCTTCACGAACCAGTGGGCGATCGCTGTGTAGGCGACGGGGCCGCTCGTGGCGCCCATTCCAACGGCGATGACCGCCACCGAAAGGTAGAGACCCCAGATGGCGTTGATGCGGCTAAGAAGGATGAAGCCGATGCCGACGAGGATGATGCCGGCGATGAGCAGGATGCGCGAGCCCAGCCGATCGATCAGGTAGCCGACGACCGGCGCTTCCAGGCCGCCCATCTCGGAGCGCAGCGAGAAGGCCCCGCCTATGACCGCGCGGCTCCACCCGAACTCGTCGCTGAGGGGGTCCACGAGAGTTGAGAAGCCGTAGAAAAAGGTGCCGGTAGTGACGAACATGACCGTGGCCATGACGCCGACTATCCACCACCCGTAGTAGATACGCATCCCGCTAGATCCCTGAGCGCGAACAGGGGGAGAGGCCTGCCATAGCGAAATCGTAGCACCGCCTGCGAGTTGCACACAATTCTCCACCGCTGCGCCATTTGCGCGCGCGGCCGATAGTTATTAGGGAAGCCTAAGTCGAGGTGGGAACCGCGTTCTTATTTGACTGATGGCTGCGGTCGAGAATAGAATTAGGTGGGCCTAAGTGAGTGAATTATGGCGCCTGATCTGATTGAAGAGCGGCCTGAGGAATACCTCAAGATAATCGGCCTGGCGGCGGAGCACCGCGAGGACGCCACGACCTCGTACCTCGCGAAGCGGCTCGGCGTCTCCATGCCTTCCATCACCGAGATGCTCCATCGCCTCGCCTCGAAAGGGCTCGTCCACTACCGCCCGCGGGGCGCCGTCCGGCTGACCCCGGACGGTCAGCGGGTGGCGAACTCGCTCATTCGGCGGCACCGGCTGTGGGAAGGCTTCCTCGTGCAATTCCTGGGCTTTAGCTGGGACGAGGTGCACGAGGAGGCCGGCCGGCTGGAGCACGTCACCTCCCCGGCGCTGGAGGAACGGCTTGCCGAGTTTCTGGGCGATCTGGCCTCCTGCCCCCACGGGCACACGATACCCGGCCGGCGGGAGAAGACGGGGGCGATCCGCCCGTTGAGCGAATTCGAATCGCCGGGGGCCGCGAGGGTCGCCCGCATTCAGGACGAGACGTCCGATTTCCTGCGCCGGCTGGACCGGCTCGAGATCAGGCCGGGCTGTGTGATGGAGGTGCAGGATGTGAGCGCCGAGGACGGCTCGGTCTGGGTCCGCGTCAGCGGACGGCTCAAGGAGATCGCCCCCGACCTGGCGTCGAGCGTAATGGTCGAGAAGATTGAAGATGGTGAATCGGATTAGTTGAGGACATGGTGGACTCAAGAGATACAGTCGTACCCCTGGGTGCGCTGCTTCCCGGACAAAGAGGGACAATTGTCAATCTTTCCGGCGGCAGGGCCTTTGTCTCCCGCTGTCTGGCGCTGGGTTGCACGCCGGGCACGCGGGTAAGAATGGAGCGGAACAACGGCCGTGGGCCGGTGATCGTAGTCGTGCGGGGAGCGCGCCTGGCCCTGGGACGCGGCGAGGCGATGCGCGTCCAGGTGACGAGATAGGGAGCCGGGCATGAGCGAAAAGGAGCGGAGCCAGAGCCGCGGCCGGCGCCGCGCGCTCGGCGGACTGGCGTTGCTCGGTTTGCTAGGGCTGGCCCGGCGCCGCCGTGACCATCGCCGCGACGACCATCCTGACGAAGACTGGCGCGCGCCTGCCGGCCATAAGGAGCGTCGCTCGGGCCACGGAATCCGGAGCCGTCTCGAGGGCCACGAGACCAGGCGCGGCCGGCCGCTGACGGTTGCCCTCGCTGGGGCGCCCAACACGGGCAAGAGCACCGTCTTCAATGCCCTGACCGGCCTGCGACAGCACGTGGGCAACTGGCCGGGAAAGACGGTGGAGCGGAAGACGGGAATATGCCAGCGCGACGGCACCCTCTTCTCTATCGTTGACTTGCCCGGCAGCTACGGTCTCACGGCGCACTCTCTGGAGGAGGAGATAGCCCGCGACTTCCTCGCCAAGGAGAGGCCGGACGTGGTCGTGGCCGTTGTCGACGCCTCGAGCCTCGAGCGCAATCTCTACCTGGTCTGCGAGCTGCTTCAGCTTGGCGTGCCCATGGTCGTGGCCCTCAACATGATGGATGTTGCCCGCAGTAACGGCCTCGAAGTAGACAGCGAGGCGCTGGAGCGGACGCTGGGGGTACCCGTCGTGCCCATGGTGGCGCGAAACGGCCAGGGGGTATCGCAACTGCTGGAGGCGATAGCGGCCGCCCCCGGAGCGGCGAAGAAGGCCGACGCTGCCGGCCCGGGACTGGACCCGGCAACCGAACGACTGGTGACCGACCTCGACGCTCTGCTTCCGCCTGAACTCCGTCTCTCCTATCCGCGCCGCTGGGCCCTCGTAAAATTGCTCGAGGGCGACCCGGCGATGAGGAAGACGTTGAAGAAGACCGGCCCGCGTGACGTATGGGAACAGGTTGAAGGCATCCTCCAGCAGCACGAGCAGGCCGTCCTTGAGATAGCCGGCGGTCGCTATGACTGGGCCGCCAAGACCTACCAGCGGGCAGTGGGGCGGCCCTCGGGAGAGCGCGTCTCCCCCGGGGAGTGGGCGGACCGTCTCCTTACCCATCCTCTGGGCGGGGTCATTGCCTTCGTGGCCATGGTCTTCGTCATCTATTGGCTCATGTTCAGCGTGGCCGCGCCCGTGCAGGGCTGGCTGGATGAGAATGTAGTGGCCAGGACCGCCGGCGGGCTGGAAGACGCTCTCAGCGGCTGGCCGGACTGGACGGTGAGCCTTCTCGCCGACGGCGTTATCAGCGGTGTCGGCCTGGTGCTGACGTTCATTCCCATTTTGGCGGTGCTGTTCCTCGCCCTGGCCGTCCTCGAGGACGTCGGATACATGGCGCGGGCGGCGTTCGTCATGGACCGGTTCATGCACATTATAGGTCTGAGAGGCAAATCGTTTTTGCCCCTTTTCATCGGCTGGGGATGTAACGTGCCGGCGATCACGGGCAGCCGCATTATCGAGTCGCCGTCGGCCCGTCTGACGACCATCCTGATAGCGCCGCTGGTTCCCTGCGCCGCGCGCATGGTGGTGATAGCGCTGTTCACGGCCGCCTTCTTCCGCGGCGCAGCGGCCCTGGTCTCGTGGAGCATGGTGATGGTCAACCTGGCGGTCCTGGCCCTCGCGGCCCTGTTCATCAGCCGCTTTGTTTTCCGGGGGCAGGAGTCCTCCTTCATCATGGAGCTTCCACGTTACCACACGCCGAACGTGAGGACGGTCCTCCTGGCGGCGTGGGAGCGCGTGCGGCGGTTCGTGACGCTTGCGGGGACGGTCATCCTGTTCATGTCCGTCGTCGTGTGGGCCTTCTCAAACTTCCCCAGCGACGACATCGCGGACAGCGCCCTGGGGTACGTCGGCCGCGGCCTGGAGCCTCTCGGCGGGCTGATGGGGCTCGACTGGCGGATGATGGTGGCGCTGCTCACGAGCTTTGTCGCCAAGGAGCAGACGATCGCCACCCTGGGGGTGATACTCGGCACGGGCGAGAATGGCGGTGCAGCGCTGGAGACCAGCCTGACCGACATCATGGTGCCGGCGGCTGCGGTGTCTTTCATCGCCCTGCAGATGCTGTTCATACCGTGTGTCGCTGCGGTGGCGGCGATCCGCCAGGAGACGCGGAGTTGGCGCTGGACGGGCGCCGCCGTGGGCTACATGCTGGTGGTCTCTTTCGTGGTGGCGACGATTATTTACCAGTCTGCCCGGCTACTGGGCGTGGGGGTGTAGATGCTGAAGAAGGCGCTTGATCTCATCGCCAAAGGGCGCGCCTCGTCGCTCGACGAGCTGGCGGCGGAGCTGGAGTTGCCGTCGCTCCTGGCGGAGCAACTGGTGGAACGTCTGGTAGAAAACGGCTACCTCACGGAAGTCGACGCCGGCGAGGCGCTGAAGTCGGGCTGCGCCGGCTGCTCGCTGCGGTCCTGGTGCGAAGGGAGGACGAGCAGCCGGCTCTGGGAAGTGACGCCGAAAGGCATGGCCGCCGTAGCTGAATCCGGCCCCGCCCGCTGACCCGCGCGTCCGCCCGCGCCGGAAGGGCTGCCCGACGCGACGCGCTGTTCCCCCTTCCTCCCCAAGACGCTGCGCCCAAACCGGGCCATCCACCCGGAATCTGTCTTCTCGCGCGTGGCCGGGCCCCAGACTAGCGCATGGAGCCGCGCAGGCGGGGGTCGAAGATGTCGCGCATGGCGTCGCCGAGCATGTTGAAGGAGAGGACGGTGAAGCTGATGGCGGCGCCGGGGAAGGTGGCCATCCAGGGCGCGTGCTCGAAGTAGGCGCGAGCGTCCCCGCTGAGGTCGGCGCCCCAGGAAGGCGTGGGCGGCGGCAGTCCCAGTCCGAGGAAGCTGAGGGCGGCGCTGAGGAGAGCGATAGCGGGGATCATGATGCTTATGATAACGATGAGGGGCGCCACGACCTGGGGAAAGATGTGGCGGAACATGATGCGCGCCTGCGATGCGCCGATCACGCGCGCCGCTTCTACGTAGGCGTTGTTCTTCTCCGATAAGACGGAGCCCCTGATGACCCTCGACGTGCCGGGGATCACGCCGATTGTCAGGGCGATTATCAGCGTCCTCGGCGAAGGGCCGAGAACGGCGGAGATTATAAGCAGGAGGATGAGACCGGGGAACGCCAGCCAGGCGTCGACGATGCGCTGCATCAACGCATCGACAAATCCTCCGAGGTAGCCGGAGACAACGCCGATAACGGTGGCGATCGCGACGCCGAGAAAGACGGAGGTGAGCCCTATCGCCAGCTCGTACCTCGTGGCCTCGATGACTCGGCTCAGGATGTCGCGGCCGAGCCGGTCAGTGCCGAACGGGTGGGCCAGCGTGGGCGAATGGAGGAGGGGAAAGTCCTGGTTGGTCGGGCTGTAGGGCGCGATCCAGGGGGCGAAGACGGCAGTGAACAGGAGAAGCACGACCCCGATAAGTCCCAAGAAGCCCAGCGGGTGGTGGCGCAGCCTGAGAAGAAACCAGACGAGCGCCGACCGCTCCGGGGGCAGGACCTCCCGCGCTTCCAGGGTCTCAGCCTCAACTGCCATGTCTCGCTCCATCACGCGTACCGAATGCGGGGGTCAAACCAGACGTAGGCCACGTCGATGCCGAGGTTGACCAGCGAGTAGACCACCGCCATAAGGATCACAATGGCCTGCACGCCGAGATAGTCGCGGCCCAGGATCGATTCGAGAGTGAAGAGCCCGATGCCGGGAAGGGCGAATATGGACTCGATGATGACGGTCCCGCCCAGCAGGCCGCCGATCTGAAGCCCGATCACGGTGACGACGGGAATCAGGCCGTTCTTGAGGACGTGCCGCCACACTATCGTCGTCTCCCGTAGACCCTTCGACCAGGCGGTGCGGATGTAGTCCTGCCGCAGGACTTCGAGGACGGAGGAGCGGGTGAGACGCATGATGCCGGCCGCTCCCGGGATGCCCATGGCGAGGGCGGGCAGCGCGAACTGCTGCAGGTTCTTCGACGGGTCGTCGAAGAACGACACCCTGCCGAAGGGCGGCGTCCAGTTGAACCAGATGGCGGGGAGTAAGATGAACAAGGTGCCTAGCCAGAAGACAGGGATCGATAAGCCGAAGACGGCAGTTGTCCGCGTTACGTAGTCGAGGATGGTGTTGGGACGGATGCCTGATATTACTCCGGCCGGAATCGCGATCAGCACCATTATGATCATGGTCATGACCATGAGCTGGAAGGTAATGGGCAGGCGCTGCGCGAGTTCGTCGCGGACGGGGGTGCGATGGAAGTAGGACTTGCCGAAGTCGCCTCTGAGGAGTCCCCCTACCCACTCGCCGTACTGTCCGAAGGGGGGCTTCCAGTCAAACAGCGGCTCATCGAGGCCGTACAGGTGGCGGAACTCGGCGAGCGATTCCTCGGTGGCGTTGGTGCCAAGTGCAACCTGAGCGACGTCACCGGGCACCATGCGCATGATGATGAACGTTATGAGCGAGACGCCAATCAACACGGGAACAAGATAGATGAGACGGCGTATGATGTACTGGGTCACCTGCTATACCCCCACCCCAGGGACTCCCGTGTTCTCGCAGCCGCTAACATACTAAATCCCGGCTCTGTGTTCAAGGATCAGCCGCGATATCCGCGCCCGCTATTACGACACGACGCGAAATCAAGTCCTCGATACGGCCTCTATCGATGCCGAACGCGAGGAGGACCTCGCGGCTGTGCTGTCCGAGGAGCGGCGCCGGCCGCTCGAGCCGCATGCGGTGACGCTTCCACTTGACGATACGCCCGGTCTGACGGACAGGCCCGTTCACGGGATGCTCCGTCTCCCACCAGAGGTCGTTTGCCTTCAGGTGCCCGTCGTCGAAAAGGTCGCCGATGGCCAGGCAGGGCGCGGAGGGCACGCCGGCGGCGACCAGGTCTTTGACAGCCTCCTGCCGACAACGCATCGAGAAGAACCGCTCCAGCCCGGCCGCGACCTCGCCATGCAGGGGCGCGTCCAGCAGATTACGCGCGTTATGTCCAGTTCCGGCGGGAAGGGCTGCTCCCGCCTGCATGCCGAGAGCTTCGGCCTGGGCCTCCGTGCTGACGGCGAGGAAGAGCCATCCGTCCGAGCACTGATAGGCGCGGTAGACGGCGGAGACGCCGAGGAGGTCGGGGCCGCCCGGAGGGTCGGCGGGCCTGCCCTCGTAGCGGATGAACTCGCCTGCCTGCGCCGCCATCGCCGCCGCCGCGAGCGACGTTTCGATGAGCTGTCCGCGTCCCGTTCGCTCCCTGGCGTACAGGGCGGCGGCCACCCCATAGGCCGCCACGAGCGCGCCGACGAAATCGCACACGGCGATCTGGTGGTAAACAGGCTCCTCTCCCTCGCCTCCCTGCGCCCGCATGAGGCCGGAGCGCGCCTGCAGGAGCGGGTCGAAGCCGGGGCGGCCGGCCATCGGCCCCGAGGAGCCAAAGGGGGTGCTGGAGCAGCAGATGATGCGCGGGTTTATCGCGCTCAGCGTCTCGTAGTCGATGCCGAGCCGCTTGAGGACGCCGGCGCGGAAGTTGTCGGTGACCACGTCGGCCTTCCGCACGAGGTCGTAGAAGAGCGCCTTCCCCTCGTCGCTCTTCAGATCGAGCGCGAGCCCGCGCTTCCCGCGGTTCACGCCCAGGAAGCCGAGGCCGAAGACGCGCCAGGGATCGCCATCCGGAGATTCGATCTTGATGACGTTCGCGCCCAGGTCGGAGAGGAGCATCGCGTTGTACGGTCCGGCGTAGATGGTGCCGAGGTCGAGCACGGTGACGCCCTCCAGAGGCGCGGCGCCGTCGCGCGATGGGGACGCGGACATGGGAAGCGCTCCGGGCGCGTGGGAGGCGAGCGCATCGAGCACCTCCCTCGTATGCTGGCCGAGAAGAGGCGCGGGCCCGCGGATGGCGCTGCCCTCCATTCTGAGGGGGACGCCGATCTGTACCGTCGGGCCCACTTCGGGGTCGACTATCTCCGCGCGCATGCCGTTATGGATGGTCTGCGGGTCGTTCAGGAAGTCGTCGCGGGTGGCGACAGGCGCGACCGGCACGTCGGCCGCCTCCAGCAGATCGAGCCAGTGCCGGCGCGGCCTGGAGGCGAAAATGGACTCGATGCGGGATGACAGTTCCTGACGGTCTTCGGGAACGGGGATGCCGACAGGCGCGCCCTCGAAGCGGGGGTCGGCCAGGTATTCTTCGAGACCGGCCGCAAGGGCGAACTTCGCCCAGAAGGGCGGGGTAAGAGCGCCGAGCATGAGCCATTCGCCGTCGGCCGCCCGGTAGACGCGATAGGTTGGGAAGGGCCCTCTCGGGTCGCCGCGGCCGGCGAGACGCATGATCTCGATAGCTCCCAGCGGCAGGACGTAGGAGCTGGTCTGAAGGGCAAAGGCGCCGCCGAGGCCGGAGACTTCGATGTAGTCGCCGCGGCCGCTGCGGTAACGGTCGAAGAGGGTGGCGGCGATGGCTCCGGCGGCGAGTATGCCTGCGGCGTAGGAAGCGATCGGCGTCACAAGGTAGACGGGGTTGTCGCGGTACGACCACTGGGCGCCGGAGATGCCGCTGACGGCGGCGAGAAGGGCGTCGTCGGGCGGGAGGTCTGCCCAGGGGCCGCGCGACCCGTAGAGGGGCATGGCGCAGTACACGAGCGACGGGTTGGCGGCAGAGAGACGCCGGTAGTCGATGCCGAGGGGCCGCGTCTGTTTGGGCAAGAGGTCTATGATGACCGCGTCGGCGGTGGCGGCGAGCTGTCGGGCGAGGCGTCGGTCTGCGCGCTCCGTCAGGTCGAGGACGATGCCGCGCTTGCTGCGGTTGAGCACGTGGAAGGCGGGCCTGCCGCGGGCGCGGTCTCCGGCGGGCGGCTCGACCTTGACGACGTCGGCACCCTGCTCGGCGAGGAGCATGCCGGCGTAGGGCCCGGCGGTGCCCTGGCTGAAGTCGATTACGCGGATGCCTTCGAGAGCGCCTGCCATGTCGCGATACGGGAGTGAGCCGTGTCGGGGCGGGAAGCCGGGGGCCGCCCACAGCGCAATGATATCGCAGGCGGGCTGTAATGGGGAAACGGGCCGACGGCGGGAAGGGCTGTCGCGGAATAGAAGACGCCGCCCGGCGAGCCGCGCGGCGTCTTCGCTCTTCCCAGGGCCGGTCGACGCGAACCGGTCCCTTTTCCTCAGGCCAGGTGGGCGGGTAAAGGCAGAGCGGGCCGTCCTTTCAGCTCAGATGAGGCGGTGAAGCGGGCAGGCGGCGACGAGGGCCGCGCGATCGCGGAGACAGGAGGGAAGATCCCGAAGAGCGACAGCGCCACCATCTGTCGCGGCTCCCCCTTAGCCAGGCCACAAGAAGGCCGAAAGACGGGACGATTATACACGGGGGATAGTTAACGTGCTAGGGGTTGGGGCGCCTTTTTTCGGGATTTCGTGGAAGCACGGGGCTGTTCGTTGACGGGTGGGGCGCGCTTAGGCTACCATTGCAAATGGCCGCTTGGGAAGTATCGGGGCGATTAGCTCAGCTGGTCAGAGCGTCTGTTTTACACACAGAAGGTCGCAGGTTCGAGTCCTGCATCGCCCACCAAGTCCATCCTCCGCAAGCCCACGTTCGGGGTTGCTCATAACAAAGGCCCTCCAGCGAGGATCGGAGCCAGCCCGCCCGTCGGGGTATCTCCTATCACCCTGGTGGCAAGGGCACGTACAGCCACCGCCAGTCCGATTTGTCAGCGGCGAGTCGAGCAGCCGCCCGACGGGCCCCAGCGTCGGCGCATCTGAAATTTGACGGTTCGCGCAGGGCACGAGCATAATTGAATAGTCACAGTTTTGAAATGACATTTTGCGCGGGCGTGCTATGACAACTTCGGACGGCGTTCCCACTCAAGCCGCCGCAGCCCGAAGCGCCGGGCGCCCCCCGCCGCTAATCGCCCCGCCCTGTTGCCGCGGGTCCCGCTAGCGAAAGCAGGAACATGACTACACAGGTCCCCCGGCGGACAGGCATCGACGTCATCGGCGACGTCCCATGGGGCACGCACTTCTGCCAGTTCTACGAGACGACGCAGGACCTGATCGATACACTTGTCCCCTACTTCAAGGCGGGACTGGAAGACAACGAGTTCTGCATGTGGGTCACCTCGCCACCGCTTGCCGCTAAGGAGGCAGAGGCGGCGCTGCGGCAGGCCGTTCCCGATCTCGACCGCTATCTCGAGCGCGGGCAGATCGAAATCATCCCTTATACCGACTGGTACGTCGTGAACGGCGGCTTCGATTCGCAGCGCGTGCTCGATGGCTGGGTGGCGAAGGTGGAGGACGCGCAGGCGAGGGGCTTCGCCGGACTGCGCCTGAGCGGAAACACCTTCTGGCTGGAGAAACAGGACTGGAAGGACTTCGCTGCCTACGAGGAAGAGGTGAACAACGTCATCGGCAACTACAACTTGATGGCGATCTGCACCTATTCCCTCGAGAAGTGCGGCGCTACGGAGATCGTCGACGTCATCAGCACGCACCAGTTCGCCCTCATCAAGCGCGAGGGCCGCTGGGAGACGATCGAGAGCGCGGAGCGGCGAAAGCTCGCGGAGGAGCGCAACCACGTCCGCGCCGCGCTCAAGGAGACGGAGGAGCGATACTCGCTGCTCTTCGAGCACCTCAACGAGGGCTTCGCGCTGCACGAGATGCTCTACGACGCGGAAGGAAGACCGGTCGACTACCGGTTTCTCGCCGTTAACCCCGCCTTCGAGCAATTGACCGGTCTCAAGCGCGACGACGTCGTGGGTCGGACGGTGCGAGAGGTCATTCCCGGCGTCGAGCAGTCCTGGATCGACGCCTACGGGGAGGTTGCGCGAACGGGGGAGCCCAGGCGCCTGGAAGGGTTCGCGGCGCCGCTCGGCCGCTACTACGACGCGCTCGCCTTCAGCCCGGCAAAGGACCAGTTCGCCGTCCTGTTTCTCGACGTCACCGAGCGCAAGCGGTGGGAAGAGGAGATCAAGAGTGTTGCCCGCTTCCCGGCCGAGAACCCGAGCCCGGTCTTGCGCGTTGACAAGGAGGGGATCCTCCTTTACGCCAACCCGGCCAGCGAGGCCCTGTCCCCTGTCCTGAGGCTGGTTGTCGGAGAGCCGGCCCCGGCAATCCTGCGCAGCATCGCCGAAAAGGCGCTCTCGCAGGGGCTGGACATCACCATCAATATCGAGGCCGGAGATAAAGTGTGGTCGTTCTCCGTGGCGCCTATCGTCGAAGCCGGCTACGCCAACTTGTACGGACGGGACATCACCGAACGCAGACGAGTGGCGGAGGAGCTGCGCCAGCGCGAAGCGGACCTGAAGCGCGCGCAGGCCGTAGGACACGTCGGGAGCTGGCGCCTGGACGTGCGGCGCAACGTGCTTGAATGGTCCGACGAGGCCTACCGGATGTTCGGAGTGCCGCCCGGGACGCCGCTGACGTACGAGACCTTCCTGGGCCTTGTTCATCCCGAGGACAGGGAAGCGGTAGACCAAGCGTGGCAGGCGGCGCTAAAGGGCGAGCCGTACGATATCGACCACCGCATCGTCACAGAGAGCGGCATCAAGTGGGTGCGAGAGGTAGCGGAGCTGGAGTTCGATTCCGAAGGTATGCTGCGCGGCGGCTTCGGGACGTGCCAGGACATCACGGAGCGCAAGCGCACGGAGGAGGAACTGAGGCGGGCGAACGCCGTCAAGGACGACTTCGTCGGCATGGTATCGCATGAGATGCGGACGCCGCTTACGGCGATCCTTGGCGTGGCTTCGCTGCTGCTGGGCCCGACGCCGCTGCCGGAGGAAGACCGCCGCGAGCTCATGGAGGAGGTGCGCGCAGGCGCCGAGCGGCTGAGCAAGATCATCGATAACCTGCTGTCGCTGGCGCGCGCCGATACCCGCAGGCCCGATTTCTCGCCCGTCGAGGTGAGCGCCATCGTCGAGGAGCTGGTGGACCAGCACTGCGCGCGGCACGCGCACCGGCAGGTCCGCAAGCGCGTCGACGGCGGCGCCGTGGTGGTGGGAACGAGGGAGTACGTCCTCCACATTCTATCGAACCTTCTGGAGAACGCTGAAAAGTACACGCCTCGCGATCAGCCGATCGATATCGATGTGCGACGCGACGGGGGCGAGGTGGTCGTGCGTGTGCTCGACCGCGGGATCGGGCTGGAGCCGCAAGAGATGCAGGAGGTATTCGCCCCGTTCTACCGGTCGTCTCGGGGGCGCGCCATGTCGTCGGGCATCGGCATCGGCCTGACCGTTTGCAAGCGGCTGGTCGAGGGCATGGGCGGGCGCATATGGGCGGCGCCGCGGGACGGCGGCGGAAGCGAGTTCGGCTTTACGCTCCCCTCCGCCTGAACATCTCGGCTCCCTCTTTTTTCTTCGCTTTCCTTTCTCTTGCCGGTCAATTGGCTGCCGCTCGCGCCCACGGTCGAACATAGGGATTATCCCTAATAACGACGGGATAGGGGTCGCCGATTATGCCGGTGGAAGAGCACATTCTTAAGCCGAGGTTCCCGCGCGGAATGAAGATACTGGTGCCACTCGACAAGTCGCCGCTGGACGCCGCCGTCCTGCCTTACGTGAGCAACCTGGGGAGACGTTTGAGGGCGTCGCTGGCGCTCCTGCATGTCGTCACCCCAATTCGCTCGCTACTGCCGGGCGCTATCAGGGAGGCGCAGTCCTATGTGCAGATCGTGGCCGACGAGCTGCGCGAGAAGGGGGTCAACGCCGACCCATATTACGCGCACGGCGAGTCGGCAGACATGATCCTCGAAGTGGCCGCTGAGATGGAAGCGGACATGATAGTGATGGCGACACACGGCCGGCGCGGGATGGGAAAGCTGGTGCTCGGCAGTGTCGCCGAGGTGGTCGTGAGCGCTGCCACCGTGCCCGTGCTGCTGCTACGCGTGCCTGAAGATAACCACAACCAGCATAATCACAACCACAACCACAACCACGCCCGCAACGGGCGCTCGATCTGGTCAAGGAGCGCGTAAGCCGGCCAGGCCCGCGTCTCACCTTCTCAGGACCCTGCCGCAAGCAGCGACGAGGCGACACGTCGCCTCAAGGCAGGTCACCCACTTTGCGCATAGACTCGCCGATGTCCCGCATCTCGTCCTCACTCACACCGTACCCTTCGATGTAGTGCAGCGGGACTGCGCCGGCGTTGAGCGGAGGAGGCTGGGCGACCAGGGCCGTGAACGGCCCGTGCGGCGCCCCAGACCGCGAGCGGAAGAGCCTGGCGTCGAAATCACCGTAGCCGGCCTCGCCCACCAGTTCGCCTTCGCTGCGCGTCAGCGCCGTTGCGGCGGCGAGCCCCAGAGTCAGGCTCTGCACGAAGTAGATGCGCGAGCCGGTAGCAGGATTGACGATACGAATCTCCAGCGGGTCCGGGCCGCCCACCAGCTCGCGCTCGTAGCCGGGAGGAAGATAGGTGGGGCAATAGACGTCCCAAGCGACCGCACCGTCGATATCGCGAAGCTCGGCGGTGAGACCGGCGGCGCAGCCAACTGCTCCGGCGGCGGGCGAATCCGCGTCGCCGTTCTCCGGGAGGGCGTCGGGAAGCGTGGGGGTACCGGCAACTGGCGACATCGTGCCGAGCGCGGCGGGCGTCGTTGCCGCCGGTCGGGGGCTCGACGTCGCGGAAGCGGGAACAGCCGGCGTCCCGTCCTCCTCGCCGCAGGAAAGGAAGGTAACACCAAGCAGAAGCACTGCAAGACCCAAACCGAGATTCTGCAGGCGCATATCACACCTCCCCTGGTATGCCTCGAGCGAAAAACGGTTCGGTGTCGGGATTCTACGCTATGCAGAGGGATTCAGGCAAACGGTGTAGGGTTCCGGAGATGTGAGACAGAAGGGATGTGAATTACGTCAGGCCTGGGTCGCGGCGGCTGCATCACCGGCGGGCCAGGGGCGGCCCCCGAGCGCCGGCGGAGGAAAGCGAACATGGAGGGAGACGCAACTCGTTCCAGCGCTGCGTCTCCCCCCGTCGGACGTGTCGATGCTTTTCACGTCATTGACTGGTCAGTGCGCACAGACCTCCTTGCCCCGGCCGACGCTAGGACGGCCGCCGGCGCATCCACATGGCGACGGCGCCCAGACCGACGCCGGCCGCGGCGAGAGCAGCGGCAGCGTACAAGGTGGCGCCGCCGTCGCTACCGGAGCCGGTTCCGGTGGTAGGCGCTCCCGGGCTAGGCGTGGGCGCGACGAGAGTCGGGACCGCGGTGGCTGTCGCCTGCGGCGACGGGGTCACCTGCGGCGTGCCGGTCACTCCAGGCGTCACCGTTTCGCCCTCAGGCGTAACCGTCTGGTCTTGAGGCGTGGGCGATTGAGCGCCGACCCCTGACTGGAGGGCGAGGCCGACCAGCAGGGCCAGCGCTACACTTGCGACGAACAGTGATATCGCTCTCATGTTGGTGCTCACCTCCGTTGAGGGATTAGGAGAAGGTGTCTCTCGTGGAAGGCAGCCTCCTCTTCTGCCTCCAACGCCCACTATATTTGCCCTTTCCTAAACCGTGGGTAACGCTCCCAAATGAGGCGCTAACAAAATGATGTACAGGGTAAGGATCGCAGACTTCGCAGCCCGAGGCGCTGAACCGACCGCTGTGCCAGCGCCCAGCGGTCAATCGATTACGCGGCCCGTTTCTCCTCCATGCGGCGGATGTGCTCGACGATGCGGTCTATCTCCGACTTGAACTCGTCGAAGTCCTGCTGCAGCCCCTCGAGATAAGTGATCCACCCGGTGGTGTGCTTCGCGTAGTGGAGGGCCTCCTCTATCTCCTCGTCGCTTGCCCCCGCCAGTCTGGCGAAGACCGTGTTGGCGTAGACGCAATACCGGCAGCCCTGCGCCGCGGCGATCCCGAGGCCGATAAGGGAGCGGTACTTGAGAGGAATGCGGCCCTTTTCCATCTCCATGCGCTTGAACAACTGCCACTCGGACGCAAGCGTGTCGTCGGGCAGCATCTTCATGAAGCCCGGCACCAGGCCGCACACCTCTTCAACCTCTCTGTATACTTCATCGCGTGTCATCCGCTGCCTCCCACAGAATTACATGCCATCTAGGAATTGTCGCATGATGGGGCGCGACGCTATGTGAATGGAATTACGTTTGGCCCGAAAACCCGGCGCAGTCGGCTCCCGACAGGGATAGCATCTCATCAATCATGCGCCGCTTGCGTGCAGCAACGCCCTCCGTTTCCCCTCAAACCCGCCTTTTCTTATACTGACGGCGATATCCCATCGCACTTTCGACACCTGACGGATGCGACCCATGCGGGCCCTCACCAGCGACGTGAACGAACACCGACTCAGACAACTCGATGTCCTTTTTCATCCCCGCAGCATCGCCGTCCTGGGGGCTTCCGCCAGCCTGCAGAAGTTCGGCAGCCGCTTCCTGCAGGCCCTTATCGACTTCGGTTTCAAGGGCAAGATCTACCCCGTCAACTCTTCGGGCGAAGACGTCGGCGGGCTGAAGGCCTACCGGAGCGTGCTGGAGATACCGGGCGAGGTCGATTGCGCCGACATCATGGTGCCCGCGCGCTACGTTCCGCAGGCGCTTGAGGAATGTCTGGCGAAGGGGGTGAAAGGAGCGCAGATCTTCAGTTCCGGCTTCGCGGAGACGGGCGAGGAGCCGGGGCGTGAACTGGAGCGCAGCTTGAAGGCGCTGAGCGCGAAGGGCATCCGTATCATCGGCCCCAACTGCTTCGGCGTGTACTGTCCCGCCAGCGGCCAGACACTCCTCCCCGGCGGGCAGTTCCCGAAAGAAAGCGGCCCGGTTGCGTTCCTCACGCAGAGCGGGGGCCATGCCGTCGAGTTCGCGCGCCAGGCCGACGGCCGCGGCATCCGCTTCAGCAAGATCGTTTCCTACGGGAACGCCTGCGACGTGAACGAGGCCGATTTGCTGGAATACATGCTGCACGATCCGGAGACGAAGATAATCACGATGTACCTCGAAGGGCCGCGCGACGGCGCCCGCTTCTTCCGTTTGCTGCGCGAAATGTCGACGAGCAAGCCGGTGCTGATCTGGAAGGCGGGGCTGACGCCCGCGGGCAGCCGGGCCGTGCATTCGCACACGGGATCACTGGGCGGCGAGGCGGCAGTGTGGGACGCGGTGTTCAAGCAGACGGCGGCGGTAAGCGTCTCAAACCTTGAGGAGATGGGAGACACGGTCGAAGCGTTCCTCAGCCTGCCGCCGAACACGGGGCGGCGCATCGGCATGGTGAGCGGCGGCGGAGCGATAGGCGTGGCTGCCGCCGACGCGTGCTCTAAGGTGGGCCTGGAGATGGAGCCTCTGCCGCCGGACGTCCAGGAGGAGCTGCGGCGCGTGCTCCCGCCCGCTGGCACGGCGACGCGCAACCCGGTCGACATCGGGGCGCCGCTGGTCCACCCGCCCCTCTTTCACCGGGTGCTCGAGATTGTCGCCGGCGTCGATTCCGTGGACACGGTCATCGCTACCCAGGCGTTGTTCTACGTGTTCCGGGCGAACGGGCCGTTGCTGGCGGGCCGGGACGCGGTCGACGCGCTGATGCGGTCACCGGTGGACGTGCGCGACCGCTTCGGGAAGCCTGTAATCGTCATCCTTCCCATCGGCGGCGAAGAGGTGGAAGCGATAGATGCCGAGAGGCAGCGACGGGAAGCGCGCGACGCCTACCGGCGAAACGGCATCTTCTCGATGACCACGCTGGAGCGGGCGACGCGCGCTATCGCGAACGTTGTGAAATACTACGAGCGGGGCGGCGCGCCGCTTTGAGCCGTCCCGCCATCTCGTACGGGCCAGGCGCGCGAAGGCGCCAACGGCAGGGAAAGGAACAGGAGCAATGACAGAAGTAAACGTATCGTTCGATCTGAGCGGGAGGGTCGCCGTGGTGACGGGCGGCTCCCGCGGCATCGGGCGGGCGATAGCCCTGGGGCTGGCGCAGTACGGGGCCGACGTCGTGGTGGCGAGCCGGAAGCAGGAAGACCTCGACGTCGTCGCCGGCGAGATACGGCAGCTCGGCCGGAAGGCGTCCGCCATCGCGACGCACATGCGGAACACGGAAGATATCGACCGTCTTGTGGAGAAGACGCTGGAGGAGTACGGGAAGATCGATATCCTGGTCAACAACGCCGGGACCAACCCCTACTTCGGGCCGATCATGGATCTCGAGGAGCGCACGTGGGACCAGATAATGACGGTGAACCTGAAAGGGTACTTCTTGCTGGCGCGCGCCGTTGCGCGGGGGATGATAGAGCGCGGGTCGGGCAACATCATCAACGTCTCGTCAACGGGCGGCAGGCGGGCGTCGCCGGGCCTCGGCTGCTACTCGATAAGCAAGGCGGGCGTGATCATGCTGACGCAGGTCCTGGCGCAGGAGCTGGGTCCGCACGGCATCCGTGTGAACGCCATCGCGCCCGGCATCGTGCAGACGCGTTTCGCGGAGGCGCTCTGGGGCAACGAGGAGATACTGGCGCGCACCGTGCAGACAACCCCGCTGCGGCGGATCGCGCAGGCGGAAGAGATGGCCGGCGTCTGTGTCTGGCTGGCCTCCGACGCGTCGAGCTACGTCACCGGCCAGACGATAGTGCTTGACGGCGGGTCGTCGGCGTAAGGGAGAAGACCGCGCTCATTGACAAGGGAAGCGCGGACGCCTACAATTTGATTGGTCTGCAAGAGCGGCCCCGTGGTGTAGCGGACTAACATGCCACCCTGTCACGGTGGAGATCGGGGGTTCGAATCCCCTCGGGGTCGCCAACCGCATCAGTCGCCTTTCGCGTTCCGCCGAAAACCGTTCGCTCGCGGGTTGCCCTTCCATCGCGTCGCCGCGTCGCCCCAACAGACCCCGCCGTCCCTTCTCCCTGCGCCGTTGACAAGCAGCGCCGCGCTGACCTATCTTCTGGCCGGAGCCGGACACCCCGAAGAGGCGGCCCGCACCACGGGCTCGCCTTGAACCGAAAGGAGCTTCGACGTGCGCGGCAACAGGAAGTCCACAGGCCGGGCGTTTTCTCTTCTCATTCTTGTCTTCGCGTTAGGGCTGCTGGCGGCCCTCTCTTGTGAGGATGAGGAAAAGACATCGCTCGAGGAAACGGTGGCGGAAACGCCAGCGACTGCCGAAAGCGATCTCCTCGTCGACCCCATCAAGCTTGACACGGGCTACATCTCGGGCACGACTATCGGCGAGCCGGGCAACGAGGTGCGCATATATCGCGGCGTGCCCTATGCCGCTCCGCCCGTCGGCGAACTGCGCTGGAAGCCGCCGCAGCCGGTCGAGCCCTGGCCGGGGATCCTTGAATGCACCGTCTTCAGGGATTCCGCCGTCCAACCGGAGGTCGGATTCGCGCCGGGGCCGAAGAGCGAGGACAGCCTCTACCTCAACGTCCTGACGCCGGCGAAGAAGACCGACGAGCGCCTGCCGGTGATGGTCTGGTTCCACGGCGGCGGCTACAGCATCGGCTCAGGCAATCAGCCGCCGTACACCTGGCCCGACCTTCCCCAGCACGGCGCCGTCCTCGTGAGCGTGAATCACCGCCTGGGGCCGATCGGCCTGCTGGCGCTCCCCGCGCTCTCCGCTGAGTCGCCGAACGGCGTCTCCGGCAACTACATGTTCCTCGACCTCATCGCCTCGCTGAAGTGGGTGCAAACGAACATCGCCGCCTTCGGGGGCGACCCCGACAACGTCACGATCTTCGGCGAGTCGGGCGGCGCGGGCAAGGTCGACGCGCTGGTCGCCTCGCCGCTCGCCGCGGGGCTGTTCCACCGCGCCATCTACGAGAGCGGCGGCAACATCGAGCGCCCCGGCTACCGGCGCATCCTCACCCTGGACGAGGCGGAGGCGCTGGGGGAGCGTCTTGTCGCCAAGCTCGGAGTTCCCGCGGACGATCTCGCCGCACTGCGCGCCGTCCCCGCCGAGAAGATAGTGGAGGCGGGACTGGCGCTCGCGCGCGAGGCCGACGCCGCCGGCAGAGGGTACGCGTCGTCTGTGGACATCCTGAATGTCGACGGCTGGTTCATGCCCGAGAAGCCGGCCGACATATTCGCGCAAGGCAAGCAGAACAACGTCCCCATGCTCCTGTGCGCGAACATCGGCGAGCTGATAGCGGAGAAGAGCTTCCTCGTCGCGCCCCAGATGCTCAGAGGGTACGTGGAGCGCCTGGAATCGATGGACAGGCTCGGCAACAATGGCTACGCGGCCATATTCACCCAGGTCCCGAGCAACTGGAAGGAAGACGGCGTTCTCGCCAACCACGGGCTCGAAGTGCCTTACGTCTTCGGCGCCCTCGAGGTGCTGAAGACCCAGGTGTGGTTCGACATCTTCGAACGGCCCTCCGGCGCCGTGCAAGTAGACCCGGGCCTGACCGCGGATGACGAGAAGCTTGCGGACGCGATGATGACGATATGGGTGCAGTTCGCGCGGACGGGAAACCCGAGCGTGGAGGGGCTGATCGACTGGCCGGCGTGGGACCCCGAGAGCGACCAGTACCTCGATATCTCATGGCCGTTGCAGGTGAAGACGGGCTACTCGCTGATCGTGCCTGAGGAGTAGGCGGGGCATATTCGAAGGAAAACAAAGGAGCGGGACATGGAGCCGGAAGTCAGAACGAGCAAGGGCCGCCTCAGGGGCGTGGTCAAAGACGGAATTATTGTCTTCCGCGGCATACCGTTCGCCGCGCCGCCGGTGGGCAACCTCCGGTTCCGCGCGCCGCAGCCGCCCGAGCGATGGGACGGCGTTCGGGACGCCACGCAGTTCGGCCCCATCGCGCCGCAGACCCCAAACGAGTTGCTGGACTCCCTCTTCGGGCGAGAGCCGCCACAGCCGATGGACGAGGACTGCCTCTACCTGAACGTCTGGACGCCGGGGCTCGACGATGCGCGGCGGCCGGTGATGGTGTGGATCCACGGCGGCGGCTTCACGATCGGCGCCGGGTCGCAGCCCGTGTACAACGGGACGGCGTTCGCTTCGCGCGGTGCCGTGTTGGTATCGATAAACTACCGGTTGGGGGCGCTCGGCTTCCTGCGTGTCGAAGGTGCGCCCGGCGAGCCCGTCGCGAACTTCGGGATGCTCGACCAGGTCGCCGCCCTCAGGTGGGTGCGCGACGAGATAGCCGCGTTCGGGGGCGACCCCGAGAACGTGACCATATTCGGCGAGTCGGCGGGCGGAATGAGCGTCGGTTGCCTGATGGCGTCGCCGTTGGCCCGCGGCCTCTTCCACAAGGCGATCCTGCAAAGCGGCGCCGCGCACACGGCGCTCACCCTGAAGCAGGCGGATGAGAACGCTAAGGACGTTCTCTGGGCGCTGGGCGCGAAGCGCGGCGACGTTGAAACGCTCCGCTCATTCCCCGCATCGGAGATACTCGCGGCGCAGGCTTCCGTCGAGACGGCGGACCGCGAGCGGCTGGCCGGCGGCGAGTACACGGGGCTGCGCTATCAGCCGGTGGTCGACGGGCATTTCCTGGAAGGCATGCCCATCGACGCAATCGCGGCCGGCAACGCCAGAGACGTGGCCGTCCTCATCGGCGTGAACAAAGACGAATGGAAGCTGTTCGCGGCCGCGTCGCCGAACGCGAGGCTGATGCGCGAGGACTCGGCCATGCGCCGGCTGGCTCGCCTCTGCGGCGACGACGAAGCGCGCGCCCAGGCAATGCTGCGGACTTATCGAGAGGCGCGCGAGAGCCGCGGCGAGGCGACGGAGCCGTTCGACCTCTTCTCCGCCGCCATGACGGACTGGATGTTCCGCATCCCCGCCGACCGGCTGGCGGAGGCGCAGAGCGCCCATCAGAAAAAGGTATTCGCCTACCGCTTCGACTGGCCGTCGCCGTTCGGGGAAGGTCTGCTCGGGGCGTGTCATGCGCTGGAGATCCCGTTTGTGTTCGGCGTCCACCACATGGCGCCGATGCTCGTGGGCAGCGGACCGAAGGCCGACGCGCTGGCGAAGGCGATGGGCGACGCGTGGACCGCCTTCGCGCGGAACGGCGACCCGAGCACAGACGATCTGCCCTGGCCCCCCTTCGAGCCGACGCGGCGCCGGACGCTGGTGTTCGACGGCGAGCGGCGTGTCGAGGAGCTGCCGCAGGAGCGCGAGCGCTGCTGCTGGGACGGACTCGTCCCGCGTTCGGTCGTCGCCTGAAGGGACCGGGGCCGTAAACGCCGAGCGCAAAGACTGTTGCCGCCTCCCCACGATCGAGATCGGCTGCGACTGCAACATCTGACCCAGCGACGGCCGGATAGGAGTCAAGGACCGGGTGCGCGCGCCGCAGGGTTCCGACATCTCGAGGACGCAACTTACCGCCCCGACCGGGTGAGTAGAAGGCTCCGCGGAGGGGGCAAGAAGACGCCCGGCAACAGGCCGGGCACAATGCCGCAACGAGGCGCTTACTCGCCGTAGCCGATGTTGTCCTCGTCAGGCGGAAATTCGGGCGGCGCGACGATGTCGCGAGGGGGAGTCACGGAAGGCCGTGCGGCGGCTTCTGGGCTGAGGCGAAACTTAAGCTGTCGCGTAACCGAGCGGACGCTGTAGTAGACGGCGGCCCGTTCGATCTGTCCGTCTCTCAGGACAAACATGGTGGACCCTTCGACCCGGAACGTCCTGCCGGTCGCCGGCAATCCCCAGAGCGCTCCGGTCTGGGTGCCGCTTATCGTCCAGCGGCACAGGGCGCGATCGCCGTCAGAAGCGGGCTCCGAGGTGAGGGTAAGGGCCAAATCGGGGACGGCGTAGAAGAAGTCGGAGAGGGTGCGCTCGATCTCATCGCGTCCCAGGAAGACCTTTCCCTCGCCGAAGTCACCGTAGGAGCCGTCTTCACGAAAGAGGGCGGCGAGCCTGGGAGCGTCGTGGCTGTTCCAGCCGGACACGTATTCGATAACGACCCCGCGCGCTACGGCTTCCCGGACTTCGCCCTTCATCTCCGTCCCGTCTTTCTTCTTCGGGCTGGTCTGTCATCTTCAGCGTAAAGGGGCAATGTTCCGGGGCGATTACGCGGCGGTTAAGTTTGTGTTACGGGGAGTTGTGAGGGCTAAATTGAAGAAGCCGCTTGCTTGCGGCCGGACGCCGCTTCAGCAGAAAGACGCCGCGAGGCTGGCGGCCGGACGTTGCTTCAGCGGAGCAGCAGCGACGTCGCTTCTCGGCAGGCTGCGGGATTCATCCCCTGCCCGCCGGCAGGCAGGCGCAGAACCGCGCCACAGACACGGCCGGACGCCGCTTCAGCTATCCGCTTGTCCGTTTCCCGTCCGTCGACAGGTCGCGCTCAGCAGCCGGCCTCACACAAACGAATCGATCAGCGTACGCGCGGCGGCCAGCGCCAGCACGTCGTTCGCCCCGTCCTCGATCATCGACGCCCGGGCGTCGCGGAATAGCTTCTCGATGAGAAACTCCTTCGACAACCCGTACCCGCCGAAGAGCTGCACCGCATCGCTCGCCACCTCAAACGCCACCTGCGTGGCGTAGACCTTGGAGGCCACGCCGTACCGCGATAGCGGGGGCACGGTGACCGAGTTGTAGACCGCGACGGCGCGCGAGAGCTGCCTGGCCGACTCCACCTTTATGAACATGTCGAAGAGCTTGCGTTGCACAAGCTGGTGCTCGCAGAGGCACTTCCCGCCTTGCACGCGCTGCTTCGTATAGTTCATGGCCTCTTCGAACGCGGCCCGCGCGACGCCGGTGAAACATGCGCCCATGCCGCCGTTGGCCGTCGCCAGGATCAAGTCACCGGCAAGCGGGTAGAGCTCGGGCGGCACGAAGACGAAGTGACTCGGGATACGCACGTCATCGAAGAAGACTTCTCCCTGGTTGAGCGCCCGCTGCCCGATCTTGTTTAGCGGCTTGCCCTTGGAGACCCCCGGCAGGTCGAGCGGGACAAGGCCGATGGCCGTCGAAACCGGCCCCGCCTGGTGGTCGACGGCGAAGTGCACCATCGCGTGGGTCGCAATGGTCCCGTTGGAGACCCAGGCCGACTTGCCGCCGCTGATAATCCAGTCATCTCCGTCACGGCGGCCGCGGGTATCGAGTGAGACGGCGGGGTTGTTAGCGTACTCAGGGAGGCTGGCGACTGCCGTATCGGAGCCGTGCTGGGGTTCGGTGATAGCCCAGCAGCCGACGTACTTTGCCTCCCTGTCCTTCACGTATGGCATGACGATGTCGTCCATCAGTTGCTTGTTGCCCGTCATCTGCGCCGCCATGTATGCCATCGTGAAGGGCATGCCGCAGGCGCCGAGGCCGATGGCGAAGTCGGCCGAGCCCCATCCCATCTCCTCGCCAATGATTTGCGCATCGAGACCGGATAGATTGGCGCCGCCCAGCTCCTCGGGGAAACCAGCGAGGTGTCGTTCGAGCTCGTAGTACTTCTTGAAAACGCCCCAGAATAAATCGCTCTTAATCACGTCCTCCGGGTCGGCCAGCTTATCGAGTTCGATGCTGGCGGGTCGCGTCACCTCGGCGGCGAAGCGGTGCGTCTGTTCCTTCAGCGCCGCTTGGGTAGGGGTCAGAGCTGGGTTCAGGTCTAGGTAGGTGGTCATGTCGCTCCTCCCAATCTGTGAAATCGGTGCCGTGCTGGAATGATGGCAAAAGGCTGAGTTGAGCGCAACGGCCAAGAGGGAGAGAAGAGTGTCCGACGGTCGCGCTAGTCTACCGTGGACTCGAAGGTCACGGGCTCGCCGAAGGCGACCCACTTGCCGTTTTCGACGCGGTTGTACATTTCGGCCTCGATCGGCCTGTGGTCGGTTGGGCTCATGTTGATCGGGCCGATGGGTTCGCAGGTGGAACACCAGAAATCGCGGACGGACTCCGCTGCGTCGAGGAAGGACTCACGCGAGAGGTCGCGACCGGCTTTCTCCAGCACGTGGACTGTGAGTTCGCCGATGAAGCTGCCGTAGAGGCTGAAGTTGCTGGGGGGTTCGCCGCGGCCGTACTTCTCCATTATCTCGATGTGCTTCTTCACGCCCGGGTGGTCGGTCTGATAGATCTGTGGCCCGAAGACAACGCTTATCACGCCCTCCGCATTCTCCGGGCCGGCGAGGGCAATGAAGATGTCGCTGCAATCGACGCCGGTCACGATGATGGGGACGTCCCAGTTCAAGACCTCGCGGGCGGTCCTGACGAGGCTGGCGCCCTGCACAGGCATCGTATATGCCGCGATCACATCCACCCCGGCGTTCTTCAAGCGTTGCGTCTGCGCGGAGACGTCGGCCTCGATCGCCTCGTAGGTCTCGATGGCGGTTATCTGCACGTTGCTGCCTTTAAGCCCTTCCCGCAGCCCGCGTTCGCCCTCGTCTCCGAACTCATCGTTTTGGAGCAGGAACCCGACCTTCTTGCCGTCGTAGTTCTTCGCGATGTACTGCCCGAGGATGGTGCCCTCCGACACGTAATCGGGGTTGCCGCCGAAGCGCGTCCTAACAACCGGCTCCGTCCACTTGCGCAGGCCGGTTGAGAGGAACATGTCGGGGACGCCGCGCTCCTCCAGGTACTTCCAGACGGCATTGTGCGTTGCCTCGCCGAGGCCGCCGACCATGGCGAAGACCTTGTCCTGCTCGACAAGCTTGCGCACGACCTCGAGCGTGTCGGGCGGGTTGTAGTGGTCATCGCCGATGAGCAGGGTGAGCTTGCGGCCGTGGACGCCGCCCTGGGTATCGTTTATGTAGTCGAAGTAGGCGCGGATACCGAAGGCGATGGGGGCGTAGGCTGAGGCGGGGTTCTGGCTGAGGGGCATGTGGGTGCCGAATTTGACTTCGGTATCGGTGACGCCGGGCGTCTCGCCGGAGGGCGGCGTCTTGCCGTCTTCGCCGCAGGCGACTGCGAAGACGGCGGCAAGAAGCGCCGCTGTCAAGAGCGGCCGCCTCAACCGTGCGGCAACTGCCGCCCACTTCCAACCGCGCACCTGATATTGCGCCTTCATGATGGCGAAGGCTACCCCATCGCGCTTTATTGCGCTAGGGGACTTCCACGTACTCGGCGTCTATTCCGACTTTCGGCTGGTCCTCGTAGCCCGGAGGAAGTTCCGGTGGCTCACATTCCTTCGTGGACTCAAAGCTAACAGGGACGCCTTCGGTTATCCACTTGCCGTCCCTGACAACATTGATCACCTCGGTCTCGGAGGGACGGTGGTCGGTGGGGCTGAGGTTAACGGGGCCGAAGCCGGTGCAGGTGCTGCACCAGAATTCGCACACTGACTCAGCGGCGTCGAGAAAGGACTCGCGGGTGAGGTCGGGGCCCGCGAGTTCAAGGATGTGCACGGTCATCTCAGCCACGTACATGCCGTAGAGGGCGAAGTTGTTCAGTTCGCCGCCTGTTCCCTTCTTGGCCCAGATCTTCTGGTACTTCTGGACGCCGGGGTCGTCGCTGTTGTACACCTGATTGCCGAAGACGACGCTGACGATGCCTTCTGCGTTCTGCGCGCCCGCCAGCAGTATGAAGATGTCGCTGCAATTGATGCCGGTGGTGATGATGGGAACGTCCCAGCTAAGGGTCTCGCGGGCGGCCTTGACCAGGCTCGCGCCCTGCGGGGGCATGGAGTACATGGCGATGACTTCGGCGCCGGCGTTCTTCAATCGCTGTGTCTGAGACGTGACGTCCGATTCCACGGACTCGTAGGTCTCCACGGCGACGATCTCGACGTTGCTGCCTTCGAGGCCGCGCCGCAGGCCTTTTTCTCCGTCCACGCCCATCTCATCGTGCTGGAGGAGGATGCCCAGCTTCTTGCCGTCGTAGTTCTCCGCGATGTACTGCCCGAGGATCGTGCCCTCGGTGACATAGTCGGGGTTGCCGCCGAAGCGCGTCTTCACCACCGGGTCCGACCATTTCGCGAGCCCCGTGGTGGTGAACATGTCCGGGACACCGCGCTCCTCCAGGTACTTCCACACCGCATTATGGGTGGCTTCGCCCAGCCCACCGAGGATGGCGAATACTTTCTCTTGCTCTACCAGTTGCCGCACCACTTCCAGCGTATCGGGCGGGTTGTAATGGTCATCGCCGATGATGAGCGTGATCTTGCGGCCGTAGACTCCCCCCTGCGCGTTGATGTAGTCGAAGAAGGCCTTCATTCCGTGGGCAATGGGGGCGTAGGCGGCGGCGGGGCTCTGGCTAAGGGGGAAATGGGTGCCGAACTTAATCTCCGTGTCCGTCACTCCCGTGGTGTCGCCGCCTTTGGTCGGCTCGGCAGCGGGAGTGGAAGCGCCGTCTTCGTCTCCCCCGCCGCAGGCCGCGAACAGCAGGATGGCGGCTATCGATATTGCGCAGAGTGCGCACCGGACCAGTCTTCTGGACATCGACATGGTCTCACCCCCGATGAAGCAGATTCCTCACCGATACGCCCGCTCCACGGCCGGCGGGCCCTTCGTTTAGTCCCTCGCGCCGCGCCTCGCGGTGCCTATGGCGTCGACTCGAAGCTCACGGGCTCGCCGAAGGCGACCCATTTGCCGTCCTCGATGCGCACGTACATCTCCATCTCAAGCGGCCGGTGATCAGTGGGGCTAAGGCTCATGGGCACCATGCAGGCTGAGCACATCCAGCCGCGTATCGATTCGGCGGCATCGAGGAAACTCTCCCGCGTCAGATCGGGGCCTGCCCGATTGAGTATTTCCACGACGAGCTCGCCCATCGAGGCGCCGTAAAGGGTGAAGTTGCTGACGGGCGTGCCCTGACCGTACGTTTCCATGATCTCGTAGTGCTTCTGGATAGCCGGATGATCGGTCTCGTAGACCTGGTGCCCCATGAGGATGCTGACGATGCCTTCCGCGTTCTGCGCGCCTGCGAGGTCGATGAAGATCTCACTGGCGCAGATGCCGCTGACGAGGATGGGAACGTCCCAGTTCAGTGTTTCGCGGGCCGTCTTGACGAGGCTGGCGGCCTGCGGAGGGATGGCGAAGGCCAGCACCACCTCGGCGCCTGCGTTGTGCAGCCTTTGCGTTTGGGCTGTCGCGTCGAAGTTGATGGCCTCGTAGGTCTCCTTTGCTACGACGGTCACGTCGCTGCCCTCAAGGGCCATGTTGAGCCCCTTTTCGCTGTCGGTGCCCATCTCGTCGTTTTGCAGGAGGAGGCCGAGCTTCTTCCCGTCATAGTGGTCGACGACGTACTGCCCCAGCATCCGTCCTTCCGTCACGAAGTCGACGCTTCCGGCGAAGCGAGTGCGGACGGGAGGTTCCGACCATTTCAGCAAGCCGGCGGTGATGAACATGTCGGGGATACCGCGCTCCTCGAGGTACTTCCAGACGGCGCTGTGGGTGTTCTCGCCCAGACCGGCGACGATGGCGAAGACCTTGTCCTGCTCGACAAGCTTGCGCACCACTTCGAGGGCGTCGGGCGGGTTGTAGTGGTCGTCCTCGATGAGGAAGGTGATCTTGCGTCCGTGCACGCCGCCCTGGTCGTTGATGTAGTCGAAGTAGGCGCGCATGCCGAAGGCGATGGGCGCGTAGGCGGCGGCGGGTGACTGGCTGAGGGCGAAGTGGGTGCCGAGCTTGATTTCGGTGCCTGTAACGCCGGTGGTGTCGCCGGCCGGGGCCTGTGTGCCAGGTTCCGGTTCCGGCGTGTCGCCGGGCGTCCCGTCGTCGTCGCCACAGGAGCCCAGAAGCAAGAACGCGACCGCAAGCGCCGGGAGCGAGAGGTGCCGCAGGCGGCGGAAGAAGGACATCATGGCGCAACCTCCGTTCGCGCGCCGATCGCCTGCTGGAGGCGAGGGCCGCAGGCCTTTGCCGTGGTGCTCGTGTGCGTCCCAGGAGAGAGGCTTTCCTCACTCCTGGGACGCGGTTTGTCTCGTTGTCAGACCGTTAGCGCGGCTGGTCAGCGGCGCCGGGCGGAGGCGTCGGCGTGACGCAGTCCTCCGTGCTCTCGAATCCGAACGGCTCGCCGAACGGTGCCCACCTGAACGTCGGCGGATCGGTCGAGCGGTCGACGGTCGCCCTCACGTAGATCTCCACCTCGGTCGGCCGGTGGTCTGTCGGGCTCGTGCTCGACGGGACGAGGCAGGTGGAGCAGAGGAACTTGCAGACCGATTCGGCGGCGGCGATGAACGATTCACGCGTCAGGTCGGGTCCCGCTTGTATCAGGAGATTGACCATGGCCTCGGATATAGAGGCGCCGGTGAGAGTCAGGTTGTCGGGCTTCGTTCCGGCGGCGTATTTCGCCATCAAGTCATGATGGGCCTGGATGCCCGGCACGTCAGTCTCGAACGCCTGGTGCCCGAAGACAACGCTTACCGCGCCCTCGATGTTGTCCAGGCCGGCGAGAGTGGCGACAACCTCGACAGCGTTGACGCCGGTGATGACGATGGGGACATCCCAGTTCAGCGTCTGTCGAGTCACCTTGAAGATGCTGCCCGCCTGCACCGGCATTCCGTAGAAAGCTATAACGTCGACGTTCTCGTTCTGGAGGCGCTGGGCGTGGGCGGTCATATCGCTCTCCGCCTCGTCGTAGTAGTCGACCACGATCTCCATGTTGCCGTCGTTTTCCTCGACGCCGAGCCGCAGGCCTTCCTCGCCCTCTTTGCCGAAGTCGTCGTTCTGGGCGATGATGCCGAGCTTCATGCCCCGGTAGTTCTCAGCGATGTACTTGCCGAGGATGCGACCCTCAGTGATGTAGTCGACGAGGAAGCCGAACCGCGTCTTGGCGATGGGTTCCGTCCACTTCGTGTTGCCGGTCAGGATGTACATGTCGGGGACGCCGCGTTCCTCGAGGTACTTCCAGACGGCGCTGTGGGCGGCGGTGCCGAGGCTGCCCTGTATGGCGAAGACCTTGTCCTGTTCGACGACTTTTCGTGCCACTTCGCCGGCCACCGGCCCCGTGTACTGCGTGTCGGCAACAATGAGCGTGATCTTGCGTCCGTATATGCCGCCCTGGTCGTTAATATAGTCGTAGTAGGCCTGCATTCCCTTGCTCAATGGGACGCCCCAGGCGGCGGCTGTGGTGTTGCTCATGGGCAGGAGCGTAGCGATCTTGATTTCGGTGTCGGTTACCCCGGTGGTATCGCCTTCTCCACCGGAAGGCGCCTTCGTAGCCGTGGGCGCCCCGGGAGTGACGCCGCCTCCGTCTTCCTCTTCGTCCTCGCCACAGGCTGAGAACACCATCGTGAAGGCGAAGACTAGGGTGACCAATAGCATGGGCCATCGTTTAAGTAGCGCACGCATCTGGCTTTCTACCTCCATTCTTATTTGCCTGCACTGACGGGCAGCTACTCCTCTCTGCCCGCCGAAAACCCCTGATCTTCTTTCGCCCCGTCCTCGGGAACCAGCGATCTACTTGTGAAGCCCTCCCGTGTTCCGCTCAGGCGCCGTATAGGCCTGTGGCGAATCAAGTGCGGTGTCCGGTTGATACGTCTGATCAGCGCCAGAGAGTATACCAGACGACGAGATTTGTCAAATCTCCTCTTTCTCGCGCGCGCCTTTGACAGGTCCACGGAAGGTGAGGCGCGAGAACAGCGTTAGCAGCTTCTCGCCCAGGTGAGCTTCCTTCATGTGCTCGATGGAGCCGGCGACTCCCCGCGGAGTGAAGATGACGGTCAGGATGAGCAACGTTCCGAACAGGGCGCCCCTGCTGTACTCGATGCCGATCTGCTCTCCGGCGGGTATGATGCCGGCAATCCAGTCGGTGAGATCGTTGCGCATCGTCATGATGACCGCGGCAAAGATGCTGCCCGTAATGGAACCCAGACCGCCGAGCACAATCATCACGAGCATTGTGAGGGAGAGGAGGATGTCGAACGAGGCGGGGCCGAGGTAGCCTTCGGCAAAGATGTAGAGGGCGCCGCCCGTGCCGGCATACAGGGCGGAGAGGCCGAAGGCGGTCATTTTGTAGAGGGAGACGTTGACGCCCATCTGCTGGGCGCCTATCTCGGAGTCGCGTATGGCTACGAAGGCGCGGCCGATGCGGCTGCGCGTCAGACTCCAGGCCATCGCCGTCATGATGATGGCCGGCACCATGCAGACATAGTACAGCCATTGATCGCGGGTCATCCGGTCTCCGATCGCTTCGGGGGTGGAAGGCGAGCCAAGGCTGATGCCCATCACACCGCCCGTCCACTCTTCCACCAGATGGTGCTTCACGACCTGAGGGAGGACGATGACTATGGCCAGGGTGGCGATGGCGAGATAGGGGCCGGAAAGCCTGAGAGCGGGAATGCCGATAAGGAAGCCGATCAGCCCGGTGATGACGCCGCCGAGAAGAATGGCCGCGATAACGGGCATGCTGAAGTCGCCCTCGATGTTCACGTCGTCCATGAGTATGGCGGCGATGTATGCGCCGATGGCGACAAAGGCGGCGTGCCCAAGCGATATCTGGCCGTTATACCCGGTCAGCAGGTTCAGGCCGAGGAGGATGATAAGCCACAGCGCGAAGCGCATCCCCTGGAAGACACGGAACGAATCGAGAAAGCCATCGAAAAACGGGAATGTGTAGAGATAGGGAAAGACGAGAAGCACGGCAATAGCGAGCACAAGAAATATGAACCGCCGGTTCAACAACACTCGCACTCTAGACTCTCCCGATCGCTTTCTTGCCGAACAAACCGCGAGGGCGCGCGACGAGCACAAGTACTATCACGAGAAAGGCGAAGGCAATGTCGATATCGGAGCCGGCATAGAGAGCCGCCAGCGTCTTCACCACACCCAGGGTAAGTCCCCCCACGATCGCTCCAACCGGACTGTCCAGGCCGCCGAGGACGGCGGCGGCGAACGCGAACAGCAGCACGCCCATCATCATGTTCGTCGAGAGAGCGAGGGAAGGGGCCAGGAGCATGCCGGCCACGGCCCCCACCATAGCCGACAGCGCCCAGCCGAGGGCGAGCATGCGGCCGACAGGGACCCCGACGAGCTGGCTGGCGACGCGGTTCTGGGCGGCGCCGCGCATGGCAAGGCCTACCTTGGTGTAGTTGAAGAGAAGGTAGATGGCAATCATTATCACAACGGACATGCAGAAGACGCCGATGTTGGTGCGGCTTATCACAGCGGGCCCAAGCGTCAGCGGACCGCCCTGGAAGACCTCCGGCGAGGGGAAGCTCTTCGGCTCGCCCTGCCATATGCGGAGGGCCAGGCTGCTCAAGACGGTGAAGATACCGAGGGTTATGATAACGGCGTTCAGGGGCGGCGCGTTCTCAACCGGACGAAGAATGACCACCTCGATGGCCGCCCCCATTAGACCGGCTATGAGCAGCGTGATGAAGAAGGCTACCCAGAAGTGCGCCCCAAAGTCCAACACGGACCAGGCGATGAAGGTGGTGAACATCGCCATCTCGCCCTGAGCGAAGTTGACGACTCCTGTGGAACGGTAGATGAGGACGAGGGCAAGGGCAAGGATTGCGTAGAGGCTACCCTCGGAAAGGCCGGTAGCCACCTGCTGGATGAAGTTTTCCACGCTCTATGAACTCTCGATCTGAAGCTTTGGGGGGCCTTCCCAACGACACGCGTCGTCCTGGCGCTATGGAAGTGTACCCGCTGTGAACGCTTAAGGCAAGAAAATTACGTAGAAACGATTACAGAAACGTTTCCGCGTTGTCCTAGGCAAGGCGTAATCACCGGCTTACCATATCACGCCCTCTTCCTGGAGGCGGACAAACTCCCCTTCGTCCATCCTCAGGATGTCGCAGAAGACGTCCCTGTTGTGCTGGCCCAGCAGTGGCGCGGCCCGCGGCTCCACCCGCGCCCCCGACATCTGCCATGGCGCGCCAACGAACTCGCGCTCGCCGACCTCCGGATGATCCACGGTGACGAAGGCGCCACGCGCACGAAGGTGCGGGTCATGGGCCAGCTCTTCGGCGTTGCGCGAGGGAGCGGCAGCGATCCCTGCGGAGGCCAGGGTGTTTGCAACCAGGTCGCGCTCGCGGATCCGCGTCCACTTTGAGATGATGGCGTCGAGCTCGGCCTCGTTCGCCTTGCGGGCGGCCATGGTAGCGAACCGGGGGTCATCGGCCAGTTCAGGCTGACCAATCACCCGGGCGAGGGCCCGGAACTCTTCATCGGTCTCAACGGCGATCGCCACCCAACGGTCGACGCCCCAGCAGCGATACACGTTGTGCGGCGCAAGGAACGTGTCGGCGTTTCCCATGCGGCCGGGGCTGCGACCGTTCATCTCATAGTCAAGCAGCACCTCGCCGATCAGCGAGGAGACGCCCTCGCACTGCGAAAAATCGATGAACTGCCCCTCGCCGGTCTGCTCCCGGTGCTGCAGGGCGGCGACGATTGCGAATGCGGCGGTAGTGGCGTTCATCAGGTCGACGTCGCCGAGCGTAGTGCTGGGCGGGCCGTCGGGGTAACCCGTTATGTGAGCCGCGCCGCCCACCGCATGGTGGACCGTCGCGTAGCCCGCGTATTGCGCCTCGGGGCCGGTAGCCCCACGGGCGCTCGACGACAGCATGACGATCCGGGGATTGACGCGCCGCAGGTCCTCGTACCCCAGGCCGATCTTGTCCATCGTGCCCGCGCGCATGTTGTCGATCACCACGTCGCTGATGGCCGCCAGCCGCCTGACAAGCTCCACGCCTTCCGCGCGCTCCAGATTAATGGTTATCCCCAGCTTGTTCATGTTGATCGAATTGAATGACATCCCTTGATTGAGGGGGACTTCCCGCGGGTACGGCTCGTACAGCGGCCACACCACGACCCGGCGCATGATGTCCATCCGCCCCTCACTCTCGATCTTGATTATTTCCGCGCCGAGCATGGCCAGGAGCATCGTGGCGTAGGGGCCCGCCCAGACCCAGGTGAAATCCAGGACGCGGACGCCGGCCAGAGGCGGGGACTCTTTGTTCATCGTTCCCCTTCCTTCCATACGGCCCCACTTTGACAAAGGCGGACAAACTCCTCGCGCGAGTAACCCAGCACGTCCTCGAACACCTCGCGGTTGTGCTGTCCCAGCAGCGGCGCGGCGCGTTGTACCCGCGGCGGCGAGGCGGGCATTTTGTAGGGCCAGCCGGCATAACGGTACTTGCCCGCCGCAGGATGATCGACCTCGACGAAATAGCCGCGGGCCTGGTACTGGCGATAGTTCATCACTTCTTCAGCGTTGTAGACGGAGCCGATTGCGAAACCCATGGCCGCGCCCCTATGGTGGATGTCTTCTTTCGATTGTTCGGCCATCCAGGCGTCGATCATCGGCGCGATCTCCATTAGATGCGCGGCGCGATAGGCGAGGGAGTCCCATTCCGGCCCCGAGGCCCATTCCGGATTGCCCATCAACTCGACGAACCGCCGCCAATGGTGGGTCTCGAGGAGGAGCAGGACAACGTAGCCGTCTCGACACTTCAGGCGGCCCATGGCAGGCGGCCTTTCGGGGACACGGCTCCAGACCGAGTGGTGATAGATGGTCGAGGCGATGTTCGTCCGCACGAGGGCAAGGATTACCTCTTGCTCCGAGACGTCGATCAACCGCCCCTTCGCGCTGGTCCGCCTACCGAATACGGCGGCGGCGGTAGCGAGAGCGGCCGTAAGGCCGGCGTGGTAGCCGGTCGGGTAGCCGCCAGCCTTGATGGGAGCGCGACTTATGTCCTCAGAGCGGGTGGGAAGAAGATTGCCGAGGCCACCGGCGTGGTGAGCAGTAAGTTCAGTGCCTTTCTGGTTGGCTCGAGGCCCGGTACGCCCGTAGGGGGTAATGGAAGTAAGGATGAGGGAGGGGTTTTCCCGCTGCAATTCCTCCCAGGAGAAACCCATCTCGTCGAGGTGCCCGACCGGATGATTGTCGATGAGGACGTCTGCCCAGCGGACGAGACGGCGAAAGGCTTGGGGGCCGCCCTGCCGGCCGAGATCGAGGGTTACGCCCCGCTTGCTGGTGTTTAGATAAAGGAAGAGGCCGCTGCGCTCGGGATGGGGCTCGTCGCCGGGAAACGGGCCGCGGGCGCGCGCCGGGTCGCCGGCGGGAGGCCCCTCGACCTTGATGACGTCGGCCCCCATGTCGGCAAGGAGCTTGCCGCAGTAAGGAGCGGACACCATCGCGCCGTACTCGATGACTTTGATGCCGGTGAACGCTCCCCGCTGCAAACGTTTCTCCCCTGGAGGACGGTAGCCCACGTCCAATCGCGATGCGGGAATCATACAACGAGGCTGTCGCAAAGCGCCAACGGGTGGAGGCCCGGACGTGCGAGGGACACGCCGCGTGGGAAACCCCGCAACCGCACGCTGCGGCAGGCAAGCGCCCCAAGAGCGAGCTGGGCGCAGAGGCAGGAGCCGGCCGAGCGGGCAGAGACGCCCGACCCTACCGTGGACCCTCTTCGAGGCCGCGGTGGAAGCACGTGCGCTCGCCCGTGTGGCAGGCGGGGCCGAGCGCGCGGACGCGAATAAGCAGGGCGTCGTCATCGCAGTCGACGAGAATGCGGCGGACCTCGAGGAAGCTGCCGGACGTTGCCCCCTTGTGCCACAGCTCCTGCCGGCTGCGGCTGTAGAACCAGACCTGTCCTGTCTCGCGCGTGAGGCGCAGGGCCTCCTCGTTCATGTAGGCGAGCATGAGCACCTCGTCCGTCTCATCGTCCTGGATAACGACGGGAACAAGACCGCCGCCCTTCGCGAAGTCGATCATTCCCGCTCCTCCTGCCCGCGCTCGTCGTTCGCCGGCACTCTGACGACACGGCCGGTTGCCGTAGCCGTGGCGACAAGTTCGCCGTTCTCGGTCGCCAGCGTGCCGGCCATGAAAACGGTGGCCCCGCCGCGGTGGACGACGCGTCCCTCGCCGATGAGCGTTACGTCGCGCACCGAGCGCATGTAGCTGGTGTTCATGTCGAGCGTGGTGATGCTCTCATCGGGGGCGAGGAGGGAGACGGCGGCGCAGCCCATGACGCCGTCGAGCATCGCCGCCAGGATGCCGCCCTGGACGAACCCAATCGGGTTGTAGAATTCGGGCTTCCCCTGAAAGGAGGCGCGGACGCAGCCCGGCTCCGCGGAGAGCACCCGCCAGTCGAGCAGGGTGAGGACAGCCGGAGACGGCAGCTTGCCCGCCACGACGTCCCAGAATATGCCTTCCCTTGTTTCTGTCATCCCGTCCGCTCCTACAGGCGTACCGGTATTCCGCGTCCGGCCAGGTACTCCTTCACCTGCTGGATGGTGTAGGTGCCGAAGTGGAAGATGCTGGCGGCGAGAACGGCGTCGGCCTTACCCTCGACGATGGCGTCGTACATGTGCTCAGGGTTGCCGCAGCCGCCGGACGCAATGACCGGCACCTCGACCGCTTCCGAGATGGCGCGCGTGAGGGGAATGTCGTACCCGTCGAGGTGGCCGTCCGTGTCCATGCTGGTGAGGAGGATCTCGCCCGCGCCCAACTCGACCACTCGCTTCGCCCAGGCGACGGCGTCGATTCCCGTGGGCTTGCGCCCGCCGTGCGTGTAGACCTCCCAGCGGCCGTCCCCTATCCCCTTCGCGTCGATGGCGACGACGATGCACTGGCTGCCGAAACGGTGCGCGCAGCGCTCCACAAGCGCCGGCTCGGCGACGGCGGCGGTGTTCAGCGACACCTTATCGGCGCCGGACTCGAGGAGACGGCGCACGTCGTCCTCGCTGCGAATGCCGCCGCCGACAGTGAAGGGAATGAAGACGTGGTCGGCAGTGCGACGCACCATGTCGTAGACGGTATTGCGCTCCTCGGCGGAAGCGGTTATGTCCAGGAATACGAGCTCGTCGGCCCGCTGTTCGCTGTAGAAGCGAGCGAGCTCGACAGGGTCGCCGGCGTCGCGGAGCTGGACAAAAGACACGCCTTTGACGACGCGTCCGCGGTCGACGTCGAGGCAGGGAACTATGCGCTTGGCTAGCATCGGCACCGTCCTCATCGAGTTGGTCGCGTCTATTCTACCAGCCCCGGCGCCCTTGAGCACGGGAGAAAGCAGCGCTGTGGCGAAGTGCTCCAGGCGCAGCCGTTCCTCCTCCGACTCGAGTTGAACGATGCGGAAAACGCATCTCCGGCAGGTGACATCGCCCGCCTTGCGAGCGGTGATCGGGGGTGATATGATGCGCGTGAGAGCAGAATCTGTACAGTTTGCTGAGCATTATCGGGCTTTACGGAGGCGGGCATGACCAGCGGCGATAAGGGCCAGGCGTTGGAGCTGGCCATCGGACAGATCGAGAAGCAGTTTGGCCGCGGCGCTATCATGCGCCTGGGCGAGGCGTCGGCCCACCTTCAGATCGAGGCCATACCCACGGGCTCCATCTCGCTCGATGTTGCCCTCGGCATCGGCGGCATTCCCCGCGGCCGCGTCACCGAGATATTCGGGCCTGAGTCGGCGGGCAAGTCCACCCTGGCCCAGCACATCATTGCCGAGGCGCAGAAGCTGGGAGGGTCGGCCGCCTACATCGATGTGGAGCACGCGCTCGACCCCGTCTACGCCAGCGCCTGCGGGATAAACGTCGCCGACCTGCTGGTATCGCAGCCGGACACGGGCGAGCAGGCATTGGAGATTACGGAAGCGCTGGTCCGCAGCAACGCCCTCGATATCGTCGTGCTCGACAGCGTCGCCGCCCTGGTGCCGCGGGCCGAGATCGAGGGCGACATGGGCGATTCGCTGCCAGGGCTGCAGGCGCGTCTGATGTCGCAGGCGCTGCGCAAGCTTACCGCCGCCATCAGCCGCTCGCGCACCGCCGTCGTGTTCATCAACCAGTTGCGCGAGAAGGTGGGCATCGTCTTTGGCAACCCGGAGGTGACGCCGGGCGGCCGCGCCCTCAAGTTCTACAGCTCGGTGCGGATAGACCTGCGGCGGATCGAGACCCTCAAGCAGGGCCAGCAGGTCGTCGGCAGCCGCGTGCGGGCGAAGGTGGTGAAGAACAAGGTGGCGCCCCCGTTCCGCACGGCCGAGTTCGACATCATGTTCGCGGGCAAAGATCAGGGGATAAGCCGCACGGGCGACATCCTGGACCTGGCGGTGGACATGGAGGTGGTGAAGAAGGTGGGCGCCTTCTTCAACTATGGGGACGTGCGACTGGGGCAGGGACGCGAGAACGCGAAGGACTTCCTGCGCGAGCACCCGGAGATCACCGACGAGATCGAGAAGAGGATAAGGTCGCGCATCGATTCCGGCGCCCCTGCCGCGCCGGTCGTGGCGGCGCCGCCATCCGCGGAGCCCGCAGACCCGCTGGAGTAAGCGGCACAGGGACGTTCGACGGGGGGCTGGGCCGCGTGCCCGGCCTTCGCGCATTCAAACGGGACAAGCCGTGATTATCACAGCGCTGGAACGGGCAAGACGGCGAAACCGCTTCGATGTCTACGTGAACGGCCGCTTCGCGCTCGCGCTGGGGGTCGCCCTCGCGCAGGAGCAGGGGCTGCACGCCGGCATGGAGGTGACGGAGCAGGACCTCCAGGCGCTCCGGAAAGAGGACGAGCGCCGCCGCGCCTACGAGGCTGCCCTCAACCTCCTCTCCTACCGTCCCCGCAGCGAAAGGGAGCTGCGGCTCCGCCTCCGCCGCCGCCGCTTCGAGCCGGCGACGATCGACGAGACGGTCGAGCGGCTGAAGACGCTGCATTACCTCGACGACGCCGCTTTCGCCGAGTTCTGGAGGGAGAGCCGCGACATCGTCAGCCCCCGTAGCGGCCGCCTAATCCGCAGCGAACTGCTGTCAAAAGGGGTGGACTCGGAGACCGCGACGGCGGCTATCGAAGGGCTCGACGACGAGGACGCCGCCTATCGCGCCGCCCGAAAGCGCTTGTCCGCGCTCGCCGGTGAAAGCGAGGAGGTCTTCCGGCGGCGGCTGAGCGGCTTTCTTGCCCGCCGCGGCTTCAACTACGACGTTGTGAGACGTACTGTGGACCGATGCCTTCGGGAAATGGACGAGGGGATGGCCTGACAGCGCTTCCTCGGCGACCGGCCCGGTTTCCTTGACAGCGGTCTGCCCCAGACCTATGATGAGGTGAGAAGTCCGTTCGTCGAACTTTGATAACTCTAAAGCTGTTTAACTAAGGAAAGCGAGGTGACCATGCCCGAAGCCATCGCAATCGCCGTTGTCGGCGTTGTGGCGCTGGCGGTCGGGGCTCTCGTTGGATACAACCTACGGCTCAGGATCAGTCAGAGGCAGATTGGCGCGGCGGAGCGCAACGCTGCCCGCATCTTAACGGAGGCGCAGACAAGAGAAAAAGAGATCCTCCTTGAAGCCAAAGAGGAGGCCATCCGGACACGCAACCAGATCGAGGCCGAGTTACGGGAAAGACGGTCTGAGTTGCAACGCGCCGAGCAACGGCTTACTCAAAAAGAAGAGAGCTTAGACCGCAAGATTGAGGCGCTGGAGCGCCGTGAAGCGGGAATAATCGAGCAAGAACAAGAACTGGAGCAGGCCAGACGCGCCCTCCAGGAACTGGAACGGCAAGAGAGAGCGGAGATCGAGCGGGTCTCCAATCTGACCAGCCAGGAAGCGCGCGACATCCTCCTCGCCGAAATCGAGAAGGAGGCGCGTGAAGACGCCATCAGGCGCCTGCGCCAGGTCGAGGCGGAGGTACGCGAAGAAGGCGACCAGCGCGCCCGCGAACTGCTGGTCGATGCCATGCACCGGCTCACCACCGACGTGGTCGCTGAGTCGACCGTCAGCGTGGTGCCGATCCCCAGCGACGACATGAAGGGCCGGATCATCGGGCGCGAGGGCCGCAACATCCGCGCCCTCGAAGCCGCCACCGGCGTCGACCTTATCATCGACGATACTCCTGATGCCGTCACCCTATCCGGCTTCGACGCTGTGCGTCGCGAAGTGGCGCGCATCGCTCTTACGCGTCTGGTGAACGACGGACGAATCCACCCCAGCCGCATCGAGGAAGTGGTGGAGAAGGCCCGGCAAGAGGTCGAAGCCGACATTAAACTGGCGGGGGAGCAGGCTGCAATCGATGCAGGTTGCCCCGGCCTCCACCCGGAGCTGCTGAAGATTCTGGGACGCCTGCGCTACCGCACGAGCTACGGACAGAACCAGCTCAAGCACGCCGTAGAGTGCGCGGTGGTCGCGGGGATAATCGCTGAGGAGATAAAGGCGGACGTGCGGGTCTGCCGACGCGCCGCATTGCTGCACGACATCGGCAAGGCGCTCGACCACGACGTAGAGGGAACGCACGCGCGCATCGGCGCCGACGTTGCCCGCCGCTACGGACTCAGCCAGGCCGTCGTGCACGCCATCGCCGCCCACCACGAGGAAGAAGAGCCCCGCACGGTGGAAGCGGTGATAGTGCAGGTGGCCGACGCCGTGAGCGGCAGCCGCCCCGGCGCCCGCAGGGAAACGCTCGAGCATTACATCAAGCGGATGGAGACGCTCGAGGCCGTGGCGCGGGAGTTCAAGGGCGTCGACAAGGCGTTCGCGATCCAGGCCGGGCGCGAAATAAGGATCATCGTGAAGCCGGAAGAGATCGACGACCTCGAATCGATGCGGCTGGCACGCGACATCAGCCGCAAGATTGAGGACACGCTGGAGTATCCCGGCCAGATAAAGGTCACCGTCGTACGGGAGACCCGGGCAACGGAATACGCCCGCTAGCAAGAGGACGGGGAGCGGAGATCCGACGGCCGCATGGCTTCAGGGGCCGCTCCCTGACTGTTTTCGAGGCGAGGAAGAATTGAACGTCCTGATGGTAGGCGACGCCGTGGGCAGGCCGGGACGGCGGGCCATTGCTGCGCTCTTGCCGGCGCTGCGCCGCGAGCTCAATATCGACTTCGTTATCGCCAACGGCGAGAACGCAGCCGGCGGTCGCGGCTTGAGCGTCTCCGCTGCTCAAGAACTGATAGAGGCGGGCGTCGACGTCATCACATCCGGCAACCACATATGGGACCAGAAGGAGATCATCCCCCATCTTGAATCGGAGCTTCCCATAATCCGTCCTCTCAACTACCCTCCCGGCCTTCCGGGAGTCGGCCTCATCGAACACCGTGGCGTGACCGTCATCAACCTGCAGGGCCGCGTCTTCATGACCAACATCGACTGCCCGTTTCGGAAGGCGGACAAGGCGCTGGCGCAAATGCCGCCGAAGTCAATTGTGATCGTCGATATGCACGCGGAAGCGACGAGCGAGAAGGTGGCAATGGGATGGTACCTGGACGGACGGGTCAGCGCAGTGCTCGGCACCCACACCCACGTCGGCACTGTAGACGCGCGCATCCTCCCCAAGGGCACGGCCTACATCTCGGACGTCGGCATGGTGGGGGCGAAGGACTCCGTCATCGGAGACGAGGTCGAGGCGGTCATCCGGCGCTTTTTGACCGCAATGCCCGTGCGGCTGGAGGTCGCGCGGCGAGGCGGGCTAATCTTCAACTCCGTCCTGGTCGAGATTGATGAGGAGACCGCTCTTGCCGAGAGGATAGAGCGCGTGGACAGGGAAATCGGAGATGACAAGTAGGGCCGACTTTCACACCCACACCACGGCCTCGGACGGACGCCTCACCCCAACCGAACTCATCGACCTCGCCGCCAGCCGCGGCGTCCGCACAATTGCCGTCACCGATCACGATTCCACGGAGGGTCTCCCGGGGGCCGAAGAGGCCGCCGCGAAGCACGAAGGCCTCGTCCTTGTGCCGGGTATCGAGATGAGCGCCGATATCCCCGGCGATGAGGTGCACATCCTGGGGTACTTCCTGAACTACGCGGACGAGGAGTTCCAGAACACGCTGACCAGGCTGCGAAACGCCCGCCGCGACCGCGGACGCCTCATGGTGGAGAAGCTGCGCGAAATGGGGATCGACGTGCCGTGGGAGCGCGTGGCGGCGTTCGCCGGCGAGGGCGCGGTCGGCCGGCCACACGTGGCGCAGGCGCTGCTCGAGAAGGGCTACGTCTCGTCGTTTCAAGAGGCGTTCGAAAAGTACATCGGCCGCAACGGACCGGCCTATGTGGAAAGACTGAAGCTGACGCCCGTAGAGGCGGTAAGGATGCTGGTGCGGGTCGGCGGGTTGCCCGTGCTGGCGCACCCCTCTTCGCTAACCGATCTAGACGGCTTGCTGGAGGATCTGATAGGCGCCGGCCTGGCGGGCATAGAGGTGCACTACCAGGACTACGACGAGGCGACCAGAGCGCGACTGGCGCGGGTCGCGGAGAAGCACGGGCTCCTCAAGCTCGGCGGTAGCGATTACCACGGACTCGGTACCCCCCGCGAGCGGCTGCCCGGCGACATACCCCTTCCCGAGGAAGACATCGAGGCCTTCATGCAGGCGGCGCGTCGACTGGCCGCCCCCCACCCGTGATCCAACCGCACGCTCCACGGTCCTGTCCCGCTTGACTGCGGCCGCGGCCTGCAGCGGTTGGCCGCCTGCCGCTGCCCTCGAATCCGCGACGCGACCATCGCTCGGCGCATACGCAGGGCCGGCCGCCGGAGGCGCCGGCTGAGCGTCCTTTATGGGCGCCGGACGGTTGTGATAATCTGGACCAAGATGACGGAAGACGATACCGCGGAAGAAGTGAGCGTCAGGTGCGCCACGCACCCCGACGTCGAGACAGAACTCAGATGCGGCCGTTGCGGCAAGCCGATATGTCCCCGCTGCATGGTGTATACGCCCGTCGGCGCGCGCTGCCGCGATTGCGCCCGGCCGACCAGGCTGCCGACCTACCGCATCTCGGCGGGCTATATCGTGAGGGGAGCGCTTGCGGCGGCAGCGGCGGCAGCGGCGACAGGCGGACTGTGGGCGGCGTTGCTCTCGCGCAGGGGCGACGCATACGGTTTCCTCGTCCTGTTCCTCGGCATCGGCATCGGGTACGCGGTCGGCGAAGCGGTGAGCTGGGCGACTAACCGCAAGCGGGGCGCCGTTCTACAGGTGATCGCGGCTGCGGGCGTGGTGCTAGCCTATCTCGTGCGGAACCTCATCGAGGGGTACGGTCTGCTTCCTCAGGACGACCTGTACGGCTACGTGCTTGTGGGGCTCGGAATTGTGGTGGCGGTGGGACGCCTTCGCTAGACGCGGTGGCGCGCCCTAATGGAGGACGAACGACAGCACTACGAGAAGGGCCAGCATAGCGGCTGCGACCACCGCGATCCGCTTCAGGTCGCTTTTGACGTAGGTGAAGTCCATCATCCCCGGAAGCCGGGGTCTGGGGGCCGCTTTCGGCTGTTCCTCAGCGTTCAGAGGTATCGGCCCGACACGCGGCCGCGCCGCCGTCGCCGCACGTGCGGGAAGAGGATAGCGCCGCCCTTTCTGACGCGCCCTGCGGCCTGCCGGTCGTGATTGTCTCGCCAACTTCGCCTTCTTCTTCGTAATGCAGCCAGATTATACCTTGTCAAACAGGCGGGTTCAACGGCGGCCCGGGAGGACGGTCACTGCCTCGGAGGCGCGTTGGGACTGGGGGCCGTCTCCTCGCGCTCGACGACCAGTTCCTCGCCGTCCCACTTGTAGTAGATATCCTTGATCTGCGAGGGAAAGCCCGGCAGGTCGCCCTCTTCATAGACCGGCTGCGATTCCACGAGTTGCCCGTCCCGCAGGGAGAGGCGCACGGAGCCGGCTTCAGCCACCTTGGAGAGGATGGAGACCAGGCCTTCTTCCTGGTAGCTCAGGACGAGAAAGGCCAGATTGCCGGCCGTTCCGCCGGAGAATATGGGAACGACAGCCTCCTCCCGCCCGTCGTCCGTGAGGTCGGCGTAAAGAACATCGGCCGGGACCACTTCTCCGCCCACGCGGCGGAGCATCGCCCGTACGTCCGGCTGTTCTGTGAGGTCGACGTCCCGAATGTCCTCAGGCGGCGAAGGGGCGGTAGGGGTAACGGCGGCGACGGTGGCCGTAGGGGTCCGAGTCTGTTCCGCGTCTTCATTGTCGTCGTCGCACGACACGTTGAGCACCGCGGCGAGAGCGGCGGCAACGACAAACGAGACAGCGGCCAGCGCCGCAAGCTTTCCGATGCGCATCTTGAGGTGGAGTATACGATGCGCGGGAAGAATTGACCAGCGGAGGCGGCAGCGCGACGCCGCGAAAAAACGGCAGCGCGCGAGGTCTGCCGTTCAGCGATCGATGGTGCGCCCGGCGGGATTCGAACCCACGGCCTCAGCCTCCGCAGGGCTGCGCTCTATCCAACTGAGCTACGAGCGCACGCTGTAAACAATTGGGGGGAGCCGCGTCCCCCGTTCTTCATTCCGTCGTCATGGTGCCGAAGGTGGGATTTGAACCCACACGCCCTTTCGGACACTACGCCCTGAACGTAGCGCGTCTGCCATTCCGCCACTTCGGCAGCGTCTGCAAAGCGCGATGGTGGGCGGTACAGGGCTCGAACCTGTGACCTCTTCCGTGTGAAGGAAGCGCTCATACCAACTGAGCTAACCGCCCTTCTCGCTTGCCAACTGAATTGTATCTAAGTGCCGGATCGCCTGTCAAGGAACAAGCGCGTCACCCGATAGTTCCGTATGCGTGGAAGAGACGTCCTCTCTCTCAGCGGTTGCCTCTGAAACGTAGCAGAGGGCTTTAGCCTCCCGTTGGCCTTCGGAGGCGCACGTCAGTCGAGCGGGGCGAGAGGACGGCCCAGCCCCACGTTCGTCTTGCCCGCGATCGACGGCGTCAGCCCCATCGCCTCGACGACCGGGACGGTGGGCACCGACCCGTCTTCCTCGACCACAGAGATGAGGTCGACGGCAAAGACAGTGTCGATCTGGGACGACACGTCCCGCAGCGCCGAGAGGACGCGCGGCAGCGACGCCAGCGGCACCGTGAACTCGATGATGCAGGAGAGCACCTTTTCGTTCAGTATCTCGGGAAGGAGAGCGCCCGTCCGGACGTCTGTCATGAGGTCGGTCAGTGGGTTGTCGGGCTCGAACTTGACACCCGCGGTCGTCAGCGCTCGCGCCACCTTCTCGACGTCGCGGAAGCGCGCGCCCACGCCCGGCCGGCCGATTTCGGCGGCGACGCCCGCCTGGCCGCGCTTGTAGCGGCCCATGACGTCGTTCATCTTCATTTCGATGGTGCCGCGGCCGCTTATCGTCAACTCTTCGCCCTCGCGGTCGAGCAGGCGGCGCCGATCCATACCCCGGAGGTCGCGCTGGAAGCGGGCGATGGTACGATGCTCAAAGACGGGCGACAGATAGGGCGACGAGGGGTCGCTGAACTCCATGCGCAGGGTGCGCGGCCACTCCAGCGGCTGCGGGAAGACGGCGTCGGTGGCGCAGACGCGGGCGCGGTAACAGACGCCGCACTCGACGCACTCGTCTTCCACGATCTTCGCCAGGCCGGTCGCCTCGTCGTGCACGATGGCCGACATGGGGCAGTAAGGAAGACAGTCGAGGCAGCCGGTGCAGAGCTCTTCCCTGATGATCATCCGCCGCTCTCTTCCGCGGGTGCGCCCATCGACTCGACGAGGCCGGCCATGAGCCGCTGCGCGCGGACGTGGTTAAAGATGTCGCAGAGGCACATGCGGCGCATCTCCTGACAGGCTTCTTCGAGGCTCGTGTCGCCGTCGCGCACCTTCTCCGCCAGGCGCGTCACAAGGGCGGGCGCGACGAGGGCGTGGCCGCACATGGTCGTTATCTCCAGCACCTGCGGGCGCGGCAGCTTCTCACGCTTTCCCCAGAAGCCGAGCGAATGGTTGACGGTGTGGGCCTTCGTGCCCGCGCGCCGGCAGCAGTCGGCGACCTCATCGAACAGGCCGGCGACGACGACGCTGTGTCCCAGCCCGGCGTCGGTGAGCTCCTTGAGGGCCGCCTCCATGTTTTCCCGCCGGTCGAAGACGAAGATGTGCCAGGCTTTGGGGCGGTCGGCGTTGACGGCGCCGTGACGGGCGCAGATCTCCTTGAAGCGCTCGACCTTTTCCATTACGTGCGGCGGACCGCGATAGGGCAACGAGAGGATGACCCAGTCGTCGCGGAGGCTTTCGCGGCTGCCCTGGCGATGGTTGGTGTGCGTCATGGATGAAGGCGGACGGGATCAGCGCCCGGTCTCGAGGAGCGAGGGCCGGAGCGAGAGGAGGCCGGCCTTTGCCTGCTCCTGGTAGTCCTGCCACCTCTTCTCGAGATCGGACTCGCGCAGGGTGTCGAGAAGGTAGTCGGTGAACTCGGCGCCGGTCACGCCCGTCGGGCGGCCGGTAATGACGAGCTTCTTTTCGAAGCTGTCGCAGACGTCGAGCGCCATCTCCAGCCGCTTACTTCTATCGACGAAACCGATGTGGCTCAGCAGCATGGCGCCGGCGCGGATGAGACCGCTGGGGTCGGCGTAGTGGGCGCGCCCTTCCTCTACCATGCGGGGCGCGCTGCCGTGAATGGCCTCGAACATTGCGTAGTGCTTGCCGATGTTGGCGCTGCCGGCCGTGCCCACGCCGCCCTTAAGCTCGGCGGCCTCGTCGGTGAGGATGTCGCCGTAGAGATTGGGCAGCACGAAGACGCGGAAGGCGGCGCGCCGCTTCGGATCGACGAGCTTAGCCGGTATTATGTCAATATACCAGTCGTCCCACTCCACCTCCGGGTAGTCCTGCGCCACTATGCGCGCCATGTCGAGGAAGCGGCCGTCGGTCGTCTTTATCACGTTGGCCTTGGTGACGACGGTCAGGCGGTTGATGCCGTGCTTGCGCGCGTAGTCAAACGCCAGGCGGATGATGCGCTCGCTCCCCTGAAGGGTGGCGACGGTGAAATCGATGGCGATGTCGGGGGTGACGTGAATGCCGCGGCTGCCGAGGACGTACGAGCCCTCAGTGTTCTCGCGGAAGAAGACCCAGTCGATTCCCTGCGAGGGGATGGAAACGGGCCGCACGTTGGCGAAGAGGTCGAGGGCGCGGCGCATTGCGACGTTAGCGCTTTCGATGTTGGGCCAGGGGTCGCCGGCGCGAGGCGTCGTCGTCGGGCCTTTGAGGATGACGTGGCACTGCTGGAGCTCGTCGAGCACCTCATCAGGGATGGCCTGGAGGCGGGCAGCGCGGTTCTCGATGGTGAGCCCTTCGATGACTCTGAAGACTATCTTGCCGCTGTTCAGCTCGGCGCGGAGGAGGTTTTCGAGGACGCGTTGCGTTTGCTCCGAGATGTAAGGCCCGATCCCGTCGCCGCCGCACACGCCGATGACGAGGGGCCGCAGGGTGGAGTAGTCGGTCCACTCCTCCTGGTCCTTCATCCTCTGCACGCGCTCGATCTGCTCTCTGATGATCGCTTCCAGGTGTGCTTTTGCTCGCTCGATCTCTTGTTCGTGCATTTGCCTTCCTGCCGAATAGTACTGACGGGGGTCAAAGAACGTGCGGTTATCTGAGTATAGCAGCCGCCGCCGTAAGCGGTCAACGAGGAAATACCGGTGGCTGTTCCCGAAGGATCGGACCGCTGTCCGCCTGTCGAGGTGGTGCTCGGAGTGGCCTGTAAAAACAAGTGGTGGCAGCGGAGGCCTGCCTGCCGGTAGGCGGGGATTCGAACCCTCCACAGGCGGGCAGGCCCACGACCAAGGGCTTATGAGTCCCCTCCCGCCTCCGGCGGATACGCCGCCAATCGAGAAGACAGTGGTGGCAGCGGAGGGATTCGAACCCACGACCAAGGGCTTATGAGTCCCCTGCTCTACCACTGAGCTACGCTGCCACTCACCGATCATCGTAGCTTACGACCTAAACAGGTGTCAACAAGCCGCACCGCTGATAAAATGACCCTTGATGCCCTGATGAGCGGCCTATCATGACCACAGCCCCAATAGGTTACACCATCACCAGCGACGCCGTCGCCGAGGCCTGCCGCGAGCCCTACGGCTTCTGGCTCGATAGCGCCCTCGTCCACCCTCTCCTCGGACGTGTTTCGATTTACGGGCGGCGGCCCTACCTCGTCGTTCGCGCGAAGGGGCGCGCCGTTGAAGTGGAACGCGGGGGCGCCGTCTCGCGATGGGAGGCGAACCCATTCGAGGCGCTGCGCCGGCTGCTTCGCGAGAGCCCACCTCCACCCGGCGGCGGCGTGGTCGGCTACTTCGGCTACGACCTCAATAAGCAGATCGAGCGCCTGCCCAACACAGCGCGGGACGACCTGCAGATCCCCGACCTTTACCTCGCCTTCTATGAGGAGATCACACGGTACGACTGCCGCCTCACGTCGCCGCCCCCCGACGGACGGCCCGGCACCGCAGGCGGCGCGCCGCGCTTCCAGGCGCTGGGATCGACGTTTACTCGCAAGGGCTACTGCGACGCCGTCGAACGCGCCCTCGAATACATCCGCGCGGGCGACATCTACCAGGTGAACCTGTCGCAGCGCTTCCACGCCCCGCTGCCCTGCGAGCCGTTCGACCTCTATCTGCGCCTGCGCGAGGTCAACCCGGCGCCCTTCGCCGCCTACCTCAACTTCCCCGACCTGCAGGTGCTCAGCGCCTCGCCGGAACGGTTCCTCCGCTTCGACCCGGCGACCCGGGCGGTGCAGACGCGCCCCATCAAGGGGACGCGCCCCCGCGGGGCCACGCCCGAGCAAGACGCCGCCCTCGCGCGCGAGCTCGTGAACAGCGAGAAGGACATGGCCGAGAACGTCATGATCGTCGACGTGGAGCGCAACGACCTCGGCCGCGTCGCCGAGATTGGGTCGGTGCGCGTGCCCCACCTGGCGGCGCTCGAGGAGTTCGCGACCGTCTTTCACCTGACGACAACGGTCGAGGCGCGCCTGCGCCCCGAGTGCGACGCCGTCGACCTCCTGCTCGCGACGTTCCCCAGCGGCTCGATCACCGGCGCGCCCAAGATCCGCGCCATGGAGATCATCGACGAGCTGGAGCCCATCAGCCGGGGCGTCTATACCGGCGCCATCGGCTGGATCGGCGGCGACGGCTCGCTCGACCTGAACATCGTCATCAGGACGATGGTGGTGAAGGACGGCGTGGCGTACTTCAATGCCGGCGGCGGGATCGTCGCCGACTCCGACCCGGAGACGGAGTACGAGGAGACGCTGCACAAGGCGCGGGCGCTGGCGCAGGCCGTGCTGTCGGCGGAGTAGTAAGGACTGATTCGCTGCGGTGCGTCAGATCCGCTCCCTGAACTCCACACCTCCAGTCACAGTGAAGGGGAAGAACTCGGTGATAGCGCCCGGCATGTTTGTAGCCCCAACGCGCACCGTGATTTCCGCCTCCACCTCGCCCCTTGAACTGAAACCTATGAAAGTGAGTTGCATACCCTGCCGAACCGCATGGAGAAGTTCCACCGGCCCTCCTCCGGTAAGTACGAAATGCCCTGAGGCGCCGGGCAAGCACTCACACACCACCTGTGCCAGGTTTTTCTCTGCCTCCTCGTAAGGTCGCTTTACGTTGAAGCACCATTCGTCACCTTTCTTGATCTTCGCCAGCTCCTGCCCCTCCAGCGACACTGAGCCTCCCAGGATACTCAGCCAAGGCATCTCTTCCATGTGTCTCCTCCCTCTCAGGCTTGAAACCTGAGTACGGCCAGCATAGACGCCAGATGATGTGTCGTCAACACATATATCTCATAATCGACGCGAGTCTTGAGGGCTGGAACGCTCAGGCTCGCCCTCTGTATGATCACTGCATGCGGTACGCGTATGTTAACGGGCGCCTAATCAGCATGTCTGAAGCGGTAGTGTGGGCATTCGACCGCGGGCTGCTGCACGGCTACGGGCTTTTCGAGACCATGCGCTCTTACGGCGGCCGCGTCTTCCGCCTCGAGCAGCACTACCGCCGTCTCACCGAGGGCGCGTCGACCATCCGCCTTGAGCTTCCGCTGTCGCTCGAAGAGTTGCGTTCGGCAATCGACGCTCTGCTGGAGCGCAACGTCCTGCCCGACGCCCGCATCCGTCTGACCGTGACCGCAGGGCCTGTCCCGGAAGCAGGAGAGGCGCGTCCGACGATCATGCTGTTCGCGACGCCGCTCACCGATTATCCGCCGGAGCTTTACGAACGGGGCATGTCGGCGGTGACGAGCGCGATCCGCCGCAACGAGATGTCGCCGCTGAGCGGGGTGAAGTCGCTGAACTATCTCGACAACCTGCTGGCGCGCGAGGAGGCGCTCCGTCGCGGCGCCGACCACGCGATACTGCTCAACACGCGGGGACTCGTGGCCGAAGGCAGTTCCAGCAACGTCTTCGTCGTGGACGGCGAGACGCTGCTGACGCCCGACCTTGCGTCGGGGGCGCTGCCGGGGATAACGCGGGCGGTCGTGATCGAGATCGCGCCGCAGGCAGGGCTGGCGGTGCGGGAGACCCGGATGGCGCCGGAGACGCTATCGGGCGCGGAGGAGGCGTTCCTGACCGGCTCCGTCATGGGGGTCATGCCGCTGACGCGGCTCGACGGCGCGCCCATCGGCAGCGGCCGTCCGGGGCCGAAGACCGCGCTCCTACGCCGCCTGTACAGCGACCTCGTGGAGCGGGAAACGGCGCAGTAGGGCGCCCTCGGCGCCGCTGCGCGCGCTACGGCCGAACCACCCGCGACAGATCAGGCCGGCGGCACCTCCGACGTGCAGAACGCACAGCGGCGCGCCTCTGTCGGTATCTCGCTCAAGCATTCGGGACACTTCCGCAGCGTCGGGTCAGGAGCGGGCTCCCGCCGCGAGCGCGTGATCAGGGCGTTCACCGGCACGACGACGAAGAAGAACACCGCCGCCGCGATCAGGAGAAAGGCGATCACCTGGTTGATGAAGTGTCCGTACCTGAAGACGCTGTTATTGATCGTGAAATCGAGTGCGGAGAAGTCCTGCTGACCGCCGATCGCGGCGATGAGCGGCGTTATGAAGTCCGCGACGAGCGCCGTCACCACTGCGCCGAACGCGGCCCCGATTACCACCGCCACTGCCAGATCGACCACGTTCCCGCGGAGCAAGAACTGCTTGAAGTCGTTGACGAGGTTCATGTGACCCTCCTTGGCCGGATCCCGTCTGCGCGGGAATACTACTGCCGCCGGCGCGCCTCGGCAAGGGACCGCAAACAACGGGCCGCGAAAGAAATCGTCGGCCTACAGGATGTCGAACCAGATGAGGATGCCCATGAGGATGAACAGCGCCGCCGCGCCGCGGTGAATAACGTCCTCCGGGAGCACCTGCGACACCCCCTGCCCCACGAGGGCGCCGATCGCCGTCACAAGCACGAGGGCGATCGCCGCCCCCAGGAAGATAGGTATCGGCGCCTTGTGACGCGCCACGAGGGTGAAGACGGCGAGCTGCGTCTTGTCGCCGAGCTCCGCCAGGAATAGAAGTCCGAAGGTGCTGAATAGCAGCCGGAGGTCCATTAGCCTCTCCTGTCTTTGCAATCGCCTGACGGTCGCGCTGCGAGCGGTCGAAGGCCCTTCGCAGGCTGCGAGAGTCTATTGTACAGGCAGCGCACCTTTGCGCTCACGCTTGAGAGGCCCTCTTCGGGGCGGATACAATGGTATCGAGATGACAAAATCGTTGATGGCCCAGCGCGTGTCCGCCCTGCCCAACCGGCCGGGCGTCTACATCATGAAAGACGCCGACGGACGCGTGATCTACGTCGGCAAGGCGGCGAGCCTGCGCAGCCGCGTCCGCTCCTACTTCGGGTCGCCCCGCAGTATGGAGCCGAAGCTCCGCGCCCTCGCCGAATCGATCGCCGATTTCGATTACATTGTCACGAACACAAACCAGGAGGCCCTCCACCTGGAGGCGACGCTGGTCAAGCGACACCAGCCGTTCTTCAACGTGCGGCTCAAGGACGACAAGCACTACCCCTACCTGCGCATCGACGTCCAGAACCCGTGGCCGCGCGTCGAGATCACCCGCCGCATCGCCGACGACGGCGCCCGCTACTTCGGGCCATACGCCAGCGCCTGGTCGGTGCGCAAGATACTCGACATCGTGAACCGCATCTTCCCCTGGCGGACGTGCACCAAGCAGATCACTGGCGCCGACCCGCGCCCCTGCCTCGACTTTTACATCCACCGCTGCGCCGGCCCCTGCTCCGGCGAGTGCACCAAAGAGGAGTACGACGAGGTCATCCGGCAGGTGATCATGTTCCTCGAGGGCAAGACGGACGAGGTGGTGCGCCAGATCCGCGCGCAGATGGAGGAGGCGTCGGAGAGCCAGCAGTTCGAGCGGGCGGCCATCCTCCGCGACCAGCTCCGCGCCATCGAGAACGTGACCGAGCGCCAGGTCACGGCCTATGCGACCCCCCAGGACGAGGACGTCTTCGGGCTGGCGCGCGCCGACGGCGAGGCGATGGTGCAGGTGCTGTTCATCCGCGGCACGAAGATGGTGGGAGGCGACCACTTCGCCCTCGACGGCGCCGGGGACGAGCCCGACGAGGAGGTGGTGAACGGCTTCCTGAAGCAGTTCTACGAATCGGCGACGTACGTGCCCCGAAACATTCTCCTCCCGGTCGACGTGCCGGAGCGCCGCCCCATCGAAGAGTGGCTATCGGAGCGAAGGGGCACCCGGGTGCGGTTGCTGGTCCCCGCGCGGGGCAACAAGCGCCGCCTGGTGACAATGGCGCGCGACAACGCCCGCGAGGCGCTGGAAATGGAACGCGTGAAGTGGCTGGCCGACCGCACGCGCACGCAGGCCGCGCTCGAGGAGCTGCAGGATGAGCTCGAGCTGCCGTCGCTGCCACGCCGCATCGAGTGCTTCGACATCTCCGACATCATGGGCACGTCCGCTGTCGGCAGCATGGCCGTCTTTATCGACGGGCGGCCGCGGTCGGCGGAGTACCGTCGCTTCCGCATCCGCACGGTCGAGGGCGCGAACGACGTGGCGATGATGGCGGAGGTGCTGCGTCGCCGCTTCCGGCGCGCCGGCGAGGCGGCGGAGCGCCCGGAGCAGGACGAGAAGGGATGGGGCGTTCTTCCCGATCTCGTCATCATCGACGGCGGGCGGGCGCAGCTTAACGCCGCCTTCGAAGTGCTGCGCGAGTCGGGCGTGCCGGAGATACCGGCAGCGGGCCTGGCAAAGCAGGAAGAGGAGCTGTACGTGAAGGACCTGGCGGAGCCCATCGTCCTGCCGCGGACGTCGCAGGCGCTGTACCTGCTGCAACGGGTCCGCGACGAGGCGCACCGCTTTGCCGTGACGTACCACCGGAAGGTGCGCCAGAAGGCGGGGACGCGCTCAGCGCTCGACTCGATACCGGGCGTGGGGCCGAAGCGGAGGCGAGCGCTGGTCCGGAAGTTCGGCTCGGTGAAGGCGATACGGGAGGCCAGTGTCGACGAGATTGCGTCGACGGTGGGGTTCACGCGGTCGCTGGCGGAGCGGGTGAAGGCGTCCCTTTAGGCGAAAGTTCGCGCCGCCGGACGACGACTCCCGAAGTGAGGCTCGCAAGAGAAGAGGAGAGGGACGGCGTCCCTCTCCTGATCCTCTCTGCGTTTGCTCCGGCTAGCGTCCGAGCTTCGCTTCCAGGGCGGCGACGCGCGTCGTAAGATCGGCGACCTGCCGCTGTAGCGCCGCGATCTGCCTGTCTTTCTCCACCAGCATGTCGTTCAGCTCCTGGATGGCGGCGAAGGCGACGCCGTACGCGTCCACGACCTCGATCCGGCGATCGCTGCCGCCGAGGCCGAAGGCGGCGTAGAAGTCCTGCGCCATGGGGCCGACGTGGCGGACGCCCGGCTCGCTGATGTAGCTCCAGCTCGTGATAGGAAGCGCGACCAGTCGCCGCAGTATCTCTCGCCTGTCGACGGGGGCGAAGCCCTCCTTCAAGTTGACGTCGCTAGCGACGGGCGGGACACTGCTGTCGTAGACGGCGCGGAAGCGGAGCTGCGCCTCGAAGCGGATGTTGGCGCTGTCGGGGCCGGTGGCGTCGTTGCTGTTTATCGTCACCGTCTGCCAGGAGGTGTTCGGCGAGGGCGCTATCCAGTCATACGCGGCCGTCGAGACTACGGCGTAGGGAATGACCACGGGGGGAAAGCCCTGCTGAGTGTATACAATGAGGGTGGCCGTCACCACCAAACGGAAGTCGTCTCCAAGAACGGTGCAGGTGGAGCCGAAAGCCAGGGGCGAAGGATCACCGGGCGCGGTCGCCTGGCCAAGCTCATCCTGACACCCTCCCGCACTGGGGTCAGCGGGATCCGAATAGACGTTGGCCCTGACGACGTAGACCCAGGCGAGAATAGTGGCTCCACCCGGCACTGCAGGCGGCAACGACACGCTGTCCACGTCGACAACAGGGATCTCGACCTGGACGCGCTGCACCTTCTCGCGCACGAGCTGAAAGCCCTGCACCTCCCAGAAGCTGGAAAGGTCCGCCAGGCTCGCGTTCGCGTTGTCGTTGTATTGCATCATGCGGGCTGCGGTCAGGGGCTCGAACCCGGGCTCCGATATCTGGAAGCTGATCGGCCCGACGGCAGGTACCGGCCCGTACTTCTGATCGACCACAAAGATGCCGTTGGCATCGGTGACCGCCGAGCCCGAGGCGCCGTTTGCGTCGGTGTAGTTTACCGTTACGCCGGGCAGCGGGTTCCCGGTCTCGGCGTCTCTCACGACGCCCCACAGGCAACCGGAGAACAGGAGAGAGGCGGCGACGGCGACGGCCAGCAACGGAAGGACTCGAAAGAGGCGAGAGCGGTTGCTTCCTTTCATGGCAGCACACCTCCTTGTTATGGGGCGATACTAGGCGCAAGGGTCGGCTGCGTCAAGTAAGGAGAGACGAAAGCGTCCGGGCGTTGGCGACAGCGTAGCCGTGCGCATCGTTGTTGAAGTAGACGTAGACTTCGCGCACGTCTTCGGGCAGGTCCCGCAGGCGGTCCGCCCATCCGCGGAGCTGCCCATCGCTGTAGGAGCCGCCGTAGGCGCTGTCGCTGCCATGGAAGCGCACGTAGGCGAAATCGGTCGTCGCCACGAGCGGCGTCTCGCGGTCGAACATGTGGAAGACGCAGAAGGCGGCGTTGTGCAGCCGCAGCAGGGAGAACACGTCGTCGTCGAACCAGGAGTCATGCCGGAACTCAAAGACGTGGCGGACGTCGCTCGGCAGCAGGGAGAGGAAGTGGGCCAGGCGGTCGCGGTTCTCAGGCTTGAGGTGGAAGTTGGGCGGGAGCTGGTAGAGAACGGGGCCGAGCGAGCCCTCGAGCAGGCGCGCGCCGCCGAGAAAGCTGTCCAGCGGCTGTTCGGGGTGCGTGAGGCGCTTGACGTGAGTGATGTAGCGGCTCGCCTTCACGGCGAAGACGAAGCCTTCGGGCACCGCCTGCCGCCAGGAGCGCCAGTTCTCCTCTTTGGGGAGCCGATAAAAGCTGTTGTTCAGCTCAACGGTGGGGAAATGACGTCGGTAGAAGTCGAGCCACTTGCCGGCAGGGAGGCCCTTTGGATAGAAAGGGCCGCGCCAGTGGTTGTAGACCCAGCCGGAGGTGCCGATCCAGAAGCGCTTCGTCATCTGCCTCTCCCAGATCTACTGGCTGAGGAGATTATATCATTCGCAGACCTTGGGCTCCCTCACACCCTATGCTATCGTAGTGGTGACAGTGGCCAGCCGAAGGAGCGGAGGCACACCAAATCGATGGAGAGCGATTTCGCCGCGGCGCGCAGGGCCCTCGTGGAGGGACTCCGGCAGGAGATCAGGGACGAGCGGGTGCTGGAGGCGATGAGACGCGTGCCGCGCGAGAAGTTTGTCCCCGAGCAGTACCAGCGCTACGCCTACGACGACCGTCCCCTGCCCATCGGCCAGGGGCAGACGATTTCCCAGCCGCTAATGGTGGCGATAATGACGGATATCCTGAGGCTGGCGGGCACTGAAAAGGTGCTGGAAGTGGGCACCGGGTCGGGCTACCAGGCGGCGATACTGGCGGAGCTGGCGCGCGAGGTCGTCACCGTCGAGCGCATGGCGGAGCTGGCGGAAAGCGCGGCGCAGCGCCTGCGAGAGCTCGGATACGGGAACGTGTCCGTTCACGTGAACGAGAGGGGGCTTGGCTGGCCCGAGGAGGCCCCTTACGATGCAATCGTCGTGACGGCGGGCGCCCCCCAGGTGCCGCAGTCGCTGGTCGACCAGCTCGCGATAGGCGGGCGGATGGTGATACCGGTGGGCGGGCGGCGCGTGCAGCAGCTCTTGAGGGTGGTCAGGGAACCGCACGGGACATCCGTGACGCGCCACGGGCAGTGCCGGTTCGTGCCGTTGGTGGGCGAGGGGGCCTGGTCGGAGGAGGAGGAGAGCGAAGCGGAATACTAGTCGCGGGGGCGCCGCCGGCCACGGCAGGATCGAGCGCGGCCGGCGCTCTTCCCTCAAAAAATCTTCAACTTTCTTTACAGGATAGCTGGACAGCAACCCGCCTTGTGATAAAATGGGGGCGCTCTTCCCCCCAATACTCTTCGAGGTGATCGGTCATGGACGACCCTGTCGGCCAGTTCCTCCACTACCTGTCCGTTGAGAAGGGATCTTCCACCAACACCATCGCCGCCTACCGGAACGATCTCTCCCAGTTCCGCGGCTACCTCCAGGAGACGGGGAACCTCAACGGCGGCTCTCCCCCCTGGAACACCGTCAATCGGATGGCTGTCGTGGACTACATCGGCGAGCTCAAACGCAAAGGCTACGCAGAAGCGACGGTGGCGCGAAAGATAGCGGCAATCAAAGCATTCTTCACTTTTCTCCACCAGGTCGAGACCGCCATCGAGAGCAACCCCACCGAGAACGTAGGCTTTCGCGTCCCCAAGTCGCTGCCCAAACCGCTGTCGATCCGCGAGATCGATGAGCTGCTCGAGCAGCCTGCCCGCTCCTCGACACCCGAGGCGAAGCGCGACAAGGCAATGCTGGAGCTCCTCTACGCCACCGGCCTCCGGGTCACAGAGCTTGTCTCGCTCGACGTCGACCACGTCCACATGAACAGGCGGGCTCCACACGTCCGCTGCATGGGGAAGGCCGGAAAGGAACGCACCATCCCCATACACAGGGACGCCCTTGACGCCCTCCAAGAGTACCTCGACGAAGGACGCCCGCGGCTTGTCAGGGACAAGCACCAGCAGGCGCTATTCGTCAACCGGCGGGGCGAGCGCCTGACGCGGCAGGGCTTCTGGCTGATACTCAAAGGCTACGCGAGGGCGGCGGAAATAGCGAAGCCTGTTACTCCTCATACCTTGCGTCACAGCTTTGCCACCCATATGCTGAAAGGAGGAGCGCCACTCCGAAACGTTCAGGAACTGCTGGGTCATGCCAACATGTCGACGACGCAGGTGTACACGAAACTCACCGACGATATGCTGCGGCAAGTCTACGAGAGGGCGCACCCCAGAGCAAAGTAAGTCAGCAGCTGAAAGCAGAGGCAGCCTGATCAGACGAGTGGCTGCCTCTCTTCTTGCCCTGCTGCTGCTTCTCCTGCCCGTCGCCTGCGACGACGACGGCGCGCCCGCCACGCCGACGGCTGCCCCCACGATTGCCGCGACGCCCTCGCCGGCCGCGACCCCCACTCCCGCCCGAGACGTCTCCCTCCCTCGTCGCAACCTCGTGGAGCTGGCACGACGGCTGCGCGGCGTCACCGGCGATATTCCCACGCAGGTCAACGCCGTACCGCCCGCGTACCAGGTCGGCGACACTCACACGTTCAGCCTCCTCCACATGGCGCCGCCCGGCCAGGCAGGAGAAGTGCCGCCGACCCTGCTCGAGATCCAGGCGACGATCCGGCTGGTCACGCCCCACGCCTACTTCTACTTCGAGGATGGGCTGGACGTCGCCAAGGAAGACATTGAGCAGGCGGGGCGCGTATTCGAGGAGACGATCTATCCTACCGTTGTCAGCCACTTCGGGCAGGAGCGCAGCCCGGGAATCGACAACGACCCGCACATCACCATTCTTCACGCCGCTCTCGAAGGCGCGGGCGGATACTTCAGCGATCTCGACTGCTTTCCTCGCGCCGTCAGCCCCATCAGCAATGAGCGGGAGATGGTCTACCTCGACCTGCCGTCGCTCCGGCCGGGCGGTCTGCTCTACGCGGGCGTGCTCGCGCACGAGCTGCAACACCTCGTCCTCTGGAGCAACGACCCCAGCGAGGAGCTATGGGTCAACGAGGGGCTCTCGGAGGTGGCGGCGGGACTGGTGAGGGAGGGCAGCTCGATGGGATGGGCTTTCCTCGACGAGCCGGACACGCAGCTCAACACCTGGGACCCCCGGGGAGAGAACGCCGTGCACTACGGGGCCGCCGACCTCTTCCTTCGCTACGTCGCGCAGCGGGTGGGGGGCGCAGAGAAGCTGACGGGCCTCGTCGCTGAGCCGCGGGACGGCTTTGACGGCGTGACCGCCTTCCTCGCCGCCCAGGGGCTGGCCGCCGATTCCTTCGACCTGTTCGCCGACTGGCTCGTCGCGAACCTCCTCGACCTCTCGAACGACCCTGTTCTCGGCCACGCCGGCGTAGAGGCTGGCGTGGAGCCCGAGATATCGCTGGAGGGGACGGCCAGCGGCGCGGAGACCGTGAGCCAGTTCGGGGCCGACTACATCGAGATCGACGTCAACGCTGCCGCAGCCACCTTTGCCTTCGACGGGGAGGAGACCGTGCCCTTGCTGCCCAACCAACCCCATAGCGGCCGCGGTCAATGGTGGTCGGCGCGCGGCGACGGCATCGACACGAAGCTAACGCGTGAGATCGACCTCAGCGGCGTGTCCAGCGCCACGCTCGAGTTCTGGACGTGGTTCGACATCGAAAGGTGGTACGACTACGGCTACGTCGAGGCGTCGGCGGACGGCGGGCAGACCTGGGAGGTGCTTGAGGGGACGCACACCACTCTGGACGACCCCTTGCAGCAGGCGTACGGGCCGGGCTACACCGGCAGGAGCGGCGGCGGAGAGACCGCCCAGTGGGTGAAGGAGTCGATGGACCTGAGCCGGTTCGCGGGCGGGAAGCTGCTGCTACGGTTCGAGTACGTCACCGACCTGGGCGTGAACGCGCCCGGGTGGGCCATCGACGATCTCACGGTACCTGAGATCGGGCTTGCGGACGGCGCCGAGGCCGACGGAGCATGGCAGGCGGAAGGCTTTCAGCGCGTGACAGGCCCCCTCCAGCAGCGCTTTCTCGTCCAGGTGATCGAGCGGGGGCAGCCACCGGAGATGACGCACGTGGCGCTTGACGCGCGGAACCGGGCGTCGATCACCCTCGCGTCCGACGGCGGCGACACAGAGGCGGTTATCGTAATCGCCGGCCTTACTGAGGGCACGACGGAGAAGGCGCGGTACGAGTACACCCTGAGCCTCTCGCCCTAGTTGTCGCGCGGCCGCTTCCCCGATATGATTGACTTGAGATGATGATCTCCGTTGTCGGCGGCGACCACGCGCCCCCGGAGGCCCTCGAGATGGCCGAACAGGTAGGCCGCGAGCTGGCAAAACGGGGCTGCGCTCTCGTCTGCGGCGGCCGCGGCGGCGTCATGGAGGCCGCGTGCCGGGGGGCCCGCGCCGAGGGCGGCCACACCATCGGCATCCTGCCGACGATGGACGCCAGCGGCATGAACCCCTACGTCGAGTTCCCCATCGTCACCGCGCTCGGCTACGCCCGCAACGCCATCGTCGTCCTCTCGGGCAGCGCCGTCATCGCCATCGACGGCTCTTACGGCACGCTGTCGGAGATTGCGCACGCGCTCCAGTACGGCAAGCCCGTCGTCTTGCTGGCGAGCTGGACGTTCAGCGCCGACGGGCACGAGAGTCCCCCCGTGATACACGCCAGCGGCCCGGTCGATGCGGTCGAGAAGGCGATAGCCGCGGCCAAAGCCCCAGGGATGGGACCTGCAACGACGGAGGAGGCAGCCCGTGGAAATTGAATCGGTCCATGCGCGCGAAATACTGGATTCCCGCGGCAATCCCACCCTCGAAGTAGAGGTCACCCTCCTCGACGGCTCCTGGGGCCGCGCCGCCGTCCCCTCGGGCGCCAGCACGGGACAGCACGAGGCGCTGGAGCTGCGCGACGGCGACGCTTCGCGCTACGGCGGCAAGGGCGTGCAGCGCGCGGTCGAAAACGTTAATAAGACGCTAGCCGGCGCCCTGCTCGGCCTGTCCGCGCTCGAGCAGACGGCCATCGACAACCTGATGCGCGAGCTCGACGGCACGCCCGACAAGTCGCGCCTGGGGGCGAACGCTATCCTCGGCGTATCGCTGGCGGTGGCGCACGCCGCCGCCGCTTCGCTGGGGCTGCCGCTCTACCGCTACCTCGGCGGCCCCGCGGCGCGCGTTCTCCCCGTGCCCATGTTCAACATCCTCAACGGAGGACGCCACGCCGCCGGCTCGACGGACTTTCAAGAGTTCATGGTGATGCCGGTGGGCGCCCGCACCTTTGCGGAGGCCCTGCGCATGGGGAGCGAAGTCTACCACGCGCTGAAGTCGCTGCTAGTCGCGCGGGGCCTGTCGACGAACGTGGGCGATGAGGGCGGCTTCGCGCCGTCGCTGGAAGGGAACAGCGACGCCGTCGAGCTCGTCGTCGAGGCGATCAAGTCGGCGGGCTACCGACCGGGCCAGGACGTCGCGATAGCGCTCGACCCCGCGGCCAGCGAGTTCTACGACGGCGAGGCGAAGGAGTACGTGCTGGCGAAGGAAGCACGCCGCCTCTCGAGCGAGGAGATGGTGTCGCACTGGCAGCAGTGGTGCGGGAAGTACCCTATCGTCAGCCTGGAGGACGGGCTCGCCGAAGACGACTGGAACGGCTGGTGGAAGCTGACGGCCGAGCTCGGGCGCGACATCCAGATCGTAGGCGACGACCTGTTCGTCACCAACACCGAGCGACTGGCGAAGGGCATCCGGCAGGGGGCGGCGAACGCGATCCTCATCAAGCTGAACCAGATCGGCACGCTCACGGAGACTCTCGCCGCCGTCGAGATGGCGCAGCAGGCAGGCTGGGCGGCGGTAATCAGCCACCGCAGCGGCGAGACGGAGGACACCACCATCGCCGACCTTGTGGTGGCGACGGGCGCGGGACAGATCAAGACCGGCGCCCCCGCCCGCAGCGAGCGGGTGGCGAAGTACAACCGGCTGCTGCGCATCGAGGAGGAGCTGGGGGGCGCGGCGGAGTACGCGGGGTGGAACGCCTTCCGGCTGCCCGCCCTCCGCGAACGAGGAGCCGCAACAGACTAGCGCTTGGAATGTCCGACAACGTGCGGACGGGCATGCGCGCTGGAAAGCATCGACTGGGCTTCGGACCGGATCATCGGGGATTGGTTCAGCCTGCGGGATGAATCCCACAGCCTTTACCTGTCAGGCCCTCGCGATGGCTGAGGGTCTCAGGCCTCAGAACCGCCCCTCTGATCAGTTAACAGACAGGGCATGAAGCAGTTACCGCAGGCGCGAAAGGAGTCCACGTGATTGTCACCACTACCCCCAGCGTCGAAGGAAAGGCAATCCGCGAATATCTCGGCGTCGTAACCGGCGAAGCGATCGTGGGCGCGAACGTCTTCCGCGACATCGGCGCATCCATTCGCGACGTCATCGGCGGGCGCGCCGGCTCCTACGAGAAGGAGCTGAAGAAGGCGCGCGAGACCGCCATCGCGGAGATGCAGGAGGAGGCCGCGTCGCTGGGCGCAAATGCGATCATCGGCGTCGATATCGATTACGAGACGCTGCGGGGCTCGATGCTAATGGTGTCGGTCTCAGGAACGGCAGTGAAGACCGAATAGACAGGCGGTTCCGGGAGGGCCACTGTAATCACAGGGAGGTACGACGATGGCAACGAAGATAGGGATCAACGGTTTTGGCCGCATCGGCCGCCAGGTGCTGAAGGCGATACTCGACTTCCACCTCGACGAGCTTGAGGTGGTGGCGGTGAACGACCTGGCGCCGCCGGAGACGAACGCGCATCTCTTCAAGTACGACTCCAACTACGGCCGCTTCGAGGGGGAAGTGAGCGTGCAGGGGGACAGCCTGAAGATCGACAACCACATGGTGCGGGTGTTCTCCGAGCGCGACCCGGCCGCGATCCCCTGGCAGGAGGTGGGGGCGCAGATCGTCATCGAATCGACGGGGCGGTTCACGGACGCCGAGCAGGCGCGGGCGCACCTGCGCGGGCCGGTGAAGAAGGTCGTCATATCAGCGCCGGCGAAGGGCGAAGACCTGACGGTTGTGCTGGGGGTTAACGAAGACAAGTATGACCCGGCGTCGCACCACATCATCTCCAACGCCTCCTGCACCACGAACGGCGTCGCGCCCGTGGCCAAGGTGCTCCACGACTCGTTTGGAATCAAACGGGGGCTGATGACGACCTGCCACGCTTACACAAACGACCAGGTGATCCTCGACACCGTGCACCGCGACCTCAGGCGGGCGCGCGCCGCCGCCCTCAACATCATCCCCACGACGACGGGCGCGGCGCGGGCGGTTGCCCTCGTCATACCGGAGCTGAAAGGGAAGCTGAACGGCGTCGCCCTGCGGGTGCCCACGTCGACGGTGTCGATCATCGACCTCACGGTCGAGCTGGAGCGGGAGGCGACGGCAGAAGAGATCAACGCGGCGTTCGAGAAGGCGGCGGAAGGCCCCCTCAAGGGGATCCTGGTCTACGAGGAAGACCCGCTCGTCAGCATCGACTTCAAGGGGAACCCGGCGAGCTCGATCTTCGACCCGGCGCTGACGATGGTGATAGAGGGTTCGATGGTGAAGGTCTTCTCCTGGTACGACAACGAGTGGGGCTACTCGGTGCGCACCGCCGACCTGTGCTCGCTGCTCACGAAGAGGGGGCTGTAGCCGCAGGCCGCCGTAACCGCTGTGTCTTCGCCCGGCCGGGCTCCCTTGCCGCGGCACGCATCATCGGGACACGGGCGCCTGGCCTTGCTCGCCCTCCGTCGATGCGAGCGCCTCCCTGCGCCGCAGCCAGACGACGAGGTACGCGTACCCGGCGAGGCCGATGAGTCCCGCGGGCAGCGTCACCGTCGCGCGCAGGAGCAGCACCGCTGCCGCTGCGGTCGAAAGCGTGGCGCCCGCCTGCTCCAGGAGCGCCGTCATCGTCCAGTCGAGCGCGCCCAGGCCGAGCGGCAATAGCGAGACGATGCCGGCGACGGCCCCTGCGCCCACCGCCAGCGCTGCCTCGCGCGGCGACAGCCCGGCATCCAGCGACGCGCCGATGAGCCAGAGCTGGAGCGTCATCAAGGCGAAAATGGTCACCGTCAGGGCGGCGAAGAGCAGCCCCAGCCGCTGGTCGCGCGCGAGGATCGTTAACGCGGAGAGCGAGCGTTCCCCCGCGCCTGCCGCTCTGTCGCCGGCAAGCCGCAACCGGTTCGCCAGCCGGCCGTCGGAGCGCGTCAGCCGCTTGAGCAGCGTCCCCAGCGTCCAGGGCAGGCCGAGGAGAAGCAACCCCGCCGCCGGCACGACGGGCCTCGCGGCCGCGGGCACGACCGCCCAAAGCGCGACGAGGCCGGTTGCGACGCACAGTATGGCGAAGGAGAACCCGCGCTCGTAGACGATGGTCGCGAAGCCGTCGGCGTAGGAGACGGCGTGGCGTCCCTTCAGAAAAGGGGTGCGGATGACGTCGCCGGCGGCGCCGGGGGTGAGGACGGCGGCGATGTTGCCGATTGCCGAGACCGGCAGCAGGGCGGGCACGGAAGCGTCGTAGCCCAGCCGGCGCAGCGCCAAGTGGGTGCGCACGGCGAGGAGCGCGATCGTCGGCAGGTTCAAAAGGACGACGCCGAGGGCCGTCCAGGGGTCGAACCGGCTGAGGGCATCGCCGAGCTCCCACACCTCGACGCGCCAGAGCAGCAGCGCCAGGAGCGCCGCCGCCACCGCCGCCTGCAGCCACCACCTACTCACGTCACGTCCTTTCCGTTGCCTCGCTGGCCGCCAGCCTCGTCGAGCGCTCCTGCGCCCACGCCACGCTGTAGCGTCCGCTGGCCCAGGCGACGAAGCCGCGCAGGAATATCCACTCGTTGAACAGGGCGACCAGCGACAGGCGTCGCAGCCGCGGCCACCGCGCGAGGCCCCACGCCGCGGCCGCAAGGGAGACGGCTGACACGAAAGCGGTGCGCCGCCGTCCGAGGCCACGGGCGCAATCAAGCGCCAGCCAGACGAGGGCAGGCAGCCGCAGCGGAAGATAGTACAGAAGGTCGGAAGGCAGTATCAGCATACCGAAGAGGCCGTAACGGGGATTAAAGACCATCCGCCGGAAGCGCATCAGCTCCTGGATGCCGCCCACGGCCCGTCTCGACTTCACGGCATCGAGCTCGCGGAAGCTGGCGGAACGCGCCTCGCTGAACGACGCCTCGCCGTCCACAACCGCGCGGTACCCCGACTGCCGCAGCCGCAGCGCCACGTTCATATCGTCCGCCATCGAGTCCTCATCCACGTGCTGTACGAGCGAACGGCGGTAGCAGCACATTTCGCCGGAGAGGAAGGGCGTGGAATCGACGGCCGATTCGAGACGGCGTAGGCGGTTCCGCAGCTCCCAGAAGAGCCCTTCCTCCTGCTGGGACGTGGTCGCTTGCTCGGAGACGCGGAAGTCGCCGGTGACGGCGCCCACCGCCGGATCGGCGAAGTTCGCGACGATGTTCCGGAGCGCGCGCGGGTCGAACAGGGTCAGCGCGTCGGTGACTACGATGATCTCGCCCCGGGCTTCCGGCAGCGCCAGGTTCGTCGCTGCCGCCTTGCCGCGCCGCGTCTCTTCGCGAATGAGCTTGAGGCCGGGCAGCAGCCCCTCGCGGCGCGCCTGCTCCACGATCTCCGCCGTGCCGTCGGTCGAGCCGGAGTCGACGACGATCACTTCGATCTTCGACGGGTCGTAATCGTACCCCGCCACGTCGAGGAGGCGACGGCGGATGAGCGGCGCCTCGTTGTGAGTCGGGACGATGATCGTGACGGTGGGCTCGTATCCCGGCTGCTTGCGGACGGCGCGCCTTGATATGCGCGCCAGCGCTGCCAGGGCCAGCGGATAGCCGGCGACGGGCCACACGAGCGCTAACCCGGTGGCCATCCTGAGGACAAGACGGACAGCGGTCAAAGGCATCATTCTATATCGATGAGCGCGGTGAGAAAGCCCCCCAGGGTGACGTTGGCACCGATGATAAGACAGCTCTGGGCGATAGCCGCCATACCGGAAAGGTGCGCGCCGCCCTCGGTGCCGCTCAGCCAGCGATAGAAGATGTACCCGTCTAGCGCGATGCCGGTCAGGAACAGCGTGGCACCAAGGAGCAGTACGCGCTCCAGCGACAGGTGCTCGCGGTAGAGTCGGATTAGTCTCCCCTCCGAGACGATGCCCCTCGATTCTGCGTACAGGCTGGTTGCGACTCCCAGTATGAGCGCGTTCGAGCCGACGGCGAGCAGGATGCCGCCCGCGAAGAGGGGCTGCCAATTCAGCGACCCGAGCGGCAGGCCGGTCTGCGTGGCGACGGTTATCGTCAGCGAGACAAGCCCGACCACAAAGAGGACAAGGCCGGGCACGAAGAAGGCGTAGCCGGGAGTGTGCAGAAGGAGGAAACGCACGTGCCGCCAGGCGTCGCGAAAGGCGTGCAGTTTGCTCTCCGTGACGCGTGGGTAGTAGGAGATGGGCACTTCCGTCATCCGCAGGCCCCGTCGCGCGCTCTTCAGTATCATTTCCGACGCCAGCTCCATCCCCGTTGAACGGAGTTGCATGCGCTCGTAGGCCTCGCGGGTGAAGGCGCGCATGCCGCACTGGCTGTCGCCGAGCCGCGAGCCGGAGAACAAGCTCAGGAGCGCCGTGAGCAGGGGCGTGCCGATGAACCGGTGGCTCCACGCCATCGACCCCGGAGAGAGGCTTTTCAGCCGGTTGCCAACTACCATGTCGTATCCTTCGCCAAGGGGCGCGATGAGGGCGTCTAAATCACTGAGGTCGTACGTGTCGTCGGCATCGGCCATGACGATAACTCGGCCTGTGGACTCGGCGAACCCCCGGAGATGGGCGCTGCCGTAGCCACGCCTCGGCTCGTCGACGACGCGCGCGCCGGCCTCGATGGCGCGCTCGCGCGAGCGATCGGTCGAGCCATTATCCACCACGATCACCTCGCCTCGCACACCCGCCGACTGGCACCAGCCCAGCGCCTTACGCACGCAGACCGCGACGGTTTCTTCCTCGTTCAGACACGGCAGCACAACCGAGACGTCGACCTGCGCCGCGTTCGTGCCGGCAGTTGTGTCGCCCGAAGTGCGTTCTGAGACCAACCGCGTTCTCGTCCTTCCTGCGCTCCCCTAAAAGGGGCGGATATCCACGCCTGCCGCTGCAGAAGGGGTGGAGACTGCCAGCCGGCCGCCCGTCCAGGTGTCGCTGTCCGTTCTCAGCAACAACTCGACGCGATGCTCTCCAGCCGCCAGCTCTACCGCCGCATCGCAGACGGTGACGGCGTTGTGCGCTGCGGGGCCGCAGACAGCCTCTTGCCTACCGTCGATGACGACTTGGGCCTCTCCGCCTTCGAACCGAAGGGCGAGGCCATAAGAGCCGCCTACCCGTACGCGCCAGGTCGCGATGAAACGCTCCTCCACCAGCCGGATCTCGTCGCGATCGATGCTCTTCCCGGCCTGCGCTGCGCCTTGCGCCAGCATGCGCGTCTCTTCGAGCAGCGGCCCCAGCGCCGACTGAGCGAGGTCCGATGCCGGCCGCTGCGTCACGAATGCGCCCACCCCATCGATGGCGAATGTGCGCGCGTGTAGCCAGCCTTCCACAGGCGCGAGGGCAAACAAGTCCTTTTCCTCCAGATGGCGGAAGGCCCCACTGGGATCCTGCCAGTAAAGCCAGAACTCTCCTCCGGGCGACTCCTTGTCCAGCGTTATCTCCACCCAGTGCCAGCCCACCGCCAGCGACGGCGCGTCGGCGGAAGTGAGGAGCCCGTTCGCCACGTACGGCTGTCCGCCGTCGATCGAGACACGCGTTGGGTCGTCGCCGCCGGCGCGTAGCGACCATGTCCCTTGCCCATCGAGGAACGCGAGCCCGCGCCAGGTCACGCTGAACGGCGGCTCCGGCGCCTGCACTGCGTCCCACGACAGCCGGTGCGGCTTGTCAACGCGTTCGACGGGCGACGTTCCGTCTCCCCGGCGCGAGACGTACTCGGCAAGGAGCCCCTGCCGGCTACGTATCTCTCCGCCGGTGAGTGCGTACCCTAAGAGATAATACAGCTTCTCGGGGCCCGCCTTTACTTCGTCCGGCTCAAGCCCCGAATACGCCCAAGCAATGTCGCGCTGCACGGGCTCCACGAGGTCGGGAGCAACGACGTAGGCCAGAGTAACCGGCCCCGAGGGCTCGCCGCGCAGCGGCCAGCCCTCCAGTGGGCCCGTCAGGGCCGCGCCCTGCAGGCCATGGCATACCCATATGTGGTCGCCCCAGGCCTTTGCCTCCTGCTGGGGGGTGTCCCGCGGCAGGGCGAGGCCGAAAGCCGGACCGCGCGCGTTGAACGAATAGCCGAAGTTGTCAGGGCCGCGTTCTCTCAGATAGTCGCAAAGGGCATACCAGTAACTCTGAGGATGGGCATACGCCTGCAGCATCTTCGGTTCGTCGACCGCATCGTTGAAAAAGGCGTCAGCGTTCCACGCCCACGAGAAGGCGGCAAGTGCGGCGAGTGCAAGGGAGAACGCCTTCGCGGTGAGACGCGGCGGCAATGCTGCGCGCACGTCGTCGACGAAGAAGGCGGCCATCACCAGCCCAACGGGGAAAAGCCCGACGAACTTCCACGGCTCCCAGTTTGATAGCAGGAGGGCGCCACCCATGAGAGTTCCGAGAAACCAACCGGCGAAGAGCAGCCGGTAGGGCCGCAGAAGTGTCCCCAAAGTCCAGGCAAGCCCGACGACGATCAGAAAGGCGGACATCGGATCGATGAAGGCGCGGTCGGCGGGTGTCAGCGGCGTCCGTCGCGGGAAGTCGTCGTCACCCACCGGAGCGAAGAGCTGTGCCGACCACTTGACCTGCGTCTCCCAGTTGGGCGCGAATAGTCCCGGCGTACCGCGGTTCTCTCTGTCGGCCTCCTGCCGGTGGAGGGAGGAGAGATAGATGTCCCGTCCTAGATGTTCGCCCATCATCAAGGGAGCGGCGACGATTCCCGCTGCCACGGTGAAGGCGATCGCCGGTCGCCAGGCAGCTTTCGCCCCTGCGGCAAGCGCCGACCTCGCCTTCGCGGCCCCGCCGCTCACCGCCGCCCGGAACAGCAGCCAGAGCCCGGCGGCGGCGAGAAACCCGACGACGTAGAAGGGCACGGCTTTGAACGGCTCGTACTCGTACGAAAGCAGCCCCGCTAGAAAGCCGGCCGCTACAAAGAGAACGGCGCTGCGCCGCTGCGCCCCAGCGACCACGCATAGCGCAAGCAGGATAGTGAACAGCGCGGCGTCGGCGGTGACGCGGTAGTGGAGCGATGGCCAGAACGCGCCTGCAAGCAGCGCCGTCGCGAAGAGGGCCACGGGCACACTCACCAGCCGGCGCAACAGGAGATAGGATGCGGGAACGGCGAGCACGCCCATTGCGATGCCAGCGAAGCGCAGCCCGAAGGTGTTCTCGCCGAAGGTGGCCAGGCTGGCGGCGACGAGGTAGCGCACAGGGTAGAAGAGAGGCCGCTCCCCCTGAAGAATGCGATATGCGACACCGCCCGTGATGTGTTCCTCGAAGGCGAGGCCATCGTCGGGCGGGAATGTGCCGAGCCTGTACACCCGCATGAACACGGCGAAGGCGGCAATGGCCGCGAGGAGCAGCAGCTCAACCCTGTGCTGCGAAAGGAAGCCGCGCGCGCGCCGCCGCCAGCCCCACTCGAAATCGGGCAGGCCCCCGGCGGCGAATACGAGCAGCCCGAGAAGCGCCACGCCGTAGAGGACGAGGGCATCATCGAAGCGGAGCATCCGCGGATCGTGCAGCAGCAGCGAGCCCCATATGCCAAACCCGACGGCAACAGCAAGCCCCACCAATGAGAAAATGAACCTGAGACTTGGACGCGCGAACGGAGGAAGCATTCGCACCCGCAACCGCCGCAGCCTTCGTTCCTGCTTGACCTCCGAGTCTACCAACCGCTTCGCACCTCATTAATTCGAACCCGTCTGTCTCAATCAGCCGGAGTTTACGGGGAAAGGAAGGCCTGCTGCAACCGTTCGGCGGGCCGCTGCCGGCGGCGCTTGCGGCCTGGAAAAAGATGATTTAGACTGCCTTAGCTTTGGTTAAACGGGGAGAGGTCCGAGGGGTGCCGTCCACGCTGAGATGACGGAAGAATCTGTTTCTGTGAGGGAGGTCGAAGAGCCGTCCACGCAGCCCGGTCGCAGCGACCTCCTCGTGTCCCTGCTTGCATCCACCCGCGCGCTCACGATCATTGCCCTCGCCGTCATCATCGCCTTCGGGGGGGCGCTCCGCTTCTACAACCTCAACTGGGATTCGCCGGCGATGGTCGATCCGGCCGCGGCCGACTCGCCGTCGCATCTCCACCCCGACGAGCGCTTCATGGCGATGGTCGAAGACAGCATCGAGGTGCCGGGCAGTCTCGGCCTCTACTTCGACACGGACAGCTCGCCTCTCAACCCTTATCAACAGGAGCGCGACTACGTCTACGGCACCCTCCCGCTCTTTCTGGTCAAGATAATCGGCAACATCACCGGGAACACGGGCTACGACGAGATCACGGAGACCGGCCGGGCCGTCACCGCCCTTTTCGACACGATGACGATCCTGCTCGTCTTCCTGATCGGGCGGCGCCTCGCGGGACGGAACGTCGGGCTGCTCGCCTCGCTGCTCTACGCCGCCGCGGTCCTGCCGATCCAGCACGCGCACTTCTTCGTCGTCGACTCCTACGTGACGTTCTTCGCCGCCGCCGCCGTCTACTTCTCGATAGGGGTGGCCCAGAACGGCCGCTGGCACAACTACGCGCTTGCCGGGCTGATGACGGGGCTGGCGATGGCCTGCAAGCTGACGGCCGTCTCGCTGGTGCCGGTCGTGGGGCTGGCGGCCGCTATACACGCCTGGCCGTCTTACAAACACCTGCTTCCTTTCCGACGGGAAAGCGACGAAGGCCGGCCTGAAGGCGAAGGGGAGTCCGCTTTGAAGCGGCCCCGCCTTCGCGGCGACGTCATCGGCCTGGCGCTGATGCTCCTGCTTGCCTTTGGCGCGTTTCGCATCGCCCAGCCGTACGCCTTCACCACGCCCTCCTGGAGCGACTTCGCGATCTGGGACCGCGATGAGCGCATCGTGAACCTTCCCAACGCCTGCACGGAGAAGAGGGTAGGCGGGGAGACAGTGAGAAGCTGCAACCTGCTCGTCACCGAGGTGGCTTCCCGCCTCAACTTCAACCCCCGCTTCGTGCAGGACCAGCTCAACCAGCGGAACTTGCTGGGCGGCGACGCCATGTTCCCGCCATCGGTGCAATGGATCGGCCGCACAAAGTGGCTCTACCCGCTGGAGCAGATGGTACTGTGGGGAATGGGCCCGGCGCTCGGGATCACAGCCTGGGCAGGTTTCCTTTACGCCGCCTGGCGCGCCGTCTTCCGCTGCGAGGCGCTCGCGCTGGTGCTGCTCGCCTGGGTGGCGGGCTACTTCGTCTTCATGGGCGGGCAGTTCTCTCTGTACATGCGGTACTTCCTGCCCATCTACCCCGTCCTTGCCGTGTTCGCGAGCATGCTCCTCATTCATCTCTGGCGGAGCGTCCGCAGCCCGCCGTTTCTCGCCGGAGTGCGCGCTCTCGCGCCGCGGTCCGTTCCAGCCGCCCGCTGGCTCGGCGTCGGGGCGGTCGTCGTCGTATCGGCAGCTACCGTTCTTTGGGCGCTCTCCTACGCGTCAATCTACTCGCGCCCGCACACGCGCCTGGAGGCCTCGAAGTGGATCTTCGAGAACGTCCCCGAGGGCAGCGTCGTTACCAACGAGAGCTGGGACGACGCCCTCCCCATGAGCCTCCCTTCAGGGAACGCCCGCGCCTATCAGCAGATATCGATGAACGGCTACGGTGTGGACTCAGAGCGCGGCAAAATGGCGGAGCTCATCGACTTCCTAGACCAGGCCGACTACATCGTTCTCTCCAGCGCCCGCCTGTCCGGCACCATCCCGCGCGCGCCGGCGATCTATCCGGTCACGAGCCGCTACTACGACCTCCTGCTCGACGAGAAGCTGGGCTTCCGCCTCGCCGCGAAATTCACGTCGTACCCCGGATTGCTCGGGGTCGCTATCCCGGACGACGCGGCCGAGGAGTCGTTCAGTGTCTACGACCACCCGAAAGTCCTTATCTTCGAGAAGACGGAGCAGTACTCGACTGAGAGCGCCGTCATGTTGCTCAACCCGGCGGAAGGGGCCAACGCCGTCAGCATGACGCCGGCGGAAGCGGGCGGCAACGCCCTCCTCATGACGCCGGACGAGGCGGCAAAGCAGCAGGAAGGCGGCACGTGGACCTCCATATTCGACCCGGAAAGCTTCAGCAACCGCTTTCCTGCCGTTACCTGGCTCCTCGCCATCGAGATCGTCTCGCTGGCTCTGGCGCCGCTGGCTCTGCTCGTGTTCCGTTCCCTGCCCGACCGCGGCTATCTGCTGACGAAGCCGCTGGGGCTGCTCGCGGTCTCCTGGCTGGTGTGGCTGGGCGCCAGCCTCAAGCTTTTCGACTTCACGCGCGGCAGCATCGCCGTCGTCTTCCTGCTTATCGTGGCCGTCGGCGCCGCGACCGCGCGTCTCCAGAAGGGGGCGTGGAGGGATTATGTCAAGCGTCACTGGCGCGCCATCCTTCTCAGCGAGGCCCTCTTCCTGGGCGCGTTCCTGGCCTTCTACTGGATACGCACGCTCAACCCCGACCTCTGGCACTCCTCTCGCGGCGGCGAGAAGCCGATGGAGCTGGCGTACCTCAACGCCGTGACCCGCAGCACGACCATGCCCCCTTACGACCCCTGGCTGGCCGGCGGCTATCTTAACTATTACTACTTCGGCCAGTTCATGACCGCAACGCTCATAAAGTTCAGCGGCATCCTCCCCGAGATCGCCTTCAACCTTGCCGTGCCGACGTTTTTCGCCATGACGGTGGGCGCCGCCTACTCGGTCTGCCTCAACCTCGCCGAGGCGGTGCGACGCCGCGTCCGCCTGCCGCGCGGGCCGTTCGGCGGAGCGAAGGGGCCGGTGATGGCAGGGCTGGCGGCCGTCGTCCTGGTGGCGGTTGTCGGGAACCTGCAGGCCCTCTATCAGACGGTCGAGCGCTTTTCCGCCGTCAGCGATTGGCGTCTGGGCAGCGGCATCCCCCTCATCAGCGGGATGGTGGGGCTCATCGGCGGAGTGTGGAACGTCATCATCGGCAACGCCGGCCGACTGCCCGGGTTCGATTTCTGGGCGCCCAGCCGCATCATGCCCGGCCAGGCCAGCATCACCGAGTTTCCGTTCTGGACCTTCCTCTTCGCCGATTTGCACGCCCACCTGATGGCCATCCCCTTCGATATCACCATCCTCGGCGTCGCTCTCGCCCTCGTCCTGCGACCGAAGGCAAGCATGAAGAAAAGCGACGGCGGTGGCCGCGCGACCGGCTGGGCGGGCATCGCCGTCCTCGCGCTGCTCGTAGGCGCCCTGCGGCCGATCAACTCGTGGGACTACCCGCCGTTTCTCCTTCTCGCCGTCGCCGCCGTCTTCATCAGCGAGCGGGCCGCGGAAGGAAGGGCGAACTGGCGCATGGTGGGCGTTGCGACGGGGAAGGCGGCCGTCCTCGTCGTGCTGTCCGTTCTCTTCTTCTTCCCCTTCTGGCGCGACTACCACCTCTTCTACAAGGGCTTCCACGCCTCGACGGAGACGACGCAGCTCGACTGGTACCTCGACCACTTCGGCCTCTTCCTGTTCGCCACGGGGTCGCTGCTGGCGTTCTTCACCTGGCGGGCGTTCCGCCGCCGGCCGGAGCGGACGGCGCCGCTCTATGTCCTGACGTTCGCCGCGGTGGGGCTCGTTGTGTCGCTTGGAGTGGCGTTTAGCGGAGAGAGCCACCGCCTGCCGATAACCGTGACCGGCCTCTCCGTGTCTTCGTTCCTGGGCGACCTCGCGTCCAACGATCTGCCCGTCGTCCTCCTTTCGATGGCGGTGATCGCGCTCCTGCTGCTGCTCGCCTGGCGCGAGCTGCGGTCGTGGCGCGCCGATTCGCCGGTGCGGCTGTTCCTGTTCGCGATGGTGGGGATGGCGCTCGCCTTAAGCGCGGCCGTCGACGTTCTCACCCTCGACGGCGATATCGACCGCATGAACACCGTCTTCAAGTTCTACGTGCACGTGTGGCTGCTGTTCGCCGTCGTTTCCGCGTTCGGGTTGTGGTACCTGTTGGCGGTAACGGCGCGCCGACGGCCGCCAAAGAAGAGCGGAGCGACGGGGCAGCTCGCGGGCTGGGCGAAGGGCGGCTGGACCGCCGTGCTGGCGGTGCTGCTTGGCGCGTCGCTCATCTACCCGTTCTCGGGGACGCGGGCGCGGGTTAGCGCCGGCGAGCGCTTCGACGAGTACACAGGCCGGGGCGTCAACGGGATGGAGTATATGAAGCATGCCGTCTATCGCGACGAGTTCGGGCCCGTGGAGCTGAAGTACGATTACGATGCCATCCAGTGGATGCGGCAGAACGTGGAAGGGACGCCGGTCATCGTCGAGGCGCAGACGCCGAACTACCGCTGGGGCTCCCGCTTCTCCATCTACACCGGCCTGCCGACGGTGATCGGCTGGGGCTGGCACCAGCAGCAGCAACGGGGAAAATACGCCGACATGGTCATTGAGCGCGAGGAGCAGGTGAAGCAGTTCTACTCCACGCCCTCGGTCGACGAGGCGATCATCTTCTTGCAGCGGTACAACGTATCGTACGTGATAGTGGGGCAGATCGAGCGGGGGTACTACGGGCCGGAGGGAATGTCGAAGTTCGAGGAGATGGACGGCCAGGAGCTGCGCCTCGTGTTCAAGAACGAGGGCACGCGCATCTACGAGGTCGCCGCCCTTCCCCCAATCCTCCCCTCTTCATAGCAAGAGTATCCGCTCTGAGGAGACGCTTTTTTCGGTTCGTCCCTCCTTGACCCCCTTGGCGCGCGGCGCCTACAATTGATCTGAAGCCTCATGCTCGAAGTTCTCACCGATAAGCTCCAGTCCGTCTTTCGACGCCTCAGCAGCCGCGGCATTGTCACCGAAAAAGACCTCGATGAGGCCCTGCGCGAGGTCCGCCTCGCCCTCCTCGAGGCCGACGTCAACTTCCGCGTCGTGCGCGAGTTCATCGCCGGCGTGCGGGAGCAGGCGCTCGGCGCCGAGGTGCTGGAAAGCCTTACCGGGCCGCAGCAGGTCGTCTCCGTCGTCCACAAGCAGCTCGTCGAGGTGCTGGGCAAGAGTCACGCCGCAATCCAGCCCGCGAAACAGCCGCCGACCGTCATCATGCTCGTCGGGCTGAAGGGCTCCGGCAAGACGACGACGGCGGCCAAGCTGGCGCTCAACCTGAGGAAGCAGGGCTACAAGCCGCTCATGGTCTCCGCCGACCCGCACCGGGTGGCGGCGGGCGAGCAGTTGCAGTCGCTGGGGCGGCAGCTCAGCATCCCGGTCTTCGGCGACGGCGCATCGCCCTCGAAGCTGGCGAAGGGCGCCTTCGACGAGGCGCGACGCACGGGCGCCAACCTGCTCATCGTCGACACGCCGGGCTACATGCAGGTCGCGGGCGAGATGCTGGCCGAGGTGCGGGAGCTGCACCGCGAGTTCGCGCCCTCCGAGGTGCTGCTCATCGTCGACGCCATGACGGGGCAGGAGGCGGTGAACGTTGCCCAAGAGTTCCACGACGCGCTGGGCATAACGGGGTTCATCATCACCAAGATGGACGGTGACGCGCGCGGCGGCGCCGCCCTCTCGATACGCGCCGTGACCGGCGTCCCCGTGAAGTTCATCGGCACGGGGGAGAAGGTCGACGCGCTGGAGGCGTTCCACCCCGATCGCTTCGCCTCGCGCATCCTCGGCATGGGCGACGTCCTCAGCCTCATCGAAAAGGCGCAGGAGACGGTCGACCGGCAGCAGGCGAAGTCGATGGAGCGCAAGCTGAAAGCGGGCACCCTCGACCTGAACGATTTTCTCGCCCAGATCCAGCAGGTGAAGAAGATGGGGCCGCTAACGCAGGTGCTCGAGATGCTGCCGGGCTTCTCGGGGATCAAGAAGCAACTGGGAAACGTGCAGCTCGACGATTCGGCGTGGAAGCGAGCAGAAGCGATAGTCTATTCGATGACGCCGCTGGAGCGCCACAACCCGGAGATAATCGACGGCAGCCGGCGACGGCGCATCGCGCAGGGCAGCGGCACGAGCGTGCAGGATATCAACCAGTTGCTGAAGCAGTGGCGCGAGGCCAAGCGCCTGATGGAGGCCATAGCCTCCGGCCGGGGGCCGAAACAGTTTGGCCAACTGCGCTGACTCTGCTATTATTCCCCTTGTCCGACAACTGCCTGGAGGTGATTGATTGCTGAGAATCCGCTTGCGGCGCGTGGGCAAGAAGAAGCAGCCCGCCTATCGAATCGTCGTCGCTGACTCGCGGTCGCCGCGGGATGGCGCGTTCATCGAAATAATCGGCCTGTACGACCCGCTGACCGACCCGGCCACCGTCAACATCGATGAAGAGAAGGCGCGGAAGTGGCTGGGCCAGGGAGCGCAGCCCTCGGAGACGGCGGCCAAGCTGCTGGCCCGGCAGGGCATCATAGAGAGGAGCGAGAAGAGCGCGCCTCCGTCGCCGGCGACGGAATGACCTTTCATCCTCAGTTCTGCAAATGAAAGAGTTGATCGAGTATATCGCCAGGGCCATCGTCGACAACCCGGACGAGGTGGTGGTAAGGGAGGAGGAGGAAGGGGACCGCATCGTGTTCTACCTGCAGGTGGCGGAGTCGGACATGGGGAAGGTGATCGGGAAGCAGGGGCGGATCGCGAACGCGATGCGCACGCTTCTCAAGGTGGCGGCAGCGAAGGGCGGCGTGCGCCGCGCGTCGCTGGAAATCGGCGAATAACCCTCGAACCAAGGACAGACCGCGGCGCCGGCGTTTGGGCGGCCGGCGCGCTTCTTGTTTGATCCTCACGATGGCGAAAACCACTAACCGAACGTTACCTCCCACCGAAGGACCGTTCATCGCCGTCGGCCGCGCGCTCGCGCCGGCGGGCCTGGCGGGCGACATCAGAATCGAGCCGCTCACGGACGTGGTCGGTCTCTTCTCCAAGGGGCGGAGTCTCTGGCTGAGAGGCGAGCGGTTCGAGGTGGAGCGGGCGCAGCGGCGGAAGGGACAGGTTCTCGTCAAGCTATCGGGCGTCGACTCGCGCGAGGCGGCGGAGGCGTTGAGGGGAGAAGCCGTTGAGGTGCCGAAAAGCCTCCTCGAACCGCTGCCGGAAGGCAGGTACTACCGGTTCCAGATCGTCGGTATGCAGGTGTATGACGCGGGACGCGGCCACCTGGGCGAGATTCGTCAAGTGCTTACGACGGGCGCAAACGATGTCTACGTGGTGGAGGGAGAAAGGGGAGAGGTGCTGCTGCCAGCGATCGACGACGTGGTCAAGGAAGTGGACGTTGCGGGCGGCAGGATGACCGTCGACCTGATGGAGGGGATGCTGCCGGAGGAGCGCGAGGGGCGCGTTCCTTGACACCCTGTTCGGCCGAATCTACAATCGAATCGATGCCCCAGAGGCTCAGGTGGGGATATAGCTCAATGGGAGAGCGCGGCGTTCGCATCGCCGAGGTTGGGGGTTCGAGTCCCCCTATCTCCACCAATGCCACCAGCGCAGGACTCCTCACCCTTCTCACCCGCGGCTATCGGCGTTTCTCTGCGCCCGGACAGGCAGACCCGTGAGCACCGATGCGATTGTCGCCCGTCGCCCCATGCTGCGCGGGGTGCTGCATCTCGGCGCGTTCTTCGCGGCCATCGCGGGCATCGTCGTCATGCTGCTGCTGGCGCACGATGCTCGCGGCTATGTGGGGGCTTCGATCTTCGGCGGCAGCCTGATCCTGGTCTACGGGACGAGCGCGTTCTATCATCGCGTCCCGTGGGGCCGCCGGATGAAGAACGTGATGGGGCGGCTCGACCACTCGATGATATTCGCGCTGATAGCGGGGACGTACACGCCGTTCTGCCTGCTGGCGCTGGGAGACGCCTGGGGGATAAGCTTGCTGTCCGTGGCGGCAGGGATAGCGGGCGCGGGCGCGATCGTCCGGCTGGCGTGGCTCAACACTCCGCGCTGGCTGGCGACGTTCCTCTACCTGAGCGTCGGCTGGGTGGCGCTGGTGGCGGCAACGCAGATACTCCAGCACCTCGACGCCGCGCCTTTGGGGCTGCTGCTGCTGGGCGGCGTGGCGTACAGCGTCGGCGGGCTGATGTACGCATTTCGCCGGCCGGACCCCTGGCCGAGGGTGTTCGGGTACCATGAGGTGTTCCACTCGTTTACGGTCGCGGGCAGCTTTTTTCACTACCTGGCGATCGCGGTCTTCCTCCTGCCGGCATAGCGGGAAGGGCTTTTGCGACCGCTGCGGGAGCTTTGTGACGTCGAGTTAAAGGGGGCATACGCGCAGCGCTAGCACCCCTTCCTTTCAACTGGCGGGACGGCCTGCGAGTGCGATATCATAGGATACGGTCGCTGGACTCGCGTGTCACGTGCCCCCGTAGCTCAGAGGAAAGAGCAGCGGTTTCCTAAACCGCGTGTCGCAGGTTCGAGTCCTGCCGGGGGTACCAACCCCCTTGTTCCTGCGGGCTGCTGCCTCCGATGCTCATCAGCCCAGGGAATCGCGCAAGCCGGCGCCGGCAGCGCCTCCGCCGCGCCCCGGCGCTCCCGCTCGACGCTAAAGCCCCGCCTTTTGCAGGTGTTTTTCCACCGTGGCGAGCAGGTCCTGAGGGCTCACCGGCTTGTCTATGTAGTCTTCAGCGTCCAGTTCAAACCCGCGGCTCCGAGGAATGCCCGTCCCCGATCCCTTCGCCGCGTAGCTCGTAAGCATAAGCAGCGGAATCTTGGCAAGCTCCGGGTCCTTCTTGAGATGTTCTGCGGCTGAGAACCCGTCCTCGACCGGCATGATTATGTCCAGAAGGATTAGGTCTGGTTTCTCTTCTCTCGCTTTGCGCAAACCCTCGTCGCCGTTGACCGCGACGATCACCTCGTAAGGCTTGCTTTCCAGAACGGTCCTCGTCGATGCAACGAAATCGGCATCATCGTCGACGATCAGGATCCTGGCTTTTCTTTCCACTACAGGCGCCTCCTTAGCTCAACAGCCTAGACCGACAATGTCACGACTTCTTCCTTTTATTGATGAGCGTGCTCACCCTCTTGAGCAAAACGTCGGGGGACATCGGCTTCTCGACGTAGTCGTCGACGTCAAGCGCGAGCCCTGTCTCCAACTCGTAGCGCCGACGGCTTGCCTCCTCCCTTACCGAGGTCAGTATTAGAATCGGAATGTCTTTGTACTTCGACCACCTCGGGTCCTGAAGCTCCTTGCAGACGGCAAACCCGTCCATCTTGGGCATCATCAGGTCAAGGATCATGAGGTCGGGCTGCTCGGCCCTAAGACTGGCCAGGCCCTCTATTCCATCACGGGCAGTTATCACCTCGTACCCCTGGGACTCTAGGATCAAGGCGACGGCCTCGAGAATATCCGGGTCGTCATCAACGACCAGTATCTTGTGCGCCATAATTCCTCCCTCGGCACATTATACTTCAGCCCTGGTACGTCTTGCCGTACTGTGAATATTACAGTACAGGTCGGGGCATCAATCCAGCCTTTTCTACCAGCTCCGGGACGATCTCTTCCCAGCCCACAGCCATGATGTGTATGCCATGCACGCCGGGTATTTCTTTCAGTTGCTCTATGATTTCGAGGACTATCTTTAGCCCTTCATCTTTGGCGCTCTCCGCCTTCTCCAGCCTGCTGATTATCTCATCGGGCACGGTCACGCCGGAAACGTAGTCCCTCATGTAACGGGCCATACCCAGAGACCGGATGGGTATGACGCCGGCCAGAATGTGCACCTGCTTATCGAGGCCCCGGTCGCAGACCATCTCCATGAATCTGGCGAACCTAGGCACGTCGTAGACCGCCTGGGTCTGGATGAAATCGGCGCCGGCCTTGACCTTTTTTGCCAGCCTTCTCACGCGAAACTCGAACGGGTCGGCGAAGGGATTTGCCGCAGCGCCGATAAACAGGGGGACTTCGCCCGTGATGTCCTCACCGCAGAGGAACTTCTTTTCATCCCGCATGTCTTTCAGCATCTGAATCAACTGGATAGAGTCGATATCGAAGACGCCCTTGGCGGTGGGATGGTTGCCGAACTTCTGATGGTCGCCGGAGAGGCAGAGAAAGTTGCCGATACCGACGGCTACTGCGCCCAACACGTCGCTCTGAAGCGCTATCCGGTTGCGGTCTCTGACGACCATCTGCATCACCGGTTCCACGCCGACCTGCCTGAGGAGGACGCACCCCGCCATGCTGGACATGCGAACAATGGCCGTCTGGTTATCGGTCACGTTGACGGCATCGCAGCAGTTGCGAAGCGCTTCCCCCTTTCTCCGCACGACGGCAGCGCTCGTGCCCTTGGGAGGGCCGGCTTCCGCGGTGACCGCAAACTTGCCGCTTTCGAGTATCTTTTCCAGGTTTGTTCCTGCTTTCATCGGCGTCGTCTCCCTTTGGCATCGGTCAGCTTGGGCAGCGTGAAACTAAATTTGCTACCCCCGCTGGCCCCGGGACAGGGACTTTCCGCCCATATCTTGCCCCCGTGAGCCTCAACAATCCTCCGGCAAATGGACAACCCAAGCCCTGTCCCCCTGGTTTCCACGTTGCTTGCCCGAAAGAAGTCTTCGAAGACATGCGACATATCCGCGGGAGGAATGCCGATCCCCGTATCCACAACCTCGACCAGCAAATCCCTCTGGCGTTCCCTTGCGCATACGGTTACCGCGCCCTCCTGGGTGTAATTGATGGCGTTGTTTATCAGATTGGTAAACACCTGCTGCAATCGAGAGGAAGAGCCTTTGACCGCGGGAAGTTCATCGGGAACGTCGACAATCAGGTCTATGCCCTTTGCCTCAGCCAGGTTGCGCTGACCTTCGATGGACCCGTCGATTATCTCCCGCAGGCAGACGTTTTCCATTTCTTGAACAATCTGGCCGGTTTCAATACGCGGGATGTCCAGCAGATCGCTGATGAGGGTCAGAAGTTCGTTGATCCGGAGTGTGCTCCGCTCCAGCATGTTCCTCTGCTTTTCGGAGATTTCTCCCGCAAACCCTCCCAGCATTACCCATAGAAAACCCTGGATGGCGGTAAGCGGGGCTTTCAGGTCGTGGGCCGCAATCCCGATGAAGTGCAGGAACCGGGCCTTTTCTTCCTGGAGTTTGGCTATCGAGGTGGAGGCGCGTTCCAGCTCTCCATTCTTCTCCTGGAGTAGCGTGTCACGCAACGCCACGACTTGCCTCTGTCTCTTCCTCAGTTCGCCGGCAATAGCCGTCGTCAAATAGGCCGTGCCGTAGAGAAGGATGCCCAGAGCCGTGAGCACGGCCAGATTGTAGCTCGCGTCCTCGTATTGCGCGGGCTCGGCAAACCCCTCGAGATTGACGTGAGGTATTGCGCCTGCATACTCCAGGCCAAACAGAAACGACACCATGATGATCGCCATCGTGGACAGCAGATAGACGACCTGATAGCTGAGCCCGATGCTCGCCAGGACGACATGAAAGACGAAGAAGAAGACGAATGGGTTCTCGACGCCCCCCGTGAAGTGGAGCAGAACGATGAGGGCAAACATATCAAGCACGATGTGGATATATACGTACTGCCGGACGCGCGGTATAACCCGGTCGGCGCGCACTTTCCTCAGCGCTCGGACCTGCTGCATCAACACGAGGTTGTACAGGGCCATGAAGACGCAGACGACATAGACCGGCACGGTGGGGAAACCAATGTCAAATCCATACCTGGCTATGAGAGTGACGGCGATGACCCCGAGGATGGCAACCCACCTCATGTTGTTGAACACGCCGAGGCGCATCACCAGCGTCTCTTCTTCCGGCGTCCGCTCGATCTCCAGCCCGGGCGGAATCTTGCCGTTCACAACGCGGGGTCTCCGGCTGGGCTGCTCAATGGTCTGCCGTGCCTTCTCTGGCCTTCTCATGAGACGGAACACCGAAGGGAGTGATGGGCGGATCAAGGGACCGGACCAGCGCGTAGCGGCCTTGGGGCACGCCCGCCCTTAGAGAGCCCGTACCAGTCAAACCGCACTCTTTCGTTCATGGCGCAAAGCCTGCTGACCTTTCCGCCGTCCTCTTGCGAAAGCGAACTCAGGTGGTCTGCACTTCGGCCTTCTCGGCCCTTGGAACGACCCCGCATTCGGCATCGACATCAGCCGCCCGCGGCCCGCCGGAACTGCTGACGTCCCAGTCTTTCACCGGTTCGATCTCGTCCAACTCGTCGAGAAGCCCCATCTCCGCCAGCCGGTCGTAGATCATCTGCCAGGCGCAGGGAACGTTCTCCGATATTTCGCACTTGCCGCCGGACGACCCACCGCAAGGCCCGTTGAACAGGCTCTTGGCGCACCTGACGAGGGGACAGATGGCCGCGGTCCGCCCCAGTACACACTTTCCGCATTGCGCACAGACTTCGACAAAGTGACCGGGCCTGTCCTCGATTCCGAGAAACAGGGTATCGAGCGCCGGATAGATCGGCTTTGTTTGGTGCAGGCTGATCGTTTGCACTCCAAACGAACAGGACATCACCAGGATGCAGTCGGCGGCGGCGATGTCTTCCGATTCCTCCCGCATCGCATCTGCAACGAGTTCGTCGCAGGCGGTGGGCACGACCATCCAGCCGGTGACCTTCTTGCCGCTGGTCTCGATTTCGGCTTTCATGGCCATGACTTCGGCTTTGCCACCCGTGCGACACATGGTGGCGCAGGTGCCGCAGCCGATTATGTAGACACTCTGCCATCTCTCGATGTAACCCATGACTTCGGCCAGAGGCTTTTGTGCCGTAATTGTCTTCATGCTGATTCCGCCTCAGTTGTCTACAGCCCGCTTCTCATAGTCTTCTCTGAAGTGCTTCAGGGTATCCAGTACGGGGAACGGCGCCGCCTGTCCCAAGCCGCACAGAGAAGTGAGCATCATCGTTTCAGACAGCCCCTCCAGGGCCCTGATGTCTTTTTTCGACCCCTTGCCCCTACAGAACCTCTCCAGGGTCTCGACCATGACCTCAGTCCCCTGCCGGCATGGGGTGCACTTACCGCAGGACTCGTCCGCCAGGAACTCTATGGTCTTGTGGACGATGTCTATTACATCCCGGCTTTCATCGAACACCGTGACGGCGCCTGCGCCGAGGACGGTTTCAAAGGCGAGGGGAGTATCTATGAGGTTATAAGGCAGGATTCTTCCCGTGGCCCCGCCGATCTGCATCATCTTAACGTTGGAGGCCGAGGCCAGCTCCTCGACGAGTTCCCGCAGAGGGGTCCCCAGCACGAGTTCATACACGCCGGGCCGCGCCACATCGCCGCTCACAGAGAAGACCTTGGTGCCTTTGCTCCGCTCCGTCCCGATGCCGGAGAACCAGGCGCCCCCGTTAAGGATGATCTGGGGAATGTTCATCAATGTCTCCACATTGTTTATGATCGTGGGCTTTCGCCACAGCCCGGCCACGGTCGGGAACGGCGGCCGGTAGCGGGGTTCGCCTCGCCGTCCTTCGATCGACTCCATTAGGGCCGACTCTTCCCCGCATACGTAGGCGCCCGCGCCCTCTCGAATGGCGATGTCAAAGCCATCGAGAAGTCCCGTCTGCGTGGCCTGATCGACGGCGTTTTCCAGCAGGCCGAGCAGGGAGTGGTACTCGTGACGAAGGTAGATATAGCCCTGTCCGGCGCCGATAGCGTGGCCTGCAATCGCAAGGCCTTCGATGAGAGTGAACGGGTCGTTCTCGAGAATGTACCTGTCCTTGAACGTGCCGACTTCTCCCTCGTCGGCGTTGCAGATGACGTACTTCTCTTCGCCGGGGGATTTCCTTGCCCCTTCCCATTTTGTGCCGCAAGGAAAGCCGGCGCCCCCTCTTCCGCGCAGTCCCGACGCCTTTACCTCTTCGATTACCTGCTCAGGCGTCATCTGCCGCGCTTTCTGCAGGGCTTTAAACCCGTCCCTTTCAAGGGAGGAGTCGATGCGCGTCGGGTCAATGGACCCGCAGTTTCTCAAGACGATCTTGGTCTGCGGCACGAGAGACTCCTCATTAATGGCTGAGCTTCATTCGTAGCTCTGCAAGACCTGCACTATTCTGGACGGGGTCAGGTCGCCGTGGGCATCGCTGTTCACAAGCATCGCCGGAGCTCTATCACAGAGGCCGATGCAATTGGTCAGCTCGAAGGAGAACCTGCCATCGGCGCTGGTCTCGCCCGGCCTGATCCCGATTTCCCTCTCCACCGTCTCGATGATCACGCGATTCTCTTTGAGATAACAGGGCACGCTCCGGCAGATCCTGATTACGTTTCTGCCCGGCGGCCTCATGTTGAGGAACGAGTAGAAACTGGCGACTCCGTAGACTGCATTAACGGGGAGACGCAGGGAACGGGCGATCTCTACCATCAAGGCCGGGGACAGGTAGCCAGACTCGCGCTGCGCCTGCTGCAACGCTAGAAGCAGGTTGTTCGACGTGTCGCTGTGGAGGGTGACTTTCTTAGCCATTCATCCCGTCACAAACAGGGCCGGGCCTTTCTTCTTCTCGCGAACTTGAACCGGCTTGCTGAGGGCGCCCGTGGGACACAGCGAAATACAGACATCGCAATCGCGACAGGCCTCTTCGCTGCCCACGGACTCATCGAGCCCGTAGACAACCTTGCTGTCGAACCCCCGGTAGGCAACGCTGAACAGTTCTTGACCTTTGAGGTCGCGGCAGGCAGCGACACATCGACGACACATAATGCACTTCGACATATCGCGTACGATGTGCGGGTTCTCGTCCTCGACAGGATAGTAGTGCTTCCTTGTCCTGAACCGCGGCAGCCCGATGTCGAGATCTGCGGCGATCTTTCTCAGCTCACAGAGATTCGCCTTGTCGCAAACGAGACAGTTGTCGGGATGGCTGGCCAGCATGAGCTCGACGAGGGCGCGGCGCGCCTCGATGACTTTGGGGCTGTGCGTGTGTATTACCATGCCTTCCGCAACAGGGGTATGGCAGGAGCCGATTAGCGTCCTGAACCCCTCGACCTCGACCACGCAGAGCCGGCAGGACCCAAACGGAGGCAGACCTTCCAGATAACAGAGCGTGGGGATATGGACTCCACTCTCGCGCGCGGCCTCAAGAATGGTGCTCCCTTCGCGGACGCCGACCGGAACGCCGTTCATTGTTATGCTTACGTCAGACATGTGATAAGTATTACCTTATTGCTGCAGGATCGTCAATTCCGGAAGTTGACGGCCTATGCGCCGAGCAGGGTAACGATGCATCCAGGCCCAGGGAAAAGAACAGCTTACGATGGCTGGGGGCAAGAGAAGGAGCGGAGATGATCCCGAGAGTCTCGCCCGAGGCAGGAGAAGGAAGGCGATCTGAGTTCGACACGCCCACCGACAAGGATACGGTCTGGACCTCCGCCAACGTCCAGGAGGTGCTTCCCGATCAGTTATCGCCGATGTCGTGGTCGCTCATCGGCGATGTCCTCAACGAGGCGCGCCTCAGCTTCATGCGACGGGCGGGAATCAGGACCAGCAATCGAGACCCCTTCATCGGTCTCTTCTACGGGCGCCCCTTCTTGAACGTCTCCATGTTGCGAGAGGCTGCCGAGCAGATCAGCGGCAGCGCTCGAGAAGTGGATGAACAATTCCTAGGGATCACCGGCGAGACCGACGCACTTGCAAGGCCCAGACCCTTGCGGGAACGTCTTCGCCTCGCGGCGATCCTCCCCCGCGTTCTCTGGGTGTATTTGACGTTGCCCCGCGAGGTTCGCCGATTCCAGGAGTATGTGGAGACAATGGAGGCCGAGGAGGAAGTCAGACCGCTGGAACAGTCTGGACTTGATGAGCTCGTCACGTTGATGATTAACCGTCGTGGAGAGTCGAAAGCGAAGGCAGGAGTCCATATCGCTGTGTCCGCGGCCGCGGGTTCTGCCTTCGCCCGGTTGGGCCACCTTACCAGACGCTGGCTCGGTGACGAGACCGGCGCGTTGCGGGACTGTCTGTTGGGCGGCTGGGCGAGCGTGGAGAGCGCCCGCCCCGCGTATGATCTGTGGAACCTTTCGCGAATCGTCCTAGCGTCACCGCGGCTGACCGAGGCGTTCGCGCCGAAAGAGGGAAGGGAAATCGAACGCCGGCTGCGCACGCTCGAAGGGGTGAACGCAGAAGAGTTCGGGCGCCGCCTGAAAACGTTCCTCAAACGGCACGGACACCGCAGCGTCATGGAAGGAGACATGTCTGCGGCAACCTGGTCGGAGGACATCCCTTCTCTCCTTGTTATTATCCGCAACTACCTCGGCGCGACGGCATCCAGTGATCCTCGCCAAATTGAACAACGGCAGCGGCAAGAGAGACGGCTGGCCACCCACCGCGCCCTCAACCGCCTGAATTGGTGGCAGCGTCCTCTTTTCCGGTTTTCGTTGCGGCAGGCCCAGAAGTACGTCAGCCTGCGCGAGCATTCCAAGTCGCTCCTGATCAGGGCAAACGACCGTGCGCGCCGGGTGATGCGGGCGCTGGCGGAGAGACTCGTCCAGAAAGGACTGCTGGACGACGAGAGGGACGTTTTCTACCTGACGTGGGAGGAGGCGATCTCCCTGGCGGAGGGCAGGCTCACGCCGGAAGGGGCGGCGGAGGCGGTACGGCGCAGAAGAGCGGAAGAGGCCAAGAATCGAGACGTGCGTCTCCCGGGAACCTTCACCGGGTATCCGACACCCCTGGCCAGCGAGGCGACCGCTGAATCTCAGGGCAACGTCCTTCGCGGTCTGCCGGTGGCGCCCGGGCGGGTCACGGGTCCGGCGAGACTTGTACTCGACCCTCGGATCGATGCCGCGATCCGGCCCGGCGAAATCCTGGTTGCGCCCGTAACCGATGCGGCGTGGACCCCCCTGTTCGTGATGGCTGCGGGCATTGTTGTGGACATCGGCGGTACCCTTTCCCACGGCTCGATAGTGGCGCGGGAGTTCGGCAGGCCCGCCGTCGTCAACACCAGGATCGGCACGAAGGTGATCGAGACAGGGCAGATAATCACGGTAGACGGATCGCAGGGGCTCGTCATACTGGAGGGCTGACGCCGTCCTCCCCCATTCGCTCACGCTGCTGACGCTTGCGGCCGGCCCGGACAGCCCCCGGGGGCGCTTACTAGTAGATGATCGCGGTGTCGCGCTCGGTGGCGACCAGCTTCCCCTGCTGGTTGTAAAGGTTGGTCTCCGTGGTCAGGAAGAGCATCAGGCCGAGGCTGCCTTTTCGCTCCTGGAGGCCGACGACTTTGGTCACGCTTTTCAAGACGTCGCCCGCGCAGATGTCTTCGCCGTAGTACTCAAATTCCGTGCCGCCGTTGAGAATGTTGCGTATCTCCAGGCCCGGCAAAGCGGGAGTCCGCCTGATGGAGCTGCCGACAATCTCCGAAGGGTTTTGAGGGGTGTGGATGGCATGCCCGAGGAAGCCGGGCGGGCAGATGATGCTGCGGTGCCCCTTGCTCCTGGCATACTCCTCGTCGTAGAAGACGAGGTCGGTGTGGCCCACGGCGCGGGCGAACATGCGGACAGCCGTCCTGTCGACTTCGATGGTCAGAGGCTCCCCTTCCTTCCCGACGGCCGCGCGCAACTCGTCGGTGATGAACGACTCTTCACTCACGACACGCACCTCCTTGCGGGCAACCGCCGGCTACTCCGCTATCCCCGCGGCAGGCCTAGCCCGCGCACGGCGATGATGTTCTTCTGTATCTCCGAGGCGCCGCCGCCGACCAGCATGGCGATGGCGTACAGGTACGACTTCTGAAAGCGGCCCATGAAGAGCGCTCCCTTCGAGTCCTTTTCGAGCTGCCCGTACAGCCCCAGTATCTCGATGCCCGCGTTCGATACCCTGACGTCGAGCTCGGTGTTGTAGAGTTTGCACACGGCGGCTTCGATGCTGCCCGGCTCGCGCTTCGCGTGCAGCGACACGACGCGGTAGGTGAGATACTTGCCGACTTCGATCTCGATCGCCAGCTCCGCCAGCTTGTGGCGGACCTGAGGGTTGTCGAGCAGCCTCCTGCCATCGACCTTCGTTTCCTTGCAGTACCCGATGAGGTCGTCCAGGTTGCGCCTGGCCATAGAGATTGCCGCCGCCACGAGGCTGGAGCGTTCGAGGTCCAGGGTCATCGCGGCGATGTACCAGCCCTGGTTCTCCGGCCCGAGAAGGGCGCTGCTGGGAACGCGCACGTCCTCGAAGAACACCTGATTGAAGCTGTGCACGTTCGCCATATTGACGATCGGCTGCACGGTGATCCCTTTTTCCTTCATGTCCACGAGGAAGAAGCTGATCCCTTTGTGCTTGGCCGCCGCCGGGTCGGTGCGGGCGAGAAGGATGCACCAGTCGGAGCGATGGGCGTTGCTGGTCCAGATCTTGCTCCCGTTGATGATGTAGTCGTCGCCGTCACGCACGGCGCGGGTGGTGAGGGAAGCGAGGTCGGAGCCCGCCTCCGGCTCGGAGAAGCCCTGGCACCACACGACTTCGCCGGCGCTAATTGGAGGCAGATGCTGCCGCTTCTGCTCCTCGGTGCCGAAGAAGAGGATCGCGGGGCCGATGTAGCCCACGGCCTGCACAATCGAGCCGATGGGGGCCCGGTGGTAGCCCATCTCCTCGTTGTAGACGAGTTGCATGGCGGGGGAGGCTTCCATGCCGCCGTATTCCTTTGGCCAGGCCGGCGCCACCCATCCCTTCGCGGCCAGCCTCTTGACGAACGCCCGGCCGGTCTTCCAGGCCTCTTCGTCCTCTTCGAGAAAGACGCCCTCCCAATCGGGCGGCACGTTTTCCTGCAACCAGGACCGCAGCTCCCTGCGGAACGCCTCGTCTTCGGGACCGAAGCGAAAGTCCATGCGACCGCCCCCATGTCTTCGCAGCGGCCCGGCCTCCGGCTAGGCGACGATCATCGTCCGACGCCCGGCCCGCCGCCGCTCGCGACAAAGGCGATTGTACTCCGCCCGCGGACAACATTCCACCTCGGGCTGAACGTCGAATTGCTGAAGGGCGACCCGGCAGGACGGCAGTTGAACCAGCTACTTGACGCAGCGCGATCGGGATGTATTATTGGCACTTTAAAGGCCCATACGGCCCACCCATCGCCACGGCCGACGCTCAGGCCAACAAACGGCCGCAAGAGGCAGGACCGGCACGCTGCCGGTTGTACCACAAGGAGGACTACGATGCGAGCAGTCTTGGGCCGATGGCCCTCGCTCCTGGCAGCCGCCATAACAATAGCCCTGCTGCTGGCGGCGGGCTGCGGAGAAGGCGAAGACGAAGACGCCGTCACGCCCGGCGCGACGCCTGAAGCCACCGCCGAACGGACTCCATCCGCCGAGGTGCCCGGCGTAAGCGACACTGAAATCAAGATCGGGACGCTGCTCCCCCTCAGCCAGACCGCCGCCGCCGCCTGGGGCGTGCCCATCTCCAAGGGCATGCAGGCGTACTACGACTACATAAACGATCAGGGCGGGATCTACGGCCGGAAGATCAACCTCATCGTCGCGGACAATCAGTACAGCGGCCCTGTTGCCGGCGAGGCCGTTCGGAAGCTGGTGGAACAGGAGAAGGTCTTCGCCATCCAGGGGAGCCTCGGCACCGCCGCCCACAGCTCCGTCTGGCGGTACCTGGAGGAAAACGGCGTGCCGGACATGTTTATCCTCACAGGCAACACCAAATGGACCGAGCCTGCTGCGCGAAACCGCTTCGGCCTCCTCGTTGACTACATCACCGAGGGGCGGCTGCTCGGCAAGTATGTCGCCGAGAACTTCAAGGGCAAGAAGCTGGGCATCCTCGCCCAGAACGACGACTTCGGGAAAGAGGGCGAGAAAGGCCTGAAGATGGGCGTGGAGGAAAACGACGGCGACATGGAGTTCGTCGTCGAGTACTACGATGAAACGCAGAACGACGTCACCAACCAGATCCAGCGTCTGAAGGCGGCAAACGTCGACGTCATGGCCTTCTACACCATGCCCGTCCAGGCCGCGAGCGGTTTCAAGGTCGCCCGCGAGACCCTGAGCTGGGACGTCCCCGTCGTCATCAGCGGCGTGGACGCGGTCGAGGTCGTCGCCACCCTCTCCGGGTACGATAACATCGAAGGCGCGGTGTCGGTGGTGTTCGGACACCAGGCGTTCGAGACCGACAACCCGGGCATCGCCAAGCACCACGAGATCATGGCCAAGTATGCGCCGGGAGTCGCGGTGGACAACCTGACCCTCCTCGGCGAGTTCATCGGCGAATACATGGTGCACATTCTCAAGCAGACGGGCCCGGACCTGACGCGCGAGTCCTTCCTTGACGCCGCGGAATCGATGTGCAAATTCCAGTGTTCCGCCTGCATGGTGCCCTCGAGCATGAGCCCCACGGACCACCGGCCGATCGAGGTGGAGGTGTACCTGCGGGCCACTGTGGACCGCTCGACCGACCCGCCGACGTTCAGGTGGGAGCCCTTCGGCGAGCCGTTCGGCTTTGAGTCAACGGAAGACTGCGTAACACCGACGCCACCTCCCGGCTACGAGGAGCAACCGGAGTAAAGGATGCGCGCGGCGGTCTGGCCGCGTTCTGGGGACGGCGGCGCATGAGCGGCTCCGCTCAGAACGGCATGGGGAAACGCTGCTGCAGGGGAGACGCGGCCTCCTAGTACTTAACAGCCTTGCCGTACTTCTCGCGCAGCACCGTCTTCAGCACCTTCATCGTCGGGTTTCGCGGCAGGGCGTCGGTGAAATCGACCGACTTCGGCTTCTTGTAGCTTGCGAGGTGCTGCTTGCAGAACTCGATGACCTCTTCTTCGGTCAGAGTCTCGCCCGGCTTGGGCACCACCACGGCCTTCACCGCCTCGCCCCACTGCTCGTCGTAGACGCCGATGACGGCCGCCTCCAGGATCTTGGGGTGCCGGTAGAGCACCTCTTCCACCTCGGCGGGATAGACGTTCTCCCCGCCGCTGATGATCATGTCCGTCTTGCGGTCGACGATGTAGATGTAACCTTCCTCATCGCGTCGCACCATGTCTCCGGAATGGAACCACCCGTTCCTCATGGCCCGGGCTGTTCCCTCCGGGTCCTTGTAGTACTCCTTCATGATGTTGGGTCCCTGGTAGACGGCCTCCCCGATCTCGCCGACGGGGACGTCTCGGTCTTCGTCGTCGACCACGCGGATCTCAATGAGCGGGAGGCCCCTACCGACAGAAGCGACCTTCCGCTCGCTCTCGGAGGGCCCGATTATGGAGACGAGGGCGCCGGTCTCGGTCTGCCCGAAGCAATCGTAGACCAGAAGGCCGGGAAATCGCTCCGTCATCGCTCTGCGCGTCTGGGTAGGAAGGACGGCGGCGCCGGAAACCCATATCTTGAGCGAACTGAAATCGTACTTCTCTATGTCGGGCAGCAGCAGGAGAAAGCTGGCCATGGCAGGAATGAGGAGGATGGATATGATCTTCTCTCGCTCAATGATCTCCATGATCTCGTTCGGGTCGAACGTCTGGGTGGGCAGGACGACCGTCGCGCCGACGAGGAGATGCGCCTGGCAGTAGCCGAAGGAAGCGAGATGGTATAGCGGCGGAGGCGAGCAGACCCGGAAGTCCCACAGATTGCCCACTCCGGGCTCAGAGGTCACCTGCAAAGAGGCCAGGAGCCACATGATAACCTGGCCCTTATGGGTTATCACCGCGCCCTTAGGCCTGCCCGTGGTCCCTGCCGTGTACATGATGAATGCGGCGTCGTCCTCATCGACAAGGACGAGCGGCTCCTCTTCCGGATAGTCGCGGATCAGGGTCTCGTAGTGGAGCATCCCTTCCACCGGCTCCCTCGAAACGGATATGTATTGCCGGACCAGCGGCAGGTCCTTCGTAATCCCCTTCACAGTGTCCGCGAACTGTTCACTGATCACGACGGCCACGGCATCGGCATTGTTGACGATGTAGGTGATCTCTTCCGGATGGAGCCTGAAATTGACGGGCACCGCTACCGCCCCAATCTTGGCGAGGGCAAAGTAACACTCAAGGTACTGATTGCAGTTCGTCATGAGAAGCGCGACCTTCTCGCCCTTGCCGACACCCATCTCCAGGAAGGCGTGAGCCAGGCGGTTTATCCGGCCGTTGAACTCCCGGTAGGTGAGGCGAGTGTCGCCGAATATGAGGGCTTCCTTATCGGGGAACTTGCGGGCGTTTCGAGCTATCAGTTCTCCCAGGAGCAGCCTGCGCGCGAGTTCCTCCTGGACCGTCTGCCCAAACGTCATTGGCGGCGCTCCTTCCAGCTTCAATACTTCGCGACACGGGGCCGCGCTTCCGTTCGAGCGTCCGGCGGGTCGCGCTTCGACGGCGGCGCGCCGACAGCATTTTATCCGATCTTTTCGGGGATCGTAAGGTACCCCTTGAATCTCGCCAGTCGGTGTCGCTTCCGGCCAGGGTTGACCGCTAATGCCAACAAATGGCAACTTAGGGCAACGGATCCAATGCGCCCTGAGAAAACGATCCTGTTTGTATGCACGGGGAACACCTGCCGCAGCCCGATGGCGGAAGCGCTGTTCAACAAGGCGGCTTCCGCCGCTCAATCGAATCTACGCGCGGAGTCCGCCGGTCTCCACGCCGGCAATGGCGTCCCGGCAACCGATAACGCCTGCGCGGTAATGCGGACACTGGGCATAGACATCTCCTCTCATCGCAGCCGCCGGCTCACGAGGGAGCTCATGGACAGGGCCGACCTCGTCCTCGCCATGTCGACGGTCCAGCGGGGGCGCGTCGTGGCGTCATTCCCCGACGCGAAGGGCAAGGTCAGGGTGCTCGGCGAGTACGCCGGCACAGGCGTCGACGTAGACGACCCCTTCGGCCGGACCCTCGAAGCGTACCACCGATGCGCGGAGCAGCTCTCGCAACTGGTAGCGGCCGTCCACAACCGCCTGGCCCATTGCGATGAGACGGGGGAAACGCAGGAGTAGCTCCTCTCGCCGCCCTTATCACCTTCCGCTTTGGGGGACCTTTCGCTCCACACCGGACGGCCGCATCGCTTGACGATGTTGATGGGAATCGCTACACTCGTGCCACGTTCGATAGGGTGACACCCGCTGCATCCGCCGGCCCCTAACGCGCGGAGGGAGACGCGTGAGCGGCAGAGTATGTATCGTCGGTATCGGTCAAACGCATCACCGCGGCCCGGGCGGCGACCTCGCGTACCATGAGTTCGGCTTCCACGCAGCGAAGGCCGCCATGGAGGACGCAGGCCTGACGCGAGGCGACATCGATACCGTGCTCGCCTCCGGCTGGGACGTCCTCGACGGCCGCACCATCTCCGACATGCATCTCGTCCCCGCTGCCGGCGGCTATTTGAAAGACTCCGCCAAGGTCGCGGACGACGGCATTCTAGCCTTCGCCTACGCCTACATGCGGATCGCGAGCGGCGCCTTCGACACGGCGCTGGTGATGGGCCATGGGCACGCCGAGGCGCCCACGGAGCTCGTGAGCAACGTGGCGATGGACCCCTTCTTCTATCGCCCGCTCGGCATGAGCGCGACGCCCGCTCTCGCCCTTCAAGCCTCCTCCTACGCCTCCCGCTACGGGGTCGGCGAGAATCAGGCGGCGGCCGTCGTCGAGAAGAACCGGCGGCAGGGCGCGAACAACTCCTGCGCACATCTCCAGAAGCCGGTCACCCGGGAGGAGGTGCTTTCCTCAGAGATGGTCGCCTGGCCTCTGCATGCGCTCGACTGCGCGCCGAAATCGGTGGGCGCGGTCGCCCTCGTCCTGTGTTCTGAAGACAGGGCAAAGCGGATCAGCGCCCGCTGGGCCACCGTCGAGGGCATCGGCTGGGCCACGAGCTCGTACCACATCGGCGCCGTTGACCTCTGGCGGCTCGACGCTCTGGCCCAGGCCGCGGAGGCGGCGTACGCGATGGCCGGCATCGACGATCCCCTCGGGCAACTGGACGTGGCCGAGATACACGACGTGACCTCCTATCACGAGCTCATGACCTACGAGGCGTTGGGATGGGCCCCGGAAGGCGGCGCGGCGGCGCTTCTCGAGCAAGGGGCGACGTCAATGGGGGGCCGTTTGCCCGTTAACCCGTCCGGGGGCGCGTTGAGCACTAACATCGGAGCGGGGACCGGCCTCGTGCGGGTAGCGGAAGCGGCGCTTCAGGTGTTGGGGCGCGCCGATGGCCGCCAGGTCGAGGCGCGGACGGCCCTCGCTCACGGCGTGAGCGCCCTGACGGGGTCGGTCGCGCAAACGCACGGCGTAGTAGTCCTGAGGGGGAGGTGAGCGATGCCGCGGCGCGTCGCCATTGCCGGCGTCGGTCTGACCCGCTGTTCGAGCTGGCGGAAAGACGTAGCGTACCCTGAGCTCGTGTATGAGGCGACGAGTGCTGCCCTTCAGGACGCGAACGTTACCCCCGACGACGTGAATGCCGTCGTGTACGGCTCCATGGACCCCTTCGATGGCCTGAACGCGCCGGAGAAATGGAACGTGGACGCCTGCGCGGCCGCGGGCATGCTCGGGAAGCCGTATCTCAAGATAAGCACGGGCGGGACGACCGGCGGCTCGACGGCTCTCGCAGCCTACTATCACGTCGCTTCCGGCCTGTACGACGTCGTGCTGGCGGTCGCCTCGCAAAGGGTGGGCGAGACGCTGGAGGCGCAGCTCGTCCTCAACACCGCTGTCGACCCCGTTTACGAGCGCGGCTTCGGGATGGGCGCCATCACTGTCGCTGCCATCCAGGCGTGCAGCCACATGCACTACTACGGCACGACCGAAGAGGACCTGGCTCTGATATCGGTCAGGAACCACGAGAACGCCATGAACAATCCTTACGCGCACCTGCGCGTCAAGTTCAGTGTGCAGGATGCCCTCAGCTCGCCGATGCTGTCCTGGCCGCTGCGGCTTTCCGATTGCTGCCCGTCCTCCGACGGGGCGTGCGCCATCGTCTTCGCCTCGGAGGAGAAGGCCCGCAGGCTGGCCCCACAGCCGGCGTGGATCACAGGCGCGGGCCAGATCACCGACAACTACTTCGCCGGCGACCGCCCCTGGTACGAGGACTGGGACAGCCTGGCGATGCTGGCCCGGCGCGTCTATCGCATGGCCAAGGTGGACGACCCTCTACGGGAATTCGACGTGGCCGAGCTGTACAACGCCTTCACCATCCAGGAGATCCTCGAATATGAGGCGCTCGGCTTCTGCGAGCCGGGTAAGGGCGCGGAGATGGTGCGAAAGGGCGTGACGGCCATGGACGGGCAGCTCCCGGTATGCCCTTCCGGCGGCGTTCTGAGCACCAACGCCATCGGCGCGTCAGGGCTCGTTCGCGTGGCGGAGGCGGCGCTTCAAGTGATGGGCAAGGCCGACAAACGGCAGGTGCCCAACGTGAAGAAGGCACTGGCCCACGCGTGGGGCGCGACAATCGGGTTTCACACGCTGATGATTCTGGACCGCGAGGCCCCGTAGGCCTTCGGAGGATGCTGCCATGACCTCTCAGCAAGAAGAACCTCTGACAATCGACGGCCGGTGGGACATCCCTTACCGTCACACCGCCGGCCAGGCTGCCTCTCGCTTCTTCCGCGAACTGAAGGAGAACAAGCGCATCGTGGGAGGGCGGTGCCCGAGCTGCCGGCGCGTCCTCGTGCCGCCGAGAAGCTTCTGCGAACGGTGCTTCGTGCCCGTCGAAGAGTGGGTCGAGGTGGGCGACAAGGGCACCCTGGAGACCTTCACCATCGTCTACGCCCAGTTCACCAGCCTTCCTCCTCCACCCTATTGCGTCGGCGTAATAAAGCTCGACGGCGCGGACACCGGCCTTATCCACTACGTCGGCGGCGTTGACTTGCAGGACCTGGAGGCAGCCAAGAAGGCGCTGAGCGTCGGGATGCGCCTGCAGGCTGTCTGGCGCGACCAGCGCGAAGGGAAGATAACCGACATCGAGTATTTCACGCCGGCCTAGCGTTGCCCGGTCTGTGAGGAAGTGAGGTCCCGGCCATGGCGCTGAAAACCCCTGAGAATCTTCGCGACCTGCTCGAGCTGAACCTTGCGGAGCGGCCCGACCAGACCTTTATCTACTGGCGGGATGAGGAGGTCTCGTACCGCGCGCTCGACGAACGGGCGAACCGCGTGGCGAACGGGCTGCGCGCGCTGGGCGTGGGCAAGGGAGACGTCGTATCGGTCTATCTGCCCAACTGTCCGGAGTTCCTCTACACGTGGTTCGGCATCAACAAGCTGGGCGCCGTATTCGGGCCCGTCAACGCCATGTTTAAGGGCGACGAGGTGCGCCACGTCCTCAGCGATTCCGGCGCAGTGGTCGCGGTCACCAGCCGGGCGCTGATCGATACAATCAATGCTATCCGTGACCAATGCCCCGCTCTTCGGCAGGTGGTCTGCCTCGAGGGCGAAGCGCCGGGAGCGATGGCCTTCGGGGAATTGATGGACCAGCCTTCCACCCTCGATCCGGTCCCCCTGGCCCGCGATGACCTGGCCGCGATCGTCTACACTTCCGGCACGACCGGCCGGCCCAAAGGAGCGATGCTCTCCCATTTCAACTACGTCTGGGACACCATGGCGGCGGTCGAGGTGATGCCCCTGCAGCCGGGCAACGAGCGTCTGGGGCTCATACTGCCCCTTTTCCACGTCAACGCCCAGCTCACCACCCTTTCGCAGGTCTACGTGGGGGGCGCTGTCGCCATGTGGGAGCGCTTCAGCCCCAGCGATTTCTGGGAAACGGTACAGCGTTTTCGCCCCACCACGTTCTCGGCCGTGCCCACGATGCTGGGAATCCTGCTGGCCGTCCCGAGACCGGAAGGGCTGGACACGAGCTCGCTGCGCTACGTCGTCTGCGGTGCCGCTCCCCTGCCGCTCGACGTCTTCGAGCGGTTTGAGGAGACGTTCAATCTGCGCATAATGGAGGGCTACGGCCTCACCGAGGCGACCTGCGTCTCGTCCATCAACCCGTACTGGGGCATCCGCAAGGTGGGGTCGATCGGCCTGCCGCTGCGGGGCCAGCCGATGAAGATCGTGGACGACAACATGAACGAGCTGCCGACGGGAGAGCGAGGCGAGATTGTGGTCAAGGGGCCGAACGTCATGCAGGGGTACTACAACAACCCCGAAGCCACCGCCGAGACAATCGTCGACGGCTGGGTGCGCACCGGCGATGTCGGCTATATGGACGAGGACGGCTACTTCTTCATCGTCGACCGCAAGAAGGAGATGATCATCCGCGGCGGCGAGAACATCTACCCGCGCGAGATCGAGGAGGTGCTGTTCACCCATCCCAAGATCGCGGAGGCGGCAGTGATCGGCCGCGCCGACCCGATCTGGGGCGAAGAGGTGATGGCTGTCGTCGTGACCCGGCCGGGGGAAACGCTGACGGCCGAGGAGGTGCAAGAGTTCTGCAAGGCGCGCCTGGCCAGCTACAAGACGCCGCGCGAGGTGATCTTCCGCGACAGCCTCCCCAAGACTCTTACCGGCAAGGTGATCAAGAAGGCGCTGAAGGAAGAGCTGGCGCCCGGATAGCGCCCTCGCCCCTCGCCGACGCCCGGATGGCCGGCCGGGGAAGCCCTTCGTCCATTCCGCAGTCCTCGTGCGACCTCATCTGCTGCGGCCTCGGCTCGCTTTAGCGTCGGGGCCGACCCGAAAGCCCTGCCTCTTACAGCCAGAAACGCGTCGCTGGAAGAGCTTGTACGTGTCCGGAAGGCGGGTTTATAGTGAATCCGTGCCGCGTCCACTCTGGAACGACGGCAGGGCCCGGGGGAGTCCCGACCCGCGCGGCAAAGCCGGGTGCAGGGCTTGCGGCGACAACACTGAGGGATGCACATCAAGAAGGGAGGAGACATGAGGACCAAAGAAGAGTACATCCGCGGACTGGCCAAGATGCGGCGCAACATCTACTTCAACGGCGAACTCATCGACCGCACCGACGAGCTGCAGATGGACTGCCTCAACACTATCGGCACTACGTTCGACGAAGCGGCCAGGCCGGAGAACCAGGAACTGTGCACCGCCATCTCTCACCTCACCGGAGAGCGGATCAACCGTTTCACCCACATTCATCAGAACACGGATGACCTGCACAGGAAGCAGGACATGACCCGCATGCTCTGCCAGAAGATCGGCGGTTGCATTCAGCGCTGCATGGGGATCGACGCCACGAACGCCATCTACAACGTATCCTACGAAGCCGACAAGTCCAACGACGGCACCACCAACTACCACGAGAACTTCAAGAAGTGGCTTATCCGCTTCCAGACGGAGGACCTGGTCGGCTGCTGCGCCCAGACCGACGTCAAGGGCGACCGCATGCTGCGGCCCGCCGATCAGCCCGACCCCGACGCCTACGTCCACATCAAAGAACGCCTCCCGGACGGCATCGTCGTCAGCGGCTGCAAGCTCCACATCTCCGAAGCCTCCGTGGCCGATGAGATACTGGTCGTGCCCACGAGGGCCCTGCGCCCCGAGGACAAGGACTATGCGGTCGCCTTCGCCGTCCCCGGCGACTGGGAAGGCGTGAAGCAGGTGGTCACAATCCACAACCTCCGGCCGAGGGAGATCTACAAGCGCGGCTTCGTGCCCGGTTCGACCGACTCCTACGTGATCTTCGATAACTGCTTCGTCCCCTGGGAGCGGGTCTTTCTCGCCGGCGAATGGCAGCACGGAGGGGTGCTTGCTCTCCTGTTCGCCCTGTTCCACCGCCACTCCTACTCCGGCTGCAAGCCTGCCATCGGCGACCTGATCCTGGGCGCGGCCGCCCTCGCTGCTGAAGTGAACAACATTCAGAAGGCGCCGCACGTGCGGGAGAAGCTGGCGGAGATCATCATGACCACCGAGCTGGGGTACGCCGCCGGCTACACTGCCTCCGACCTTGGCAAGCCGGAGGTCTACATGCCCGGCGTCGGCTTCGTGCCCTACGGCCCCGGCTCCTATATCCCCAACTCGATTTACTGCAATGTGGGCCGCTGCTTGACCGGCGAGGCGGTCTTCCGCGAAGCCGAGATCCTCTGCGATATCTCCGGCGGCGTGACGGCGACCTTCCCCTACGAGCGCGACTTCGCGAACCCGGAGACCGGCGATCTGCTCCGCAAGTACACAAAGCGGAGCCCCACAATGGACGTCGAAGACCAGGCGCAGTTCTGGCGCTACCTGGGCGACATCCTCTGCTCCGCCGCGGGCGGGATCCACAACATCGGCTCCTACCACGGCGGCGGGTCGCCTGTAATGGAGCAGATTGCAATCACCACGCAGTACAACATGGAGGCGCGGAAGAAGCTGCTGCGCTACATCGCCGGGATGAGCGGCGGAGACCGCGAGGCGCTGGTAGACGCCACAACGCGGTATCAGCCCAAGGAAAAGACGCCGGTCAAGTAGCGCTGCTTGCCCTTAGAGCGACGCGAGTTCGCGTTTCTGATTGAGGAGGCTCCGTAAAGGGGGTCTCCTCTCTTATCTTGCGGAAGAATGCGCTGGCCGGGCACCCGCGGTGCAGCGGGTCAGCGCGTCCTGCGCAGGGGGGTCTCAGTGGGTGGAACAGGGCGGCGCCGCCTTGCATACCACGCGGCGGCCGCCAGCGCGGCCGCGCCGCCCGAAGCCGCCGCCGCAATCCCCGCTACGGCGGGAGCCGGCATGCCCCCGCCGTCTCCCTCAGGTGGAGCTTCGGGCCGGGGGTTGTCCACCGTCCCCCCGATGCGCGAAGGACCGGTCGGAAGACCGCGGTAGAAGAAGTCGGCCATCCAGGCGACGATCTCCTCTTTGTGGTCTGTAAACAGGCCGTGTCCCACGCCTTCCACCGGACGGAACTCCGCGGTCACCCCGACTTGCTCCGCTCTCTCAACGATCGCGAGCGCGGCGCTGTAGGGAACGAACGGCTTCGCATCGAGAGTGCCGTGAACGATGAGCGCCGGCGGCTCGCCTGTCTCGATCAGCGAGACATCGATCCAGCCTCCGACGGCGGCGCAACGCGACGTCCCCGAAGGATGGCCGGGGTTGCCGCTCTCGCCCGCGTCGCCGGCGTTGTAGTTGACAAGGAGGGCGACAGTACCGCCCGACGAGTAGCCGGCGATGACGATACGCTCCGGATCGACGCGCCGGGCGACGGCATTGGCGCGAAGCCACCTCACTGCCGCCTGGGCATCGTGCTGCGCGTCGACGACGGCTTGCGGCTCGGGCGGGTCATACGTCGGGATCTCGGGACGGATGCGGTGATTGATCGAGACGACGACGTAGCCCCGCTTGGCGAAACGGGTCGACATCTCCACGTCCAGTGCGCCCGCCTTGTCGCCGCTGTTGAAGTTCCCGCCGTGGACCCACACTAAGGCCGCACGAAGCGGTTCGATGTCTCCCGCCGGCTCGTAGAGATCGAGGTATAGGGTCTGCGCCACGCCGTGGTGATCCAGCGCCTGCCCATAAGGGATGTCGCGGGTGACCGTCAGGGACTGAAAGACCTCGTCCAGATAGCGCCGGCCGTCGGCGGCCGCCGGGTCGAGCGATGGGAACGCCACCGCAGCGAAGAGGGCGGCGACGGCTATCGCGAGGAAGACCAGAGGCTGCTTTCTCATCTCTCTGCCTTGATCAGCGTACGGCGGCGGGACGCGGAACAGCCTCATGCTATCCGGGATTAATCAGTTGGGAAACGGGCGAGGAGCCCGTCGGCCCGGTACCGCGATCTTAGCACCGCCCATGTACCCGTCAACCGAAACTGCCTGCTCCCCGTGAGGTCAGAACAGCGTCCGCGTCTCGAAGCGGTTGAGACGGCGGATGGTGAGGGCCACGACGATCGCCGTGACGAGCGCCATCAGCACGAGCGCGCCGACCCCATCCAGATTGGCCTCGAATGCGCGGACATTCGTCAGCAGATCGGCCACGCCGAGAGTGTACTGGCGGACACTGAGTATTCGCGTGCCCTCGAAAAGCTCGGTTACCAGCCCTTCCCAGATGAAGACGTATATCAGCCCGACGACCAGCGCCCGCGCCGTCAACAGGCTGAGGAGCAGGAAGACGGCGGAGTAGGCCAGCGCCCCGAGACCGAGGGCGATGACGAAGGCCGGAAGAACGCCGTACCCCGAGCCCTGAAGGGCGATGCCCGCGGAAGCCGCCGCCGAGAGGGAGACGAGGGCGGCTGCGGGGAGCCACGATGCGGCCAGCTTGGCGGTGATCACGTGCGCGCGCGACAGCGGCTTCGAGAGCAGGTAAACGATGGTGCCGTCCTCGATCTCCATCCCCAACGATGTCGTGGCCAGGACGAGCGTAACCAGCGGCAGCACCGTGGTAACGATGAGGCCGTTCAGGAGCGTGTTCGCCGTCCAGTCGACGGGATCGGTTTCGGAGTCTCCCGCTCTGAAGACGAGCGCGACCAGAAGCGGGAGCAGGGCCAGCGCGACCAGCGCCAGGGTGCGCCGCTTGCCCAGCAGTTGTCGCAGCGAAAGTATCAGTATCTCTCTGTTCATCGGTTCACCAGGTACGAGAATACGCTTTCGAGCGATTGATCGGCCGGTACCAGCTCGTAGAGCGTTACGCCGCTTTCCCTGGCGACGACCGGAATACGTAGCGTAAACGCGCCGAAATCGGAGACGCGGACGCTCAGGCCGCCATCGACCAGTTCGATCCCCCGCACCCACTGCATCTCAACGAGCGCCGCGGCGAGTCTGCGGTTATCGCTCGAACGGATCACAAACGTATGCGGACGGTCGGTCATCAGGCGTCTGATGCGGTGAAAGTCGCCCGATGCGGCAAGACGCCCCGACACGATGACAAGCACGTTGTCCGCCAGACGCTCGACCTCCTCCAGGATGTGCGACGAGAAGACAATCGTGCAGCCCGTCGCGGCGAGGCCTCGCAAGATGCTCATCATGCGCAGCCGCTGGGCGGGGTCGACGCCGTTAAACGGCTCGTCGAGCAGCAAGAGCGAAGGCTCGTGAACGAGGGCGCTGGCGAGCTTGATGCGCTGCTTCATCCCCTTTGAGTAGCCGCCCGTCGCGCGGTGCTGGGCGTCTTCCATCTCCACCGTCCGAACCGCCCGGGCCGTCGCCGCCGCCGGGTCAGGCAGCCTGTGGAGCCGGGCGTTGAGGAGAACGAACTCGTACCCGGTCAGGAACGGGTAGATCGCCTCGCGCTCCGGCACCAGCCCCGTGTAGCGGAAAAGCTGCTCGTTCCGCCACGGAGAGCGGCCGCGGACCGAGGCGGAGCCGCTCGAGGGCTTGAGAAAGCCGGCGATCATCTGGAGGATGGTGGACTTGCCGGCGCCGTTCGGGCCGAGAAGGCCGACGATGCCGGGGCCGATGGAGAAGGAGACATCGCTGACAGCGACGATGTTCCCGAACCAGCGCGAAGCGTTGTCGAGCCTGATTACAGGTTCGTCAGCCCGAGTAGCGGCCGGCGGCGTCTCGCGTTGTTCTATCACAAGCTCATCCGTCGATAGCGAAGATGCGTCATGAACAGGGCGACCCCGACCGTCAGGACCGCGGCCAACGCGTAGACAAACAGAGGCACATCGGCGAGCGCGATCTCGCTCCCAAGGCCGTCCACGGGGGGCCCTTCCGGTGTCACGCCGAAGACCCAGAAGGTGAACGCCCGAACGACATGAAAGCCGCTGAAGAGGAGCGAGTACCTGAACACACCGCCGCTGTCGGCATTGATGAGGATCGACGCCAGGATCCAGCTCACGGCGAAATAGGCGACGATCCCTCCCGATGAAAGCGGCCACCGGTCCGTCTGCGAGCCGATTGCCAGAGCGATGCCCGACCAGAGCACGGCGATCATCGCGCCGCCAGCCAGTATGGGGCCGATGTCCTGCCAGTTCTCCCGAAGGTAGTCCGACGGATCGCTCTCCGCCATGGCATTCCCTAAGAAGACCAGCGCTTCCGGCACGAGCGCCATGACGAGCAGCCCCGTCGATAGCGCCGCGAACTTGGCGAGGATGTAGTCGTCGCGCAGCAAAGGCCTCGAAAAGTAGAGGGCGAGGGTGTGGTTGCGCTGGTCCCGTCCCACCAGCTCCGGCGCGACGACGGCAACAAACAGGGCCAGCGGCCACTGCACGAACTCGTAGTAATCGTCGACGGATATGAGGTCGAAATCGATCACTTCCACCGTCGCTACCACGCCGAGCTGGATGACCGCCGGAAGCAGCGCGATGACCGCCAGGGCGAAGGGCAGTATCTTGCTGGAAGTGTGCCGGCCAAAGCCGAAGATGCCGCGGAAACTGGCGATGTAGAGGGAGAAGACGGCGTAAAGACGGCCGAGCCGCATGCCCTCGTACCCCCGGTACCCCAGATCGTAGACGCTGCCTTCGGCTTCAACTGAACGCGACATCGTCCACGTCCGCCTCTGGAGTGCGAAAGAGGTCTTCCAGGCTCTGCCGGCCCTGCTCCAGGCGAACCAGCCCCAGCCCGAGCTCGGCGATCCTGTCGCGGATCAAGTCGTACGTCTTTTCACTGTCGAGACCCACGAGGATGCGCCCGTCCTTCTGTTGAAGGGTGAGGCCGTCTCCGCGCAGCCGCTCAACGAGGGTCGACGGGTCGCCTTCGACCTCGACAACGAGGACCTGCTTGCGTTCCGTGAATGACGCGAGGGGCGCCGAACGCACGAGGCGCCCGGCATCGATCACGACGAGGTAGTTGCATACACGTTCGATCTCCGCCAGGAGGTGGGATGCCATGATGACGGCCATTCCGAACTCCTCGCCGGTCCGGCGCACGAGGTCGAGCATATCGTCGCGGGCCTCGGGGTCGAGTCCGTTCGTGGGTTCGTCCAGCAGCAGCAGGCGCGGATCGTGGACGAGGGCCTGGGCCAGCTTCACCCGCTGCTTCATCCCCATTGAGTAGCCGCCCATCTCGCGATAGCGTTCCTCGAACAGGCCGACGTGCCGAAGGGTATCGGCGGTGCGCTCCCGCGCGGCGGAGCGCGGCAGCCCGCTCATGCGCGCCATGTGGGCGACGAACTCGGTCGCGGAGACGTCTGTGGGCAGGCAATCGTGCTCCGGCATGTAGCCGACGTGGCGGCGGAGGTCGATTTCCTGGCGTGTTACGTCGAACCCCAGGAGGCGGGCCGAACCGCGGGTAGGCTTGATGAGACCGAGGAGGATCTTGATGAGCGTGCTCTTGCCGGCGCCGTTCGCGCCTACGAGTCCGATGATGCCCGGCTGCAACTCCAGGTCGAGCGAGTCGAGCGCGGTGACGCCCGAGTAGAGCTTGGTCAGCCGCTGCGTCGCCAGGATAGTCATGAGGGTATCCTAGCGCAAAGTGAGGCGGCGCGCATGGTCTACGCGTGAACCAGCGAGGGGTCGGAAAGAACGGGGCCGGCGCCTGTGCTCCGCAGTACGGCTAGTACTTGGAGACGTTGAGCTCCTCCATCTTCCCCGTCACCATGTAAACGGCGCGCTCGCAGATGTTCGTGACGCGGTCGCCGATCCGCTCCAGGTTGTGCGCCACCCAGATGATGCGCGTTGCCTGCTCAATCGTGCGCGGGTCGCCGAGCATGTACGTCAGGAGCTCGCGGTAGACCTGGTCGTAGAGGGCGTCGACCTCGTCGTCCTCGTTCATGACCGCTCTCGCCTGGTCGGCGTCCCGTTTCTTGAACGCTTCCATGCTCTCCCGCAGCATGCGAGAGGCCGCGTCCGCCATCCTGGGGATGTCCACGTAGGGCTTCAGCGGGGGCTCGTCGGCCAGCATGACGGCGATCTTGGCGATTCCCTCAGCGTGGTCGCCCATGCGTTCGAGGTCGACGATCATGTGCAAGACAGCGATGATGGTGCGAAGGTCGCCGGCCAGCGGCTGCTGAGTGGCGATGAGCTCCAGGCACCGTTCCTCGATATCGTAGCGTTTAAGGTTGATCTTGAGGTCGTCGGCGATGACCTGCCGGGCAAGCCCGACGTCGCGGCCCTTCAGCGCCTGGACGGAACGTTGAATGGCCTTCTCGACCATATCAGCCATGACGAGCATCTCGCCCTGGACTTCAGCAAGGTGGCGTTCGAATAACGTGCGAGGCATCGTTTGTCCTGTCTAGCCGAAGCGGCCGGTGATATAACCCTCCGTGCGCTTGTCGCGCGGGTTGGTGAACACCTGTCGCGTCCGTCCGAACTCCACCATCTCGCCTGCCCTGTCGGCCGCCATCATCATCACCGCCGTGAAGTCGGCGACGCGCGCCGCCTGCTGCATATTGTGGGTAACGATCACGATTGCGTAGCTCTTGCTCAGATCGCGCATCAGGTCTTCGATCCGGAGGGTCGCCACGGGGTCGAGAGCGCTGCAGGGCTCGTCCATCAGGATCACTTCGGGCTCGATGGCAAGCGCGCGGGCGATGCAAAGGCGCTGCTGCTGGCCGCCCGACAGGGTAAGGGCGTTGCGCTTCAGAATGTCTTTCACCTCGTCCCAGAGCGCCGCTTGCCGCAGGGCGCGTTCCACGATGTCGTCCAGCCGGCCGGTGTAGCCGTTGATCCGCGCGCCGAACGCCACGTTCTCGTATATCGACTTCGGGAACGGGTTGGGCTTCTGGAAGACCATCCCGATGCGCCGGCGAACGTCGACAGGGTCGACCCCTCTGGCATAGATGTCCTCACCCTCGAACAGGACGAGGCCGCCGGCGCGAAAGCCGGGCACGAGGTCGTTCATGCGGTTTAGGCAGCGAATGAGCGTGCTCTTGCCGCAGCCCGACGGGCCGATGACGGCGGTGACACGCTGCCCGGGGATGGAGAAAGTGATGTCGCGCAGCGCCTGAAACTCGCCGTACCAGACGTTGAGCCCACGGATGTCGATTATCGGTTCGCCAAGAGACGGCTCTTCGACGTCGGATCGAAGCTCGGAGAACTGTGCGGCGTAGCGCCCGACCTGGACCGCGGGTCCCTGTTCCTGGACCATCATTTGCCTACCCTCTTGTTCTCGACTGGAACCGGTTGCGCAGCACGATAGCGACGGCGTTCATGCTGAGCAACACGACCAGCAATACTATGATAGCAGCCGCCGCGTTGGTTGCGAACGCGGTCTGCGGACGCGACGCCCAGTTGAAGATCTGGATCGGCAGGACGGTGAAATGGTCAGCGGGGCTGCTCGGCACGAAGGGGACGAACGCCAGCGCGCCGATCATGATCAGGGGCGCCGCCTCGCCGATGGCGCGCGAAAGGGCAAGGATGATGCCGGTCAGCACGCCCGGCATCGCGACGGGGAGCACCTGGCGGGACACCACCTGCCATCGAGACGCCCCGACCGCGTACGCGGCCTCGCGTATCGAGCCCGGCACGGCGCGCAAGGCCTCCTGCGAGGCGATTATCACGATGGGGAGCACGAGAAGCGCCATCGTGAGGGAGCCGGCGAGGACGCTGCGGCCCAGCGCCATCGCCCGCACGAAGATCGCCAGCCCCAGGATGCCGTAGACAATCGACGGCACGCCGGCCAGGTTGGCGATGTTCGTCTGAATGACGCGGTTCAGCCAGTTGCGCGAGGCATATTCCTCCAGGTAGATCGCGGCGCCGATGCCGACGGGCACGGCGAAGGCGGCGGTAAGCCCCATCATCCACAGCGTCCCGAAGAGCGCCGCCTTAATGCCCGCCTGATCGGGGTTGCGGGAGGGAAAGCTGTTGATGAAGTCCCAGCTCAGGCGCGAGATGCCGCTCCGCGTAACGTCGGTCAGCAACACAGCGAGCACGGCGATAGCGAAGCCCGTCGCCGCGACGCAAAGCAGGAAGAAGCCGGCGGCAGTCGCTTTGCGCGCGAACAGACGGCGGCGGAACGTTGTCTCTTCCACGCTCATTCGTAGACCTCCCGAAAGCGCTGGAGCAAGTACTGACTGACGATGTTCATCGTCAACGTCATCACGAATAGGGCCATCGCGACGGCGAAAATGGTGCGGAACTCGAGGCTGCCCTGCGGCGTATCTCCCAGGCTCACCTGCACAATATAGGCCGTCATCGTTTGCACGCTCTCGAGCGGGTTCCATGTCAGGTTGGGGGTCGCCCCCGCCGCCAGGGCGACGATCATAGTCTCGCCGACGGCGCGTGAGACGGCGAGGATGAACGAGGCGACGATGCCGGAGAGCGCCGCCGGCACCACGACCCTCATCGACACCTCGAACCGGCTGCTGCCCAGGGCGTAAGCGCCCTCCCGCAGGCTGCGGGGCACGGCGCTCATCGCGTCCTCGCTCAGGGAGGACACGAGAGGGATGATCATTATTCCTACCACGGCGGCCGCGCTCGCCGCGTTGAAGATTTGCGTGCCTGGGAAGAGCCGCTGCACGACCTCCTGTGAGACGAAGGTCAGGGCGAAGAAGCCGAAGACGACCGTGGGAATGCCCGCGAGCACCTCGAGGACGGGTTTGACTATGCTGCGGAGCCACGAAGGCGCGTACTCGCTAAGGAATACGGCCGTGAGCAGGCCCACCGGCAAGGCGATCAGCGCTCCGCCCGCCGCTATCAGCAGGGTGCCGGAAAGCAGGGGCAGAATGCCGAAGTGCTGGGGTTTGAACTGCGGCGTCCACTGCGTATCGGTCACGAACTCGACGAACGACACCTCGCGGAAGAAGCCGACGGTTTCCTCGAGAAGCGTAATGATTATGGCCGCGGTGGCGCCTACGGAGAGCAGGGCGCAGAGGAAGAGGACGCCGCCTATCGCGGCCTCGCGCAGCCGTCGCCAGCGTCCGTGGAGGAGGTTGCCACGCCTCGCCGGGCTCGCGCCCAGGATGTCCGGTCCAGTGGTCATCCTTACCGTCTTTCCTCAGGAATGCGGCCCGGCCCCTCGACTGTGAGAGCCGGGCCTTCCCGTCAAAACCGCTGGTCCCCCTACGGTATCTTCGCCAGCCCTTCCTCGTACACCTCGTCGGGCGCTTCCACGTATCCGACTTCCTGTACGAGCGCTCTACCCTCAGTGAGGTAGAAGCGCATGAAGTCGGCGACCTCCGGGCGCTCGAGGGCGTCGGCGCGCACGTAGACGAAGAGCGGACGCGACAGCGGAGAGTACTCGCCGCTTAGGATGCTCTCGCGCGAGGGAGCGACGCATCCGTCGCCGTCGTCGACCGCTACCAGCTTCAGCCTGTCGGCGTTCTGCTCGTAATAGGCGAATCCGAAGTAGCCGAGCGCGTTCTCGTCGCCGGCGATGCCCTGCACGAGCACGTTGTCGTCCTCGCTGGCCTGATAGTCGGCGCGGCTGGCGTCCTCTTCGCCGACGATGACCTCGGTGAAGTAGTCGAACGTGCCGGAATCGGTGCCGGGGCCGTAGAGCCTGATCGGCCGGTCGGGCCATTCGGGGCGTACGTCGTTCCAGCTATCGACCGTGCTGCCGGGCTCCCAGATGCGCTTCAGCTCGTCGACGGTCAGGCACTCCACGAAGTCGTTCGCGGGGTTGACCATCACCGAGAGCCCGTCGAAGGCGACCTGGAACTCGACCGGTTCGACGCCGTTGCCGGCGCAGGCCTGTCTCTCCTGGTCACGGATGGGACGCGAGGCGTCGTTGAAATCCGTCTCGCCGTTGCAGAACTTCTGGAACCCGCCGCCGGTGCCGGAGATACCGACAGTCACGTCGACGTCATCGCGCGTGTTCCCGAACTCCTCCGCCACGGCCTCAGTGATGGGGAAGACGGTGCTCGATCCGTCACCGCTGACCGTCGTTCCGGCGCCTCCGCAGCCGGACAATAAGAGAGCCGCCACCACGGCGGCAACGACGGGAACAGCCGGCAGCCAGAGCCCGTGTCCTTTTCGTCCCTGTCCTGACATGTAGTCTCCTTTTCCTCTCTTTTCTTTTCTTCACAAGAAGGATAGCCGTCTTCCTTAAACGTTTAGTTAACGGCGATAAACAGGAGGTAAAAGCTGAGGGACAATATGAGGCTAGCTATCGGCGACCGGGATGGAAAAGCGGAAGGTCGAGCCCTGCCCCTCCGTGCTGTCGACGCTGACCGTGCCGCCGAAGGACTCGATGATGTGCTTGACTATCGCCAGGCCGAGGCCCGTTCCGCGGTCAACCTGGCTGCTGCCCGCCTTGTAGAAGCGCTCGAAGATGCGCGGCAGCTTTTCGCGCGCGATGCCGATCCCCGTGTCCGTCACTTCGACCTCCACCGCAGCGTCTGCGAGCCGCGCCGATACCCGCACCGACCCGCCTTCGGGGGTGAACTTGACGGCATTATCGAGAAGGTTGACGGTCGCCTGTTCGAGGCGCTCAGCGTCGCCCACGATGGTCGGCAGGCCGGGGGCGATATCAAGATCGAGGCGGAGACCCTTCCTTTCGGCCTGCGGACGCATCCGCTCTACCGCCCGACTCAGCACAGGGCCAATGTCCACCGGCTCTTTCGTGAAAGGCGCCTGCCCTGATTCGAGCCGCGACAGCTCAAGCAGTTCCGTCACCATCCGCGCGAGGTGGTCGACCTCGGCGTCGGCGCGGACGAGGAACTCCTGCGCCGCCGCTTTATCGTCGAGCGCGCCGGACTGTAGCGTTTCAATGACCGCCTTGATGGAAGCCAAGGGCGTCCTGAGCTCGTGCGAGACGTTGGCGATGAAGTCGCGGCGCGTTTCTTCGAGGCGTTTGCTCTCCGTTATGTCACGCAGGACCAGCAGCGAGACCCAGCGGCCGCCGTCCGCTATCGGCTCGACCGTCAGCAGCAACGAACGGCCGCCCGATTGCTCGACCACGGCTGTCTCGCGGCTCTTCCCCTCGCGGCTCGCCTGGACGGCCCTCAGGGCCCCGTCGTCGGGGAGCGCCCACGCCAGGGAGTGGCCCAGCAGATCCTCTTGCCTCCCCAGCAGGCGCTCGGCGGCGCGGTTCACCAGGGTCACGCTTCCTTCGGCGTCAAGCGCCACCACGCCATCGGAGCTGCTATCGAGCACAGCCCTGAGGCGGCTGCGCTCTTCGGAAAGACTGCTCATCATCTCGTCGAGGTCCTCCGCCATCTGGTTGAAGGCGTCGGCAACCTCGCCCGCCTCTCCCGAAGGCCGCGGGCTCACGCGACCCTTCAGGTCGCCGGAGCCGAAGTTCCGGGCGGCGACGGCTAGACGCTGCAGGGGCCGCACGATGGCGCTGCCGACGATCAGGCTGAGGAGAGCAGCGAGCGCGCCGGTTACGATGACCGCGGTCACGATGGAACGGGTGATGTCGGAAAGGGTGGAGTCGATGGCGGCGAGCGGCTGCGCGACGCGCACGACGACGGGCGGCCCGCCGCCGGCAAAGACCGTCCTCGCAACGTAGCTGAAATCGACTCCGAGCGTGCTGCTGTGCCGCTGGGCTGCCCCCTCGCCCGTCGCGAGCGCCTGCCGCACCTCCGGCCGGTCGCCGTGGTTCTCCATCGTGGCCGGGTCGGTCTCTGAGTCGCCGAGGACGGCGCCGTCGGCGGCGATGACGGTGATCCGCGAATCGACGCCGGCGCCGAGCCTCTTGACCAGGGCGTCGATAGCGGGCTGCGGGGCCCCGTCTTCGAGAAGAGGGCGCACGGCATTCGCCACAACGCTCGCCTGAGAGCCGAGGTAGGCTTCGGCGTTGGCCCGCATGTCGGAATCGACCTGGCGGACGACGTAAACGCCCAGCGCCGCGAAGGCGGCGACGATGAGCAGGACGAAGGCCGCTATGCGGAGCCGGACGCTGCCGAGCATCTCAACCATCGAACCGGTAGCCGGTGCCGCGGACGGTCACAAGGCGGACCGGCTTGGCCGGGACGGGCTCTATCTTCTGTCGCAGCCAGTTCACGTGGACATCCACCGTTCTCGTGCCGCCTGCGAAGTCGTACCCCCAGATCTGGTCGAGGAGTTGTTCGCGGGTGAACGCGCGGCCGCGGTTCCGCAGGAAGAACGTGAGCAAGTCCAGCTCCTTGGGCTTCAGCGAAAGGGCATTCCCGGCGCGTGACGCTTCGCGCCGCCGCAGGTCGACCGTCAGGTCGCCGGAAGAGAGGACGTCGCCGGACTCCGGCGGCGCTGCCTCCGAACGACGCAGAAGAGCGCGCACCCGCGCCAGGAGCTCCCGCATGCTGAACGGCTTGGTGACGTAGTCGTCGGCGCCGATCTCCAGCCCGACGACCTTGTCGACCTCTTCCGTCTTGGCGGTGAGCATGAGGATGGGGACCCTGCTGTCGCGCCGCAACCGACGGCATACCTCGAAGCCGTCCATTGCGGGAAGCATGACATCGAGCACAATAAGATCGGGGCGACTGTCGCGGGCGAGTGCGAGAGCGGACTCGCCGTCAGCGGCGGTAATGGCGCGATAGCCTTCGCGCTCCAGGTTGTACTTGACGGTGGCAGCGAGCGTCGGTTCGTCGTCGACGACCAGGATTGTCTTCACCGGTCACCACCCGATTTCCATTCATTATATTCGTTTCGAGAGGCTGTCACCATCGAGTGCGCTCGTCCAGATACATTCCGTACACCATAATGCCACGTGGGGAGAGGAAGATATGGAGTGCCTATGCAGGTGTACGGAGCTGTTTTACCGGGCGCTGCCGCGGTCGCCAGGTATCTTCCCGCTGCCGCGGCTCATGTTCGAGCGGAACCTCGACTTTCGGCGAAAGCGCGCCAGCGTCTGAGAATCATTCGGTGGTACGAGGATCATGGCCGCAACGCCAGGTTTACCTGCCGCCACTTCGGCATCTCGCCACCAGCGAGGGAGTCAACAGGAGGGCCTGATCAGGCGCGTACGCGCAATATGGCCTCATGATCAGACGATAACCGAACGAGATTAAGTACACAGACTCCTGGCTGGCGGCTCACGGTATCCGGAGTCGCACAGCCCGCCAGTTGCGCCTCCCCCGGCAGATGGCGGCGAGGTTAGAGCCGAGGAAATGCTGGCACCGAACACCACGGACGATTAGTGTCGCCTCCTGTCTCCCTTAGCGGCAGTCGCACTCCGCCGCTGGCTCCACCAGGTTCGAGTTCAGCGCCACGAGCACGGCGTCGAGCGAGCTCATCACTCCGTCCTTGTTTACGTCGAAGGCGGGACTGACGACCATCTCGGGGTCGGGGATAGGGTTCCCGTCGTTGGGGTCATCGTCCTGAACGCCGTGGACGCGTTGGAGGACGCGGACGTAGTCGAGGGGGCTGGCGACGCTGTCGCCGTTTACGTCGGCCACCTCCTTGTCGTCGTCACAGATGTCGTCATCCGTGTTGCGGTCAATCGGCGACGTGCCCCATCCCATGACCTCCATCGCGTCGCTGATGCCGTCGCCGTCGCTGTCTTTGACGTAGTCGCTGGAGCCGAAGAGGGCCTCGATATCGGCGGCAAGACAGTCCCTATCGTTGTCGACGATGCCGACGCACGACGGCTTGCTGCCCGGATCAAGCGGGTTCGTGCCAGCAATGACCTCGGCGCCGTCCAGGGCGCGGTCGCCGTCCGTGTCGGCGACGACGGGGCTTGTGCCGGCCGTCGCCTCGTCGATGTCGCTCAGCCAGTCGTTGTCATCGTCGTCGTCGCAGGCGTCGCCGAGCGCGTCGCCGTTGGGGACGGTGACGTCGTCGCCAGCGATGACGGGCCCGTTGGCGATGGGCAGGGCGTCCGTGTTGAGCTGATCGGGGTTGGCGACGAACGGGCAGTTGTCGGAATCGTCGGGCACACCGTCCTCGTCGGCGTCGGGCGGGTAGAGCTCGATCGGCTCGCCGGGCGTCAGGTCTTTGCCCGCGAAAGCGGGGTAGCCAGTCGCGTAGCGGTAAGCGCGGAAGACCCAGTTGGAGCCGGGCGGGTCGCCCTGATAAACGGGGCCCTGGTCGTTCACAGGGTTAACGTAGCGCCAGACGGTTTCGCCGGCGGAAGTGACCTCGAAGATGATGCCGGGGAAGCCCGAGCAGATGAACGTGTTGCCGTTTGGAAGGCGGTGCGCGCCGGATATGATGGCGGAAAAGAAATCGCTGGGATTTGGCGCGGCGTACACCCACGAAGGGTCTTGCGGCCCGTAGGCCTGGCCGGGTGTCAGGGCGTAGTTCCCGGAGCCGTCCACAGGAGGCACCAGCTCCTCGACGGACGAATACCACGTGCCCGGACGCCCGAGGCCGTTGTTGAACACGAGGATGTTCCCCGCTCCCGATAGTCCGGGCCTGATCCACTGCGCGTCATGCTGGACCCAGAACTTCTGATCGTCGGCGTCTCCGGCGTCGTAGGACTGCGGGTTGCCCCAGCGGTAGAGGAGGTCGCCGCCCTTGCCGCTGTTGCCGCCCGAGTGTCCGGCGGCTTCCGCGGTCGTTGTGCTGTGATCGATCACCCAGATCTCGCTGAAGTGGCGGACGCTGAGCATGATTTGGTCGAGTTGCGGGTTGTAATCGACGGCGTTCATGTGCAGCCAGTCGGCGTACCCGGTGTAGCAGGTGAATGAGCACGAGAAGTTGAGGTCGATCAGCTCGGGATGGTCGGCGACGACGCCGTAATTCTCCTTCGCGGGGTCGTAGTCCTGCACCAGGTGGTCCCACACGTGCCATTCCCAGACGACGTTGCCGCCGGAGGGCAGCACGGGCTCGACTTCGATGATCATCTCGGAGTAGATTTTGCCGTCGATGAGGAGATCGAGGTCTCTACCCGCGGCGATCGCTTCCGCCTCCGTCTTGTACTCCCAGGCGATGAGAAGCACGTTGCCGTTCGGCAATACGGTGAAGTCGTGGTGCATGAGGTGCTCGTCGCTCGGGTATGTGTACTCCCAGAGCAGGGTGCCGTCCCAGTCGTACTCCTGGATCTTGACGCCGTCGGCGCCGTTGAGGGGCAGACCGGGGTCGATGCTTTCCGTTGGCCGGGCGAGGCGCATGAGATGGCCGTTCTCCAGCAGACGGGCGGTGCCCCCGGGAAGCCAGTCGTGCTGCCAGGAATGGACAAGCCGGCCCTCGTTGTCGATGAGATACGTTGTGTCGTAGGACATGGGGGCGAACAGGGTGTAGCCGGCGAAAGAGCCCTCTGCGTTCAGGAAGAGGCCGACGGTCTGCTCCTGCCCCTGGAGGGTCGCCGGGCCTAGCCCGGCCCCGAGTACCAGCGCTGCCAGGACCAGAAGCTGCGCTATTCTTGGAGCGCGCACAAACACCTCCCGGACGCAGTACGCCATCGACCAAGGGCGGGGGGATGGCGCTCATTATATCAACAACGGGGATGCTGTCAATTCCTTACAGCGCGCGAAGCAGGTATCGCCGCACCGCGGTGCGCTGGAAGGCGAGCGCGTGGCCAGCCGGGAGACGAAGGATGTTGGAGGCGCGTATCCAAGTGGTACTGCTCGGTGGCGCTGTTCAATACGCTGAAGCTGGCCAAGCTCATCGGCGCCCGTAGAGACAGGCCATCTGCTGGCAACCGCGGTGCCCCTCAGCGAGGGGCCCCGCGGCTTTACATCACCACCACATTAGCCATGTGCTGATCCAGCTCCAGTCATTGGGTTGAAAGGAGCCACCGGGGGAAGCGAGCACCGCGACCAGAGGACCGTAACCGGATGCATAGTCCGGCGGGTCCCACAGTTGACTCGTACCAAACCATAGCTGATTGGCCGGAGCCTGGGCGAATACGGGCTCGCAACCCCTGGGCGGAACCGACTGACACTCAGCGGAACCCGGCGCGTAATAATGGTTGTTGAACGCCATCCACATGGCGCTGCCCAGAAAGTTCCAGCCGTTCACGACCTTCGCGTCGGGGCCGGTCTTGTAGATGGTCCAGTACTCCGCGTACGGATAGCCGCCCACGTTCTCCTGAAAGCGCACCGAGGCGCCGCGCTTGCAGTTGTTCGTCCCCTGACGGTTGTCCCCGCTAGTCGCAGTCCATGGGCAAGGGGAATCCCTCAATGACGCCGCAGTTCCAGGCAGCAGCAACGATAAGGAAAGGCCAAGCTACCAGGCCAATCAGGAAGAGTGTGCCTGCCACGGTGCCGCGCGGGGAACCACCCAGGCGGCGGGGCTTGTGGTGATAGAAATGGGCCGCACACACGTTGGAGGTGTGCCGCGGGGCGTGCAATCACCGTACACCACTGTGATCATGTCTGAAGTTGGCAGCGACACCCCCTTTGGGTGTTCATAGTACAGGCGGCTGACATGGGTTACGGGAAGGCCCTCGAACTCCTCCCCCAGCCAATACACGGGATAGCCGTCGAACGCCTAGACATCCGCAATGCCCATGTTGCCCGTCATGTCGCCAGCCGACGCTGCGGGTGCGACGTCGCTCATGCCTCTATCGGCAAGCGCGGCAGTTCCACTCAAGACACCCCAGCAGAGCACGAAACCTATGACAGGCGCCATGAACCAGACGACAAGCCACACGGTGCCAACTCGCCGCAACTGTTTCCCCAGCCTCATCCGGCACCTCCTTCTGCGCAACTACTGCTGCCACCAGCGTCCGAGAAGGAGCCATATTCTACCGTTCGCGAGCAGTTTGTCAAGCTTCTTGTCTTGACAGAAGATACATGTGCCACTTTTCGGTTGACGGTGTTAGAACACATCTTCTAAGCTCTGGCCATTCTCCAACTGATAGCACAGGTGACGCGAATGGTTGACGTACGGATCGATACGAGGGGCGTGCCCAAGGCTCCCGTCTACGAGGAGGCGCAGACGGTTCACCACCGTCAGTCCCTCGCCGCGCCCGATGCCGCAGACCCCGAGTCCGCGGCCGTCGGCGTCAATTGCGCCGGCTACCGCCGCGTCCGCTTCGACATCGACACCACGGGCAGCAGCGGCCTCACCGCCCTCAAGGTGCAGATACTCAACTGGAACGCGGCCGCCGGGAAGTACTTCCGCGGCGCCGAACGGGAATTTAGCGAGGCGGAGCTTGCCGCCAACCCCGTGCCCGCCCTCGAAGCGGAGGTGCGCGGCGCCACCGTCTTCCTCAAGGTCGTGTCGGCGACGGCGACCGCGCTGTCGCTGAACGTGTACGCCACGCCGAGCTAGGAGCGCATGATGGGGCGGCTGCGTCTTTTCGGTGAGCTTATCGAAGCGGGCGGCGCTATCGAGGGCGTCGTCGGCGAAGGCGGCGGTGGCCACCAGATCGCGCGCGTCGTCCGCACGAGCGGCGACTACCAGACGAGCAGCACGTCGTTCGTCGATATCGACACCGATAACCTCGCTATCAACCTCACCACCGGCGATAGCTGGGTCATGCTTGTCCTCGCGGGCTCCCTCTACGTGAGCAGCATCCAGTACGCGTGCATCGACTTCACGATTGACGGCGAACGCGTGGGAGGCGCGAAGGGCGTGCAGCAAGCGCAGGCGGCGTACATGCAGTCGGCGCACTTCGTCTGGCTGGCGCAGGTAGCGGCGGGGGGCCACGTCTTCCGGCCGCAGTGGCGGGTGACCGGCGGCTACGCCAACCTGCGCGCCAGCGACGCCGAGACGCCGCTCCTTTTCGCCGTGATAGAGATGCAGTAGGAGACGAGATGGAGATCAGGGTCGAAAAGCCGCTGCGTTTGGACCAGCTCACCGACGAGGTGCAGAAGGCCCTCCCGGGCGAGGACGTCGACTCCCGCATTCACGGTCTCAGCGCCCGTTTTCTCGACGACGGCGGGCGGTTGCTCCTCATCCACACGGCGGGCGCGGATCTCGACGCCGGAGAGGAAGCGACGGCACGGCAGGTCGTCGACGCGCACGTGCCCGACTCGAAGTGGGGGCTGAGTGCCGATCAGAAGGCGCTCGCGGCCATCCTCGAGCGGCCCGCAGGCACTCTTTCGACGGCGGAGGTCGAAGCCGCGCTGCGGCTCGCGGCAAGAACGTTGCGGCTGACGGAAGTCCCGCTGTCGCCCCCGGCCTATGACCAGCCCGTCTAGCAGGAGCGAAGAACAGTGAACCTGACCGAAATGAGAACTATGGTCCGCCGCGACCTCCACGACGAAGACCCCGCCGACTACCGCTGGTCGGACGATGAGCTCGACCGGCACATCGCGCGGGCGCTGCGGGAGTTGAGCCTGGCGATACCCCTGGAAGCGATGGCCACGCTGACGGCCGCGCCCGACAGCCGCGACGTCTCGCTGGCGTCGCTGGCGGACCGCGTCTGCGTAGAGGCGGTCGAGTACCCCGTGGGGGAGTATCCGCCAGCGTACGTCGGCTTCTCGCTGTGGGGCGACACCCTCACCCTGCTCGTCGATTCGCCGCCGCTCGCCGCGCACGACGTCAACGTCTTCTATGGAAAGCTGCATACGCTTGACGAGAGCGGCTCGACCCTGCCGCCGAAGCTTGAGGAGATCGTCGCGACGGGTGCGGTCGCCTACGCTGCCCTGGAGTGGGCGAGCTTCGCCGTGAACAGGATCAACGTGGGCGGCAGCGACGTGTGGCGCAGCTATCACCTCCTGGGCCAGGAACGGCTCTCGGCGTTCGCCGCCGCCCTTGCCCGGCACGGACGCCGCAGCGGCGTGCGCAGCCGCCGGCTCTACAGCGCTGCCCGCGCGCTCGAGTCCCAAACCGATTTCGCCGGTTCCTGAGTCCGTTAATCGATGCGTTATCTCAGCCCTTCCCTGCTCGCCGCGCAGCAAAGCGCAAGCGCCGTCCCCCACGTGCGGGTGGAGGTGCGGGAGCGTATCGCGAATACGGCGCGTCCGGCGTGGGAGCGCCTCTACGCGGGCGACGAGCCGGACCACCATCACGCCGCCGCCATGCCCGGCGACGGCTCGCTCGTGCGGGCGCGGGTCGACCCTTCGACGGGCGCCCTGTACCTTCAACGGACGGTTGCCCCGGGCCCCGGCTCCGACTTCGAGGTGTGGTCGTATCAGGCCACGGTCTCCGCCTCCGCCGGCATCTCGGCGACGGCCGCAGGCGCGAACGTCCTCGTCTTCTACGTCGATACGGACGGCACGACCGTGAAGTGCATAGAGAGCACCGATTACGGCGCCTCGTTCGGCGGGCCGGCGACGGTCGTCGCGGCGGGGAGCGCCGTGGGCTGGATGGCGTCGGGCCTCAAGAGCGACGGCGCCGCCCTGCTTGTCTACTCCGTCGGCGCCGTGGTCTACGCCGTGAAGCGAAGCGGCGGATCCTGGGGGACGCCCACCGCCTGGAGTAACAGCGTCGCTTCCGTAACGGGCCTCGCCTGCTGCCGCGTCGTCGACTTCGACGTCGTCGTCGCCGGCGCCGATGCCGCGGGCTCAGCGAAAGTGTGGACAGCGATGTACGGCGACGGCTTCAACCGGCCTCCCGATACTTGGTCTGCCCTCAGAGAGATCGCCCGCGCCGATAGCGGCTCCTCCGTGGAGTTTCGCTGCCCTTCCCTCGACCGCGCCGACTGCTACCGCGTGTCTTTCATCGAGAAGTACAGCGGCAGCCAGGCCTACTCGCGTCCGTTGTGGTCGAACCTCCCTCCCCTGGGTGACCTCGTCGCCCACACATGGCGCGAACCCGTCCCTTTCGACCTGAGCAGCGAGTACGGCGTCGCCATTACTCACGCGGGCGACTACGCCTGGCTTTCGACGCCCTCCGGCGTCTGGCGGGCCCCGCTCGTCACGCCGCCGCTCGACCTGACGGACGACGTGCTCGACGTGCAGATGGAGTGCGGCCCGTTCGACGGCCGGCTGAGGGTCGTCCTCAGGAACGACGATAGCCGCTACTCCGACCTGTCGCCCACCATAATCAAGAGGGGATCGCAGGTCGACATCAGTCCCGGCTTCGTGACAAGCGCCGGCGCGGAGGTCTCCGAGGGACTTCGCTTCTGGATCGAGGGATGGGAGCACGCGAGCGCGCGCGGCGGAGCCACCTTAACGCTGTTCGCCCGCGACGGCTGGTCACTGATCGAGGGCTGGCGGGCGCGGCGTGAGTACGCCTGGGCCGCGGGAGACGCCAGCGTCTATCAGATACTCAGCTTCGTTTTAGCGCGGGCCGGCCTCCAGTACGGTTGCCGCACCAGCAGCGATACCCTGGGTTCGTTGCGGCCCGCCTTCGCCATCCACCCGGGAGAGGACGGACGGACAGCGGTGCGGCGGCTGCTGGCGATGGTGCGCGACGTAGTCTTGATGTCGGGCGAGAACGCCGTCGGCATCGACCCGCTGGCGGACGACGACGCAGTCTACTCCTACGGCGGCGGGCACCCGGTGATCAGCGGCCGCTACGCCGTCCGCACGCCCGGCCACAACCGCGTGCAGGTGTTCGGGCGCGGCGTCATGATCGATTCCCTCGACTGGGCTGGCGTCGCCGACATCTACGACCGGTTGGCGCAGGTGCATGACGTCAACCTGACGACGGTGGACGAGGCGCAGGAGCGCGCCATTGCCGTGAGGCGCGAGGCGGAAATGGCGTCACTGGCAGGCGAGGTCGTTGTGCCCGTGAACTGCGCCCAGGAGCTGTACGACGTCGTGACGGTAACCGCCGCCGCCGCCGGCCTCGCCGCCGCTCGACGGCGCGTGATGGGCGTGGCGCTCCGTTATTCGAGGAGTGGACACGCCGTCTATGAGATGCGCCTGGCTCTGGGCGCGCCGTAGGAGGAGTGCGATGCGCGTACGCAGGGCAGAGATAAAAGCTTTCGATTCCGGCGCCCACACGGCGACGGTGCAAATGGCGGGCAGCCTCTCCGTGTGGCTGTCGAGCGTCCCCGTGGCCCGAAACATCGACGCCGCGGAGGTCATCGTTGGGCGGAAGTGCGCCCTCATCTTCTTTGATGACACCAACCCCGACGACGCCGTTATCGTCGCGGTCTACACCTAGCGTTGAGGAGACCAGACCATGGCCGAGCCGATATTCGCCGTTCTCGCCCTTGCCTTCCTGGCGGAAAGCCTCACCGAGTACCTGTTCGCGGGGCCGCTCTCGGCGCTGCGCATGCCGGCGGCGGTCACGCGATACGTGGCGGTGGCGGTCGGCGTGTTGCTTGCGTGGGCGTATGACCTCGATATCGTGCGCGACCTGCTGGGGCTGAGTCCGCGGCCGCCGCTGCTGGGCGTCGCGCTCAGCGGGGTGATACTGGGGCGGGGCGCGAGCTACGTGCACGACTTCTACTCCAGCTACCTGCGGCCCGCGGAGCCGGATCGGGAGGAGGCGAAGGATGCGCGCTGACAGGGTCCGTCGGGCGCGGCGCGCGCCGTCGCGGGCGAGGCCGCCGTCGGACAAAGCGCCGCCGCCGCTGCAGGACGACGACGTGGTGGAGGACGAGCGTCTGCGGGGTGTTGTGGTGCGCGCCGGCGCCGAGATTGCCGCCGCCCTCTGGGAGGACTGAGTCCGCCCGTCGTTCTTGGCTCATCATTGCCCGTAATCCCCTCGCGCTATACGCTACGGGAAATTCTGCGCCATGGCAGGGGGGATGGGGATGAGACCGCATCACGAAAAGGCGATACAGAAGCTGGTAGAGCACTTCTCTAACGATGAGACGTGCCTCGCTATCATCGTCGGCGGCTCCGTCGCCAAGGGGCTGGCCCAGGAGGGTTCGGATGTCGACGTCATGCTCGTTGTCACCGACGAGGTGTTCCGCGAGAAGTGGGAGCAGAACAAGCTCGTATACTTCTCCCAGGAGTTCTGCGACCACCCCGGCTGCTACATCGACGGCAAGATCGTCAACCTCGACTACCTGCGCGCGGTCGCCGAGCGCGGGAACGAGGTGACAAGGGCGGCGTTCGACGGCGCGTTCATCGCCCACTCAAAGATCGACGGCCTCGACGAGATAATGAGCCGGATACCCATCTACCAGATGGACCAGCGGCAGGAGAAGATACAGGCCTTCTACGCCCAGTTCGAAATCGCCCACTGGCTGGTCGGCGAGGCGGAAAAGAGGGACGACAGGTACCTGCTTGACCGCGCCGTGTCCGACCTCATCCTCTACGGGGGCAGGCTCATCCTCGCCCACAACTGCGTGCTGTACCCCTACCACAAGCTGTTCATGGTCGCGCTCTGGAACGCCCCCGAGAAGCCCGACAACCTGATGGCGCTGGTCGACGCGCTCCTCAAAGAGCACACGGCCGAGAACGCGAGGGCGTTCTACGAGGCGGTCAAGAACTTCCGCTTCTGGAACGAGGCGTGGGAGCTGCCCGCCCTCCGCTTTATGAAGGACACGGAGCTGGCATGGCTTGAGAACCGCGCCTACATCGGCGACATCTAGCGCTGCTGGCTTGTCCTCTTCCGCGTTGACACCCGCTGTTGCCTGACGTACGCTTGCCCTCGATAGACGGCAGTCTCATCGCAAGGAGCGTGCGTATGGCGACGGAACGGCAGTACCCCAAGGTCGGATTCAAGATCATGGCCACGGTCAAGGGCGTCAAGGGCACGTGCTCCGCCGGACACAAGCCCGGCGACGAGTTCGAGATAAGCGCCCACAACACCGGCGGCCTTTGCGGCTTCTTCTACCACGATATCTTTCCTTATCTCGTCATGCTCCAGTTCGGCGGACAATTCCCGCCCGAATGGGGCGGCGGCGATACCCTCACCCTCCAGTGCATGGACCGCTACAACGAGGTCAGCCTCGAGCTGCGGCGCGTCCGCGAATAGGCAAGGAGGCAGATTGCAGGAACGGATCCTCTCCGGCAGGCCGCGCGAGGAAGACGTCGCGCTGGAGACGTCGCTGCGGCCGCGGCGCCTCGACGAGTACATAGGACAGGACAGGGTCAAGGAGAACCTGCGCATCGCCATGGCCGCCGCCCAGATGCGGCGCGAACCGCTCGACCATGTCCTCCTCTACGGCCCGCCCGGGCTGGGCAAGACAACCCTCTCCTACATCATCGCCGCCGAGATGGGTGTGAGCGTCCGCGTCACCTCCGGGCCCGCGATCGAGCGGCCCGGCGACCTGGCGGCGATACTCACGAACCTCCACCGCGAGGACGTCCTCTTCATCGACGAGATACACCGTCTCGCCCGCGCTGTCGAGGAGATCCTGTACCCGGCGATGGAGGACTTCGCGCTCGACCTCGTGCTCGGCAAGGGGCCGGGCGCGCGCAGCGTCCGCCTCTCGCTGCCGCCGTTCACGCTCGTCGGCTCGACGACGCGCTACGCGATGCTTAGCCCGCCCCTGCGCGACCGCTTTGGCGCCGTCTACCGCCTCGATTTCTACGATGTGGCGGCGGTCTCCGACATCATCCGCCGCAGCGCCCGCATCCTCGACGTCGAGATCGAGGAGGGCGGCGTGCGTGAGATCGCGCAGCGGGCCCGTGGGACGCCGCGCGTGGCCAACCGGCTGCTCAAGCGGGTGCGCGACTACGCGCAGGTGATGGCGGACGGGGTGATCACGGAGAGCGTCGCCGTCGACGCCCTGGCGCGGCTCGAGATCGACTTCCTTGGCCTGGACGAGGTCGACCACAAAGTGCTGCGGACGATAATCGAGAAGTTCGACGGCGGGCCCGTGGGGCTCGACACGATAGCCGCCTCCATTTCGGAAGAGGCGGACACGATAATGGACGTCTACGAGCCGTACCTCATGCAGGTGGGCTTCCTTCAGCGGACGCCGCGTGGCCGCGTGGCGACCCGCCTCGCCTACGAGCACCTGGGCCTGCCGCCGAAGGGCCCGGCGCCCTCTCCCCAGGCCGCCCTCTGGGACTCGCCGTAGCTTGTCGGCGGCGGGTCTCGCTATTCCCTTAAGTGACAACCCCAATGTCCGGTCCTCCTGATCGCGTCGAAAAGCCTGTGTGAGAATACGCGTCGGTAAGGATATCGCCGCCGCAGGTTGCGGAGGGCAGTAGTTGGTTGACCTGAACAACCTCGGGTTCTCTCTGGTCGAGATCGTGACGCAGACGTATGTCGTGCAGGGGCGCTGTGGCGGCCTCACCGAGTACCAACGCCTCGTCGATCTGTTGAACAATGCCGACTACACCCACCTCCAGATATTCGCGCCGAAGATAAGGCCGTTCTCCGAGAGCACACATATGGAGGTCAGGGGCAACCACCTCTTCCTCGACAAAATGCGCATCTTCTTCGCCGTCACCCTCGAATCCGCGGAAGAGGCGTCGCGGAGGGAGACGCTACACAGGCTGGACCGGGTGGAAAAGGACAGGCACGAGGTTCTTGTTTTCGCCTCGCCGTTCCGCATCGAAGGCTATGCCTATGTGGTAAAGGGGGCTGACCCGACGATAGCGCTGCCAAAGCTGTTTCACAGCTTCGTGGCGATAACAGGCGCGAAGGCCGTCCATCAGGACAACCCCGAGCTCGTGTGGGAGAGGGAGTTCGTGGTGGTGAACGGCCGCTGCATTGAGATGGTGTGCTCACTCGCCGCGAAGGAGCAACCGCGGACAGAACTGCCGAAGAGAGCCGCGTAGAGACCGGCGGTGCGATAGTCCCCCGGGATTCCTCCAGGAAGCACGGGGCCACACGGCGTTCTTCGGACGCCCGGAGTGGGATCCGGTCCGAAGGCGGACAAAAGCTAGAGCCGCATTACCAGGAGCTCGCGCTCCAGCTCGCCGCCGGAGAGGCGCAGCGTGACCGCTATCACCCGCACCTTCATTGCCTTTTCGCTGCCGTCGATGAAAAGCTCGTCCTGTCGCTCTATCCGATAATCGCTTTCGAAGGTTGCAAGGAGCTTGCCCTTGCGGCTGGTAAAGGGGTCTGCCTCGTATATTTCCGTCCTCAACTTCCCTCCCTGAGCAATTAGCTGAATGATTGCGGTCTCTATTCTCTTATCGGTCAGCCGGCGGCCGGCAAGCGCGTTACGACGGCGCGAGTTGCCCGCTGTCGGGCTGCGCCGGGCGCTCCCCGTCGCCGCGCTCCGGAGCGCTCTCGTACGTCATGCGGTAGAGGTTGGCGTACAGCCCATTGTTTGCGAGCAGCTCCTCGTGCCGCCCCATTTCGGCGATCCGCCCGTCTTGGAGCACGACGACGCGGTCGGCGCCGCGCACGGTCGATAGCCGGTGGGCGATGACGAACGCCGTCCTGCCCTTGAGCAGCTTCTTAAGGGCGCGCTGGATGATCATCTCCGTGCGGCTGTCGACGTTCGCCGTCGCCTCGTCGAGCACGAGTATGCGGGGCCGCGCCAGCACCGCCCGCGCGAAGCTTATGAGCTGCCTCTGCCCCGCTGATAGGTTCTGGCCGCGTTCGTAGAGCTCGGTATCGTACCCCCTGTCCAGCCGCCGTATGAATTCGTGCGCGCCCACCACTTTCGCCGCCTCCTCCACCTCCTCGTCCGTGGCCTCCAGCCGGCCGTAACGGATGTTGTCGCGCACAGTGCCAGAGAAGAGAAACGGCTCCTGGAGCACAAGGCCGAGCCGCCTGGTGAGCGACTGACGCTTGATTTCGCGGATGTCGTGGCCGTCAATGAGGATGCGGCCGCTCGTGACGTCGTAGAAGCGGCAGAGCAGCGAGGTCAGGGTTGTCTTGCCGGCGCCTGTCGGCCCGACAAGCGCCAGGGTCTCGCCCGGTTTCACGTGCAGGTCGATGTCCCGCAGCACCTCAACGCCGGGCACGTAGGCAAAGGTCACATTCTCAAAGCGCACCTCGCCCTGTATATCGTCCGGGTCGGCGGCACCCTCGGCGTCGACGATGTCGGGCTGGGTGTCCAGCACCTCGAAGATGCGCTGTCCGCCGGCCATGGCGCGCTGCAGCTGCGTGTACTGGAGGACGAGGTCGCGCACGGGGTCGAAGAAGCGCTGGATATAGAGGGTGAATGACAATATGAAGCCGACGCCGACCACAGGGTCGAGGCTGCCGCCAAGGATACGGCGTCCGCCCACCACGATGACCGTTGCCGTGGCCGCCGCCGCCAGTATCTCGACCAACGGCATCACTACTGCCTGGAGACGTCCCGCCTGGATGTTCACGCTGAGATTGGCGAGGTTCACGCTGTCAAAGCGGCGGAGGTTCTCGCCTTCGCGCGACAGCGCCTGCACGACCCGCACGCCGGACACGTTCTCCTGGAGGTCGGCGTTCACCACCGCTATCGCCTGGCGCACCTCAAAGAAGGCGCGCCGCGCCCGCGCCTGCCAGACGACCATCGCCACGACGAGCACGGGCACGACCAGTATTGTCAGGAGCGCGAGCTGCACGTCCTGGATGAAGAGGAAGAAAACGATGAGCGCTAGCCCGACGATGTCGGCGAGGATGGTGAGGATGCCTGTCGTCAGCAGGTCCTGGAGGACGACCACGTCGCTCGTGAGGCGCGACATTATCCGGCCGACCTCGTTATCGTCGTAGAAGCGAAGCGACAGCTTTTGCAGGTGGTCGAACATCTGGGTGCGCAGCGTGTAGAGAACGCGGTGGCCGATGTAGCCGGTGTTCGCGAGCTGGAGGTACTGGGCGCCCCATCCGAGCAGGGCCAGGGCGACGAAGGCGATGCCCAGCATGTTGAGTCCCATGATGTTGCCCCTGGCGATGAAGCGGCTGAAGGCGATGCCGATGAGCAGCGGCTGGACGTAGGACGCCGCGGCGAAGAGGAGCATCCCCAACAGGGCCAGCGCCGCCTGCTTCTTGTAGGGCGCGAGGTAGCGGGCCAGCCGCGCGACGACCGCGTGATCGTAGACCTTGCCGAGCTCGTCCTCGTCCCAACCATCGATGCTGCGGCGCAGGCGCATCGAGGCGGGGCCGCCCCGTCCGATGACGGGGGCGCTCCAGCCGCCTGCCATACCGCCGCCCCAGAAGCCCATGTCAGCCCTCCGTTGGTGCCCCGTCGCGGAGAGGCGCTGGCCCGCTTCCGAGGGCCAGGACCGGACGCTGCGGGTGACGCCCCTGCCCTGCCGGCAGGCGGGTCCGCACCCCCGCCAAAGCGAGCGTTCCCTCCCCGGACTCCCACCGGCGGCGCAGATCAAGCCCGTCAAGCGTCATTTGCACACGCGCGCTCCTATGTCGTCTTTTCCTCGAAAGCCGGATGCAGTTCTTCTTCCCGTCGCGTGCGCGCCAGCGCCTCCTCCTGGTCGCGCAGCTCGAGGTCGTATATCTGGCGGTAGAAGCCGTCGCGGCGCAGCAGCTCGTGATGGCGCCCCCGCTCGACGATGCGGCCCTCCCGCAGCACCAGTATCTGGTGGGCGTTCTTCACCGTCCGCAGCCTCTGCGCGATCACGAAAGTCGTCCGTCCGCGCATCAGCTCTGCCAGCGCCTGCTGGATGAGGTACTCCGTCTCCGTGTCGACGCTGGACGTGGAGTCGTCGAGGATGAGGATGCGCGGGTCCATAAGCAGCGTCCGCGCGATAGCGATGCGCTGCTTCTCCCCGCCCGAAAGGGTGACGCCGCGCTCGCCCACCCACGTATCGTAGCCCTCCGGCAGGCGCGCGATGACGTCGTGGATGCGGGCCGTCCGCGACGCCGCCTCGATCTCCTCTTGGCTCGCGCTTACGGCGCCGTAGGCTATGTTCTCGCGGATCGTCGCCGAAAACAGGAAGACGTCCTGCTGCACGATGCCCACGTTGCGCCGCAGCGACGCGAGCGTCAGGTCGCGGATGTCGTGCCCGTCGATGGTGATGCGGCCGGACGTCACGTCGTAGAAGCGGGGAATGAGGCTGACCACCGTCGTCTTGCCGCTGCCGGTGGGGCCCAGCAGGGCGACGACCTCGTTCGGCCGCGCCTCGAATGAGACGTCGTGGAGGAGGGGGCTGACGGCGTCGTAGCCGAAGGAAACGCCCTCGAAGCGCACGAGTCCCTCCACGTCCTTCAGCTCAACGGCGCCAGGCTTCTCTTTCACCGCCGACTCGGCGTCGAGGATCTCGTAGATGCGTTCCGCCGCTGAGGCCGCGCGCGCGAACAGCATCACGATCCAGCCCAGGGCGCGGATGGGCACCTGCAATATCGTCAGGTAGAGCATGAACGACGTCAGCTCGCCGATTTCCATGCGCCCCTGCGTGATCTGCCAGCCGCCGAACCAGATGGTGGCGACCATCGCCAGCATCCAGAGTCCGGTCATCATCGGGGCGTTAAAAGCCGATATCTGCGTCGTCAGGTATGAGTGGCCGAAGAGGTCTTCCGCTTCCCGCGCGAACTTCCGGCTTTCGTACTCCTCGCGCGAGAACGCCCTGACCACCCGCACGCCGGAAAAGTTCTCCTGCATGACAGCGCCCAGGCGCCCCAGGCCGTCCTGTACCTTCATCCAGATCGGCGAGAGCTGCGCCGTCATTACGCGCGAGCGCCAGATGACGACCGGCAGCAGCGCCCAGGCCACGAGCGTGAGGGACCAGTCGGAGATCAGCATGATGCTGAACACCATGAGCAAGACAACGAGCAGGTAGATCATCCGCAGGACGCCGAAGCTGATGTATAGGCGCATCGCTTCGACATCTTGCGTGGCGCGCGACATGAGCTGGCCCGTCTGCGCCTGGTCGTGGTAGGCGTGGCTCAGGCGTTCCAGCCGCTCGAAAATGGCGTTGCGCAGGTCGTAGGCCACCCACTGGGAGACCCACTCCGCGAGGTACGTCTGGCCGTACGCGAAGGCGCCGCGCAGGAGGGCCGCCGCGATGATGGCGGAGGCGGCTATCACGAGGGTGCGCGTGTTGCCGAGGGCGACGTGCGTCTCGTTGCCGTTGAGGTTCTTGATCTGCACGTCGAGCCCGGTGTCGATGGCCCAGCGGATAAGCTGCGGCGTGGCAAGGACGAAGGCGCCCGCGCCGAGCACGCAGAGCCAGGCGAGCGCGACTCGCATCTTGTACGGGCGGAGGAACGAGAGAATGCGAACCAGCGGCGGCACGTCGGTCTCCGGGTACTCCCAACCTGATTCTATCTCAAATCAGGCGTCGACGCTAAGGTAGGCGGCGTTCGCCTGCCGCTCTTCGTCCCCGGGCCTGTGATAGAATGAGTTTGGAATGGCACGGACAGAGCAGATCGAGCAGGCCGGCGCGCCCGGCGAGACCTCCCGCTTCGTCGTCCGACCCATGACCGCCGCCGACATCCCGCAGGCGATGGATATCGAGCGCGAGTCGTTCCCCACCATGTGGCCGCAGACGGCTTATGCCCGCGAGTTGAAGAACCGCCTGGCGCGCTACTTCGTGCTCTGCGAGGAGGGGAACCGGGGCGTGACCGCTGAAGAATCAGCACGACCGAGCCCCTGGCGCCGCGCGATGGGCCGTTTCCTGCGAAAGGAGCAGGAACCGGAGCCAACGCCGGAGCTGATAATCGGCGTCATTGGGCTGTGGATGATGGTGGACGAGCTGCACATCGTCACCATCGCCGTGCGCGAGGCGTTCCGGCGGCAGGGCGCGGGCGAGGCGCTGCTCATCGCCGCCATCGATTTCGCGCTCGCGAACAAGATGGACGCCGTGACGCTCGAATACCGCCGCTCGAACGAACCGGCGCGCGCCCTCTACGACAAGTACGGCTTTCTCAACGTCGGCGTGCGCACGCGGTACTACTCCGATAACAACGAGGACGCCATCGTGATGACGACGCCGCCCCTGCTATCGCGGGGGCAGCACCAGTTATTCCTGCGTCTCAAGGAGGAGCACCGCCGGCGCTGGGGTGGCCGCTACCTTCTCCCCGATTCCCTGTGAAGGCGCCCCGCGCGGAAGCTTCCCGGTCCCGGCCCTTCTGCGGAACGGCGGGCAAGATGCCTGCCCAATGGGAAGTCACATCCATTGCAGAGGTGGGACTGAATCCCGGCCGGGCGGGCACCCCTGCGAGGAGCGGCCTGCGTCCGAGTTTGCCTGTCCGTTGACCATGCGTCGACGGAACGGCGGCTGCAGATTCCGCCCTGCCGTTAGCGGCGGGCCTCCCCGTTCAAGCCGCGGCGCACCCACTCGTCGCGGTCACGGATGTCGCGGTCGAACAGCAGCCGGTTGACGATCACCTCGCGACGGTCCGGCCCCTGCGGCAGCCTGCGGTCGTTGGCGAGCGCTCGCTTCAGGAAGATCATCGCCGCCAGGGCCAGGCAGCCCGCCGCCACCGGTCCCGCCCCCTCGAAGACCAGCGCCGAGACGGGCGACGCCGCGATGCCCAGTCCCACCGCCAGCGGGACGCCGCGCAGCGCCACGCCGATCAGCGAGATGACGACAAATACCACGAGCGTCGCCGGCGTCAGGACCAGCAGGAAACCTATCGAAGCGCCGATGCCGCGTCCGCCCCTGAAGCCGAGGAAGACCGGCCAGGCGGCTCCGCCCACAGCCGCCAGCCCCGCCAGCACCTGCACCCCGAGCGGCTGATCGAAGAGCTTCGCCAGCGCGACGGCGGCCATCCCCTGTCCTATCTGCAAAAGCCCCACCGGCACCACCGCCCAGCGCGCCACGGACTGGTAGACGTTCGACGCCCCCGCGGTCGCGCTGCCCACCTGCCGTATATCGATCCCGCGCAATAGCTTTCCCGTCAGGTAGGCGATGGGAATCGATCCCAGCAGATAGGATGCGAGAACGATTGCCGGCGACAGAGCGGCGTCCATCGCGTCACGACCTCAGCGTTACTTTGGGGAGCGATGCCGGTACAGCGCCGCCAGCAGCGCGATCGCCTCGTCGAAGGAAAGGCGGCCGGTATTCAGTACGATGTCGTAGAGGTGCGGGTCGTCTGGGTCGACCTTGAAGTACTTGTGGTGGTACTCAATCCGGCCCTTGTCGCCCTCGTGCACGCGGTGCTTTGCGTCCTCCTCGTTCAGCATGTCGCGCTGCATGATGCGGCGAACGCGCCATTCGAGCGGAGCCGTGACGAGGACGTGGAGGCAGCCGGCGCAGTCCTGGAGGATTGCCTGGCTCCCCCTGCCGACGATCAGCACCTTGCCCCGCGCGGCGACACCGCTGATGATGGAAGTGATAGCGTCCTTGTAGCGAGAATCGGTCAGCTCGTGGGCGGCCCGCTCAGGCAGAGCAGCCGCTTCGCCGTAACTTGTCGCCATCAGCACCTCGAGGCCGCCCGTGCCCATCAGGGGGTCGGCCGCGCCCGCCACCGCCGATCTCTCGAGGAACTTCTCGAACAGGGAGCCCAGCCGTTCCATGATGGTGGGCGGCGGCGCCGTCTCGTCGCGATGCTCCACGGCCGCGACTGTCACCCCGAGCGTTCGCGCCGCCTCCGCCAGTATCTCGCGGTCCACGTAGTCGAGCCCCAGCTCCTCCGCGGTGCGCCGCGCAATCTCCAGCGCGCCGCTGCCCGTGCTGCCGCTGATCGTAATAACCGACATCTCGCCTCCCGATACCGGAAGTCTCCTACGCTATTCTATGCCGCCCGCAGACAAATTGCCATAGTGATACGCCACGCGGGTGCCCGCGAAGCCGGTTTTCGCCTATGATTGGCCCGATGGGCAAGAGCAGCAGCCAGGAGGAAGACATGTCGACGGTGCTCTACGAGAAGCGCAACCGCGTCGCCTATATTACGATCAACCGGCCCGAGGTGATGAACTGCGTCGATCCCGACACCGCGGCGCGGCTCATCGAGGCGTGGGAGGACTTCCGCGACGACGACGAGACGTACGTTGCGGTGATCACCGGCGCCGGCGACAAGGCGTTCTGCGCCGGCTTCGACCTCAAGCAGGTGGGGCGCGCCCGCCTGCCGCGTTCGCCCCACGACATCCGCCGCTTTATCTACAGCCACCCCGGCTTTATGGGCTACACCCGCCGCGCCGACATCTTCAAGCCGATAATCGCCGCCGTGAACGGCTACTGCTTCGCGGGCGGGCTGGAGACGGCCCTCTGCGCCGACATCCGCATCGCTGCCGAGCACGCCGAGTTCGGGGTGCTCAACCGGCGCTGGAACGTCGGGCTGGGCGACGGCGGCACGCAGCGGCTGCCCCGCGTCGTCGGCCTCGGGCGCGCCCTCGAGCTCATCATCACCGGGAGGCGGATCGACGCGCAGGAGGCGTACCGCATCGGTCTTGTCAACGAGATCGTGCCGAAGGAGCGGCTGATGGCGCGGGCGACGGAGCTCGCCGAGGCGATATGCGAGTTCCCGCAGGGCGCCATCCGCACCGATAAGGAAGCGGTGATGCGCGGCATCGGCGTGCCACTGGAGGAGGGCTTCCGCATCGAAGGGGCCACGTTCATGACGCTTATCGGCCAGAGCGACTTCTACGAGGGGCCGAAAGCGTTCGAGGAGAAGCGCAAACCCGTGTTCAAGCAGGACGACTAGAGCAACACGGGCTATTCCGCTACTCCTGCCAGCGCGGCGAGGAAGCTGATCAGGTTGAAGATGAGGTGCGCGGCAATCGCGCCCCAAAGCGAGCCCGCCGCCACGTACGCCCACGCGAACACCATCCCCACGACTGTGAACGGAACGAGCGTCGATGGCTGGCCGTGGGCGAGCGCGAACAGAAAGCCGCTGATGACGGCCGCCCAGATGAAGCCAAAACGCTTCGTCAGACCAACGAAGATAAACCCTCGGAAGAACGTCTCCTCCGCGATGGGCGCTGTGATCACCGCCAGTATGCCCGCCAGTATCACCAGCGCCCTGTGATCAAAGACGTCTTCTTCCAGCGTGCTCTGAGGCAGCAGCTCGTCGGCGCCGATCAGGTCGATGAGCAGGGTGTATACGGAGAGCACCACGAATGTGCCGACGACCGTCGCGATGGGGACCCAGATCCTGTCCGCCCTCGGGATGAGGAATCCGAGCGCGCGCCAGCGAAGGCGGAACTTCCATACTGTGAAGCCGGCGGCGAGCCCAAAGAGCGCGATGTCCAGGACCAGGGTGCCGGCTATGCTGACCCCCAGCATTTCGGTATCGGAAAGGGACGCGTCGCTGGCCGCTACCAACAGCCCGGCGATGCCGATTACGAAGATGACGCCCGCCAGCAGCAGGCCGATTGCCTGGAGAATCTCCTTGACCCCCCACGGCGGCGCGGGCAAAGGCGGCGGCTGTTCCGTGTCGTCGGCTTCCGGCAGGGGAAACGTCATTCGATAGAAGGTCCCTCTCCGTGTATTATGCGGTACGGCGCAACCCCCCGACAACCGGGCCCGCGCTTACACCATCATCTCGCGCGCCTTGCGTTTGACATCGCGGGCGGTGATCAGCGCCTCGCCCACCTTGACCGCGTGTACGCCGAGGTCCGCCAGCCGCTCCACGTCCGCCGTGTCGACGATGCCGCCGCCGCTGACAACCACCTTCTCGGCGGGTATCAGCGGCCGCAGCCGCTCCGTCTTCTCCGCGTCGACCTCGAACGTGCGCCAGTCGCGGTGGTTTATGAGCAGCATGTCGGCGCCGGCGGCAAGCGCCCGCTCGACATCCGATTCGTCCTGCACGTCCAGCAGCGACTCCATCTTCAGCTCCGAGGCCAGCGCCATCAGGTCGCGTAGTTGGGTGTCGGAGAGTATCGAGACGATGAGGAGCACGGCGTCGGCGCCGAAGGCGCGCGACTCCCATATGTGGTAGGGGTCGAAGAGGAAGTCCTCGCGCAGTATGGCGGGACGGCCGCCGGGGTAGTAGCCGTCGAGGATGTTCCGCGTCTCCAGCAGGAACTGAGTCTGGCCCATGAAGCGCTTCGGCTCAGTCATGACGGAGATGGCGGTGACGCCGCTGTGTGTGTAGGCGCGGGCGAGGCCCTGGCGCTCGGCGTCGGTGATGATGCGTCCCTTCGTGGGCGTTGCCTTCTTTATGTCGGCGATGAGCTGGACGCGCCTGCCGCCGGAGAGGGGCCCGCGCGGCCCTTCGAGGATGGCGCGGCGGAGGCTCCACTGCTCGGCGCGTCCCTCCTGCTGCTGCTCGAGCTGGCGGATGCGCCGCTGGAGCGATTCCATCGGCTCCTTCTGCTGGCGGAAGGGCAGGTCCTCTCGCTTCGCCGCGAGTATGGATTCTAGGATGTCTTCACCGGTCATAGCGATTCCCCACAGGCGATTCCCCACAGGTGGTCCGCCGCCAGTATCTTGCAGACACCGTTTCCAGTCGAGGGGGCGAGCGAGGATTAGAGGCGGTACGTGTCTTCTCGTCGCTGCAGGATACAGAGGATCACGACGAGGCGGGCGCGGTCGGAAACGGTGAAGATGGCGCGGAAGTCGCCGATGCGCAGCCGCCAGGCTGGTGCGCTTCTTCCCCGCAACTTCCGCGTCCCACGAGGTCTAGGTTCAGTCTTTAGAACGGCCAGCGCCTCGGCGATACGACGGACGTCTTCCCTCGGCAACGCGGCCAGGTCGCGCTCGGCCCGGGGACTCAGCTGCACTCGATAGGACAATTCCCCGCTTCTCCAGGTATTCGTCAAGGGTGATTGCCGCGTTGGGATTCGAGGCGTACTCTTCCAGCGCTCGCTCCGCTGCGGCGATGTCGAGCTCGTCCTCAAACGTCTTGTCGACGGCGTAGCGTATGAGCGCCGCCATCGACGTCCGCTTGCGGAACGCGAGCTGGCGCAGGTCCTCGTGCGTCTCGTCGTCGAGGTAGACCATCAGCTTCTTCATCGCGACCTCCACAACCGATATTATGACATCGATATGTCATAGTGTCAAGATAGCATGATGTCAGCCGAAAGAGCGTGGCCCGCGGGGCAAGACGCGAGGCGCCGTTCGCCTTTCGCCGTCCTTGGTGTAAGATGATCGGACGGAATTCAAGTCAAGGGAGGCAGAAGAATGCCCACAGCCACCGTCAACGGCGTGCGTCTCTACTACGAGCTTCACGGCGAGTCCGGCGAGCCGCTCGTTCTCGTCCACGGTTACACCGGCGATATCACCGACTGGCGCTTCCAGATCGACGAGTTTGCGTCCACGCACCGCGTCCTGGCGATGGACCTGCGCGGACACGGCCGCTCCGAGGCCCCCGCCGACCGCTCGTCATACACCATCGACACGATGTCGCGGGATGTGGAGGAGCTGGTCGACGGCCTGGGACTGGGGAGGTTTCACCTCGTCGGCCACTCGATGGGAGGCGGCATCGCCCAGGAGATCGCCCTGCGCAGTCCCCAGAAGCTCCTCTCGCTCACCCTCCACGATACGTCGTGCAAGTTCGAGATGAACGATCCGGTGATGGTGGAATGGCGCCGCCAGCGCATCGAGACGGCGGAGAAGCAGGGGATGGCCGCCGTCGCCGCCCTGGCGCCGCCGATGCCGCCGCCTCCGCACATGCCGCCGGAGCGCTTGCAGGAGACGGCCGTCCGCCTGGCCAACATGTCGGTGGACGGGTTCATCGGCGCAATGGCTGGCCTGCTTGAATGGAAGGGAACGGTGGAGCGGGCCTCCGAGATAACGGCCCCCACGCTTATCATCTACGGCTCACTGGACGGGCCGGCGCTCATTAAAGGGTGCGAGCACCTGGCCAAAGTGATCCCCAACGTGACGGTGGAAGTGGTACCGGAGTGCGGCCACTCGCCGCAATACGAGCGGCCGGAGCTGTTCAACCGGGCGCTGCGACGGCACCTCGAAGCGAACAGCGCGTCCGGCTGAGCAGTCTGCTTCTGCAGGACGCCCCGCTCGCGCGCCGGGATGCAGTTCATTCTTGGGTGGGCCGCCCTACCGGCAGACAGGCATTTCGCCCGCCACCCGGCAGGGCGCGCCGGAGGCTGGAAAGCCTCGGCTGTGCAGACCGAAAAAAGAAGAGGGCCGGTCAGACCGGCCCTCGCTCGTTGCGTTGTCTTCAGAAGCTAGTCCAGCTCCTCCTCTTCCTCTTCTTCTTCCTCTTCGTCGAAAGGTGTTTCCTCTTCCTCCTCGGGCTCGGCGATGAAGCTGCGAAGGATCCCCTCCTCGTCCTCGGCGGTCTCCGTCGCGGAGGGGGCTCCCGCCCCGGGATAGGCCTCGCGCATGAGCGCCTCGAGTGCTTCGCCGATGTCTTCCTCCGGCTCCTCCCCTTCCACAGGCAGTTCCGCGTACTCGCCGCGCTCCGGCAGGAAGAACTCGCGCACCGGTTCCGGCGGCAGTTCCACCTTGGCCCGCGCCGGTATCAGCTTGCCGATTATCACGTTCTCCTTGAGGCCGAGCAGTCTATCGGTCATGCCGCTTATCGCCGCCTCGGTGAGGACGCGCGTGGTCTCCTGGAAGGAGGCCGCGGCGAGGAAGCTTTCCGTGCTCAGGGAGGCCTTGGTGACCCCCAGCAGAACGGGCACGGCCGTCGCCGGCTCGCCGCCCTCCGCGAGAACCTTGCCGTTCTCTTCCTCATAGCGGAAGCGATCGACCAGCTCGCCGGGGAGGAACTCCGTGTCGCCCGGCGTGTCGACCCTGACCTTGCGCAGCATCTGGCGGATTATCACCTCGATGTGCTTGTCGTTGATGTTCACGCCCTGCGACCGGTAGACTTTCTGCACCTCTTCCACGAGGTAGAGTTGCACCGCTTCCGGTCCGCTGATGCGCAGCACGTCCTGCGGGTTCAGCGGCCCATCCGTCAGTTTCTGGCCGGCGTGCACCTGCTCGCCGTCCTCGACGAGAATGCGGGAGATCGCGCCCACGGGGTACTCGCGTTCTTCCCTCTCCTCGTAGATGACTGACAGGCGGCCGTCTTCCACGCTCACGTGCCCGGCGACGTGGGCCGTGATATCGCTGACCGGCGGCACCCGCACCAGGGCCGTCTCCGCTTCGCCTTCCGTCTTTTCCGCCTCCTCGGCGGGTTTAGGCACGCGCGCCAGGACCGTCCCCTGATCGACCCACTGGCCGTGCTCGACCATAAGCTCGGCGCCATCCGGCAGGTCGTACCGGTCAGTGTAGAACTCCGAGCTTGTCACTTTGACCCACCGCGACTCCCCGTCGTGCGTGATCTCGGCCACGCCGTCGATCTCTGAGATGATGGCGTGACCCTTAGGGACGCGCGCCTCAAACAGCTCTTCGACACGCGGGAGGCCGCTGGTGATGTCGACCCCGGCAACGCCGCCGGTGTGGAACGTCCTCATCGTGAGCTGCGTCCCCGGCTCGCCGATGCTCTGGGCGGCGATGATGCCCACAGCCGCGTTCTGGTCGACGAGCTCACCCGTGCCGAGGTTGCGGCCGTAGCACATCCGGCAGAGCCCCTGCCGCGCCTGGCAGGTCAGCGGCGACCGCACGTATACGCGCTCGATCCCCGCCGCTTCTATGCGCTCCGCCTTCTCCTCGTCGATCTCCTGGTTCCTCTCGACGATTATCTCGCCTGTCCTGGGGTCGGCCGTGTCCATGGCTGCCCAGCGGCCGATGATGCGCTCACGCAGCGATTCGAGCACGCCCTTGTCCGACGGCTCGGATAGCCATACGCCGGCCACCGTGCCGCAGTCCTCTTCGAGGATGATGACGTCCTGCGCCACGTCGATGAGACGCCGCGTCAGGTAACCGCTGTCGGCCGTGCGCAGCGCGGTGTCGGCGAGGCCCTTGCGGGCGCCGTGCGTGGAGATGAAGTACTCCAGCACGCTCAGCCCCTCGCGGAAGCTGCTGCGGATCGGCAGGTCGATGATGCGGCCCGAAGGATCGCTCATGAGGCCCCTCATGCCCGCCATCTGCCGTATCTGGGCAATGTTACCCTTGGCGCCGCTGGTGGCCATGAGGTAGACAGAGCCGTAGCGGTCGAGGTGCTTCTGGATCGCCTCCTGTATCTTCTCCGTGGTCTCGTTCCACACCGCCACCGACGCGTCGTAACGCTCTTGCTCGGTGATGAGGCCCATATCGTACTGGTCTTCGATCTCGGTGATACGGGCGTCCGCTTCCGCCAGCAGCCGGTCTTTCTCCTCCGGCGTCTTGATGTCGTTGATGGCGATGGTAGTGCCCGATTTCGTGCAGTACTCGAAGCCGATGCGCTTGATTTCGTCCACCACCTGGGCGGTCCGCTCGCCTCCGAGCTGCTTGTGGCAGCGGGCGACGAGCGCCTTCAGCGCCCGCTTGTCCATCTCCTCGTTGTGGAAGCCCAACTCGTCGGGCAGGATCTCGTTGAAGATGATCCGTCCCACGCTTGTCTCGACGAACTCCCCGTTCGTGCGCCGGTCGCGCACCTTCACCCGCGCCTGCAGGTCTACGAGGCCGAGATCGTACGCCAGCTTGGCCTCCTCAAAGCTGCTGTAGACGCCGTGCGGCGGCACGCCTTCTTTGTATTCGCCCTTTACGCCCGGCTTGATCATCGTCATGTAGAAGCAGCCGAGCACGATGTCCAGCGTCGGGGCGACCGTCGGCTCGCCGCTGCTGGGCAGGAGCAGGTTATGCGTCGAAAGCATCACCTGGCGCGCCTCCGCCACCGCCTCCCGCGAAAGCGGCACGTGCACCGCCATCTGGTCGCCGTCGAAATCGGCGTTGAAGGCGGCGCAGACGAGGGGGTGTATCTGGATGGCGCTTCCCTCCACGAGCACGGGCTCGAACGCCTGAATGCCGAGACGGTGCAGCGTCGGGGCGCGGTTCAGCAGGACGGGCCGCGTCTTGATGACCTCGTCCAGCACGTCCCAGACCTCCGGCCGGGCGCGTTCGACGATGCGCTTGGCGCTCTTGATATTGTGCGCCATGTTCCTGTCGACCAGGGCGTGCATGATGAACGGCTTGAACAGCTCCAACGCCATCCGCTTTGGCAGACCGCACTGGTGGAGCTTGAGGTCCGGCCCCACGACGATGACCGAGCGTCCGGAGTAGTCTACGCGCTTGCCCAGCAGGTTCTGGCGGAAGCGGCCCTGCTTGCCCTTAAGCATGTCGGAGAGCGACTTCAGCTTGTGGTTGCCCTGCCCGGAGACGGCGCGTCCTCTGCGGCCGTTGTCGATAAGGGAGTCGACGGCCTCCTGGAGCATCCGTTTCTCGTTGCGGATGATGATCTCCGGGGCGCCGAGGTCCAGCAGCCGCTTAAGGCGGTTGTTGCGGTTGATGACGCGGCGGTAAAGGTCGTTCAAGTCGCTGGTCGCGAAGCGCCCACCGTCGAGCTGCACCATGGGACGCAGGTCGGGCGGCAGCACAGGGAGGACGGTGAATATCATCCATTCCGGCTTGTTGCCGCTCTTGCGCAGCGCCTCCACCACCCGCAGCCGCTTGACGGCCTTCTTCCGCCGCTGCCCGCTGCTCGACTGCGTTTCCTGCTGCATCCGCTCGCGCAGCCTGTCCAGGTCGAGCCGCTGCAGGATGCGGTAGACCGCTTCCGCGCCCATCCCCGAGGAGAAGAAATCGCCGTACTTCTCCTGCAACTCGCGTATCTGGGCGTCGGTCTTCAGCGTAATGTGGTCGTGGAGGACGGGGTCCCTGATCTCCTCGAGGGCCTGAATGCGCTCCTGGTACTCGGAGGTGAGCGCGTCGCGCTCCTCCAGCGCCTTCTGGCGCAGCGGCGCGATCTCCGCTTCGGCGCGCGCATGCTGCTCTTCGATTGCCGTCTGCGTGCTCTGCTCAAGCTCAGCCTTCTTTTCGAAGGCCTCGCCTTCCAGGGCAGATACTCGGTCGCGCACGGCCTCCTTGAGCTTCTCGATGGACTCGTTTGTGATCAGGTCTCCTTTGGCGATGACGACCGTGTCTTCGAGCTTGATGTCTCTGGGCGCCGCCTTGCCCATAGAGCCGCTCAGCTGCTTCTCGAGCGTGGCCGCCCGTTTCATGACAGCGTCGACGCTCTTCGCGAGCTGCGCGTCGAGGGCGGCGAGGCCCTTGTCCCGCTCGCGCTGCAACTTTTCGACCGCCTCGTCGCGCGCGAGTTCGATCTCCGCTATACGGTCGACGTGCTGGCGCTCGCGGGCCTCCGCCTCGCGCTCCAGCTCCTCCTGCAACCGCTCGATGGCCCGCCGCTTGGCGTCCTCGTCGACCTCGGTGATGATGTGCTGCGCGAAGTAGAGGATGCGCTCCAGGCTGCGCGGCGACACGTCGAGCAGCAGGCCCAGGCGGCTGGGCGTGCCTTTGACGAACCAGATGTGGCTCACCGGCGACGCCAGCTCGATGTGACCCATGCGTTCGCGGCGCACCTTGCTGCGCGCCACCTCCACGCCGCACTTGTCGCAGATGATGCCCTTGTAGCGGACGCGCTTGTACTTGCCGCAGTAGCACTCGAAGTCTTTCGTCGGACCGAAGATCTTCTCGCAGAAGAGGCCGTCCTTCTCCGGCTTCAGGGTCCTGTAATTGATCGTCTCGGGCTTCATCACCTCGCCGTACGACCACGAGCGGATCTGCTCCGGCGAGGCCAGAGCTATACGGACGGCATTAAAATCGTTAACTTCCAGCACTTAGCAAATCCTCCCCTTCGAATCCCTGCAAGTTGATCCCCAGCTCGGGAACATCTGCCGGTTCTTCCACGAAGGTTACTCTTTCTTCGTCCTCGTTGAGCACTTCCACCGCCAGGCCCAGGCTCTGGAGCTCCTTCACGAGCACTTTGAAGGATTCGGGGACGCCCGGCTCCAGCACGTTCTCGCCCTTGACGATGGACTCATAGGTCTTCACGCGGCCCACTACGTCGTCGCTCTTGACGGTGAGCATCTCCTGCAGTATGTGCGCGGCGCCGTAAGCTTCGAGCGCCCACACCTCCATTTCGCCGAAGCGCTGCCCGCCGAACTGGGCCTTGCCGCCCAGCGGCTGCTGCGTGATCAGCGAGTATGGACCGGTGGACCGGGCGTGGATCTTGTCCTCCACCAGGTGCACCAGTTTCATCATGTAGATGTAGCCGACGGTCACCGGCTGGTTGAACGGCTCGCCGGTGCGGCCGTCGTAAAGGGTCTGCATGCCGAAGAGCGGCGGCGGTGTCCCCTTCTCGCGGAACACGGTCTCCGCCTTCACGCTCAGTTCGTCCAGCGGGCGGCCCCGCACGTTCTTCTTGCCCATCTCCTCCAGCCACAGTTCGAGACAGGCGCGCTTGGCCGCCCCGACCACGTTGTCGTCGAGGATCTCGCGGGCGTTGTAGCCGCGCTCCGCCAGCCACTCTTCCAGCTTCGACAGTTCGATCTTGCTGCCGTACGGGTTGTGGTTTTCGTCGACGTCCGAGTCGGGGATGACGGCGCCCGCCTTGATGGCGAGCCACGTGCGCGCCAGGGCGTCCTCAATCGTGCGGTCGTTGGCGCCATCGAATACCGGTGTGATGGCGCGGAACCCGAGGTTCCGGGCAGCCCAACCCAGGTGGGTCTCGAGCACCTGCCCCACGTTCATGCGGCTGGGCACTCCGACAGGGTTCAGTATGAGGTCGACAGGCGTGCCGTCTGCGAGGTAGGGCATGTCTTCCACCGGCAGGATGCGGGCGATGACGCCTTTGTTGCCGTGGCGGCCCGCCATCTTGTCGCCCTCCATGATCTTGCGACGCTGGGCGATGGCCACCCGCACCAGCTTGCTGACACCGGCGGGCAGCTCGTCGTGGTCTTCCCTTGAGAAGACTTTGACGTCTATTACCTTGCCCTTCTCGCCGTGTGGCACGCGCAGCGAAGTGTCTTTCACGTCGCGCGCCTTATCGCCGAAGATCGCCCGCAGCAGTTTTTCTTCGGCGGTCAGCTCCGTCTCCCCCTTGGGGGTGATCTTGCCCACAAGGATGTCGCCGGGGCCGACTTCGGCGCCGACGATGATAATGCCGTCTTCGTCGAGATTGCGCAGGCTTTCTTCTCCCACGTTGGGAATGTCGCGCGTTATCTCTTCCGGGCCGAGCTTCGTGTCGCGGGCCTCCACCTCGTGCTTCTCGATGTGGATGGAGGTGAACTTGTCCTCCTGCACTATCCGCTCGGAGATAACGATGGCGTCTTCAAAGTTGTAGCCTTCCCAGCTCATGAAGGCGCAGAGCACGCTCTGGCCCAGCGCCAGCTCGCCGCCGGCCGTCGATGAGCTGTCGGCGAGGGGCTGTCCCGCGGTCACCCGCTGTCCCCTTTCGACGATCGGCCGCTGGCTGATGCAGGTCCCCTGGTTGGAGCGCACGAACTTCAGCAGCGAATATTGCCGTTCGACGCCGCTGTCGTAGCGGACGACGATCTCCTTGGCGCTCACCGACTCGACGACGCCGTCGCCGTCGGCGGTTATCACCTGTCCGGAGTCCTGCGCCGTCTGACGCTCCATGCCCGTCGCCACGAGGGGCGCTTCGGGGAGGAGCAGGGGCACGGCCTGGCGCTGCATGTTGGAGCCCATGAGGGCGCGCGGCGCATCGTCGTGCTCCAGGAACGGTATCAGCGAGGTGGCCACGCTGAGCACCTGCTTGGGAGACACGTCCATGAACTGCACGCGCTCCGGCGGCTCCATGTGGAAGCGGTCCTCGATGCGCACCTCTACCCTGTTCTCGATGAGGTGGTTGTCCTCATCCAGGAGCGCGTTCGCCTGCGCGACCACGTACCGCTCCTCTTCGTCCGCGGACAGGTACACGATCTCGTTCGAGACGAACGGGCGCACGGCGATCATACGCGGCGCCAGCTTCTTGAGCTGCGCCGCCACCTGGGGCGTTATCCTGCTGCCGGCCTCTACAATCACCCTCCCGGACCTGGAGGTGACGGGCTCACGAGCGATGCGTCCCACCAGCGCCGGCGAATCGGATGGCAGTTCCTTCACCACTTTACGGTAAGGCGTCTCGATGAAGCCGTACTCGTTGATGATGGAGTAGGTGGCCAGGCTGCCGATGAGGCCGATGTTGGGGCCTTCCGGCGTCTCAATGGGGCAGATGCGCCCGTAGTGGCTGTAGTGGACGTCGCGCACGTCGAAGCCGGCGCGGTCGCGGGAGAGGCCACCAGGGCCAAGGGCGGAAAGCCGGCGCTTGTGCGTCAGCTCCGCCAGCGGGTTTGTCTGGTCCATGAACTGCGACAGCTGGGAGCCGCCGAAGAACTCCTTCATCGCCGCCACGATGGGGCGGATGTTGACGAGGGCGCTCGGCGTCGCCTGGTCGGGGTCGGTGATTGTCATGCGCTCGCGCACCACGCGCTCCATGCGCAGCAGGCCGATGCGGAACTGGTTCTGGATGAGCTCGCCGACGGCGCGCACACGCCGGTTCCCCAGGTGGTCGATGTCGTCGGAGTGGCCGAGACCGTTCGTCATGCGGATGAGCTCGGCGACGATCGCTTTGAGGTCTTCGGGGAGCAGGGTGCGCGTCTCTTCGGGCACTTTGAGACCGAGCCGCTTGTTCACTTTGTAGCGGCCCACGCGCCCGAGGTCGTAGCGGCGCGGGTTGAAGAACAGGGAATTGACGAGGCCGCGCGCGTTTTCCGCCGTGGGCGGGTCGCCGGGGCGCAGCCGCTTGTAGAAGTCCAGCAGCGCCGAGGCTTTGTTGTCCGCAGACTCGCGTTCAATCGTCGCGGCGATGTAGCGGTGGTCGGGGTGGTTGTCGACGTCGGCGAACTGGGCGAGGATGCGCTCGTCCGTGCCAAGCTGGCTTTCGTCAGTGACGCCGTCCTCGCTGTCGATGGCGCGCAGCAGGGTGGTGACGGGTATCTTTCGCTTGCGGTCCACCTTGACGGAGATGACGTCCTTGCTGCTGACCTCGAATTCAAGCCAGGCGCCGCGGTTGGGTATGAGCTTGGCATAAGCGAGTTCGCGGCCGCTGGCAGGATCACTCTCGAGCGTGAAGTACGCCCCCGGGGAGCGCACGAGCTGCGAGACGACGACGCGCTCCGCGCCGTTGATGATGAACGTGCCGTGTGCCGTCATCAGGGGGAAGTCGCCCATGAAGAGCTGCTGCTCTTTCACTTCGCCCGTCTCCTTGACGGTGAGCGACACCCAGACCTTCAGCGGGGCGGAGTAGGTCATGTCGCGCTCGCGGCATTCCTGTTCGGAGTACTTGGGCTCTCCGAACTCGTAGTCGCCGAACGTGAGCTCCATGCGGGTGCCGGTGAAGTCCTGGATTGGCGAGATCTCGTCGAAGAGCTCGCGCAGACCCTCTCTTTGGAACCAGCTGAAAGAGTCGAGCTGCACCTGGATCAGGTTGGGCATATCGAGGACGTGGGAAATCCTGGCGTAGTTCTTCTCAACGTACGGGAGCATAGCACCAGCACGGACAATGTCCCTGGAAATTGTCATAGAATTCTCCTCAAGATTCTGCTTCGGAGCTATTGCGGAAACGTTACCTACTGCTCGATTTTTGGGGAACGAGAAACAAGGGGGTTTCTATCCAGCCTGAGTAAAGTATAGGGGTTCCCCCGGGAAAAGTCAACCACTAAGTATATGACAGCCAACCACTTATCGCAACTATTTTGCTTGATAGCCTTGCTCTCTCGCTTTCTCCCTTGCGGCGCTGCTAGAATGCCACTTAGATGACTTTGGGGATCTGTTTGTGAGTCCTGCCGAACGATCACTTTTCATCGTGTTCACCGGCCACGGCAAAGGAAAGACGACGGCGGCGCTGGGCGTGCTCCTGCGCGCCTGGGGACACGGTCTGCGCGTGGCCATGATATCCTTCGTTAAGGCAAAGTCCGGCAACTGGGGCGAACAGAAGGCGGCGCGCAAGATGGGTGTGGAGGTCATCGCCAGCGGGCGCGGCTTCACCTGGTTGTCGAAGGACTTGCAGGAAGACAAGACGCTCGCCGAAGACGGCTGGCGGCTGGCACAGGAAAGAATATCTTCCGGTCTGTACGACGCCGTCATCCTCGACGAGCTCACGTACCCGCTGTCCTACGGCTGGCTGCCCCTGCCGGAAGTGATTGACTTCCTGGTCAACCGACCGAGAGGCGTTAGTATTATCGTCACCGGTCGCGACGCGCCGCAGCCCCTTATCGATGCCGCCGACCTCGTCACCGAAATGCGGGAGGTGAAGCATCCGTTCGAGGCGGGCGTTAAGGCGTTGCCCGGCATCGACTTCTGACGTGGCGCTCTCCCTGCCGGCGGACGCTGTCAGCATCCTCACTCGGGGGCGCGAAGGATGATACCCGTCGGCGATTCCGTCAGGTCGCGCACTTTTCCCTACGTGAACCTCGCTATCATCGCGCTCAACTTCCTCGTCTTTTTCTATGAGGTCGCTCTCCCCGAGATGAGCCGGAACGAGTTCCTCTGCGACTGGGGCGCTATTCCGCGCGAGATCCGCGATTACGTTGCGCCGCCGCCCGAGCCGGAGCTGGCGATCGGGCCGTGCGGCCTGTACACTTCCGACGCCGGCGCGGGGGTGCTGTTGCGTCCGTTTACCGCCATGTTCATGCACGCCGGCTGGCTGCACATACTCAGCAACATGCTCTTCCTCTGGATCTTCGGCGACAACGTGGAAGATTCCCTTGGCCACGTGAAGTATCTCCTCTTCTACCTTCTTGCCGGGCTCGGCGCCGCCGCCGCTCACACGCTCCTTAACCTGAACGATCTGTTACCCGCGGTCGGCGCGAGCGGCGCCATCGCAGGGGTGATGGGGGCCTACCTGGTGCTCTATCCCAGGGCAAACATCGCCGTGCTCATACCCTGGCTGATAATGCTGGGCGCTTTCTACGTGCCCGCCGTGTTCCTGATCGGGCTTTGGTTCCTGCTGCAATTGTTCAGCGGCGTGGCCGCTATCGGCACGGCGACGGGTGGCACCGGGGGCGTCGCGTGGTGGGCGCATGTGGGCGGCTTCGTGACGGGGATGCTGCTAGTCACTCTTTTCAACCCGCGGAGACGCGGCTATTATCAGCCGCCGCCGCGTCGACGACGCGATTTCTGGGATGAAGACGACGAAGATTTCTTTCGCGGCCTCTAGCGCTGCGACGTCACGATGGAGATGGCTGGCGCTGCATGTGGCTGCGACGTGTGGCGCCGCAAGCGCCGGAGGCGCTTAGAGGCTGCCGCCAGAGGCGGCAGCCTCGCCCGCTTCGCGGGCGCGGCGCCACCAACAGACGGATCGCTCCGTGCGCCTGCCGGGCGCGGCGCCACCAAGAGGCAAGCCGATTCGTCCTCCCGTCTGACGCGTCGATCGCCCAATCGACGCCGGCCGGACGTTCCCGCGCCATCAATTAGCGCTACGGCAGCTCCCACTCCTGCAGCCGCGCCTGCAGCGTCAGTTCCTCGCCGTCCCGCACCACGTGCAGCGTAACAGTGTCCCCCACGTTCTTCGACTCAATGTAGCCGGCGAGCTCCTCGAACGTGTCCACCTCAGTGTCGTCGATGCGGACGATGATGTCGCCGCCCGGCGGAGCCGCGAGAGGATCGGAGGGGACCGCCCCGCTCGCGCCCCGTACGCCGGCCTGCGCCGCCGCGCCGCCCGGGTCCACCTCCACAACGTAGACGCCCCTATCGACGGACAGATCGAGCGTCTCGGCGAGGCCCGGCGTCACCGTGCGTCCGGCGATGCCCAGGCGCGGATGCGTGACCCTCTCGCCGGCGCGGAGCTGCGGTAGGAAACGTTGCGCGGTGTTTATGGGTATGGCGAAACCGATGCCGATGAACACGTTCTCTCCCGTCGGGTTCTCGATCGCCGTGTTTATGCCGATCACTTCCCCTTCGAAATTGACGAGCGGACCACCCGAGTTGCCGGGATTGATTGCGGCGTCGGTCTGGAGAAGCTCCCGGATCGGACGCTGCCCCGTCTGGCTGAGCGTGCGGTCGCGGCCGCTGATTATCCCCTGCGTCACGGTGCCCTCCAGCCCGAAGGGGTTGCCGATTGCGAGCACAGGCTCGCCGATAACCACGGCATCGGAATCGCCCAGCGGCGCCGGCCTGATCAGGTCGCTTGGAATGCCCGCGCGGATCAGCGCGATGTCATTGCCGGGATCAGTCCCTACCACTTCCGCCTCAGCGGTCGTGCCGTCGGCCAGCGTTACCTGTATGCGTGCGGCGTTCGCGATGACGTGGTAATTCGTGAGGATGTTCCCCTCCTCATCGATCATGAACCCGGAGCCCAGACCCTCGGTGGCGCCGAAGATGCCGCGCGCGCCGGTAGTGACTATCTGGACGACGGATGGACGCAACCTCTCGTAGATCTGAACCGGGTCGCCCGCGGGCTGTCCGTCGCCGCCGTCGCCATCTTCCGGCGTGGCCACCTGTGTGGGGGCCGGCGTCTCCTCCTCCTGCTGCTGCGCCCCTGAGTCCGACTCGCAGCCCACGATGACGGTGACCGTGAGGGCCACCGCCAGGGCCACCACCACGACGATAAGAAAATTAGTCAGCCAGATGCTCTTTCTCATGACGTTTCAACCTTCCTTTGCGGCGCCGGTGGCCGCTTTTCCCATCTTCGCTGTGAAATAAGCGATGTTGCTGGGGAGAGTATGCCTGAGAAACATTAAAGAGAGATTAGAGATGGACGATCGGCCTCTTCACCTGAAGCGGTAGTAATCGACGCGGCCGCGGACCGCGGCATCGAGCTGGGCGCTCAGCTCCTCGACGAAACCGCCCATCATCCGCGACATCAACATGGCGCGGAGGCCGCGCTTCGGCCGCACATACGTCACCCTTCGCGGCGCCTTGCCCAACTGCATCGCGAGCTCGATGGCGGCGTCGAGGTCACCCAGTTCATCGACGAGGCCCAGCTCCTTTGCCTTCGTCGCCGTGAACATCTCGCCCGTCGCCAGCTTTCGCACGCGATCCTCGCTCATGTCGCGCCCCTTCGCGACGGCGGCGATAAAGTGATCGTAAAGCTCATCCAGAAGCGCCTGCTCCTTCTCCCTCTCCTCCTTCGTCGGCTCCCGCAGCGGCGACCACATGTCCTTGAGCCGGCCGCTCTTCGTGATCGACACCTTGACACCGATGCGGTGCAGCAGCTCGTAGAGCAGCGGCCGCGCCGATATCGCCCCTATGGAGCCGACGAGCGCCGTGGGCACGGCGATTATCTTCGTCGCGGCGCAGCTTACCATGTAGGCGCCGGAAGCGCCCGCGCCACGAATAAAGGCGATGACCGGCTTCTTCTCCGCCAGCTTCCTCACCGAGCGGTAGAGGTAGTCGGAGGCGGTGGCCGAGCCGCCGGGCGAATCGATATCGAGGATGACGGCGCGGACGGCGGCATTCTCCGCGAGCGACTGGAGGGAGCGGACGTACTCGGCTGTGCGCGAAGGCGACCCTATGGCGCCGAACAGCTCGAAGACGGCGATGCGGTGCGGGTTGAAGAGGCGTCCCAGCATCTTCTCGCTTCCCTCGCTCAAACGCTCTTTCTATTTACGTTATCGCACGGGATTAGCGCTGTCCATATCAGGGAAATGACAAAACGGTGCGGGCGGCCGGTCAACGGACAGGAAACGGACAAACGGATGCGCGAGCGGCTGCGAATGAGTCAACACATTAAAGCTCCCAGCCCCGGATCGTCGTACCGCGCCCGCAGGTACGGTGGCTGCCGCGCGACCTGGTGGTCCTGCAGCTCGCCCGTGAACCTGTAGGGGTTCGCAGACGTGCCAGTGCGCGACTTCACGGCCCCAAAGGCGTCACAGGTGTACGTGTCCGTCACGTTGCCGCCCGCATCCGTCAGCCCCGCCTGCCTGCCGGTAGGAAGGTCGTCGAGCCGAGGCCGTCGTAGAGGAAGTAGCTGCTCGCACCATTATTATCGGTCGCAAACAGTAAATCCAGCCCATAGACGTAGCTCGTGGTCGCGTCATTCAGCGCACTTGCGGGGCTGATCGGCAGACGGATGGACAGATTGTCCCTGTTCACCGCGGATGCTAACATGAACATCGCTATTACTCCCTGGTGACCGGTTTGTCTCCGCAAAGAGTCTCGCTGCGCGTGCCTGCCACCTCGGCTAACCTCGGGCCGGGCTTCGATTGCCTCGCCCTCGCCCTCGACCTGTGGGCCGAGTTCACCCTCGAGGCAAACGACTCACCTTTTCCCGCGCCCGAAGACCCGCTCCTCGCCATGGTGCTGGACGCCGCGAGCGCCTGGTACGCCGCCCACGATGAGGAGCCGCCGAAGGGCCTTGCGGCGGCCTGGCAGGGCGGCATCCCCGTCGCCCGCGGCCTCGGGGCCAGCGCCTGCGCCCGCGCCGCCGGACTCGTGGGGGCGAACGCCCTCTCCGGCCGCCCCGTCGACCTCGAAGCGGTGCTGACGCTCGGCTCGAGGCTGGAGGGCCACGCCGACAACATGGCCCCCGCCCTCTTCGGCGGGTTGCAGGTGGTCGTGATCGATGGCGATGTCACACTGCACGCCCCCGTCCGTCTGCCGCCGGGAATCCGCGTCGTCCTCCTCGTCCCCGATCAGCCCATGCCCACCGACGAGAGCCGGCGGGCCCTGCCCTTACAGGTGTCGCGCGAGGATGCCGTTCATAACATCGGGCGGGCGTGTCTGCTTGTGAGCGCGCTGGCCGCAGGCCGCCTCGACCTGCTGGCTGCCGCCACCGACGACCGCCTCCACCAGCCGGTGCGGTCGCGGCTGCTGCCCGGCATGTACGAGGTCATCACGGCTGCCCGCGAAGCCGGCGCCCTCTGCGCCTATCTCTCCGGCGGCGGCTCGACCATCGCCGCATGGACGATGGGAAATCAGGAGAAGATCGCGCAGGCCATGCTCCAGGCGGCGCAGGCGGCAGGCACGGCCGGCAAGACGATGTTCACCGCGCCAACCCAGAGCGGCGTCCAAATACTAAGAACAGAATAGGTGAAGACAATGGGCATCATCGTCCAGAAGTACGGCGGCAGCTCGCTGGCCGACGGCGAAAAGATCAAGAACGTCGCCCGCCGTGTCGCCGCTCGCAAAGAGCAGGGCAATGAGATGGTTGTCGTCGTCTCCGCCATGGGCAAGACGACCGACCAGTTGATCGAACTTGCGCACGAGATCACCGACTCGCCGGAGGACCGCGAAATGGACGTGCTGATGTCCACCGGCGAGACCGTCTCCAGCACCCTCATGGTAATGGCGCTGCACAGCCTGGGCCACGACGCCATAAGCCTCAGCGGCGGGCAGGCCGGCATCCGCACCGATAAGGTGCACCGCAAGGCGCGCATCCTCGCCATCGACCCCAGGCGCGTGCACCAGGAGGTAGAGAAGGGACGCGTGGTCATCGTCGCCGGCTTCCAGGGTCTGACGCAGGACGCCGACGAGGACATCACCACCCTCGGCCGCGGCGGCTCCGATACGACGGCGGTGGCTCTGGCCGCCGCTCTTAAAGCGGACGCTTGCGAGATCTACACAGACGTCGAGGGCGTGTACAGCGCCGACCCGCGAATCGTTCCCGAGGCCCGCAAGCTCGACGAGATAAGCTACGAAGAGATGCTGGAGCTGGCGAGCGTCGGCGCCAAAGTCATGCACTCGCGGGCGGTCGAGCTGGGCCAAGTCTACGACATGCCGATCCTCGTCGCCTCCAGCTTCAAGGAGGCGCCGGGCACCCTAATTCACGGAGGTGTTTCTGTGGAGCAGTTCAAGAAGGTCCGCGGCATCGCCCACGACCTCGATGTCGCCAAACTGACCATCCGCGGCGTGCCCGACAGGCCCGGCATCGCCGCCGCTATCTTCGAGCCGCTGGCCGACGCTCACATTTCCGTCGACACCATCGTCCAGAACGCCAGCGAGGACAACCTCACCGACGTGACGTTCACGATATCGCGCGGCGATCTGCGGCGGGCGGTGCCCATAGTTGAAGCGACCGCGAAGGAGATACACGCGCGCGAGGTGGTGGCCGACGACGCCCTCGGGAAAGTAAGCATCGTCGGCACGGGAATGCAGAGCGGCCCCGGCTACGCGGCCCTCATGTTCCGCACCCTTCACGAGAAGGGGATCAACATCGAGATGATCTCGACCAGCGAGATACGTATCACCTGCATCATTCGCGAGGACCGCGTGAAGGACGCCGTGCGGGCGCTACACAAAGCATTCGCCCTCGAGACCGGCGAGTAGCACCGCGACCGGCGGGGAAACTCGGATCATTCCGCAGGCATCACGCCGGGAAGCTGATACGTGCCATCCAGGACGGTGGGCTCGGGAAGAAAGATGCGCATGATGAGCACAAAGCTTCCCGCGGGGGTGGGCAACCAGTTCGACTCGCGACCCGGCGGTGGGCTCTGCTGCAGGTAGATGTCGAGCGACCCGTCCGCGTTAAGCTGCAGGCCCGGCGTGCGGTCGCCGATCGCGTACACTTTGGCGGGGTTCTCGACCAGGAACATGTCGGGCCCGTACAAAGTTAGAGACCAGAACGCCTTCGCCGGCGGAAGCTCGCCCGCATCGAAATGCAACACGTAGTCGCGGGCGCCCGAGTAAGCCTCTCCATTTGCGTCTTCCCGTGACGAGAAGTACATTGCTTCCTCGCGGATGTTTGCGCCCCAGCCTGACTCGGCGATGGCGGCGCGGAGGAGGAAGTCGTCGCCGTAGCGTCCGAGGTCGCGGGCAGTATTCCAACCGTTGACGCTGATTGTCGATGAGGCGATCTCCTCCTTGATGCGCCTCGCTCCGTCGGTGACGCCCTTTTCGAGGGCGGCGCGCTCTTCCGGCGTCCCGTCCGCCGCGGGGTGAAGGCCGGGGCCGACGCCGATAGCCGCGAACCGCTCCAGCGCGGCGCGGTCCGCTTCGCTTGTCGGCGGGTTCACAGCCAGAATATCGCCCAGCTCATCGAAGAACGCCGCGCCTGCCTCCGCGACCTGCTGCGGGGCGCCCGGAGCAGTGCCCAGTGAGGATGGGGCGGGAACCGGCTGGCCGGGCGTCAGCGGCTCAAGGCGTACCTGCGCCATGACGTCGTGCGCGGCAGCGAGATCGTCGGCGCCGGACACGAGGAACCGGCCCAGGAGGAATACCAGCGGAGTCGGCGCGCTGATCAGCTCGCTACCGGCAGGCAGCTCGCCGTCCCACCCCGGCGGCGCGATCACCCACGACCCGGCCTCGCCCCCGGTGGCGCGGGCGCCGACGTACGCGAATGCCTCCGTGTAGATGTCGAGGAACTGGAAGGCGTAGTAGCGGTCGCGGATCTCCGGGACCGTCAGCACAAGAGGGCCATTGCGCAGGTCGATCATTGCCACGTCGTACAGCGTGTCGACGTTGGGCGCGACGACAGACCGGCTTGTCGGATCGGACAACTGCTTCTGTGGGAAGAGCTGGTTCACGCCCGTGGCCGGCGCGAGCGTCTGCATGGTGCGCATCGTCACCACGGCCGGCATGCCCCACACGTAAGCGTCGGCTGCGATTGCCGCTGCGTCCTGCGGCGCAGTCGTGCTTTCCGCCGGCGGCGTAGGCGAAGACGCAGGCGCAGACTCGTCCTCCCCTTCGCAGGCAGACGCCAAAACCGCCGTCGTAAGCAGCAGCCAGAACGCCCCGTGCATGCATCTTCGAACCTGACGGAATGCCATGGCAATCTACTCCTTTTCGCTGGCTTACCACTCATCGGCGCGGCTTCCGGCATTATGCCATCCGCCGAGTGCGCGCTCAACAGCAGCTCGGCTAGGGTCCGCAATCCGGGGACAGTCGGGAGAGCAGCATCGAGAAAGGCGTGATTGTGAGGACGTGTTCCGCGGCGGCGTCTCCCGGACAACCCGCCGGGTTACTCGCGTAAGAAGCCGGCGATAAAATGAGCGCGGGCCCGGGGGAACCCCCGGTCCCGCGAAGTCCTGTCTGGAGGGATAAAGCCGGCGCTGGTCCGCTACTCGAAACGCGACCAGTCTACCCCTTCGAGCCCCACGGCCTCGACGCCGGCGAGGCCCGGCACCTCTTCCACCAGTATGCGCTCGATCCCCATCTTGAGGGTAATCTGGCTCATCGGGCAGCCGCCGCACGCGCCCTCGAGCTGGACGCGGGCGATGTTATCGGGCGTTACCTCGACGAGACTGACGTCGCCGCCGTGCGATTGCAGCGAGGGGCGTATGAGTTCGAGTATCTCCTCGACCCTGGTCTTAAGCTCTTCTGCCACCTTCATCTCCGATCCTTGCCTGACTTCCCCTTCAGGCTAACATGCCGTCTTGGCGGGCGTCAAACAGCGAACGTCGGGCCCGCGCCAAAAACGGCGGCACTGAACATAAGAAGCGCGTGGTGAGCCGCGGGCGCTGGTATAATGCAGACGGCCACACCCATGTTCGCGCACCTGCACGTCCACACCGAATTCAGCCTGCTCGACGGCCTCGCCCGCATCCCCCAACTCATGCAGCGCGCCCGCGAGCTCGGCCAGGAGGCCATCGCCCTAACCGACCACGGCGCCCTCTACGCCGCCATCGACTTCTACAAGCAGGCGCGCGCCTGCGGCATCAAGCCTGTGATCGGCGTCGAGGCGTACGTCGCCCCTGATTCCCGCTTTAACCGCGACCCGAAAGAGAAGCGGCCGTACCATCTCACTCTCCTCTGCCGCAACATGACCGGCTATCGCAACCTCCTTACGCTGGTGACGAAAGCGAACCTTGAAGGCCACTACTACAAGCCGCGGATGGACAGGGAACTCTTCGAGCAGCACAGCGAAGGGATAATCGCGCTATCCGGCTGCCACGCCGCCGAGCTGCACCGCCTGCTCGTCGACGGACGCCGAGATGAAGCGCTGAAGACCGCCCTCTGGTACCGCGAGAGGTTCGACAACTTCTACCTCGAACTGCAGGAGCACAGCATGCCGGAGCTGACGGCTGTGAACCGCCAGCTCGTCGAGATATCGCGCGAGACCGGCATCCCCCTCATCGCCACTAACGACGTGCACTACGTCTACCAGGAGGACGCCCCAACGCACGATATCCTCCTCTGCATCGGCACGAACTCGTCCATACTTGACGACAAGCGCGTGCGCATGCCCGACGACTCCTACTACCTGAAATCGGAAGCCGAAATGCTCGCGCTCTTCCCCGACCTGCCGGAAGCGATCCAGAACAGCGCCCGCGTCGCCGACATGTGCGAGCTCGACCTCCGTTTCGGTGAGCTCCACCTGCCGGAAGCGGAGGTGCCGCCCGGCAAGACCGCCGACGGTTACCTGGCGGAGCTCGCCTACGCCGGCCTCGCCGAGCGCTACCCCCTCGGCTCCGACGACGCCCGCCGCCGCCTCGACTACGAGCTCGGCGTTGTGCGCGAGACCGGCTTCGCCAACTACATTCTCGTCGTGCGCGACTTCGCGGAGTTCGCCCGCGGACGCGGCATTGCCATGGGCGTGCGGGGCAGCGCCGCCGGCAGCATCATCCTTTACTGCCTCGGCATCACCGACATCGACCCGCTGGCGCACCGCCTCGTCTTCGAACGCTTCCTCAACGTCGAGCGGCGCGAGATGCCGGACATCGACATGGACTTCGCCGACGACCGCCGCGACGAGGTGATCCGCTACGTGGCCGAAAAGTACGGCTATGACCACGTAGCCCAGATAATCACCTTCGGAACGATGGGCGCTAAAGCCGCCATCCGCGATGTCGGGCGCGCCCTCGGCATGACCTACGCCGACGTCGACCGCATCGCCCGCCTGGTGCCCAACGCCCTCAACATGACGATCGACCGCGCCCTTTCCGAGAACGCGGAGATGCGCAGCGCCTACGAGCTCGACGACCAGGTGCGGCGCCTCGTCGATACGGCGCAGCGGCTCGAGGGGCTGGCCCGACACGCCAGCACCCACGCCGCCGGCGTCGTCATCTCCGGCGAGCCGCTGGTCGAGCACCTGCCGCTTCAGCGGCCCGTCCGGAGCGCCCGGCCCGTCGGGGAGCAGGGCGACGAAGGATCCATCCCCATGACCCAGTTCGCGATGGAGCACGTAGCGGAAATCGGCCTGCTGAAGATGGACTTCCTGGGGCTCGTGAACCTGACCATCCTCGGCGAGGCGGTGAGAATCATCCGCGAGGCGCGCGGCGTCGATGTTGACATAAAGCACCTGCCCGACGGCGATGCGAAGACCTACGAGATGCTTGCCGCCGGCGAGACGTTCGGCGTGTTCCAGCTCGAAGGGCCGGGGATGCGACGCTATATCCAGGAGCTCAAGCCCGCTTCCGTCGGCGAGCTGGCGGCGATGGTCGCTCTCTACCGCCCCGGCCCCATGCAGCACATCCCCACATACTGCCGCGCCAAGCATGGCCTCGAGCAGATCCATTACCCCCACCCCGATCTCGCCGACATCCTCGACGAGACCTACGGCGTCATCGTCTACCAGGACCAGGTGCTGCTGGTGGCGCAGAAGTTCGCGGGCTACTCGCTGGGCGAAGCCGACATCATGCGCAAGGCGATGGGCAAGAAGATACCGACGGTGATGCGCGCCGAGAAGGAGAGGTTCATCGCCGGCGCGCGCGAGCGGGGCTACAAAGAGCGCGACGCGCAGCAGATCTTCGATCTCATCGAGCCGTTCGCCGGCTACGCCTTCAACAAGGCGCACGCAGTCTCCTACGCCACGATCGCCTATCAGACCGCCTATCTCAAGGCCAACTATCCGGCAGAGTACATGACGGCCGTCCTCATGCTCGCCTCCGGCCACCCCAGCGGCGCGCAGGAGCGCGTCGCGGCCGCCGTCAGCGAGTGCGTGAAGCTCGGCATCCCCGTCCTCCCACCCGACGTCAACCACAGCGACGTCAACTTCAAGATCGAGGCGCAGGCCGACGGGCGGCAGGCAATCCGCTTCGGGCTGGCGGTGATCAAGAACGTCGGGCAGGGCGCCGTGGACGGCATCGTGGCGGCGCGCGAAGAGAAAGGGCCGTTCGCCTCCATCGAGGACTTCTGCCGCCGCGTGAACGTCAGAGGGCTCAACAAGCGCGCGCTCGAGAGCATGATCAAGGCCGGCGCGTTCGATTGCCTGGGCGACCGCCCGACACTGCTCGCCGGCGTGGACCGCGTGCTTTCGTTCGCGCAGCGCGAGCAGAAGATGCGGGAGTCCGGCCAGACGACGATGTTCGACCTCTTCGGCGAGACGGTGGAAGCGCCCCTTCCGATGCTGGAGCTGGAGCGGGCGGAGGTGTCGCGCACCGAGGTGCTGGAGTGGGAGAAGGAGGTGCTGGGCATATACGTTTCTGAGCACCCCTTCACCGGCGCCGCCGCCGACCTCGCTGCCCACGTCACCGCCGTTTGCAGCGAGGTCAACGCCGAGATGGCCGGCCGCGAGGCGGTGCTCGCCGGCGTCGTCGTCTCCACGCGCAACCTCTTCACCCGCGAAGGCAAGCTCTTCTGCGCCGCCACCATCGAAGACCTCTCGGGCAACGTCGAGGTCACGGTGTGGCCGGACACCTATGAGCAGACCCGCGACCTGTGGGCCGAGGGCAACATCCTCATCGTCCTCGTCCGCGTGCGGGAGCGCAACGAGCGGCTGCAAGTTAGCGTGCAGCAGGTGGCGCTCTACCAGGCGGGCGGGTCGGAGCCGCTGCTGCTCCCGGGCTGGGTGCAGAAGAACAGGGAAGCGGCGCCGGCAGCGCCTCGCCCGGTGGCCGCCTCAGCGCCAAGGGAGAAGGCGGCCCCTCCGGCGAAAGCGGAGGTTCCGCCGTCGTCCAACGAACGCCCGATTCGGCGGCTCGTCATCTCGCTGCGGGAAACGGAAGACGAAGCGGCGGACCGCGAGCGGCTGCTGGACCTGGTGCAGGCGCTGGTGGCCTTCCCGGGCGAGGACGAGGTACGGCTGCGCGTCCACACGCGTCACGGCGAGGAGGTGGAACTGGCCCTCCCCTCCGCGGCCTTCTGTGACGGCCTGCACACGAGCGTCGTCCGGGTCCTCGGCGAGTGGGGAGAAGCGCGGATCGAGGAGCATCACGCGGAGACTTCGCCCGGCGCTTCCTGACACTCGCTCTTGCAGAGTCCCCCGGCCCCTTGCGTCGAAACAGGGATTGGGTTATAAACCGCTTGCGCGAAGGACGGAATCAATCAGCAGCACTAGTGTAACTAGTAGAGGAGGATCCAACATGGGTGACAGGCTAAAGGGCAGGGTTGCCATCGTTACGGGAGCCGGCCGTGGGATCGGCCGCGGCGAGGCGCTGGCCCTGGCGTCGGAAGGCTGCAACGTCATCGTCAACGACATGGGCGCCGCCGTCGACGGCACCGGCGGAGAAGCCACCCCCGCGGAGCAGGTTGTCCAGGAGATCAAGGCAATGGGCTGTCAGGCCCTCGCCGACTACGGCAACGTGGTCGAGACGGAGACGGGCGAGCGCCTGGTGAAGATGGCGCTCGACAACTTCGGCCGGCTGGATATCGTCATCAACAACGCCGGCATCCTGCGCGACCGCATGCTCTTCAATATGACGCCGGAGGAGTGGGACGCCGTTATCGCCGTCCACCTGCGGGGCCACTTCAACCTCGCCCGGCCGGCTGCCGTCTACTTCCGGCAGGAGCGCAAAGGCGGCGTGATCATTAACACGTCGTCGACCTCCGGCCTCGGCAACCCGGGTCAGACGAACTACGCCGCCGCCAAGGAAGGCATCGTCGGCTTCACGCGCACTCTCGCGCGGGAGCTCGGCCGCTACGGCGTGCGCGCCAACGCCATCAGGCCGCAGGCCGCCACCCGCATGACCCTCAGCCCGGACATGAAGGCGCGGTTTGAGCGCGCGGGAGAGGCGGGCGCGAGGATGCTGGCAGAGATCGAGAAGCAGGTGCCGGAGCAGGTCGGCCCGATGGTCGCGTGGCTCTGCACCGACGAGGCGGCGAACGTAAACGGGCGCACCTTCCTCGTGCGCGCCGGCTTCATCGGCCTCTACTCGGAGCCGGAGATCATCGCGTCAATCGAGTCCGACACGGAGTGGACGGTCGACAACATCTCGGAGCGGATATCGGCCGTGACGGGCAATCTCGTGAACGAGTGGCCGGCCCAGCCGCCGAAGGAATAGAATAAGGAGAGGACGCCGTCAGAGGAGTGGGCGGCCTCGCTGCCCACTCCTCCTTGCTTTTGTCATGAAGTGGGTAGACCTGGCAACCGCGCCCGACCAGCTCACCGCCGAGATGTGGTGCGAGCTCCTCCGCAACGAGGGCATCCCGGCGATGGTGAAGCCGTCCGACGCCGTTTCCTTCCTGGGCGTGTCGATGACGGGTTCGCGGGTGATGGTGCCTGAGGAGCGCAGGGCGGAGGCGGCGGCAGTCCTGACGGAGCAGACCGGCGGCGAAGCCGAAATCGAACCGTAGGCGGAGAGCAGGGAGGCGCAGAGGGGAACTTCCTGGGTCTCTGGGTGTCCCCCAGAATGACTCAAGACGCTTGCGGGCGGGCGGGCGCGCCCGCCGGTAGGCGGGTGGGAAGACAAGCGCCGATGTTACAGCGACCACGCCGACGCCGCCCGGCAAGAAGACGCCGCGGCTGCGCTCGAAGCGTTACCCTAGGGAGTGGCCGGCAGCGCGCCCTCGAGTTCGAGCAGCCGCTTCTTCAGGGGTAGACCGCCCCCGAAACCGCACAACCCGCCGTCGCCACCGATAACGCGATGGCACGGCACCACGAAGGGCAGCGGGTTCGCCCCCACCGCCTGGCCCACCGCCCGCGCCGCCCCCGGCCGCCCCACGCGCTCGGCGACCCACCGGTAGCTCCTCGTCTCGCCGCGCGGTATCTCCATCAGCGCCCGCCAGACCGCCTGCTGGAACGGCGTCCCGCCCGTCAGATCGAGCGGCAGGTCGAACGATACCGCCTCGCCGCTAGCATAACGCCGCAACAGCTCTCCCCACCGGCGCGACTCGTCGCTGTCGACAGGTCCGTCGGCGCCGAGCAGGCGCATCCCTTCCTCGACCCCCACAGCGTCGTCCTGCGGGCCCATCACGCCACACAGTCCCTGCCCGCCGAACGCGAGACCCAGCCAGCCCAGCTCCGTTTGACAAATGGAGTACTTCATCGCTCACCCCCCAGGCGCAGAATACGCCGCAGCAACCGCGATCGCAACTCCGCCCACAGCGTTTCCAGCCTTGCTCCCTCCTCCGTCGTCACAGGCTTCCTCCCGAAGCGCGCGCGCTCGTACGTTTGGAGCAGGAACGGCAGATCGCCCACCTCCGGCAGCCCGGCCTGCAGGTCGCGCACGTACTCCCGCGGCGTCTGCGTGGCCCTGCGGGGAAGGCCCGCCCAGGAAGCCAGACGCAGCGTCTTCTCCCATACCCGCTCCGGCGGGCTGAGCTCCGATAGGCCCCGGTTCCAGGCGTAGGCCAGGCCCGCCGCCGATCCGCCCGTAAGGAGTGCAATGCCCATCACCACCCCGAGGACGACCCAGAAGGTGGTGTCGTCGCTTTCCGAAACGGAAGTGGGCGTGAAGGGATGTGCGGGTGGCGCCCGTTCCTGCTGCGCATTGAAGTACTCCAGTCCCAGCAGCCCTTCCAGCGACGGCTGCTCCTTGGGGAGCATCGACATTTCCTCGTCGAGGCGGGCCACCCGCGGCTGCACGGGCGCGGGACTGAACTCGATCCAGCCCAGGCCAGGGAAGTAGACCTCCGGCCAAGCGAACGCGTCGGCGGCGTGGACGCGATAGATGTCGGTTGTCGGGTCGTCGTCCGGCCGCAGTGTGAAGCCCGCCGCCAGCCGCGAGGGAATGCCGACGCTGCGCAGCATCACGACCATCGCCGATGCGTGGTAGAGGGCGTGGCCGCGCTTCTGCTCGAAGAGAAAGTACTCGACGGCGTCCTCGTCCGCGGGAGGGCTCTCGGAGGTAAACTCGTGCGGGTAATCGCGCAGATACTCCTCAACAGCGCGGGCCTTGTCGTAGGCGTTGTCGTGGCCGGAGGTCAAAGCGCGCGCCAGCTCGCCAATCGGTTCCGGCAGGTCGTCAGGCAGTTGCAGATAGCGCTCCTCCACCCAGTCGGGATAGTCGTCACCGGCGCGGCGCAAGGCGCCTACGGACGCGGTCGACACCAGGCCGGTGGCCACGTAGGAGGTCCCCGCAGTGATCGTCCCCTCAGGCTTCAGCGCCGTCACGTCTGAGGGATCGCCGCCGTACTCCGCCTTTGCGGGGATGTCCTGCACCGCCAGCGGCTCGCCGAACGCAAGGAACACGGGCAGTTCCACCTCCGTCGTCACCTTCACGGGGACCGCCTGGCGGTGAGTATCCGTTGCCTGCTCGAGCGTTCGGGCGATCAATTCCAGGCGTTCGTCGAGCGGCTGGTCTTCTCGCTCCGCCATCTCCCACCCGCTCGACGTGTAAACCTCGTACACCAGGCCGCGCAGGAAGCCGTAGCGCGACGACTCCACGGTCATGAGGCTGCCCCGTCCCTTGCCTATGTACGTCCGGAACGGCAGGAACGATTCAAAGCGATGGGTCGGCGGCCCCTTCTTCCCCTCGACGGCGGCGAAGACGCGGCTCAGCCCCGCCACTTTGTTCGCCAGCGGCTGCGTCCACGGCTCCCACAGCGGCTCGAACGCCGCCGTCTTGTCTGCGAGCGGCATGAGCCAGGCGGCGCCGATCAGGAGGAGCGAGGCCCAGAGCGCCCCGTGCAGCGAAGAGAAGTGAAGATAGCGTGGATAGGGGACCCCCCGCCGCTTCCAGTCGCGCATCTTCCCCTGGAAGTGCATCCGCATGACCAGCAGGACCGCGCCGACGAGGTAGACGACGAAGGCGGGACTGAATTGCCCCGGAAGATAGCTGATGTTGAAGAGAAGCGCGATACCTCCCGGCACGAGGCCGACCCAGGGGCTGCGCCAGCGGAAGATGCTCCACGACGATACGTACGCGGCGATCCCGGTAAGGGTCACGACGATGAGGATGAAGGGAAAGTTATCGTTATTGATCCCGCCCAGGGTGAGGGCGTCGATCCAGGCGTCCATGCGCCGCACCATCTCATCCGCCCGTTCCCGAAAGCCTCCTTCCGGCAGCGCGGCCAGCACCTGCCGTAGAATCGCCGCGCTCCCGAGGATGACCGCCAACAGGTGCGCGACGAGCTCCGGCAGTCGCGTTCGGGCGAGGAAGAAGGCGAGCAGCAGGCCGAACGCGGCGATGGGGTAGAGGGAGGGCATATCGTCGACCCACTCAGCGCTGTCGATAGACCCGACGACGCTCAAGAAGACGATCATGACGATCGCCAGCGTGAGCCAGTCCTCCCATGAAAAGAACCAGCCGAGGAACCGGCCCGTCCGGCTCCTCCGGCCGCCATCGCCTTCGCTGGGACTATCGCTGGCTTCTCGCATTGCCCACTCCCGCGCTCATCCTGCCGCCGGTCTCGCTGCCAGAGGTCAAGGCGGTAAGAAGGTCGTCCGAGCGCTTGATCATGAACGTGTGGATGTCGGCGGCGGCCAGCGCGCCGAAGACGACGAGGGAATCGGGGGCGTCGCCGAAGGTGCTCGCCTCAAGCAGCACGCACGCCAGTCTCCCTCCTCTTTCGCCCATCGCCTTGAGGACGGCGACCCAGTCCTCCTGCGCGGAGGGCGTGATCGTCAGCACTGTTGTCTGGCGGCCGAAGCGCTTGCCTTCTTTGGGAAGCAGCTCCGCCAGCGGCACGTCGCCGGCCGCCTTCATGACCGCAAGCGATTCCAGTATGCGGACGTGGTGGTGGAGCCCCCGCTCCGGCTCGATGACGGTGAGCTTCCCGTCGAAGGCGATGAGCCCGACAGAGCGGTTGGCGCGGAAGAAGTAGCGCGCCACGGAGGCGGCGATGCGTATGACGTACTCCTCCGTGCTTTGCTCTCCCTTGCCGGCGTGCGCCTTCTTCTCCATGTCCAGCACGAGCCAGACATCGCTGGCGGGGTCCATCTCGAACAGCTTCACCATGAGATCGCCCGTCCTTGCCGTGCTCGGCCAGTGGATACGGCTGAAGCTGTCGCCGAACTCGTACGCGCGGATGCCGGCGGCGTTCGGCGTCACGTGATGTGTGGCGCGCCGCAACCGCTTCTCGCCCGTGAGCTGTGCGGGCGGAAGGTAGAAGCTCGTGAGGTCGAGCGCCTTCGGGTAGACGAGGATGCTTCGCGAGTGCCCGAAGCTGCGCGTGAGGCGGAACACGCCGAAGGGGTCGCCGCTGCTCACGGTCACGGGGCCGAGGGTGAAGACGCCGCGCCGCTCGCATCTCGTCGTCACCTTCCATGAGCGCGTCTCCCCGCGCCTGAGCCCGAGCACCCGGCCCGCGACGTGACCCGGCAGGTCCGAGGGGTCGTCCACCTCCAGCCACAGCTTGCCCAGAAAGTTGCGGTTACGGACGAAGAGCCGCTCCTCAAACGCCTGGCCCTGCTCCAGCCGGTCGACCCTACGTTCTGCCTCGGCGCTGACGCCCCACATGTTGACGCGCGCCCAAAGGTAGCACAGCGGTATCGCGGCGGCGATGACGTAGGCGAGGCGCGACGGCAGCCAGAATCCGGTCGCGAACGCCGAGACGAGGGAGGCTACGAGGATCACGATCAGCACGGTCAGCGACCGGTAGCGGCGGAAGACCAGGGTGAAAGCGGCAGACAGCGGCTTCATGGGTCGAAAACTAGCGGCCGTAGCCGCCGCGGGCGCGCGCTCCCGGCACGGGCACGCGCGTCATGCAGGCGGCGATGACGTCGCCGGGGGCGACGTTCTTGACACGAGCGGTGGGACTCACGATCACCCGGTGAGCGAGCGTGGGAACGGTAAGCTCTTTCACGTCGTCGGGCAGGACGTAGTCGCGGCCGCGGAGGAGGGCGAGGGCCTGCGAGGCGTGGAACAGCGCCAGCGAGCCTCGCGGCGAAGCGCCCAGGTAGACCGCCTCATGCTTTCGGGTCTCGTTGACGAGCGCGACGATGTACTGCTTGATGAGCGCATCAACGTACACTTCCGTCGCCGCCTGCTGGACTTCGAGGATCTCATCGGCGTCGGTTACTTGCTCCAGCGTCTCGATGGGATGTGAGCGCTGCTGCTGTTCCATGATCGTTATTTCATCGCTGTGCGACGGATAGCCGAGATGCACGCGGACGAGAAAGCGGTCGAGCTGGGCCTCCGGCAGGGGAAACGTGCCTTCGTATTCCACGGGGTTCTGCGTCGCCATCACCAGGAAGGGCCGCGGCAGCGGGCGCGTTACGCCTTCGACGGTGATCTGTCGCTCCTCCATCGCTTCCAGGAGCGCGGACTGCGTTTTCGGGGTCGCGCGGTTGATCTCGTCGGCGAGGACCACCTGGGCCACGATAGGGCCGGGCCGGAACTCGAAATCGCCGGTCTTCTGGTTGTAGACGGAGACGCCGGTGACGTCGCTGGGCAGGACGTCGGGAGTGAACTGAATGCGCTTGAAGGAGCAGCCGGTGGAGCGAGCGAGGCTGCGGGCGAGCATCGTCTTGCCGACGCCGGGCACGTCTTCGATGAGGGCGTGGCCGCGGCAGATGAGGGCGATGACAACGAGCTCGATCTCGCTGCGTTTCCCGATAATGACCTTCTCGACATTGTTGATAATGCGGTCGGCGATGTGTTTGGGGTCGTCGTTCACGTTCTCCCCTTTCTACTTGACCTCATTATATCAACCGATCGGGGTGGCGTCAGTCAACTTGACGATAAGTCACTGGCGGTCGGCTGCTCCCATTGTTCCCGATGCGCCCTATCCGGCGCTTGACGCCTTCGCTACGTTTTCCTTTCGGTTTCGTTGCGCTTTGGCGGGCGGGGGCCTGTCAACGGACATGGAAACGGATAAACGGATGGCTGAAGCGACGTCCGGCCGCAAGCATCGCGGGGCCTCACCGCTCCCAAGCGTTTGCCACAACCGTCGAATGCTGCTAGAGTTTATGTCTCCTACCTTTGCTCAGGGACGAGAAAGCGTGGACGGCAGAAAGCCCGATATCAACTACCGGATCGAGCAGTTCCCGCTCTACGAGGAACGTCAGACCCACTTCTATCTCCACCGCACCGAAGCGGCCGTCATCGAAGTGGTCGGGCGGGCAGGGGAGCGCGGCGCCAACCGCCGCCGCCTGCTCGACGTCGGGTGCGGGCTCGGCACGCAGGCGGCGAAACTCTGGCTCCGAGGCTGGGAGCCGCACGGCATGGACGCCTCCGACTCCATGCTCAGGTTGGGGCAGTACCGCTACCGCGTCGTGCACAAGACGGTGCGCGCCGTCCGCGCCATCGCCGAGAACCTCCCCTATCGTGACGCCACGTTCGACGCCGTCATGTGCCAGGGGGCGATGGACCACTTCGCCGATCCCTATGCGTTCGTCGAGGAAGCCGCGCGCGTCCTCAAGCCCGGCGGCCGCCTGATTATCGCCCTCGCCAACTACGAGAGCCTGTCCTGCCGCATCGGCCTGACAGTGAACCGCATGATGGGCTACATAGGCGTGACGACTCCGCCTAGGTACCGCTTCTGGACCATACCGGAAGACCACACCTTCAGAGGGAGCTACGCTTTTCTGAAGCGGCTCGCGCGCGGCCGGCTACGGCTGCTGAGGATGAAGGGCGCGTCGATGTTCCTCTTCCTGCCGCCGTGGCGCGGCTTTCTCGAAATGCTGCCGTTCGCCGCCGCTTCCGCCGTCTTCCGCGTCGTCGACCGCATTGCCTGGACGTTTCCCACCACTGCCGACGTCGTAATAGGAGTGTGGCAGAAGGAAGAGGTCAGCGAGAGAGCGCGCTGGCGAGAAGCTCTGGCTGAGTGGAAGAGACGAAGTAGCGCCGTGCCTTCTTATCTCGAGCGACGGTAATCTCCACTCCCCGCGGCGCCCCCAGCATGCTGTAGGCGCGCCTTCCGCCCCACGATAGCCGGATGCCCCAGCCGCCGAACAGCAACGGGTTGTACTTCTTGACCTCGCACGCCTGTATCGATCCCAGCGGCAGCGACTGCCCGAGCACGCCGAAGCCGAACTTCACCCTGTCGTCGTCGACCACCGTCTTCAACCGGCGGAACGTGAGCGTCGCCAGCGCAAGGACGACGACGCCCGCCAGCCGCGGCCCGCGCGTCGTGAGCCACGCCTTCCGCCCCGTCCGTCCGCCCGGCAGCGGCGCCATGAGTCCCGCCAGCAGGCCCACCATTCCACCCATGATCGCCGCCCACATGTATCGCGGCATCGTTACCGTCTCTTCGAAGCGGTATCCAGCGGCCATATTGCGCCTCCTATCGCTCCAGTGACGCCCTGCGGGCCTCATCATGATACACCACTCCGCGATCGGCCCACGGGGCGTCGCCGCGCCGCCTGTGCTATGATCTGAGGAAAGGCGGGGCCCGCAAATGGACAGAGAGCGGTTCCTGGGACTGGTCGAGCAGGCGCTCCTCGCCCTCCCCGAGCAGTTCCGCGACAAGCTGTCGAACATCGACATCCAGGTGGAGGACTACCCCTCGGCCGACGACCTGCGGGCAGCGAGAGCGCGCGGCAGAACGCTCCTCGGGCTCTACCGGGGCGTGCCGCTCACCCGGCGCGGCGTCAGCTACAACCTCGTCCCTCCCGACCGCATCGTCATCTTCCAGCGCCCCATCGAGAGGGTTTCGGGGAGCGACGAAGAAGTGGTCGAGCGCGTGGGGCGCGTCGTGCGGCACGAGATCGCGCACCACTTCGGGATCGACGACGAGAGCCTGCGCCGCATGGGCGTGTACTGAGGTGGACATCGATGACGATGCGTGACGAGGAAGCGGTCGACTCGTTCGAGGACGAGGCGGGAGAGCGCTGGGAGCTCGACCCCACCGACCCCGATCACCCCGACTTCGACCTCTCGGAGGCGGCGCCCTATTACGATTGGGAGCGTCCGCGCGGTTTCCTGCCCCTGCGCCGGTGGGTGGTGCTGCTGGTGACCGCGCTCGTGCTGCTCGCGCTCATCTGGCCCGCCTGCGCCCGCATCTTTGACTGATTCGCGTGGCTCAGAGAGCTGGGGACACTACTCCGCGACACTCCCCTGATGCCGGTGGATTTACCGGGTTCAGTCAAGGACCTCCGCATCACTCTCGTGGCAGTCGCTTGACTCGTACGTGTACTCCGCAAGATTGTCGCCGTAGGTAATATCGGCACCAACTATAGACGTAAACGCAACGGCAGCCAGAGCCGCCCCGATCGCGGCCAAGCCCAGCAGACTCAGGCGCCTGCCCAGCGTAAGAAGCGACTCTCTCATTCCCGGATGCTCCCTTCGCTAGAGGCTGGCCCGCCAGCCAAGGTGGGGGTCGGCGGAAAAGGTACGAAGGTGGGTTCGACGTAGGGAGGACACCTGTCGAAATTGGGCGGTGGGAGGTTGGAATCGGACAGATCTACGCTGACATTTCCAAGTGGAGTTAGTCGCTCTATCGCCCTTTCCACTCTTTCTGCGGAGCCACCGACCGCAATCATGGAGTCGCCTGTCCAGATGCGTACTCCGTGTTCATCCCGAAGCACCTTTGCCCCCCCGCGGAACTCGGACAAGTCATCTCGGGACATTCCAAGCTTCTCGGGAGGCGTGAAACAAAGGGGTTCTACTATGACCTGCAGAGGAGGTGGGCAGCCTTCGTTTCCGGGCTTAATAATGCACTGCCCATATACAAAGTACACCGAATTCATGGTAGGAGAGCCGCGGTCGGGGGTGGCCCAATGGATCCTCAGGTTCAGTGAATCGAAGCTCTCGCCCAGCCACCAGAGGGGGAATTCCTTGAAGTCACGCGCTTCCTGTAGCTTTTCGGGCGCTACTGGCGTGCCGGGAAGGGCCTGCTCCCCGACGGCGGATGGAGGCTCGAAGCTCTCGCCGCCGCGGTCATAAAGCAGCAGGAATGCAAGCATGCCTGCTGCCCCGAGCAGGGGAGCCAGCAGCCAGAGCCCCCACTTGCCAACCCTTTTTATTGTCTATCTCCTCTCATAGCGGAAATATCATCCGCTACGATACTCCGAAAACGCGGCTTGTCAAGCCTTGTATGACAAGTGAGGGGACGAAAGTATAATACTCTATACTTCCTTGAGCTTCCAGGCGCCGGCGTTGAAGCGGCGCCAGATAAGCGCGCCGCGCGCGTTCTGCTCCGCCACCGCGCCCAGCCACGCCCCCGGCGCCCCTAGCCCGAGCACGTGCGCGAACAGAAAAGCGGCCGGGATCCGCACCGTCCACGCTGTCACCGTCAGCACCGCGAGGACGTAGCGCACGTCGCCGGCGCCGCGCAGCGCGCCCGAAAGCGCCGTCCCCACGCCCATCATCGGGAACGCCAGGGCGAAGACCCGCAGGCAGTTCGCGCCGATGTCGACCACCTCCGGGTCGTCGACGAAGACGCGGACGATCCAGGGCGCGAAGAGCGCGACCACCGCCCCGAGCGTGACCATCGTCAGCACCGTCCAGTTGCGGGCCACCCTTCCCGCCCGTTCCGCCAGGCCGGGGAGGCGCGCGCCCAGGAACTGCCCCACCATCGCGGTGCCCGCCGTGCCGAGCGCGAACCCCGGCACCTGCGCGATCTCCAGCGCCCGCAGCTAATACGTGTAAGGCGGGATATAGCCCCAGCGGTTGAACGCGGCATCGCCGCTGTGGTCAGAGCTCGCGCCGCAGGTGTTGTAGGTCCCTATTGTGTGACCGCGAGTGCCCAGCTTGTGGGTGGTGAAAGCGGAGGTGCTGTAATACACCGGATTGCTGATGTAGCCGGAGGCCAGGCACACGGTGTTGTACAGGGTGGTGCTGCCGGTGGAAGAGCCGTTCTTAATGTGCAGCTTGAGGCCTATCGGCACCCCGTAGTAGCTCATCCAGTTAATGTATTGAAAGACCGTTGAACTCCCGCTGCGATAGTGGGTGAACATGTAGTTCCACCCGTCTTTCAGCGCCTGCTGGCTCATTATATAGTCGGAGCTCAACGGGCCACAGAAGCCGCTGTTCGAGCAGCTCTTGACCTTGTTGTACCACTTCGTGCCGTCGCCGGACGGCATGTTTTGATCCGACTGCGTGCCGAAGACCGTATTGCAGCTGGAGAAGCTGCCGGACAAGGATGTGTCCCAACACACCTTATAGTAATTGGCCCCACCTACGGCTGACCGCGTCAGCCGATTCTTGTAGTTGTAGCTGCCCAGGTAGACGAAGCTGGAGGTTATGCTGGATGGCGCGGGGGGTGGTGCCGTAGTGGCCGTAACCCAGAATGACGTGCTCTCTCCCCAACCGGCGTTGCCTACCGAGGCTATTCGAAAGTTGTATGTTGTACCCGGCGTCAACCCGGAGAACGTGTAAGGGGAGGAAATCCCCGATATCTGGGTCCAACTTGAGAGACTCGTCGATCGATATCCATTAAACGAAGTTTGGCCGGAGGCCCCGGAAAAGCCGACCTGTACGGAAGTAGGAGTCACGGACAGCACGGACAGACTCGTGGGTGGTTGAGGACGCCCTACGAATTCGGCCTCGGCGGTTGTCATCTCATCGAAGGTGGCCGCGCCGAGTGGCGTGCATTGCTGACTGAAAGCGCTGCACATCAGACCGGCCACATCGGCATTGGCCAAGAAGTGATCGTGGCCCAATTCGTGGCGCATCAAGCGAGAATAGAAGAGAACCCCGTCGATATACTCGGGATAAGTGGGGTTCATCAACTGCTCATCAAAGTCGTCTGTGTTCCAGATCAGGACACGCACGTTCAGGTCCGGGAAGGTGTGCAGCATTGCCAGCGGATACCCGCCGCCGTAGTCCTCCATGCTCAGACAGTGTTGACTGTCGAAATAACAGTAGGTCGTGCTCTCTTCTCCAGCGTCGAAAACCAGATCTACTTGAGCTGGGTTCGACGGCTCCCACCTCACCCCGTCAGCTAGGTACGAGTTTATCTGCCAGGATTGGGCCCTTTCATTCCAGTGCTCGATGGCGTTCTGCTGATACCCGTACATGTGAATGTAGAGCCTGCTCTCATTGTAGCCCCAGACTTCGGCTGCATTGACTGGCCGCGGAACGTCTCGGCCGAGAATTGCAGCAGCCGATGCGCCAGTGGGGGACAAGAGTGGCAGTGTCCCAAGGGAGATTAGTAGCAGCAGGCTGGCTGTCCGCAGTCTCATGGTGTGGCCGTCCCTTCCGCCGTCGCAGTCGGGGTGACCGGCACAGGTGTACTCATTCGTTCGGAGACAAGAGGGGGAGGTGTTCCCACGAATATCATGGTCGGTCGTGGCGGCGGGGGTGGTTGCTTCTCCATCCACTCTGGGACCCAGTCAGGAAATGGTTTGGCCGCAGTCAGCACCATGCATCGACCGTTAGGCAGGCTGTAGTATCTGGATATCCCTTTGTCGAAGACGCGGCCTCCGTGCGCCACCGCTTCCTCCGGGAACACTTCGACGGCGCCGCCGCCGGGAACCGTGCAGTTCCCGTACTCCCACCCCGGATGAACGATTCGCGGCGAATTCACAGTCCTCGGTCCCAACTCTTCAGACCGAGGTGACGCCGGCGCCTCGGGAGCGAGTGCGTCTTCATTTCCCCTGGCTTCTAACCCCCAGAAGCCGATGCCCAGTAGTCCGCCCCAGAGCAGTGTCAGAGCCATAAGTTTGGCGCCCGGTCTTCTCATGGCAAGACTCCCTTCTGTCGCTCGGTTTCTGCCAAACAGGATTGTCGCGCTACGCCGGTATTCGATCCTCACAGCTAGGTAGCTTGTACGTCGCGTCAGATCGGATGTCAAGCCTTGTATGACAAGTGAGGGGACGAAAGTATAATACTCTATACTTCCTTGAGCTTCCAGGCGCCGGCGTTGAAGCGGCGCCAGATAAGCGCGCCGCGCGCGTTCTGCTCCGCCACCGCGCCCAGCCACGCCCCCGGCGCCCCTAGCCCGAGCACGTGCGCGAACAGAAAAGCGGCCGGGATCCGCACCGTCCACGCTGTCACCGTCAGCACCGCGAGGACGTAGCGCACGTCGCCGGCGCCGCGCAGCGCGCCCGAAAGCGCCGTCCCCACGCCCATCATCGGGAACGCCAGGGCGAAGACCCGCAGGCAGTTCGCGCCGATATCGACCACCTCCGGGTCGTCGACGAAGACGCGGACGATCCAGGGCGCGAAGAGCGCGACCACCGCCCCGAGCGTGACCATCGTCAGCACCGTCCAGTTGCGGGCCACCCTTCCCGCCCGTTCCGCCAGGCCGGGGAGGCGCGCCCCCAGGAACTGCCCCACCATCGCGGTGCCCGCCGTGCCGAGCGCAAACCCCGGCACCTGCGCGATCTCCAGCGCCCGCAGCGATATCGTGTGCGCGGCGGCGGCGGCCGTCCCCAGGCCGGTGATGATTCGGGAGTAGACGAGGAACGCGAGCATGAACTGCAACTCCTCGAGTCCGACGGGAATGCCGATGTTCAGAAGACGCTTGATCTCCCGCGCGCCGAACCGGAGCGCCTGCGTCGGGCGGAAGCGCAGCGGCCCGTATCCGCGGATGATGACGGCCAGCGCAAGCACGCCGCCGGTGAAGCCCGCGCTCGCGAAGCCGGCGCCCGCGGCCACGACGCCGAGCTGCGGCAACCCCAGGAAGCCGCTGATCAGCAGGAAGGCGACGACGGCGTTTACCGTGTTCGCGATGACGAGGATGATCATGGGGGTGCGCGTATTGCCCACGCCCCGCAGGCAGCCGCTCGCCGCCGACATGAGGACGGAAAAGGGCATCCCCAGCGAGCTGACGAGTATGTAGTCGACGCCCGCGTTCAGCACGCCCGGTCGCGCTGCCATGAGCCGCATCAGCAGCCCCGCCATCGGCATGAGGAAGGCGATGACGGCGAGTCCCCAGAGGACCGCGAACGCGACCGTCGCGCGCACCGAGCGCTCCAGCTCGTCGAACGCCCGCGCGCCCGTGTCCCGCGCGACGACGACTGTGGCGCCGACGTTAACGGCCCACGCGCCCGACATCGGCAGCCAGAAGAGCAGCCCGGCGATCCCCACCGCGGCGACGCCGTCGGAGCCGACGAAGCGGCCGACGAGCACGGCGTCGACGATGTTGATCACCGTCATCGACAGCCGCTCGGCGACGAGGGGAATCGAGAGGCGGAAGAGGGTGCCGCGCAGCCGCTCCTCGCGCAGGTCTATGCCTACTGCCGGCGGCGCCGCTTCCGCGAATCCGTCCTCAACGGTCAATGGAGGGTCCTTTCTGCGGTTCCATCATTGTACCTGCTGGCGCGTCAGCGGACACGCTCCCGCGGGCGCAACGCGGCCCTGACCCACGTGCCACCGCTCTCGCCTTCGCCAGGCCTACCGCGCGAGGGAGAGTCTCCCTCTGAACTCCGCCGGGGACTTCGCTGTTGACGCTCACGCCGGCTTGTGTGCATGTTTAGCGCGAGTCCTTGCGCTTCGAGGGAGCGGAACACGATGGCATTCGCGGGCAGAAAGACGGCGCTGTCGGAGCGGAGACCGGCGGGCGCGTACGGATGGGTGATCGTCGGCGTAGCCTTTGTCGCCGCCCTCACCGAGGTCTCCTTCTACAACCCCGTGCTCGGCGTCTTCGTGCGTCCGCTCCAGGAGGAGTTCGGCTGGGACCGGCTCACCGTTTCCCTCGCCGTCACCATGGGCAACGTCGGCGGCGCTCTCGTCTCCCCGCTGGCCGGCGCCTTCCTCGACCGCCGCGGCGCGCGCCTGCCGATAAGCGGCGGCGCCCTTGTGATGGGCGGCTCGCTTATCGCCATCGCCTTCACGCAGGCCCTCGGCTGGTTCTACATCTTCTACTTCCTCGGCCGGGCGACGGCCATCGGCGTAATCGATTTGGCGGTCGCGGTCGCCGTGTCGAACTGGTTCATCCGCAGGCGCGGCGTCGCCATGGGGATCGCACTTCTCGGCAACCGCGCCGGCATGGCGCTGCTGCCTCTGCTGGTGCAGCTTGTCGTTGTCTGGGCGGGATGGCGCCAGGCCTGGTTCGCACTCGGCATACTGGTGCTGTCCCTTACCGTGCTGCCGGCGCTCCGTTATCTGCGAAGGCGCCCTGAAGACATCGGCCTCCTGCCCGACGGCGACCCGCGGGAAACCGTCGCGCCTGAGGTGCCCGCGCTCGCGCCCGAAAACGATTGGACGCTGCCCCAGGCGGTGCGGACGCCCGCGTTCTGGTTCGTGACCCTCGCCACCTCGAACGTCTTCCTCATCAGCGGCGCCGTGAACCTGCACCAGATGCCCCATCTCGAAGACAAGGGGCTCAGCGCGACTCTAGCGGTGGGCGTCGTGGCCGTCTTCGCCGTGTTCGGCGGCGTGGGCGGGCTGATCGCGGGCATGCTGCGCGACCGGATCGGGAGCCGCTGGACGATGGCGCTCAGCCTCATAACCTCGGCTTCGGGGATCGTTCTGCTCATCCACGCCACGAACCCCTTCCTGGCCTACTTCTACGGCGTATGGTACGGCCTGTCTTTCGGGGTGATGGTGACGATGATGGGAGTCATCCACGCCGACTACTTCGGGCGCACTGCCCTGGGGAGGATCCGGGGCTTTGTGGCGCCGGTGAACATCGCCTTTAACGCCGCCGGCCCGCCTCTTGCCGGATGGGCGTTCGATGTCTCGGGCAGCTACGCCCCCGTCTTCTGGGCATTCGCGGCGCTGCTGCTCCTCGCCTTTCTCTGGATGGTCCTCGCCTCGCCGCCGAAGGCGCGCCCCTCTGTCGCGTCCGTTTGACAACAATCCGGCGGCGAGATGATAATCTGCCTGATTCCGCCGATAAGAGGGCGGTGTTTGGCCGGGGGCATCAGAGTCCCCGGGCGAAAGCTCCTCAGTTTGAATAGAGATGCGAGGCATTTGAGATCGCCGTACGCGGGCTGGAGGTAGAGACCAATGGAAGTCTTGGACGAAGGAACCGGTGAGTTCAAGCCGCCCGATCCCGACGGCGTGCGGGAGTGGGTGAGGACGCACAAGGAACGCAAGCCGATCGTCAAGCTGATGACGGAACAGGAAGCCGTGTCGCGCTTTGTCGAGGACGGCGACTACATGGCCTACGACCAGAACGTCGCTTGCAGGGGCCCCTCGTCGCTGTTCCGGGAGATCATCCGTCAGCGCAAGAAAGACCTGTGGATCGCCGCCAAGTTTAGCTGGTCCGATACGAGCCTTCTGGTTGCCGGCGGCTGCGTGAGCAAGGTCGATGTGGGCTGGATGGAGACCGGCGCTATCGTCAATAAGGCGTTGCATGAGGGGCGCGTCAAGTTCATCGAGTGGTCAAACGGCACCCTGACCTATCGTCTCCTCGCGGGCTCGCTCGGGGTACCCTACCTGCCGATGCGATGGCTGGGCGGCACCGATACCTTCAAGAAGTCGGGAGCGAAGCTGGTGAAAGACCCGTTCACCAACAAGCCAATCGTCGTCGTTCCCGCCCTGAACCCCGACGTCGCTATCATTCACGCCCATCAATGCGACATCCACGGCAACGCCCGCATCTTCGGCGCCGGCGTAGCGCCCAAAGAGATCGCGATGGCCTCCCGCAAGCTGATCATCTCGACGGAGGAGCTCATCAGCAACGAGGAGATCAGGCGGGAGCCTCAGCGCACGACCATCCCATATTATCTTGTCGACGCCGTGGTGTACGCGCCTTTCGGCACCTACCCCGGCAGCACGCCCGGCCGCTACGCCGCCGACTTCGAGGCCGTGTTCGAGTTCGCGATGGCCCAGATGCAGGGCACCGTCGACCAGTACCTCGACAAGTACGTCTACAGCGTCGCCTCGCACGAGGAAATGCTCGACAAGAGGGTTGGCGCCGCCAAGTTACTGCGCCTGCGCTCCGAGGAGCTTATTCGGGAGGGCTACCTATGACAACCGAGATCACTTTCACCGACCTCGAAGCCAACATTTGCAGCATTTCCCGGCTCATCGAGGAGGACAAGCTCTACTTTGTGCAGATGGCGGGCCCGCCCCTGTTCGCGGCGCTGCTCGCCAAGAGGACGCACGCGCCCAACGTAGGCTACCTGGTGGAAGAGGGCGCCATTACCCCCAGCCCCAGCTTCCCGCTCCCTCGCATGATGCTCGGGGCCGGCCGCTCCCACTTCCGCTCCGTCGCCTGGGAAGGGATGAACATCGTCGACGCCCACTCCTGCCTGGGGTACGCCGACTACGGCATCCTCTCCGCTGTCCAGATCGACAAGTACGGCAACTTCAACTCCACCATCCTCGGGCAGGACTACGACAAGCCCGACCGCCGCTTCGGCGGCCCCGGCGGCGCCAACGAGATCGCCTCCACCGTATGGCGGACGATCATCATGACCAAGCTGGAGAAGCGTAAGTTCGTGGAGAAGTGCGACTTCGTCTCGTCGCCCGGTTACATCGACGGCTCGCCGGGCGCCCGAGAGCGCGCCGGTATGCCGCCGAACACGGGCCCGTACAAAGTGGTCACCGAGAGAGCGATCTTCGGCTTTGATGAGGAGACCCACGTGATGCGCCTGGAGGCGGTTGCCCCCTGGATCACGGTCGACGAGGTGCTGGAGCGGATGGAGTTCAAGCCCCTCATCGCCGAGAAGCTGGACGTGCTGCAGCCGCCGACCGAAGAGGAGTTGGCGATTATCCGCGCCGAAATCGACCCCGGAGGCTACACCCTCTCGCGCGGCGAATGGATCACGGCGACCGTATAGGGCCCGGTCGGCCGAACACCGGGCTTCCCATTCGACCCTCAGTTAGCACAGGAGAGAACGAATGACCGACAGCGAGGAGAAGCCGGCGAAACAGATGGTCCCCCTCAGACAGGGGATGTTTCGCCTGCCCGAAAAGCCGGACGGCAAGCCCATCCTCATCGGTAGCCGCTGCCCCGACTGCGGCACCTACTTCTTCCCCCGCCGCTACGTCTGCCTCACGTGCTATCGGCAAGGCCTCGATGAGGCAGACCTCAGCACGCGGGGCAAAGTGTGGACTTACACCATCGCCCGCCAGACGCCGCCCGGCTCCATGATCGAGGCGCCGTACGCCATCGCTGTCGTGGAGTTGCCGGAGAAGGTGGCGATCGAGACGGTGCTGACCGATGTTGACCTGGATGCCGTGCGCGTGGGAATGGACGTCGAAATCAAGCTTGTCAAAATGAAGGAAGACGAGGAAGGGAACGACGTCGTCTCCTTCATGTTCAGGCCGGTCAACAGCCGCTGATTCGAAGGGTTCTCCGAGGAGGAGCGAAATGAGCGACAAGAGAGTTGTGGTGCTCGGGGTGGGCCTTCACCCCTTCGGCCGCTTTCCCGAAAAGAGCATTAACGAGCTGGGCCGCACTGCGGGCCTGGAAGCGCTGAAAGACGCGGGAATGGACTTCCGGGACATCGACGCCGGTTTCTGCGGCCGGGTCGTCGCCGGAAGCGGCGTCGGACTGAGCGTCTTCGGCGAGCTGGGGCGAACGGGCCTGCCCGTTACGAACGTCGAGCTCGCCTGCGCCAGCTCCTCCCGCGCCGTTGACCTCGCCGCCAACTCGATCCTGGCCGGCATCTTTGACACGTGCATGATCATCGGCGTCGAGAAGATGGGGCGCGGCATGCTGCCCGTCGGCATGAACGCAGGGGGCGGCGTCAGCTTCCAGGGCGCGATGGGCCTCGCCCTCATGCCCGGCGCCTACGCCCTCATGGCGCAGCGTCACATGGCCCTCTACGGCACCAAGCCGGAGCACTTCGCGCAGGTATCGGTCAAATCGCACCGCAACGGCGTCCTCAACCCCTACGCGCAGTACCAGGCGCCTCTGACGCTGGAAGAGGTGATGAACTCGCGCATGATCGCTGATCCCATCACCCTCTACCAGTGCTGCCCGACGAGCGACGGCGCGTCGGCGGTGATCATTTGCTCGGAGGAGAAGGCGCGGCGGTACACCACGAAGCCCGTCTTTCTCGTCGGCTGGGGCGGCGCTACCCCTACTTACACGCCGGGCGAGGTCGCGCTGTCCGAAGGCCCGACCGAGATGCTGGCGAAAAAGGTGTACGAGATGGCGGGTCTCGGGCCGGAAGACGTCGACGTATGCCAGTGCCACGACGCCTTCACCCCCGGCGAGATACTCACCATCGAAAACCTGGGCTTCTGCAAGAAGGGCGAAGGCGGCCCCTTCGTCTGGGAGGGCGGCACGGAGATCACGGGCAAGAAGCCGGTCAACACCGACGGCGGCCTGCTGAGCCGCGGCCACCCCATGGGCGCGACGGGCGGCGCAATGATCACCGAGATCGTGCGTCAGTTGCGGGGCGAGGCAGGCCCGCGCCAGGTAGCCAACGCGAAGGTGGGCATCCAGCACAACGCCGGCGTCGGCGGCATCGAGATCATGATCTATCAGACGTGAGGCGGCTGCGCTGGCCATCTCGAGCGCACATTCCTCGTTGACGCTAGCCCCCCGGCGATTGTAAGATTGTGCAGAAATGCGCAATCAAAAAGCAGCGAGAGGGAACGTGGGGCTGTCGGCAGACAGCATCCCCCAGGTGGTGATCGACCGCCTGCCCGTGTACGCGCGCATGCTCTCGCTTCTGGAAAGCCAGGGGCGGCAGGTTGTCAGCTCGCAGGAGATGGGTGAGCACCTCGGCGTGACGCCGGCGCAGATCCGCAAAGACCTCAGCTACTTCGGCCGATTTGGGAAGCAGGGCCGCGGCTACAACGTCCGGCGTCTGGGCGAGGAGCTGAGGAACATCCTGGGACTCGACAGGGAGTGGGCGATGACGTTGGTCGGCGTGGGCGACCTGGGCCGCGCCATTCTCTGTTATCGCGGCTTTCCCCTGGGCGGCTTCCGCATCACCTCCGCGTTCGATTGCGACCCCGTTGTCGTGGGCGAGAAGGTGGGTGATGTTGTCGTTCACGACGTGAGCCAGTTGCGTTCAGTGTTGCGGCGGCACCCCGCTGACATCGGCATCGTGGCGGTCCCCGCGAGCGCTGCGCAAGAGGTCATCGACCGGCTGGCAGAGTGTGGAGTGAAGGCGATACTGAACTACGCGCCCATTTCGCCGCGGGTGCCGCCGGACGTCATTGTGCGCCACATCGAACCCGTGCTCACCCTTCAGAGCATGACCCACTACCTGAAGGAGTGCGGCAGGGCGGAGGCCGTCTCCTAGAGACTGGCCACCAGCGATTCCTCTTCCGTCGGCAGGCTCCGCTTGATCACGTCCAGATGCTCGAGGGCGATTCCCGCGCCTACCGCGGTGCAGTTCATGGGGTTCTCGGCGATGTGGCAGGGCACGCCCGTCTCCTGCATGAGGAGCACGTCGATGTTACGCAGGAGAGCGCCGCCGCCGGTGAGGACGATCCCCCGGTCGATGACGTCGGAGGCCAGCTCGGGCGGCGTTTTCTCCAGCACGGAGCGCACCGCCTGCACGATGCTCGCTAGGCAGTCCTGGATCGCCTGGGTAATCTCATTTGAGGTAGTTATGGTTGTTTTGGGGAGGCCGCTTATCTGGTCGCGGCCGCGGATCTCCATCGTCATCTCCTCCTCCATTGGAAGGGCGCTGCCGATGGCGATCTTTACCTCCTCCGCCGTCCTGTCGCCGATGATGAGGTTGTGACGCCTCTTGATATAGGCGGCAATCGCGTCGTCCATGCGGTCGCCGGCCACGCGCACTGATTCGCTGACCACGATCCCGTACATCGAAATCACCGCCGCCTCAGTGCGTCCGCCGCCTATGTCGACCAGCATATTGCCGCTCGCCGATCCTACGGGCACTCCGGCGCCGATAGCCGCCGCCAGGGGCTCAGGCACCAGGTGCGCGGGCCGTCGCGCTCCCGCCTGCTCGGCGGCGTCCCGCACGGCCCGCTGCTCGACGCTCGTGACTCCGGCGGGTATGCAGACCATCACCTCCGGCTTGATGAGGTTCAGCCGGCCGAGCGCCCTGCGGATGAAGTAGCGGAGCATCGACTCCGTGATGAGGTAGTCGGCGATGACGCCGTCGCGCATGGGCCGCACGACGGAGATCGCGCTTGGGGTCCGTCCCAGCATAATGCGGGCGTCGTTGCCCACAGCGACGACCGTGTTATCGCGGGGCGCCAGCGCCACGACGGAGGGCTCGTTGACCACGATCCCCTTCCCCTTGACGTACACGAGCACGTTCGCCGTGCCCAGGTCGATCCCCAACCTTTTCGTCAACATCAGCCTCTCCGAGCCTAGGTCATCATGATGACACTTGCATCAGACCCGCTGCACCGCCGCTCCCAGCGACCTGAGTTTCTGGTCCAGCGCCTCGTATCCTCTGTCCAGGTGGTACATATCGCTTATTTCGGTTTCTCCGCTTGCCGCCAGCGCGGCCAGCGCCAGCGCCGCTCCCGCCCTCAGGTCGACCGCGCGCACCGACGTTCCCACAAGACGGGTCGGGCCGGTTATGATGGCGGTGGTGCCGGAAGTGGTCACCTCCGCGCCCATCTTGCGCAGCTCGCTGACGTAGAGCAGCCGGTTCTCGAACACCCGCTCGTAGATCGAGCTCACCCCGTGCGCCTGGGTCAGCAGCGCGGCCAGGGGCGCCTGGAGGTCGGTAGCCAGGCCGGGGTAGGGTACCGCCTGGGCGTTGATCGCCTGCAGGCTGTCTTTTCCCCGGACAAGCAGATTGCCGTCCCTCTCTTCGATGTCGACGCCCGCCTCCCGCAGCTTCCAGAGCAGCGCATCGAGCTGCCGCGGCACCCCCTCGATGATCTCGACCTCGCCCTTCGTAATGGCGGCGGCGATGGCCAGCGTGCCCGCCTCGATGCGGTCGGGCAGGATGCGAAAGGTCACGCCACGGAGCTTGTCGACGCCTTCGATCTCGATGGTGTGCGTGCCGGCGCCGGATATGCGCGCTCCCATGGCGTTCAGCATGTCGGCGAGGCTGGCGATTTCGGGCTCGGAGGCGGCGTTGACCAGCGTGGTGCGCCCTTCCGCCAGAGATGCCGCCATCATCAGGTTCTGAGTGCCGAGCACGCTGGGGTAGTCCAGGAATATGCGCGTCCCCTTGAGCCGCTCTGCCCTGACGATGAATTTGTCCCCCTCCCGCTCGACGTTGGCGCCCAGCATGCGGAAGCCGATGAGGTGCACGTCCAGCGGACGCAGGCCGATAATATCGCCGCCCGGGGGGCAGCAGGCGCCCTCGCCGAAGCGGGCAAGCAACGGGCCGGTGACCAGAAAGCTGCCGCGGAGGTTAGTCGCCAGATCGCTGGGAGCGGTGAGGGTGTGGATATCAGCGGCGCTAACGCGCAGGGAGGAAGCGCCGGTCTGCTCCACTTCGGCCCCCAGACTGCGCAAGATGCCCGCCATCGATTTCACGTCGCCGATGTTGGGCACGTTTTCCAGGCGGCACTCTTCGCCCGTCAGCAACGTGGCCGCCATCGCGTGAATGGCGGCGTTCTTGTTGCCGCTCGTCCGCACCCGGCCTCGAAGCCGGCGCCCCCCCTCGATGAGAAAGCGGTCTCCAGACAAAGGCTGCTGTAGCTCCTGCGGTTTTCCCATAAACTACCATTACGGGCCTGCCACTTCAAGCAAGAGAGGGGATAAGAGGTCCGGCGACCCGCCGCCGCCGACAATCAAGTGGATGGGGGCGCCGTCCGTTTGTCGGTTTTCTTTCCGTTGACAGGCTGCGCGCATGACGGACGTGCGCAGGTCTGCCATGACCGGGCTTCGGCGGAAGCGCTGGCCCCGTGGTGATTCCTGCTGCCGGACGGGTGGAAAGGACAGGCGGGCAAGAACGGAAACGGAAAGGAACTAGACTCCGCCCGCCTGTCCCCCTCGTCGTCGCCTGCGTTCGGCGACCTTCAAGCGCGCGAGAGAACGGCGGAGCGCCGCCTCCGCCCGCGCAAGGTCTATCGCCTCTGCCCGCGATCTCAGCCGTTCCTGCGCCCGGCGGCGGGCTTCCTCCGCCCGCGCGATGTCGATCTCTTCCGCCCGTTCCGCCGCCTCGGCGAGGACGACGACGCAATTGTCCCGCACCTCCAGAAAGCCGCCGGTTACGGTCAGACTGGTCTCCTCGCCCGCCTTGCGAAGGCGGACCTCACCCGGCGTGAGGGTGGTGATGAGGGGCGCGTGAGACGGGAGTATGCCCAGTTCGCCCTCTATCCCCGGCGCTATGACGACGTCCAGATCGCTGTCTGAGAAGACCACCCGTTCGGCCGTGATCACTTCGATGCTAAGCTTGGCCATCGTCTTTGCCCCTACTCGCGGCCTGCCGCCGCCAGCCGCTCGCCTTCCTCCCGCGCCTCTTCGATCGTCCCCACCATCCAGAACGCCTGCTCCGGCAGGTCATCGTGCTTACCTTCGAGGATCTCCTTGAAGCCGCGTACCGTGTCGCGTATCGAAACGTAGCGGCCCGGACGCCCCGTGAACGCCTCGGCGACGAACATGGGCTGCGACAGGAAGCGCTGGATCTTGCGCGCCCTCTGCACCGTCAGCTTGTCCTCCTCGGAAAGCTCTTCCATGCCCAGAATGGCGATGATGTCCTGAAGGTCTTTATAGCGCTGGAGCACCTGCTGCACGCCCCGCGCCACCTGGTAGTGCTCCTCGCCGATCACGTTGGGGTCGAGGATGCGCGAGAACGAAGTCAGCGGATCGACGGCCGGGTACAGCCCCTGCTCGGCGATGGAGCGCTCGAGGGCTATGACGGCGTCCAGGTGCCCGAACGTCGTCGCCACGCCGGGATCGGTGTAGTCGTCGGCGGGGACGTAGATCGCCTGGAAGGAGGTGATCGATCCCTTGTGCGTCGAGGTAATGCGCTCTTCGAGGTCGCCGATCTCCGTCGCCAGCGTCGGCTGATAGCCCACGGCGGAGGGCATGCGCCCCAGCAGCGCCGATACCTCCATGCCGGCGAGGGTATACCGGTAGATGTTGTCGATAAAGAGGAGGACGTCCTGCCCCTCTTCGTCGCGGAAGTACTCGGCCATCGTCAGGCCCGTCAGGCCGACACGAATGCGAACCCCCGGCGGCTCGTTCATCTGTCCGAAGACAAGCACCGTCTTCGAGACGACGCCCGATTCGTTCATCTCCTTCCAGAGGTCGTTGCCTTCGCGGGAGCGCTCGCCCACTCCGGCGAAGACGGAGGTGCCGCCGTGCTCGGTGGCGATGTTGCGGATAAGCTCCATGATTACGAGCGTCTTGCCGACGCCGGCGCCGCCGTAGGCGCCCACCTTGCCGCCCCTCGTGAAGGGGGTAATGAGGTCGATGACCTTCAGTCCCGTTTCGAGCATCTGCGTCGTCGTCGCCTGCTCCTCGAAGGACGGCGGCTGTCTGTGGATGGGCCACCGCTCGGTCTCCGGCACTTCACCCTGCATGTCGATCGGCTCGCCGAGGACGTTGAAGAGGCGTCCCAGCGTCGGCGGGCCCACCGGCACCTTGATCGGCGCGCCGGTGTCGATGGCTTCGGCGCCCCGCGCCAGGCCGTCGGTGGAGCCCATGGCCAGGCAGCGCACCCAGTTGTTGCCCAGGTGCTGCTGCACCTCGACCACCAGCCTGCTCCCGTCCATCGGTATCTCTATGGCGTTGAACAGAGGCGGAAGCTCTTCCGGCGGAAACTCGACGTCCACAACCGTGCCGATTATCTGAACAACCTTCCCCTTGGCCATGCTGACCTCCGTACTACTGGCTCGTTCTCAGGGCTTCGGCGCCGCCGGCTATGTCGAGCAGCTCCTTGGTGATCGACTCCTGGCGCGCCTTGTTGTAGGCAAGCGTCAGGTCTTCCACCATCTCGTTCGCGGCGTCGGTTGCGCTGCGCATCGCCACCATGCGCGCCGACTGCTCGCTGGCGCTCTTCTCCAGCACCACTTCGTATATCTGCCGCTGCACGTAGAGCGGCAGCAGCCTGTTGAACACGTCGACGGGCGACGGCTCGTAGATGTACTGTATCGGCCGCTCCACGCCTCTGGGCACCTCTACCGGAAGCAGGAGCCTGCTCTCCGGCCGCTGCACCATCGTGTTGACGAACAGCGGGAATATCAGGTGCACCTGGTCCACGTTCCCGGTCACGTATTCATCGATGATGAGGCGGGCGATGGGGTTGATGTCCTCGAAGCTGGGGTAGTCGTCAAGGTTGGTGAACTCGGCGATGAGGGGGACGCCCGTCCGCAGGAGAAAGTCGCGGCCCTTGCGCCCGATTGCGATCGCCTGCACGTTGACGTCCTTCTGCTCGAGGATGAAGCCGGCGGCGAAGCGGTTGATGCTAGCGTTGAGGCCGCCGCATAGGCCGCGATCGGTGCTGATGACGACGACGGCCATGTTTCTGACGTTGCGGCGCTCGAGCAAAGGGTGTGGCGCTTCGAGCCGCAGGCTTTCGATGCTTTCCTCCAGGTCGATGAGCATCTCGCGCATCTTGTCGGCGTAGGGGCGCGCCGCGAGGGCGTTGAGCTGCGCCCGCCGCATCTTGGAGGCGGCGACCATCTCCATCGCCCGCGTTATCTTCGCGGTGTTGGTGACGGAGCGGATCCGCCTGCGTATTTCACGGATCGTCGGCATGATGACTTATCCCGTCCACTGATGGGGAACGGAGGTCTCTTCTCGACCCCCACCTAAAGGTGGGGGCATGAGGCGGGCCCCACTCCGGCTAAAGGCGGGGACATTGCCCTCGATGGGGCATGCCCCAGCCTTCAGGCTGGGGTGCCGGCAGCCCAGGCAGGGCCTGCGTATTTCACGGATCGTCGGCATGATGGCTTACCAGGTCAATGGCTGGGGGGACACCCCCCAGGTCTCCCGTCAGGGGGCTCCGCCCCCTGAACCCCCGGCTGCTAGTAGGGAACTGTCTCCTTGAACTGCGCGATGGCCTTCTTCAGCGACTCCTCGATCTCCGGCGTGATCTCCTGTTTCTCCTCGATGCTCCGCCCGATATCCGGGTGGTTGCTTTCCATGAAGCTGAGGAACGCCGTCTCGAAGTCGCGCACTTTCTCCACGGGCACGTCGTCGAGGTAGCCGTTGACGACCACGTACAGTATCTCCACCTCCTGCCGCAGCGGCATCGGGTTGTACAGCGGCTGCTTTAGCACCTCTGTCACCCGGCGTCCGCGTTCGAGCTGGTTGCGCGTGGCCACGTCGAGCTCCGCGGCGCCGAACTGCGCGAATGCCTGCAACTCGCGGAACTGCGCCAGGTCGAGCCGCAGCCGGCCGGCGACCTGCTGCATCGCGCGCCGTTGCGCCTTCCCGCCCACCCGCGACACTGAGAGTCCGGCGTTGATGGCGGGACGTATACCGGCGTTAAACAGGTCCGTCTCCAGGTAGATCTGGCCGTCGGTGATGGAGATGACGTTCGTCGGGATGTAGGCCGAGAGGTCGGCTGCCTGCGTCTCGATAATGGGAAGAGCGGTGAGCGAACCGCCCCCGAACTCCGGCGCCATCTTCGCCGCGCGCTCCAGCAGGCGGCTGTGCAGGTAGAAGACGTCGCCGGGATAGGCCTCGCGGCCCGGCGGACGCCGCAGCAGGAGCGACACCTGGCGGTAAGCCCAGGCGTGCTTCGACAGGTCGTCGTAGATTATAAGGGCGTCGCGTCCCTGCTCCATGAACTCCTCCCCCATGGCCGCGCCGGCGTAGGGCGCAAGGTACTGCATGGGAGCGGGGTCGGAAGCGCTGGCGGAGACGACGATGGTATGCTCCATCGCGCCGTGCTCCTCCAGTAAGGCGACGATCTGCGCCACTTTCGACTGCTTCTGGCCGATGGCGACGTAGATGCATGTGAGGTCGCCGCCCTTCTGGTTGATGATTGTGTCGATGCCGATGGCAGTCTTTCCCGTCGTGCGGTCGCCGATGATGAGTTCGCGCTGGCCGCGCCCGATAGGGGTGATGGCGTCGATGGCCTTGATGCCCGTCTGCACCGGCGTGTTCACCGGCGCCCGCATGATGACGCCCGGGGCGATTCTCTCGACGGGGCGCGTCTTCTCGGCGTTGATCGGCCCCTTGCCGTCGAGCGGCTGGCCCAGGGGGTCCACAACGCGCCCGATCAGCGCATCGCCGACGGGGACTTCCACCACCCGTCCCGTCGAGCGCACTTCGTCGCCCTCGCCCAGGGAGGCGTAGTCGCCGAGGACGATGATGCCGACGGTGTCTTCCTCCAGGTTGAGGGCGAGGCCCATGGCCCCGTTCTCGAACTCGACGAGCTCGCCAGCGAGGGCGTTGCGAAGCCCGTGGACGCGGGCGATGCCGTCGCCGGCCTCGATGACGACGCCCACGTCGACGGGGGCGACCTCGGCGCCGAAGCGCTCGATCTGCTGCTTGAGAATCGATGCTATCTCTTCCGGCCGTACTGCCATGATTCCTTCTCCGCTGCTACATCAGGACCGGGTCCCTGTCGTCGCTTTCTCCCGCCTCAGGAGGTCTGTCCCTCCAGTTGTTTTTTCAAGGCCAGCAGCCTGCTGCGGACGCTGCCGTCTATCAGGGTATCGCCGATGCGCGCCACCAGGCCGCCGAGGATGCCGGGGTCAACGCGCGGCGCCACGATGACCTGCTTACCCGTCATTTTGCTGAGCCTTGCCGCGACCGTTTGCGTTTCGTCGTCGGACATCGGCACCGCCGTCGTTACGGTAGCTCGCGCGATGCCGCGGTGCTCGTCGAGCAGGGCGTGGAACTCCTGCCGTATCTGGTCGGCGAGGCCGACGCGGCGCTTGTCGACCAGGAGCTGCGCCAGGTTCATCGCGCGGGGGTTCACGTCGGAAAGGGCGGCTTCCAGCAAGGCCCGCTTGTCGGCGTCCGTAGCCTTATCGCTTTGCAGGAAGGCCGCTGCCCGTGGCTCGCCCATCAGTGTCGTCAGCGCGTCCAGGTCTTCCGCCCAGCGTTCCACTTCTTCGAATTCGAGCGCGACGGCAAATGCCGCCTGGGCGTAGCGTTTGGCCGCTGCCTCTGTCCTCATATAAGTATACCTCTATTAAGAGGGAGCGCCCCTCTTAACGCAGACTAGAAAACGGCGCTCTCCTTAAGAAGCGCCGTCCTTTGACAAACCGGACTCCGCCAGCACCTCGTCGATGAGGCGCTGGTGCGCCTTGCGGTCGAGGGACTGGCCGATGACCTTCTCGGCGGCGGCGATCGTCAGGTCGGCGAACTCGCGCCGTATCTGCGAGATCGCCTCGTCGCGCTCGAGCTGGATCTCGTTGCGTGCGCGGGCAAGCAGCGCCTCGCCCTCCGACCGCGCCTGCTCGCGGGCCTCGTCCTGGATGCGCGCCGCTATCTGTTGCGCCTGGCCGATCAGGGCCTGGCCCTCCTGGCGGGCCTCTTCGAGCCGCTTCTGCACCTCGACGTCCGCCTGCGCCGCCTGCTCCTTCATCCGCTCCGACGCCTCGAGCCCTTCGCGGACGCGCCGCGAGCGCTCCTCCATCATGCGCATGAACGGCTTGTAGGCGACAAAGCGCAGAATGGCCAGCAGTATGGCGAAGTTTATGAGCTGGGCCAGAAGTCCGGGGATGTTTATTCCCAGGGCGTCCAAAGTCGTTCTTCCCCCTTTGACCCCACCACGTCGGCGGCGCTTAGAACACGAAGCCGATCATCACCGCCACGACGAGGGCGTAGATGGCGATAGCCTCGGCGAAGGCGATACCCAGGATCATGTTGGTCGTGATCACGGGCTGCGCCTCCGGGTTGCGGCCCAGCGCCTCCATTGCCCTGCCGGTGAGCATGCCGATGGCGAGAGCGGGGCCGATGGCGCCGATGGCGATGGCGAATGCCGCGCCGAGAAACCTCATCGCCTCGTCGCCTATCTCAAGAAGTGGTAGCAAGTTGACCAGGTCCATCTCTCCTCCCTCGATCTACTTATTGCCGATTATTCACAGGCCCTCGCCCTATTCGGGCACCGTTGGGCCCCCTGATTCTGCCTCGCCTTCGCCTCCGTGGCCGGAGACGGCGACCACGCCGAATACAAGCGTAAGCATCGCGAAGATGAAGCCCTGGATGAGCCCCACGAAGAGCTCCATCACGTACACAAACTGAAGGGCGATGAGCGGCAGCAGGAAGATCATCACCAGGAACAGGATCTCGCCGGCGAAGATGTTGCCGAAGAGTCGGAAGGTGAAGCTCAGGATGCGCGCCGCCTCCGCGATCAGCTCCAGCAGTCCGACAAACACGTCGATTATGCCGTCGAGCAGCTTCCCCTGCAGCAGCCTTCCAAAGTTGAAGAACTTGCTGGAGTAGCGGAAGAAGCCCATGCTGCTGATGCCCCAGAACTCGACGAAGATGGCCGACATGATGGCGAGTGCGAGCGGCGCGTTGAGGTCGGTGTTGACGCTGCGGAAGAAGGGGATGAAGAAACCCGCCTTTTCGTCCGGCTTCAGGTCGGCCGTCGCCTTTTCCAGCGCCGCCTCCTTTTCTTCGAGCGTGGCGTTTTCCGGTACCTCAACCTCGACTGTCGACGGCTCGGCGGGCGGCCACGCCGGGGGAGAGGGCATGATGACGTTGATCCCCCCGACCTCCTCGAACACGAAGCCTTTTTCGTGGAACTCCGCGCCCTCCTCGACGTGCAACTCCTGCACCTTGCCTATCGTCGCTACGCCGGGGAAGAGCCCGAGCCAGTTGGCGAAGACGACGTAGAAGAATATCGTCGCGACGACGGGGAAGAAGCGGCGCGCGTTCGACTCTCCGGCCGTGCCCGCCACCATGTTGTAGAAGCCTTCCATGATCGTCTCGAGGAAGTTCTGCAGGCCGCGGGGAACGAGCCGCGGGTTGCGGAACCCGAAGTAGGTGATTATGACCATCAGAACGACGACTACCCAGGCAGTGAGGATAGTGTTCGTGAGGGGGAAGGGCCCGATTTCGAGGATCGTCTCTGCTTTGAGCTCGACGATGGGCCGGGGTGAGCGCAATGAGAGAAAACCGATGACCAAGAGGGCGACGAAAAAGACGGCAACCAGGACTGTGGTGCCTCTACGCACTATCTCGCCTTTCTCTTCTGTTCGATTGCCTTCAGCACGTCTACAAGCATCAGGTAGCCGCCGAGGAAGGCTGCGGCCAGCCCGAGGAACAGTCCCGTCATGGTGAGCGCAGGTGTCAACTCGAACCTGCGGTCAAGCCAGACTCCGCCACCCACGCCTAAGGCGATACAGAGCGCTATGTACCAGCCTATGCCCACCAGTCTGAGGGCCGGCGGGATGGCACCCATCGCTCACCTCGTCCGCTTGGGGCCGTTCCCAGTGCGGGACTATATCACCGAAGCCGTTTTTAAAACAAGCGAAGTAGACGTAGGGGCCTTTCCCGGTGGGGCGGGACTCCGTGCCCGCCCAGGCCTCTCCTTGCGGGCGGGGGTACGCGGGCTGCGCACTTTGGGGTCAGATTTGAACGGGCGCCCGCCCTTCGCGGCGCCGCTCCGCCTCGATGATCTGCAGTATCCGCTCCACCGTCTCGTCGAGGCGCCCTTCGCGGTTGACGACGACGTGGTCGAACTGCGTCCGGCGTTCCATCTCGGCGCGCGCCGTCTCCAGGCGCACCCTGATGTCGGCGTTGGTGCCGTCGCGGAGTCGCAGCCGGCGCTCCAACTCGTCGAGCGACTCGGGCGCGAGGAAGACGAACACGGCGCCGGACGCCAGCCTTCGGATCGTCTCTGCCCCCTGCACGTCCACGCGCACGATCACGTCGCGGCCGCGCGCCAGCGCCTCGCGCACCTGCGCTTTCGGCACGCCGTACTTATACCCGTAGACTACCGCGCTCTCGAGAAAGGCGTCCTCCGCCCGCAGCCGATCGAACTCCTCGTCGCTGAGGAAGAGGTAATCGCCGCCGTCCGTCTCCTGATTCCGGGGCGGGCGCGTCGTCGCCGTGGTGACGAAATGCGCCTCCGGTTCGACGGCGCGAAGCCGCTCCAGCACGGCGTCCTTGCCCACGCCGGAAGGCCCGGAGATGACCACCAGCAGCGGCCCGGACTGCGCTCCGCCTTCGCTCACGCCGGCGCTCCCGCCACCGCCTCCGACGGCTCCCGATGGGCCGCCGCCCGCCGCCCCGTCGCCCTTGCCGCTATCGTCTCCGGGGTTATCGCCGCCAGGATGATGTGACCGTCGTCCATGAACATCACCGACTTCGTGCGGCGTCCGCTCGTCATGTCGATCACCATGCCCTTGCCTTTGGTGTCCTGGATGACGCGGCGGATCGGCGCGGAATTAGGGGAAGCGACAGCGATAACGTGGTTGGTTGCCAGATGATTCCCAAACCCGACATGGATGAGGTCTGCGCTCATGGCTCACCCCTTCTCTACAGCCCCGGCCGCCGGTGACGTCAGCGCCCGCAGGTCGTCCCAGAAGCCGGGATAGGAGACGCCGACGGCGTCGGCCCCCGAAATCACCGTGTCGCCCCGCGCGACAAGCCCCGCCACCGCCAGCGCCATCGCCAGCCGGTGGTCGCCGCGGCTGTCGCAGCGGGCGCCGGTGAGCGCGGGCACGCCCTCGATCACCAGCGAATCATCGCTGCCTTCGATGCGCGCGCCCAGCTTTCGCAGTTCCTCGACTGTGGCCGCCACGCGGTCCGATTCCTTGACACGCAGCTCCGCCACGCCTGATATGACGGTGCGCCCTTGCGCCAGGGCGGCAGCGACCGCCAGCACCGGCACCTCGTCGATGAGACGGACCACAAGCGGCCCCTCGATGCGAACGCCGCGCAGGCGGCTCGAACGCACCGTGAGGTCCGCTTTCGGTTCGCCGTCCTCCTCACGCTGGTTGTCGACGCGCAGGTCGGCGCCCATCATGCGCAGCGCTTCGATGACGCCGGCGCGCGTCGGGTTGACGCCCACGCCCTCGAGCCGTATCTCCGCGTTCGGATGGATGGCGCCCGCGACGAGCCAGAAAGCGGCGGCGCTGATGTCGCCGGGGACGCGCATGCTGAGCGGCGCGAGACGCTCCGACGGCGAAAGGACAAGCGCCTCGCCGTCCGAACGCAAGGACGCGCCCATCGCTCTGAGCATCCGCTCCGTGTGGTCGCGCGACGGTGCCGGCTCCGTCAGCCGCGTCTCGCCCTCCGCCTGCAAGCCTGCGAGCAGCAGCGCCGATTTGACCTGCGCGCTCGCCACCGGCATCCGGTGGTCGATCCCGCGCAGCGGGCCGCCGCGTATCGTCAGGGGCGCAAGGGTATCGCCGTCGCGCCCGCGGACCTGCGCGCCCATCTCGCGCAGCGGCGCCACGATGCGCCCCATGGGACGGCTGAGCAGCGAGCTGTCGCCGGTGAGGACGGAAAGGAAGGGACGCCCCGCCAGCAGGCCGGCGAGAAGGCGCATGGTGGTGCCGGAGTTGCGCGCGTCGAGCGCGGCGGCAGGCTCGCGCAGGCCGTCGAAGCCGCGCCCCTCGACGATTAGGCGGGGTTTGCGTTCGCTTCGCTCCAGCAACAGGTCGACGCCCAGCGCGCGCAGGCAATCGAGGGTGGCGAGGCAGTCGTCGGCGGGAAGGAAATTGTCGACGGCCGCCTGCCCCGAGGCGATGGCATTGAGGATCGCCGCCCGGTGCGATATCGACTTGTCGCCGGGCGCGATCACAGCGCCCTCGAGCCGACGGGCCGGCTTTACCGTGATCTCCGGACTCATTTCCTTCGCGGGCGTCTCTCTCGCGCCCTGCGTTCCTGCTCTTCGAGCGACTTCATGATCTCGCGCGTGCGCCGGGCCGCCCACTCGCCAACGAGCAGGTCGGAGACGGTGACGCCCGCGTCGGGCATGGGCGCCGCCGCCTCTTCCCGCCGCCTGGCGCCGGTGGTGATGTAGGTGTCGCGCTCGAACTGGATCCTAGCGAACGTCTTGAATACCTCGTCCTCGTCGCCCTTCTCTATCAGGTCGCGAAGACGGATCAACTCCTGCACCATACGGTTCACCCAGTGAACGACCTGCTCGCGGTTGGTGCGGACGATGTCGTCGGTCAGTTCAGGGTTGGTTGAGGCGAGGCGAGTGGCGTCGCGGAAGCCGGTCGACGCCACCTGCGACATCTCCGGCCACGCAGGGCTCTCGCGCGCCAGCGAGAACAGGGCGGCGGAAGCGACGAGCGGCAGGTGGCTGACGGCGGCGGCGTAGCTATCGTGTTCCTGCGCGTCGAGGTAGACGGGGACGGCGTTCACCAGTTGCGCCAGCCCGACGATGGAGTTGACGGCCGTTTCCTTTGCCGAGACCGACGGCACGACGCAGTAGGCGCGCCCCTCGAAGATACCTGCCTCCGCGGCGTCGATCCCCGACTGCTCTTTGCCCGCCATCGGGTGGCCGCCCACGAAGCTGACGCGCCGCGGCAGGAGCTCCTCCGCCCACCTCAGCACATCCGTCTTCGTGCTCGCCGTGTCGGTGACGATGCAGTTGTCGGGCAGCGCCTCTGCGATCTCGCCCATCACCTCGCGCATGGCCGAGATCGGCGTGGCGATTATTACGATGGCCGCTTCCCGCACGGCCGTCTGCGCGTCGGGCGCTGCGCGGTCGATGGCGCCGATGCGTTGCGCCTTGGTCGCGACGCCGCGTTCGACGTCGTAGCCGGCGATTTCGATGTCCTTCAGGCGTGACTGCTTGAGTGCGAGGCCCATCGACCCGCCGATAAGTCCCAGGCCGAGTATCGCTATTCTAGCCAACCGGCCACCCCCTTCCGTCTGGACTTAGCGTCTAGCACGATTCGTCGGCCGCCCGCAGCGCCGCCGCCCGCGGGTCGTCGCCGCCCGCATGCTCGTGCGTTCGCACCAGCCTCACGACTCCCTCGGGCGCGCCCGCCGCCTCCAGCAGCGACGCCCCGCGGGTCGAGTGGTCGCTGAATGAGGCGAGAGCGCGTCGCCAGCCGCTCCCCTCGGGGCGGGCGAGCGCCTTGAGTAGTCGTGGCGACGCTGCCCTGATGACGACGTATGCCACGCGGTGCCACAGCCTTACCGGCCCCTTGCCGACATCGTGCAGGAGGGCGGCGAGGAGCAGTTCGCTGTCGTCGTGGCCCCTGCTCTGCAGCGTCCGGAAGACCTCAACACAGTGGCGCTGGTCGCGCGGCGTCATCCCGTAAAACAGCGCCAGGAGGTCGCCTTCCAGCCGGCGTTCCACCTCGGCTTTGTCGTCGTCGCTGAGCGAGGCGCCGATGGAGGTGAAGAACTGGCGCGATCGGTAGAGCGTTCTAGCCAAAGACACCACCGTCAACTCCGGTGAACGCGCGCGCGAGACCGTTTATCGCCGGGGACATGACCTCGTGGAGGATGCTCACGGAGCCGGATGTGAGGAACGGCAGGATGAGCAGGAGCAGCAGGATGGCGGGGCCGTATTGCTCAAGGCTTATCACCGTCTCCGACAGCTCTCTCGGCAGGACGCCCGCGGCGACTCGAAAGCCGTCGAGGGGGGCGAGCGGGATCAGGTTGAAGACGGCGAGCACGCAGTTGAAGATGACGGTGGTGCTGAGGAACAGCCCCAGGTAATCGGAGCCATCCCAGAAGGAGACGCTCGAGGGGACGAGGAACGGGGTGCGCCAGGGCACCATGCCCGCGTGTATGGGAAAGCCGGCGACGCCCGCGACCACCAGGTTCGAGAGAGGGCCGGCGAAGGCGACCATTGCCATGCCCGCCTTCGGCCCGTTGCGCAATCGAAAGTGATTGACCGGCACCGGCTTCCCCCAGCCGAACCCGCCGATGAAGAGCAGCAGCGTGCCCATCGGGTCGAGGTGCACCTTCGGGTTCAGGGAGAGGCGGCCCATGTTTCGGGCCGTCGGGTCGCCCAGAGAATAGGCGGCGAAGGCGTGGCTGAACTCGTGGAAGGTGATACCTACAAGCAAGGCCCCGAGAACGGAGCCGAAGAAGACGAGGAACAACCAGAGGCTGACCTCTAATAGATCGAGATAAGAGAATAACAACTCGTTTTCCTTAGCAATTTAGCGAAAACATTATAGCACAGGCAGAAAAACGCCTGTAAGGGTGCGGAAACGGCTGCCGTAGGCTTCAGATGTTGTGGAACCGGGGCCGGGCAAAGGCCCATTGGGGAGCGGTTGGGGTTGACAGGGCCCATGAGCGCGGGCTAAAATGCATCGAGAGTTAACAAGGGAATACGGCTGAATCCCACTGTGGTGGGAACGGGGGAACCAGGTCCCTGGGGTGTATCTCGCGGTCGCGAGAGGGGCAGGCTCTTTCAGCCCTAACCCGTCAGCTAACCTCGTAAGCCACTGGAAGAGGGCTGGTCTGCGAGCCGGGGGACGAGCCTCCGGCTTTTTGTATCCCCGCATCTGGGCACCGCCGCTGGGCAAGCGGATTCTGCGGGTGAGCATGGCCTCTTCCCAAAGCAAAGGAGGGCACCGGTGGATACCCAGAGACTGTCGACATCAGGAAAGAATGACGACGGAGGTGGCGACCAAAGACGCATCATCGTAGTCAGCAACCGCGGGCCCCTTGAGCACTTCGTCGACGAGCAAGGGGAGTTGCGCCACCGGACGGCAGGCGGCGGCGTCGCTACTGCCCTTTCATCCGTGGCTGAATCTGTGCCCCTCACCTGGATCGCCAGCGCCCTGTCGGAAGGCGACCGGGAAGCGGCCAGGAGAGGGCCAATCTATCTCGGACGGGGAAAGCGCCTGCGGCTTGTCGCCGCCGATCGCGGAGCACTCGACCTCTTCTATAATCACTTCTGCAATCCTCTCCTCTGGTTCCTCCAGCATTCCCTCTACGACAACGGATACCTGCGGCCCCAACTCATCGAGAAGGCGCCGGAAGCTTGGGAGCGCGGCTATCTTCCTATCAATCAGGCCCTGGCGGAGGCGGCCGCAGCGGAGGCGAGAGGACGGGGCGACTGCCGCGGCGTCATGCTGCACGACTATCACCTGTACGCGGCGCCGCTCTTCATCCGCAACCTCTGCCCGCGGGTCGCCCTGCAACACTTCGTGCACATCCCCTGGCCCAGCCTGGAAGCCTGGCAGCTGCTGCCGCGCCCCATCGTCGATTCCATTCACGAGGGGCTCCTCGCCAACGACAGCGTCGTCTTCCAGAACGAGGCGTCGGCGCAGCAGTTTCTCGTGTCCTGCTGGTCGTTCGTCCCTGACGCCCGCATAGATTTCAGTCAGTCGGTTATCCGCCACCGCGGCCGGAGCATCCGCGTGTGGGCGAACCCGATGGCAGTGAACGTGTTCGAGCTGCGCGCCCGTCTTGCGTCGCCGGAAGCCGAGCGTTACCGTGAGGCCCTGCAGGCAGAAGCGGGCGAGCGAACGATCGTCCGTGTCGACCGCATGGACCCGAGCAAGAACATACTCGGCGGTTTCCGCGCCTTCGGCCGCCTGCTTCAGGAGCGCCCGGAGTGGCGAGGAAGAGTGAAGTTCCTCGCGTTCCTGGTGCCTTCACGCACGAGCATCCCCGAGTACCGCGCCTACGCCGAGAACGTCCTCAAGCTTGTGGACGAGATTAACGCCCGCTACGGCAGCCCCGGCTGGTCGCCGATCAAGGTCTTCTACGAGCAGAACCGCCTTCAGGCCCTGGTCGGCCTCACCCTCTACGACGTGCTGCTGGTGAATTCGCTTGCCGACGGCATGAACCTCGTCGCCAAGGAAGGGCCGGCGGTCAACCAGACGGACGGCGCGCTCGTGCTGTCGACGACGGCGGGGGCGTTCGAGGAGCTGCGCGATGGGGCGATCGCGGTGCGAGCGGACGACGTGGAAAACACGGCGAGGGCGCTGCACACGGCCCTGTCGCTTGGCGATGACCAGCGGCGGGAGCGGGCCTATTTGCTGCGGCGGGCCCTGTTCCGCCACGACCTCGGGCGCTGGCTGCGCCTGATGCTGGAAGACCTGGACGAGGCGATGACGAGCGTGGCGGCGGCAAGCCGCAGCTTCTCCTCGGGCCGCCTCGACCTGCGGGCCTAGGCCGAGCAAGGAAGGCCCGGCCGCAACTTCAACCCCCCATGCCGGAAATCTACGGGGCTTTTCCGGCACGCCTGTCTGCACCGGAGGCGGCTGCCAGCCGACCGTTTCCCGTTCGACGCAAGCAGCGACGGCAAGCGCGACGTGGTCGCAACACGGCCTCGCCGCAACCTGTACGCCGATGGGCAAACCTTCGGGCGAGGAACCGGCGCGGACGACCACGCACGGCCAGCCGGTGAAGCTGTACCGCAGCGCGTAGATGAAGTCCTCGTCCCGCTCTGCCCCGTGCGGGGGCGCCGGATAAGGGCATACGGGCGAGATGACGGGGATTCCCGATGTCAGCCTGCGAGCTCCGGGAGTCGCCCTCACGGTTTGCCTTGACCCCGCCGTTCGCGCCTTGCTACACTCAATCGACGCCTCCCTCAAATAGGGGCGCGTCCAGCAATAGCCGGAGCCGCGTGCCCTGATCTCAGGCATAGAAGAAGCGATCCTCGACTTCATCCGCAACACGTACGACGTCATCGAGTGGCCCGGCGTCGTCGTGCTGATGGCCATTGAGAGCGCCTGCATTCCCCTTCCCAGCGAGATCATCATGCCCCTCTCGGGCTGGATGCTCATAAAGGAGCGTTCGCTGGGCGCGGAATGGCTCCTCCTTGCCGCTTTCTGCGGCGCCCTCGGCAACTACCTGGGCTCGCTGCTCGCCTATTACGTCGGCGCCTGGGGCGGGCGCCCGCTGGTGAACCGCTTCGGGCGCTACGTCCTGATTTCCCCCCACGATCTTGATATCGCGGAAAGATGGTTTACAAAGTACGGCAACTGGGCTATATTCTTCTCACGCGTGCTGCCGGTAGTGCGGACGTTCATAAGTCTGCCCGCCGGCATGGCGCGGATGAACATATGGCGCTTTAGCCTGTATACTTTCGTCGGGTCGTTCCCCTGGTCATTGGGGCTCGCCTGGGCGGGATACGTCCTGGGCGAGAACTGGGAGCGGATCCGGGACTGGATGAGGCCGGCAGACGTGCCGATCCTTATAATAGCCCTCATTCTCATAGGGCTGTACGTCTACCGGCACATAAAGAGGGCTTGGCAGGAGCCGGAGCCATCGGGGCCTGAGGCGTAGCGGGGTCAGAAAGGCGGGGTGCTGGCCGCGAAGGAGTAGCTCCTACGGGGGCAGAGACAGGTCTCAAGCCTCAAAGCTGAGGACATGATCTTGGCCCAAAGCCTGAAGGGACATCTGCGAGCGGTGGCAAGGAGCGCCGGGGCAGCCGCCGTCATCGCCGTCTCCGCTTTCCTCCTCTGGCATTTCGCTTTCGACTCCCGGGAAGCCCCCACTCGGTCTATCGCCGTTGCCACCGGCGCCCCGCAGATCGTCTTCAGCGAGTTCGGCCCCAACGCCGATACCATCTGGGCCGCTTCCGCCGAGAATCCCTCGCGTCGCACCGCTGTCGCCGTCGTCGAGCACGCGCCCGAGTACGGTATCTTCCCCAGCCTGTCGCCGGACGGGCGGCGCATCGCGTATACCGTGCTGCCGCCGGGCGGCGCCGCCGACATCGATGCGCCGGCGGAGCTGTGGGTGATGAACGCCGACGGCTCGAACAGGCGTCTTCTGGCCACCGACGCCGACCTGCCCGTCACGCCCGTCTGGTCGCCCGATAGCGGCTCGCTGGTCATCCGGCGCAGCGCCCCCGCGCACAACGCGGCGGGCTCGTTCCGGCTCGTGCGCGTCGGCCTCTCGGGCGGTGAGACGTTGCTGGCGCAGGCGAACGCCGGGCTCTTTCCTGTCGGTTTCTCCGCCGACGGCGCGGTCTTCTATTTCGTCCGCCTGTCCCCGAACGGGACGGATCTCGGCAGCGTGGCGTCCGGCGGAGGGGCAGCGACGGCCGTGGCCCATCTGAGCGACGGCTTTGCCCGCGACTGGCGCCTCTCCCCCGACGGAATGCGCCTCGCTTACCTGAAGCCGATGTCCGACGGTGTCACCAGTTTCTACGGCGCCGTCGTGCTCGACCTCGCGGGCGGCGCTTCGATGATGAAAGCGGCGGCTATCGGCGGCAAAGGCGACTTCAGCCCCGTCTGGCACCCGAGCGGACAGAAGCTGACGGTCGGGCGCGTGGGCGAGGCGGGGAGGCCCGCGGGCGCCCTCCAGATCGCGGTCGCCGGCGCGGGCGGCGCGCAGGCGCTCGCGGCCCCCGCAAGAGGCTTCGATGTTCCGCTCGCCTGGTCGCCGGACGGCGGCTACCTGGCTGTCCGCTCGTTCGAGGGCGGTTCGCCTGCCAGCCCCGGCCGGAGCTGGGTGATGCTCACGGACGGCAGCGGCGAGCGGCAGAAGCTATCCTCGGTGAGCGATATCGAGATCGCAGGCTGGATCGACGGAGGATAGCCCGTGCGACGGTTGGTGCTGGCGGCGTTGGTGGTGGTCGTCTCAGGTCTCATCTCCTCCGGACGCGCTTCCCCCGTTTCGGCGTGTTGCCTGCCCGAGGCGCCCCAGACGTACGAGTGCATGGAAGACCGCGGCCTTTACCTCCAGACGATGGAGCTGGCGGCCTACAACATGCTCTTCCCCGGCGACGCCTACTTCGGGCTGCCCCGCCTCGAAACGGGGCTGCGCGGCACCCGCAGCAGCACGCAGCCGGTCGTCCCTCCCGTGCTGCTGAAGTCGATCGGCTGGATCGAAAGCGTAATCACCCAGGCCTCCCGCGAGATACCGTTCGGCGGCGTCGGCCCCGCGCTCATCTCATTCGATTGCGGACACGGCATCATGCAGATCACGAGCGGCATGACGACCCCGCTCGGCGAGAACGGCCACGCCAGCCCCGAGCAGGTGCTGGTGGCCACCCACTTCGCCTACAACATAGCGCGCGGCGCAGCGATGCTAGTGGATAAATGGAACGCAGCGCCGGAAAACCGTCCCATCGCGGGCACCGATACCAACGGCGACCCGTCGCTGGTCGAGAACTGGTACTTCGCCGTCTGGAGCTATAACGGCTTCACCGGCCCCGGCGCGAACCGCAGCAATCATCCCATGGACCCCATCTACGGCGGCTGGCCGCGCGTCCCCTATAGCTGCGGCCCCTCCACCGACGGCTTCGGCCATAACCGCGCCAAGTACCCCTACCAGGAGCTGGTCTGGGGCTGCGCCGCTCACCCTCCCGTCGTGAAAGGCGCCGCCCTCTGGCAGCCGTTCGAGGTCTCATACCCCGATCTGAACGACCCCCGCTTCAGCGGCCCGCTCAACCTGGCGAACTTCGTCTTCCCGTACGCCAACATGGACATACCGACGCCCGGTCCCGCCCATCAATACCCGACGGCAAAACCCCCGAGCAGCCTGCGCGACCAGATCATCGGTTCACCGCGGCTGGCGGTGAGCGCGGGCGACATCCGTCTCGTCGCCGATCAGGGCGGGAACGTCGCTTCTCAGGAGGTGATCGTCTCGAACCAGGGGAGCGGCGTCCTGTCGTGGATGGCTGTCCCTTCCGCCCCGTGGCTGAAGGTGACGCCGCCGGCCGGCGTCGCCATCGACTCCGCGCTTCCCTGCGCGCCCGACGCGCCGTGCGACCGCCAGGCGAAACTCACCATCAGCGTGAATCCGTCTCTCCTGACCGGCGGGACGCAACGGGCCACCCTGCGCATCATCGCGCCCGGAACGGGGGAAACGCGGTCGGTCAGCGTCTCTATCGTGTCGATTATGAAGATGAGAATCCCGGGCGTCATGAGGAATTAGCGGAGGAGAGCGGGGCAGAAGGACAGAGCAAGGCCCGCGAAAGGGGCCTTATGCTATACTCGTTGTGAGGAGGCGACATGTTGAACAGGTTTGTGGCGGCGGTGCGACGCAATCACGCTCTCGAGCACGCGACAATCGCTGTGCTGATGCGGCGTTTGGGCCCTAACACTCGGATGGTCGGGCGGGCGACGCCGAGCGGCTTTTACATCTACGGCGACATGCCGGAAGGTTCGGTCGAGGAGTCGGCGCGGGAAGGTCTCGCGCGCCTGAAGAACGGCGAGTCTGGCCTTGCCGTCTCCGCCCTCTGCGGCACGAACCTCGCCGTGGCCGGCGTCATGGCGGGGCTGGCGGCGCTCATTGCCAGTGGCGGGCGCAACCGCTGGGAGCGCATGCCGACGACGTTGCTGTCGTCGATGCTGGCGGTGCTGGCGGCGCAGCCTGTCGGGCGCTGGTTGCAGAAGAACCTGACGACGAGCGCGGACGTATCAGGGCTGGAGATAACGGGCGTGCGGCATGCCGGCCAGGGCGTACGGCATTATCATAAAGTAGAGACATCGCAGGGTTAGGCGGTTCGGCGCCGGCCCGGCTAACTGCAGCGTCCCTGTAGCTCAGTGGATAGAGCGGCTGCCTTCTAAGCAGCGGGTCGGGGGTTCGAGTCCCTCCAGGGACGCCAAATCATTCCCCGAGACACATCTTCCCAGACCGCTTGTTTCCAGTTAAGCGTCACATCCTCTTCCTTATCTTTCTGCTCTGGCCCTGTTACGGGTTCCTGTGTTAGACGTATCCTGAAACCGACGGTGAGGAAGAACATGTTCATAGAAGAAGATTGCACGTTTTGCGGGGCATGTCTCGCGGAATGTCCGTTTCTCGAGATGTCTCTGGAGGACGCGCGGGAGGAGATAGCCCGGCTCATCCGGACAAGAGAACCCGGCGACATGTCGAGAGATTGTGCCGGCTGCTTCTACTGCGACGTAGTCTGTCCCGTCGAAGCGAACCCTTCGCACCTTATGAGAGAGGTCCGGTCCGCTAAGGCCCGCGGCAAAGGCGCAAGTTGCCTATCGCTCATGACGGAAGAGGTGCCGTGCAACATCATGTCCGTCGGACTGGAGTTCGAAACGGAGGAAAAAGCCAGGGACCTGAACGCCTACACGAACCCCGCGCCGGCCAGGGAAGTCTTCTATCTGGGATGCAGCCTTTCATACATCTTCACCGACCTTGCGAAGACGAAGCTCCTTGAGCGCTTGCCCAAAGTGGGCGGGATGAAATACTGCTGCGGGCTCGACGTGTACGCGCTGTTTGGAGAAGAAGAGGCCAGGATCAAGGGACGGCGCTTGCTGGATGCGCTGAGGAAGACCGGAATCGAAAGGATGGTCACCTTCTGCCCCGGCTGTGACGATATGATCAGTCAAGTCTACCCGAAGCTCATTCCCGAATTCGACATCGAGACCCTGACCATTGCGGAATACCTGGTGCAACAGCATCAAAAAGGCGAGATCAGGTTCACCAACCCCATCAACCGCAGAGTGACCTTCCATGACCCCTGCGCCTGGAGAATGATGGCCACGGACGTGCATGACAGTCCGAGAAGGCTTCTCGAACTGATGGGGGCAGAGGTCGTCGAGATGAAACACAACCGGAGGGAATCGCTGTGTTGTGGGACCCCGGTAGCGGGGCGGAATCCTCAACTGACGTCTGCCATCTCCGCGAGACGGGTATCCGAGGCAAGAGAAACGGGCGCAGAGGCCATCGTCGTAAGTTGCACCGGTTGCCTTTCCTTGTCGGCTCAGGCCCGGGAACAGGATATCGAGGTCTACAACATCACAGAGCTGGCCCAAATGGCTATCGGCGAGCAACCGCCGCACCGGGTTGCGGAGATCAGCAGGCAACTCAGGAGCGACATCGTCAAGAAGGTCGTTGAGCATCCGGAGCTACTGCGCGAAAGGTACGTGATTCGGGACGGGAAGGTGGACCGCGTCTAGACCGTCCGGCTCGGACTGAGAGTCTTCGGCGACATTCACCGCAGACCGCAGCGCTCCACTCGCCCTCTTGGCGAGCTCTCTCCGGTCGCCGCCACATCACAGGTCCGCTGTTCCGCCGGGGCTAGGCCGCCAGGTCGGGGATGCGCCTCTGCAGCTCCCGCCAGGCATCGGGCCCGATCAGCTTCCTGGCCTCCTCGAACGCGGGCGCCAACGCCTGCGGAGGAAGGGTTCGCATCACCGTCTGCAACTGGTCGGCCCGCTCATCAGGGTCGAGCGCGTTGATCATCCAGCCGAAGATGCGGGGCATCTGCTCGCGCGGGTAATGCTCCAGCGAGCGGCGCACCGTTTCCCCCTGCTCCTCGAACCCGAAGTTCTGCTCGACAAGGGGTACCAGGTGAAGCTCTTCCTTGCGGAAGTGGTTGACCAGGTCGGTGTTCAGGGCGATGAAGCCTCGCTGGATCCCCCACAGCAGCTCTGACCGCCTCTGCTCCGAGCTTGCCTCTCTCAGCTCGCCGATCAACCGTCCAACCGTCTCAAACGCCTCGTCCTTCGCCCGGTGGTCGAGGACGTAGGGCTCTGTAACGTTCGGCACCTTCGTCTCGAGCTCGGGGAACATTACCTCGTCCTCGCCGTCGGAGTGCGCCCGCACCACCATTTGCAGGAACGCGTGCCGCTCTGCCAGACGGTCGAGCGCTTCTCGATCGTTCGGGTTGAGGGCCAGCGCTTCCTGTTCCAGCCTGTCCAGTTCCTTCCGGATTGCCTTGTGGATGTACCTGATCTTGCGTACCGGAGCCTCCATGTCTTCACCTCCCGTGTCGCTTCGTAAAACGTTTGCGTAGCCGCATGACCGACACGTTATCGGGGCGACGTGAAGGGCGTGTGAAGAGGGCGCTATTTCTGATGAAAACAATGTGAAAAGTTGGATAACCTCTTGCACGGCGGCCCGGCGGTAGTTGTCTCAGCCGATCCTTCGGGCGTGGTCGCGAGGGGACTGAGCAGGGGCGCCTCAGATGCCGGTCTGCGTAACCCAGACGATCATGGCGGCGATGCAGACGGCGCTCGCCGGCGCAAACGACCACGATACCCACAGCCGGCGAAAGGCCCCCCGGCGGAAGGGCACCTCGATGAGATTGTACGAGACGGCGGCAATGAACACCGTGAGAGCGACCCGAGCGGCGAACAACGGGTAGCCTTCCAGCTCCACGCGGTCGGGCGTAAGGACCCAGTAGACAGGCCAGTGCCAGAGGTAGATGCCGTACGATATGAGACCGAGCTGCGGCAGCGGGGGAAGCGCCAGCAGCCTTCCTACGAAAGCGCCCTCAGGCTGCAGGGCCGCCAGAATGACAACGGCGACCGCGAGCGCGAACAGCAGGTAACCGCCTCGAAACAGGAACTCATCGTGGAGAGCGATGGACCACCACGAATAGACCACCGCGGCGCAGCACGCCAGCGCGACGACCTGCAAGGCGAAGTTCACGTAGCGACCCCGTAGCGGACCGCGCTGCGCCAGCACGGCGGCCAGCGCCGCGCCCACCAGCAGCGACTGCGCGCGCGTGTCGGTGCCGAAGTGGATGCGCGTCGGGACGACGTCCGGGTCGTACAGCCACACCGACAGAAAGACCGACACAAGCCCCACGGCCAGCGTGCCGTAGAGCAGCCCCTTCATCGGGTCGCGGGCCACCCGGATGAAGGCGAGGAAGAGCAAAGGCCAGACCACGTAGTACTGCTGCTCAATAGACAGCGACCACATATGGCGCAGCGGTGTGAAGTACTCGCGGTCGATAATCAGGGGCCACCAGTTGGAGATGCCCGTCAATACGGCGATAACGTCTTCGCGCAGCCTGTCCAGACGCACCGTATCCGAGAAGATGACGGCATAGCCCACCATCCAGAGCAGCACCAGATAAAGGGCCGGGAGAAGGCGGCGCGCCCGCCGCGCCCAGAAGCCGGAGAGGCTTATGCGGCCCGTGCGGCGCCACTCCACGATGAGCAGGCTTGTGATCAGATAGCCGCTGAGGACAAAGAAGGCGTCGACGCCGAGGTATCCGCCGCGCGCCCAGGAGTAGCCGGCATGGAAGGCGAGGACAGCCGCCACCGACAGCGCCCGAATGCCGTCGAGCGCGGGCTGATACCCCAGAGTGTAGCGCCCGGCCGGCTGGCCTCCCGAAGAGCGCGTTTCACTGGCGGCTGCGTCCGAGGAACGAGCCGCGAGGGCTGGGCCGCCGGGATTCGCTTCGGCCATCGAGAAAGCCAGAAACAGCGACGGGGTTTATTGTTCAGTATATTAACCCTTTCTATGAAGGAGCACTAGTAGCCCAGGGCGCTCAAAGCCGCCCGGTACCGTTCCTCGACGTCGATGCGGTCGCCCGGTTCCGGCAGCTCGCGGCTCGCCCGCTCAATCATCAGCATCGTCGAGAGGTGGTGAATGAAGAAGATGAGAAGCCCGATGCTGGCAAGGGCGAGCAGGAGCGCGACCGTGACGGAGACATACGGCACGAAGACGGTCTCGTCGGTCCGGACGGTGCGGAGCACGAGCAGAGAGTATATGAACGTGGCGACGAACGTGCCCAGGACCACCTGGTTCCAGGGATCGCGGATGAAGCTGCGGATGATGCGGGGCCCGAACTGCGACGAGGCGAGCGACAGCGTGGCGATGGTGATCGAGAAGACGACGCCGGCGACCGAGATCATCGACCCCGCTGTCGCCTGCAAGAGCGCTCGTGCGCCGTCGCCGCCGCCCGAATAGATGCCGAACTTGCCTTCGACGTCGCTCCCTTCGATGCCGCGGTCGATGGCCACGGCCGCAAACGATAGACCCGTCGCGAACGCGACCATGAGGACGGGGATCGCCCAGAAGCTGTTGCGCACCTTCTCCCAGAGGTTGCCCAGCCGCGTCTTCATGCGTCTCCCCCCGAGCCGGCGCGCCGGTAATAGCGGACTCCTCACAAGAAAGCGTACCATCGCTGCCCGGCGCGTTCGCGCGTTCCGCATTCTCGGCCGCGACCCGCTTCTCCGACTGGAAGCTATTCTTTACTCTCTTCGGCGACCGTTTACGCCACGTTTATGTTGCGGCCGCGCACGTCGTCGCCCGGCGGGCAGCGTTCTTCGAAGGCCCTCTCTTGATGGAGCGCCCCGGTTGAATTAGTATTCAGCCGCGTTCAAGCAATGAAGGCCGCGGCCGAGGGAGGTGCCCACATGGGCGATGACATTCTGCTGAAGGAGGGCCGCCTGTACGGCCCGTGGCGACAACCGCGCAATCTGCACAACCGCATTCCCGGCTCCATCCACGACGACGCGACGGCGCAGGCGCTCGGCTTTCGCGGCGGCACCGTCGCCGGCAGCATCCACTTCGAGATGCTGGTGCCCCTTTTGCTGGAGGCATTCGGGCCCCGCTGGTTCGAGAGAGGGACGCTGTCCGTCGACTTCAAGTACGCGACGGTCGACCTGGAAGAGGTCAGGGGCATCATGGGTGTGCCGCCGGACGGCGCGCGGGACGCGCAGGTCGACGTTTTCATCGAGCGGCCGGACGGAACGGTCGTGGGCCTGGGGACGGCCTCGGCGGGCGATTGCGCGGAGCCGACCTGCCTCGCGCAGAAGAACCTCGCGAAGTACTCGGTCGGCGAGTACGGCATCCTGGAGCGCGTGCTGCCGGGGGAGAGCTTCCCCGTCGAAGAGGTGACGGTGCCCGCGCAGGCGATGATCGATAGACTGCCGGTGATAACCGAGGCGCTCCCCTGGTACGTCGGCGACTCCCCCTGGGGCGGGCCGATCGCCAGCCCGACGGTCGCCGTGTCGGCGATGACGCGCGCGTACACTCCGTACCTCCAGGAGCGCGGCGTCCGAGCCGTCGGACTCTTCGGCGCCATCGAGGTGCGGCACGTCAACGGGCCCGTCTTCCTCGACAGGCCGTATCTGAACGGCGGCCGAGTGGTGGCGCGCGGCCAGAGCCCGAAGACGGAGTACTTCTGGTTCGAGTCGTATCTCGAAGAGGAAGGCGGCAAGCGCGTCTCGGAGATGCTAATGCAACTCCGCTTCATGAAAGGGTCGGAGTCGCTGCTCACGCAGTAGGCGCTCGGGGCCTCGTGGAGCGCAGACGCCGGGGAGAGCGATCGGAGAAGACTGCCCTGGCTCGGCGGCAGGTTTTCGGTGCCGCCTCCCAACCAGCCTACTCCACGGTGCGCTGAATAGCGTGGGTGTAGGGGGGCCGGGACCGGCGCATCGAAACGCGCAGCGACGTGCTCGCTGTCCGTTTGTTCGCTTCCTACCCGTTGGCAGGCCCCGCGCGCCTGGTCGGGTACGTAGCCCCGGCCCTACAGACGCGCATCGACGGCGGCCCGTCCGTTGAGCCGCATCTCGATGAGCGTCCCGTTTCGCGTCCGGCGCCGGCGCGGCTTCTCGGCGTCGCCCGCGAACGCGACCTCGCGCAGCCCTTTCGGCTCGATCAACCGTATCTCCAGCCGCTGCCCCGATGCCGCGAGGTCGAGCCGCACCCGTTCGCGCGTCCGCCGCGCCCGCACGCGGACCCTGCCCTCCGGCATCTGTACATCCAGCGCGCCTCGAGACGCCAGCCGGACGTCGAGCCGCAGGGAGTCGCAGGGGCGCTGGCCCACGAACTCCTGCTCCGGCGCGAACGGCAGTATCGAGTCCTGCCGCACGAAGATCGGGATGCGCTCCAGCGGAACGGTGAGGTCAAGACTGCGCGGGCCGTCGATCGTCTCGCCGCTCCAGAAGTCCCACCAGCGGCCCGCCGGCAGATACACGCGGCAACGCCCCTCACCGTTGAACACGGGCGCCACCAGCAGCCACGGCCCAAGCATATACTGGAGCTGCAGCGACGCCGTGAGCGGATCGTCGGGGAACTCGAGGTACGTGGGCCGCACGACGGGGGCCAGGCTGCGGCTCGCCTCCTGCGCGCACGCCCACAGGTAGGGAAGAAGCCGGTAGCGCAATCGGGCGAACTCGCGCACGATCTCGACCGCCCTCTCGCCGTAGTACCAGGGCTCGCGCTCCTGGATGCCGTGAAAGCGGCTGTGCGACGAGAGCAGTCCCCATTGCGCCCAGCGTATGTACAAATCGACGGGCGGCCGGCGAAAGCGGTCGGGGTTCGTAAAGCCGCCGATGTCGTGCGACCAGAACGGCACCCCCGACATGCTCAAACTGAGCCCGCCCGCGAGCGCGCCCGCCATGCCGCCCCATGTGCATTGCGTGTCGCCCACCCAGTGGACGGGGTAGCGCTGCGACCCCGCATAGCCGGAGCGCGCCCACACCATTGCCTCGTCGCCGCGCTCTTCGCGTATCACTTCGAAGACGGCGCGGTTGTAGAGGAGCGGGTAGATGTTGTGCACCTGCGCGCCCGTGCGTCCGTCGGAGAAGCGGGCGTCTTCGGGCACGCCCTCGCCGTAGTCGCTCTTGAACAGCGCGACGCCCATGCGCAGGTAGGGCCGGTGCTTCTCCTGCCACCAGCGCGCGGCCTCCGGGTTGGTGAAGTCGGTGACGACGTTCTCGGTTTCGGGCGGGTTCTCCAGCGACGGCGCGGGACTGCCGTCAGGCGCGAGCGCGAAGTACCCCTTCTCGACGCCCTCGCGGTACATCTCGCTGTCCTTCCAGACGTACGGGTTCTCCCACAGCGACAGCTTCACCCCCCGTTCCGCGAGCCAGCGCACGAAGCCTTCGGGGTCGGGGAACGCCTCCTCGTCCCACTCGAAGTCGCAGGCATCGCGCTGGTGGTGTTTTCGATTCCGCAGCCAGCGGGGGTCGACGTGTATCACGTCCAGCGGCATGCCGAGCGCGCGCGCCGTCTCCACGACCTCCTCCACCTGCTTGCGGTCCATGTACATGCAGCGCGACATCCACACTCCGAACGACCACAGCGGCGGCGCGGGCGCGAGGCCCGTCAGTTCGCCGTAGCGGGCGAGTATCTGCTTGGGCTGCGGGCCGTAGATGAGGAAATAGTCCAGATAGGGGTCGTCGACGCGGAAGGCGCCGGTGACGATAGACGGGAAGCCGAGCTCGTAGACGGCGCGGCTGCTGTGGTGGAGGAAGACGCCGTAGCCGCGGCTGCTCCAGAAGAAGGGCGTATTGTGGTACGTCAGGTTCGTCGTGTTTGTGCCGCCGACCTCCCGCGACCAGGAGACGATGCGCTGCCCTCGCTTGTCTGGGGAGCCGTACTGCTGCCCCAGCCCGAAGAGATGCTCGTCCGGTTCCAGCTCGAACGCTTCGTGGAAGGCGACGCGGCCGCGCTCGTCCGTCGAGTAGCCGAGCGGAAAAGCGACCAGATCGAGGAACGACCTGTCGCCGATCTGGTGGACGAAGAGCCTGCGCCCCGCCGTATCGAACAGGCCGAAGTGGAACGGCTGCCGCACCACGCGCAACTCGACGGACGGCGTCGCCATCACCGCCTTGCCCGGCTCCGCGCGCACCTCGACCTGCGGCGCCGCCCGCTTCTTCTCGACGAGCATTGGCGACGTGAGGGGCGGCTCCTTTCCCGGCGGGTAGGCGCGCACCCTGAAGATGTCCGCCGTGACGCACGCGATGTCGAGGACGAGTTCGCGGCCTTCCTTCGTCACCAGGTAGAACCGGACGCCGTCCCTCGTGCGGCGGTAACGTCGGTAGCAAGCGGCGTAGTCGTACTCGCGCGCGGGGTCGGCGAAGATGGGGACGTGGTGATCGATAAGCTCCGCTATCTTGTTTTTCGCCCGAACCATCGTCTGTCCCTTCCTTCGCCGCTTGCGGCTACTCCCGCGCCCAGCCCTTCGCCCGTTCCAGCGCCCGCTTCCAGCCGGCGTACAGCTCCTCCCGCTCGTCGTGGCCCATGCGCGGCTCGAAGGCGCGGTCGGCACGCCAGAGCGCAGCGAGCTCCTCCAGCCCCTTCCAGACGCCCGCGCCCAGCCCGGCGAGGTAAGCGGCTCCCAGCGCCGTCGTCTCGAGCACGGCGGCGCGCACGACGCGACGCCCCAGGATGTCGGCCTGGAGCTGCATCAGCAGATCGTTGCGGGCGGCGCCGCCGTCGACCCGCAGCTCGCCGAGGGCGATGCCTGACTCGCGTTCCATCGCCTCGACGACGTCGCGCGTCTGGAAGGCGATCGACTCCAGTGTGGCGCGGGTGATGTGGGCGCGCGTGGTTCCCCTCGTAATGCCGAGGACGGCGCCGCGGGCGTAAGGGTCCCAGTGGGGCGCGCCCAGCCCGACGAACGCCGGCACGACGTATACCCCCTCGCTGGAATCGACCGACGCGGCGAGCGCCTCGCTCTCAGAGGCGCTCTCGATGATACCCAGCCCGTCCCGCAGCCACTGCACCGCCGCGCCGGTGATGAAGATGCTGCCTTCGAGGGCGTAATCAACCCGGCCGTCGACCTGGAGGGCCACGGTGGTCAGCAGGTCCTGGGAAAGAGGAGGCGTTCCGCCGCTGTTGAGGAGGAGGAAGGAGCCGGTGCCGTAGGTGTTCTTCGCCATGCCGGGCTCGAAGCAGCACTGGCCGACGAGCGCCGCCTGCTGGTCGCCGGCGATCCCCGCGATCGGTACTGCCGCGCCCAGGAGGGAGGGCTCCGTCTCGCCGACGACGGCGTTGCCCGCGCAGACGCGTGGCAGCAGCGGCTCCGGGATATCGAGCTCGCGGAGCAGGTCGTCGTCCCAGCGCCGGTCGCGGATATTGTAGAGCATGGTGCGGGAGGCGTTCGTGGCGTCGGTGACGTGGGCGGCGCCGCCCGTCAGCCGGTACACGAGCCAGCTATCGACGGTGCCGAAGGCGAGTTCGCCGCGTTCCGCCCGCTGTCTGGCTCCATCAACGTTGTCGAGGATCCAGCGCAGCTTGGTGCCGGAGAAGTAGGCGTCGATGACAAGTCCCGTCTTCTCGCGCACCCACGGCTTGAGTCCGCGCCGTCGCATCTCGTCGCACATCGCCGCCGTGCGCCGGCACTGCCAGACGATGGCGTTGTAGACGGGGCGGCCGGTTGCGCGCTCCCAGACGAGCGTCGTTTCCCGCTGGTTAGTGATGCCGATCGCGGCGACCTCGCCGGGAGCGATGCCCGCGGAGGCCATCGCGCTTCGCGCCGCCCCCAGTTGCGAGCGCCATATCTCCTCGGGGTCGTGCTCGACCCATCCCGGCTGCGGGTAGATCTGGGGGAAGGCGCGGCCGGCATCGGCGACAGGACGTCCCGCGTCGTCGAAGAGGACAGCGCGCGAGCTCGAGGTCCCCTGGTCAAGCGCGAGGATGTAGCGTGACACGGGCATGCTGACGGCAGTTTAGCCAAGTCGGGCGATAGTGTCACCGGTAGCCATCGGACGCCGCGCCCCTCCTGCGGCGGGCGGGCGTTTCCAGCAGGGTACCGCTGGCGCCCGGCGCGCGACAGCGTAACGTTCGGCTATGCGGCCGCGTTTGAAAACTTGATAATAAGCAGTAAAGCTGTTATAGTTCCGCAAGCTGGGGCTGGTGGCGGAATCAAGTCCCATACTCTCAACAAAGCACCGGCAGGCCGGCTCATGCCGGTCGGTTGGAGTTGAGCCGGAAACGCCGACAGGGGGAGCCGCCTCTGGAAAGCCCAGAGACGGGAGCGGCGGGATCACCGCAGGGAGGCGGCGGATAGGAGGTGGCACTTGGCGGCTCATCGCCTGGCCGGCCTGACCGTCATTCTGGCGCTGCTGCTCGCGCTCGTCATTCCCCTATCTTCTCTCACCTCGCGAAACCATTTGTCGGCGGCCGTGCTCGACACCGGCCTGCTCAGCCCCGCGCTCGAATCCGCTGATCTCGGCGGCGACGGCGACGGCTTCGAGCTGAACGCGGGCGACGCCTTCAGCGACGACCTCCTCTACGCCTCGAACGTCGACGGCCCCGGCGACCAGCACCGCTTCTCCGGCTACGGGGTTGCCCTCCCTCAGGGCGCAACTGTGAAGGGCATCGAGGTCCGCCTCGATTGGTGGATCGATTCCGATGTCGACGCCGCGAGTCTGCAGGTCGACCTGTCGTGGGACGGCGGCGCGAGCTGGACCGCCGCAAAGGAGGACGCCGTCGAGAGCACGACCGAGCGCAGCGTCACCCTGGGCGGCCCCGAGGACTTGTGGGGCCGCGCCTGGAGCCTCGACGAGTTGAGCGACTCGAACTTCCGCGTCCGCGTCACCTGCGCGTGCTCCGGAACGTACTGTGAGGAGCGCGATTACTATCTCGACTGGGCGGCGGTCAAAATCTACTACGAGGAAGCTCCCACCCCGACCGACACTGATACGGCCACGCCCACCTCAACAGACACCGCGTCGCCGACCGCCACCGACACCGCGTCGCCGACCGCCACCGACACCGCGACACCGCTGCCTACGGACACCGAGACTCCCGAGCCGACCGCCACCGATACGCCTCTGCCGACGCCGACGCCGACGGATACGCCTCTGCCGACGCCGACGCCGACGGATACGCCTCTGCCGACGCCCACGCCTACCGACACACCTACACCCACACCGACCGACACACCCCTTCCAACTCCCACGGACACGCCCACACCGACAGATACCCCTTTGCCCGCGCCGACTGACACGCCTACGGCAACGCCTTTCGACACCGATACGCCGACGCCTACTCCCACGGACACCGACACGCCGACGCCTACTCCCACGGACACCGATACGCCGACGCCTACTCCCACGGACACGGACACGCCGACGCCGACTCCCACGGACACGGATACGCCGACGCCTACGCCCACGGACACCGACACGCCGACGCCCACGCCCACGGACACGGATACGCCGACGCCTACTCCCACGGACACGGATACGCCGACGCCCACCGACACAGCGACGCCTACCCCGACGGACACGCCAACGCCGACCGCGACCTCTACGCCGGCGGCCACACGGACAATAGTCGTCCTCCCGGGTCAGACGCTCGTCCCAGGGAGCGGTGTGCAGGGCTCACCCGACGTTCAGGAGGCAGGCGTACCTTTCGACGTGACCGTCTACGCCGTCGATGACGGCTACAACGTCATCACCTACGCCGTCGGCACCGTCTCCGTCGGCACGTCGGATCCCCACGACGTCGAACCGGGCCCGCAGGCGCTCGTAAACGGACAGGCCACCTTCGCCATCTCGCCGCGGACGGCCACCGTCAGCGGCTGGGTGGTCATGCCCACAGGCGGCCCCGGCTCCAACATCGTTTCCGACTACTACGTCGTTGCGCCTGCCGCCCCCGTCGCGACAATCGTCATCTTGCCCGGCCGGACGCTGGAACAAGGGCTGGGGGTCACGGGGACGGCCGCGAAGCAGGCGGTTAACGTTGCCTTCTATGCCCACGTCTACGCGGTCGATAGCTATTACAACGTCGCGACGGGCGCCTCCGGTCTGGTCTCGCTGACCACGAGCGATCCTTCGGACTCCGAGCCGCCGCCGGCAGGCCTCATACAGGGTCACGCCGCGTTCCTTCTCCGCTCCATGCTCGCCGGCTCCTGGGTCATATCCGTAAGCGGCGGGCCGGGGGAAAACATAGGCGCCCCCTATGAGGTCGACGCCCGCATTACGACGCTCGCCGGAAGCGGGTCCTCCGGCTCCTCCGGCGACGGCGGCCTAGCCATCAACGCATCGCTCACGAACCCTTCCGGCGTGCTTATCGACCCCTCCGGCTACACGTTCATCGGCGATACGGGCAACGCGCGCGTCCGCAAGGTCGATCTCGCGGGAATAATCACCACGGCGGCGAAGAACATGAACGGAGTCATCGGCCTCGCACCCGATGGCCGGGGGAACCTGTACATCGTGGCCCACCTCGGGCACGCCGTGTTCGGCAGGGCGCCCAACGGCTCCGTCACCCAGATGGTCGGCACCGGCATCCGCACCGGGTCGATAGACGGCGAGGGCGGCGACTCCCGCGACGATCTCGGCGACGGCGGCGACGCCTTCACGTGCTCTCTTAACTTCCCCAGCGACATCGCTCTCGACGCCGCCGGCAACCGCTACATCGCCGATAAGAACAATCACCGCGTCCGCAGAGTGGACGGCAAGACAAACGTCATCACCACCATCGCCGGGACGGGCGTCGCCGGCTCGACCGGGGACGGCGGCCCCGCGACGGCGGCAACTCTCAACCTGCCCTCTGGCGTGGCGTTCGACTCCGCGGGCAACCTGTACGTAACGGAGCAGGGCGGCAACCGCGTTCGCAAGATCACGCCCGGCGGCACAATCTCGACCGTCGCCGGCACAGGCGTCTTCGGCTACGCAGGGGACGGCGGCCCGGCGACGGCCGCGAGGCTGGGGAGCCCGTTCGGCATCGCCGTCGATAGCTCGGGCAACCTCTACATAGCCGACGCCAGCAATAGCCGGGTCCGCAAGGTGGATACGTCCGGCATCATTACCACTGTCGCCGGCAGCGGCGTGTCCGGCTTCGGCGGCGACGGCGGGCCGGCGACCGGCGCGAAGCTTAATCAGCCTATGGATGTCTCGGTTGATTGCGCCGGCAACCTGGCCGTCGCCGATACCTACAACCATCGCGTCCGCAGGCTGGAGTTTGTCGGCGGCGTCAGCGCTGGCGCAGATAGCGACGGCGACGGGCTTGGCGATTGCGCGGAGCTGACGCTGGGAACGAGCCCCTCTAACCCCGACACGGACGGCGACGGCTTCGGCGATAGGCCGGAGGACGACTACCAGGCAGTGAACACCGATACGACTGAGGACAACTGCCCTCTGGTTCCGAATCCCGACCAGCTAAACAGCGACGGCGGCGCCATCGACAACGGCGCGGTCGTCACCGGCGACGACATCACAAACCCCTGGGCCGACAACCTCGGCGACGCCTGCGATGACGACAGCGACAATGACTGGTTGGAAGACAGCGCCGAGTTTGCCGCCGGCACACACCCGACCGATCGCGACACCGATGGCGATGAGGCGCTGGACGGGGCGGAAGTCCTCCTCGGAAGCAATCCCCTTGACGCAAACAGCAGACCGTCGTGCAGCGGCATCGTCGACGCCGACCGTGACTGTCTGTCGGCGAGCGTCGAGAGCCTCTTCGGCTCCAGTGACGCCATGAAAGACAGCGACGGCGACGGCATCGGCGACGCGATTGAAGTCGTGGGCTGGGGGACGTCCCCGAGCGTGAAAGACAGCGATGGCGACGGCTGCGACGACGACAAAGAGGTGGCCGACGTCAACGGCGACGGCATAGCGAACGCGCTGGACTACGTGCGCATCGCTCAGCGGGTGTTCGGAATCCAGGATGACGACCCCAACGATGGGAACCCCGTGCCGGACCCCGTGATGCTGGTGAGCCCGGCCTTTGACATCAACAAGGACAGGTCCATAAATTCGCTTGACCCCGTTCTCGCGGCCCTGAATTCGAGCCTGGTTGAGCCGGCAGAGGAGTGCGACTGCCGCTGACCTCCTTCGGTAGCGGCTCGGAAGACGGGGCTTGACGCAGGCGCGGGTCTGGTGGAAAATGCGCGGCGTCAGGGGCTCGCTACCAGGCTGGTGGGGGAGCGCAGCCACAAGAGCAGCCGATTTAGCGTCCGGTTGAGGAGGGCAAATAGCCCTCCTTCTTCCTGTCCCGCCTCTGTCTTGGATTCCGTTCATCTCGCGTTTACTTCCCGTTCGCTGCCGCTCGATTCTGCGCGGCAAATGCTGAGAAAACGCACCGTTTCGGGCCGGGCCATCGTATAATGTGGGCGTAGCGGGCCATGCAAGCGAAAGGAGGAGCAGTATGCCGCATCGGATGCTGGCGGTCGAAGGCCGGGTGCACAGAACGGGCTACACGCTAACGGTTCGTGCGTCCTACCCGAACAGGGTCGGCATGCTGGGGAGAATAACGTCGGCGATCGGCGAGGCGGGAGGCGACATCGGCGCCGTCGACATCGTCCAGTCGACCCAAAATATGATGGTGCGTGACATAACGTTCACCGCCCACGATGTCGACCACGGCTATCAGATCATCGAGCGGATCAAAGCCGTCGAGGGCGTGCACATACGGAGCATCTCCGATCCCGTCTTTCTCCTCCACCTCGGCGGGAAAATAGAAATAGCCAACAAGGCGCCGGTCAAGACCCGCGGCGACCTTTCGGCCGCGTACACGCCCGGCGTCGCCCGCATCTGCCAGGCGATCCACAAGGAGCCGCTCGCCGTCTGGAGCCTGACGATCAAAGGGAACAGCGTCGCCGTTGTGACCGACGGCAGCGCGGTGCTCGGCCTCGGCGACATCGGGCCGGAGGCTGCCCTCCCGGTGATGGAGGGCAAAGCGATGCTCTTCAAGGAGTTCGGCGGCGTCGACGCCTGGCCCATCTGTCTCGCCACTAACGATACCGACGAGATCGTGCGCGCCGTCAAGGCGATAGCGCCGGGCTTCGGCGGGATCAACCTCGAGGATATCGCCGCGCCGCGCTGCTTTGAAATCGAAGAGCGGCTTAGGGCGGAACTTGACATACCCGTCTTCCACGACGACCAGCACGGCACCGCCGTTGTCGTCCTCGCCGGACTCATTAACGCCCTGAAGATCGTGAAGAAGAAGTTCGAGGACTTGCGGGTAGTGCTCCTCGGCGTGGGAGCGGCGGGCGTCGCCTGCACGCGAATACTGCAATCGATGGGCGTGCGGGACATCGTCGGCGTCGACCGCGCGGGCACGCTCTACAAGGGGCGAAAGGAGCACATGAACGAGGCCAAGGTCTGGTACGCGGAAAACACAAACCCACGCCGCGTGAAAGGGAGCCTCAGCGATGCTATGGAGGGCGCCGACGTCTTTGTCGGGCTATCGGGGCCCGGCCTGCTGACGGTCGACGACATCAGGAAGATGAACCGCGACCCCATCGTTTTCGCGATGGCCAACCCCGACCCCGAGATACCGCCGGAGGAGGCGCTTCCTTACGTGCGCGTCTTTGCCACCGGCCGCTCCGACTACCCGAACCAGATAAACAACGTCCTCTGCTTCCCCGGCTTCTTCCGGGGGCTGCTGGACACGCACGCCAGCGCGGTCAACGAGGAGATGAAGATCGCAGCCGCGCAGGCGATAGCCTCAACGGTGTCGGACCGGGAGCTGCACGAGGAATACATCATTCCCAGCGTCTTCAACCGGTCGGTCGCGCGGGCGGTGGCGCGGGCCGTGGCCGACGCCGCGTATCGCACAGGTGCGGCGGTGCGGCACCGTCGGAGCCAGCAGGTGCACCTCTGGCCGGCGGTCTAGCCAGGCAGTCCTGCATTTGGGGGAGTCCAGAGGGGGGTATCCCTCTCTCGCAGGGGTCTGGGCCCGCCTGCCTGCCGGTAGGCAAATGGGAAGATAAGCGTTGATGCTACGGCGACAACGTCAGCGTCGCCTATGCGCACCCGCCGCTGTGGAACGACTTCGCCGGCGGCTGCTGGGCGCCTGGCGCCACAGCTTCACGCGGAAGAGCAGGCTAACGATCTCGCTCGGCTTCAGCCGCAGCTCGACCCGTCCGTTCCGCACCGGCGCCGCGCCCAACGGACGCTCGTCGAGGGTGACGCATTCGACCCTCTCGTAGGGCTCGTTGAAGCGCACGCGCGCCCTCACCGGCCGGTCGTCGACGTTGTACAGGCGCACAACGACGCCCGATCCGTCCTCCGCGAACTTCACCGCCGAGAGTCGGACTGTCGACGGGCTCACCTCCAGCAGGCTTCCCCGCGGCGGCAGCGTTCGCTGTCCGGCGGCGGGCCGCGCCTGCATCGGCAGCGCGAAGCCGCGCGCCTCTGCGAGCGCCTCCTGCCAGCCTCCGATGTGGGGAATGAGCGCATAGTCGAACGTGTGGCGCCCCGGACACTGGGCGTCCGGCGTCTGAAGGAACGGCGGCCCAGCGAGGCCGCGTCTCGTCGTCATGTCGGCGCGGCAGAGCCAGCCGACGCAACGCAGCAGCGTGAGGGCGATGGTCGCGCCGTCCGCCCCGGGCAGCACCTCATACTCCGGCAGGCCGCGGTTCGCCAGCATCACCCCGCGCTCGCCGTCGCTCACGTCCACGAACGATTTCTGCGGGTACGTGCCCACCGGCTGCTCCAGCCACGTCTCGTCCGCTTCCGGCAGCGCCAGTGGCCGGGCGATGACGCCGAAGTGCTGCTCCGCCGCCGCGACGTCGGCAGCCACGCCTGTCGGGAAGTGTACCCGCAGACGGTGGTCGCGCGCGGCGTTGTCGACCTCCGTCCGGAACTCGACGCGGCGGACGCCGGGGTATAGTCTTACCAGCGTCTTGATCCGGCACCCGACCGTCCGAACCGACCTCCGCTCGCGCCCGCGGGCAAGCGAGACGGGGAGGCTGTACACCTGGTCGATCTGAAGTGTGAAGCGAGCGGGCCCGGACTCCGCGACTCGTATCGTTGGCGCGCGGGAAGGCGCGTCCACTATCGTGTCGCGCGAGGGCGCCCAGTAAGCGTACTCGTCGCCGCGGTCGCCGCCGTCGACGAAGCGGTTAAGCCCCTCGAAGACGCGGCCGTTCTCCTTGTCGATAACAGTGACGAGGCCGTCGCGCGCCGCCTCTACCCTGAAGAACTCGTTCTCAATCGAACGCACATCCGCGGGCGGACGCTGTCTGCGCGACCGCTCGCCGCGCAGCAGACGGAACGTCTTGTACCCGAGGGGCGGGACATCGCGGGCCACGAAGCCCACCTCCAGCCGCGGCGGCGGCTCCGCGCTCGTCATCACGTACTGTCGCGGCGGCCGCTCGATGACCTGGCACGGCGTCTCGCTGCCGTCTTCGTCCGCGGTTGCATGGGGCTCGCGGCCGTCCCGCTGCCGCCAGCGGAAGCTCACGAAGTCGGTGCGCGCCTCTTCCGACGGGTTGAAGACGACGACGCTCTGACCGCCTTCCGAGGGCGTCTGCGCGGCAATGCTTTCCAGCGCATGGCGGGTGAGGTCCTCGCCGATCTGCTCGCAGGCGTCGAAGCGGGCCGCCGTCTCGCGGTGGACGGCGTCGACGCTGCAGCCGCAGATCGCGTCGTGGTCGTGGTTCTCCAGCAAGTACTTCCAGGCCTCCCTCAGGAGGCCGGCCGTGGCAGGCAGGTCGGAAGGGTAGTAGGTGTGAGGCCCGGGAGGAATGGCCGGCTCGACCCAATCGCTGCCCAGGCGGGCGCGGAGCAGGCTCGCCCATGTGGAGAAGGGCTCCGCCCAGCGCGTCAGTCGGTCCTCGCATTGTTGATTGCGCTGCTTGATCCACATCCGCGCGGAGAGGGTTCCGGGCAGAATGTGCGAGCGGCGGCTGCTGCGGAACTCGCCGCGATACCGCGGCCACTCTCCCTCGCGACCGCGCATGAACTCGCGCACCTTGCTGAGGATCAGCGGCAGGGTGCCTTGCCTCATCTCTGCGTCTTCGAGGAACGAGTTGGCTACGGCGACGACCCGAGGCAAGTTGGGCTGCGGCATGATGTGGTCGACCCCGTTCATGATGACGAGATAGGGCGTGGTCGCCCGCGGCTCGAGGCGCCGGCGAAAGTCCTTGAGCGTCGCCGCCAGCGAGACCTCGTTGTCGGGCAATAGAGGGGCGAAGCCGTAGCCCATCGGCAAGTGGAGCGTCAGCACCTCGCTGCCGTCCGGTGCCTGCCAGAAAAACTCCGTCTTCTCCAGGTCGTCGCCGGCGCCCCGCCAGATAGCGGCGTCCTCGATCCCGAAGCCGCGCAGGAGCGCCGGCAGGTAAGCGATGTGCCCGAAGGCGTCAGGCGAGTAGCCTACCATCATCGCGCCGCCGAACTCGCGCGCCAGGCGGATCCCCCGCAGGAGATTGCGGATGAGCGCTTCGCCGCCCGCCAGGTATTCGTCGGGTGGGACGTACCAGGGGCCGATAATTAGCCGGCCGTCGCGCACAAACCGGGCCACGTTGTCACGGCGGTCGGGCCGTATGGCGAGATAGTCTTCGAGGAGGATGGTCTGCCCGTCAAGCGTGAAGTGCTTGAAATCGGGATCGCGCTCAAGCAAGTCGAGCAGATGGTCCATCAGGCCGACGAGGCGGACGCGGAAGTTCTGGAACGGGAAATACCATTCGCGGTCCCAGTGGGTGTGCGAGACGACGACGAGCTGCCACTTCGCGCCCGGCGACAGCGGCCCGACGGGTGTTCCGGCGGCGGCGGGAGCGGCAATCGATGATTGTCGGCTGCTGCGGCGTCTCGTCTCCCAGCGCCCCGACCCGGCCTCTTTAGCCATGCTCGTCGCTTCCCCTTCCGACGTTTCGAAGCGCTGCCACCGCGCTGTCGATTTGCATGAGCAGCATATCGGCTCAGGCGGTTAGCATCCACAACGCGGGGCCAGGACAGACCTCGCCCCGACCCGCCCCGCCCGGCGGCTGCGGACCCGGCGATGGAAAGCCGGGTTGACGATGCTTTAGGCGAATGATAGACTCAGTAGCGAGCAACAGCGGACGTGCTCTGCGGCCGGCTAGGTGGAGAAGTGAAACGCGGGCTCCACGGCGGGGATTGCAGAGTTATTTTTCTGTGGTGGGCGTAGCCGAGCGGATAAGGCGCCAGGTTGTGGCCCTGGAGATCGAGGGTTCGAATCCCTCCGTCCACCCCAAAACAAGCGCTCGCCCGGGGCCGACTTTCCCGTTGGCCGCGTTGCGTTTAATATTCCGGAAAGGCGGCCCCCTTGTTCAGCAACAAGAACTTCTCACGCCCTCTTCGCCGGCTACCCGTCCTCGGGCTGGCTCTGGCCTTCACGATTGCGCTTGCCTTCGCTTTCGCCGGCTGCGGCGGCGACGGAGAAGGCGACGAGGACGCCGCCACGGTCGTCGAGCGCTTCCTCGGGCTCGGACAGGAGCCGGGAACGACGATCGACGTCACGCTGGGCAGCGAGCCGGCGGGACTTCCGTCGGGGCTGCCCGAGTACCCCGGCTCTTCCCTCCTCGGATCGACGGTGAGCGAGACGCAGGGACAGAAGGGCTACACGGTCCTGCGGGAGACCTCCGATTCGCCCGATACCGTGCTCCTCTACTTCGAGGAGGAGCTGGAGAAAGACCCCTGGCAGGTGGTGCTCTCCACGTCCGTGCAGGGCTTCGCGGCGCTCCAGTTCACGCGCATCGACGACGCCACCTTCCTGGGAGGAGTCATCGTGCAGGATGCGGGCAACGGCCGCTCCACCATCCTGCTCTCGGTGCAGACCCTCGGCGGTCAGACGCCGGAGACGAAACCCTTCGAGCCCGCCGCCAGCAAGCCGCTGCCGCGCGGTTTCCCGGCGGAAGTCCCACTGTACCCCGATATGACCGTCACGGAGACGGCGTGGGCGCGCTCGTCGAGCACAACCGAGTTCCAGGTCACCTTCATAACGAAGGACCTGATGATGGACGTGCTGGACTTCTACAGGATGGAGCTCACCACTCGCGGCTGGACGGTGACCGATCAGGCCGATCAGACCGGCGGGACGGCGCTCAGCTTCGAGAGTACGGCCCTCGGCGGCACCTGGAGCGGGAGGCTCACCGTCGCCCAGTTCGAGGAGGACCCTTCCTATACGCGGGCGCGGCTTGATTTGAGCATCGGCGCGCAGGGTGAGCAGCCTTCGCCGTCGCCGACACCTGCTCCCTAGCCGCCTGGAAACCATGTGGACTATGAGATATCGGCAGACGGCCCCGGGCAAGAGACGTGCGCCTGTAGCTCAGCGGAAAGAGCATCGGTCTTCGGAACCGAGGGTCGGGGGTTCGAATCCCTCCAGGCGCACCACCGTTCAGGCCACGCTTGTTGCCCTACCCGTTGGTATGATCTAGACTTCCTGCAAAGGGGTTTTTCCGAGATCCACGTATGGCGCAGCTCTCGATAAGGGACCTTTCGATCCACTTCGGCGGTATTGTAGCCCTCGACGGCATCTCCTTCGACGTAAACGAGGGCGAGATCATGGGTCTCATCGGGCCCAACGGCGCCGGCAAGACCACGCTGTTCAACTGCATCACCCGCATTTACCAGCCAAGCCGCGGCTCGATCAACTTCGAGGGGCACGACATCCTCAAGATGGAGCCGCACGAGGTTATCGGCTGCGGCATATCACGCACTTTCCAGAACCTGGCCCTCTTTCCCAGCATGAGCGTCCTCGAGAACCTGCTCGTCGGCCAGCACGTGCTCATGAAGAGCACCCTTCTCGACTGTCTTTTCCGGCTTCCCCAGGTAGGGAGGGAGGAGAAGTTCGCCCTCAAGCGGGCCGAGGACGTGCTGAAGGTGCTGGGTTTTGAGGGGCTGCGCGATGCTCCTGTCGCCTCCCTCCCGTTCGCCGTGCAGAAACGGGTGGAGATGGCGCGGGCCCTCGTCTCGCGGCCGCGTTTTGTCCTCCTCGACGAGCCCGCCAGCGGTCTCAGCCACGAAGAGATGCAGGCTTTGGGGCGGCTAATCCGCTCCATCCGCGGCGATCTCGGCGTGACCATTCTGCTGGTGGAGCACCACATGGCGCTGGTAATGGAGGTCTCGGACAGGGTCTGCGTTCTCGACTTCGGGCGGAAGATAGCCGAAGGGACGCCGGCGCAGGTCCAGCGAGACCCGGCTGTCATTCAAGCCTATCTCGGGGAAACCGTCAGCCATGCTTAAGGTCACCGATCTCTACACCGCCTACGGCCCGATTATGGCGCTGCGAGGGGTATCGCTGGAGGTGCCGGAGGGCCAGATCGTCGCCCTGCTCGGAGCCAACGGAGCGGGCAAGAGCACGGCGCTACGCACGATATCGGGGCTGGTGCACCCCGTCCGCGGCTCCATCCAGTTCATGGGGCGCTCCATCGAGAAGAGCTCGCCCGAGAAGATAGTGCAGCTCGGCATATCGCAGGTGCCGGAAGGCCGTCAGATCTTCTTTGAGTTGACGGTTCTGGAGAACCTCCTTCTCGGCGCCTATGTGCAACGCAGCGGCCGGGCTGTGAAACAGGACCTGGAGAAGGTGTTCACCTACTTCCCGGTGCTGGCGGAGAGACGGAAACAGGCGGCGGGCACCCTCAGCGGCGGTGAACAGCAGATGGTGGCCATAGGCCGGGCGCTCATGGCGCGGCCGCGTCTTATCCTCCTCGACGAGCCGTCGCTGGGGCTGGCGCCGATCGTCGTCCAGACCATCTTCGACATAATCAAGACCCTCAACCAGAATGACGGCATCACCGTCTTGCTGGTGGAACAGAATGCGCACCTGGCCCTGCAGATCGCTCAGCAGGGATACGTCCTGGAGACCGGCAGGGTCGTTCTTCAGGACACGGGCGAGAACCTCCGCATGAACGAGGCGGTGCGCCGCTCCTATCTCGGGTACTGACGCAACGCCGCCGGGCCTTTCCCCAGATTGCTCGCCAACGCGCCCGTAGGCCGCGCTCACAAATAGGGGTTCTGGAATGCAGGAAGCGGTCCGAAGACGCCCTCTAGCCCTGACCGCGCTGCCGAGCCGATCGGCGCTCGCGCAGGCGCTTCTTGTCGTGGGCGGCGCCGCCTTTGTCGCCGTGATGGCGCAGGCGCGCGTCGGTCTCCCTTTCACTCCGGTACCTCTGACCGGGCAGACTTTCGCCGTGCTCGTGACGGGAGCGCTCCTGGGGAGCCGGTTGGGCGCCGCCAGCATGCTCGCCTACCTCGGGGCCGGACTCTTCGGGTTGCCCGTGTTCAGCGGCTGGGTCGGTGGCTGGGCGGCCGTCAGCGGTCCTACGGGAGGCTATCTTCTGGGGTTTGTCGCCGCCGCTTTCGTCGTCGGCTGGTTCGCCGAGCGAGGGTGGGACTGTGACCTCCGGGCCGTCGTGCCCCTGCTCGTGGGCAACGTCGTCATCTACGCCGCCGGACTGCCTTGGCTTGCCCGCTTCGTCGGCCCCGATGACGTCATCCAGTCCGGCCTGCTGCCCTTCATTCCCGGCGACCTGCTGAAACTTGCCGCCGCTGCTTCCGCGTTGCCTGCCGGTTGGGCGCTGGTGCGCCGGTTCCGGATGCTTTGACGTAACCACGCGGGCAGTTTCTCTCCACTCTTTCCGTTTTTCCTCCTGTTTTTGGCCAACTCTTCTTGATCAGAGCTTGCGATTCGCGAATACAGGCACTAGAATTAGCGATCATAAAATAACTGTTCGTTTAAGAAGAGAAAGGGGGGTAAAGGAAGAACAGCGGCTGAGACGGTTTCTGCCCACGTGTAAGACCTTAAGTTGTTCCTGGAGGAGGGCCATGAACACAGAGGGTAACTACTGGCAGAGGGCTCTTTCCAAGAGAGTCTCGAGACGGAGGATGCTGGCGACCACTGCGCTTGGCGCGTCCGGGCTGGCAGGCGCCGCCGCCATCCGCTGCGGAGGCGACGAAGAAGCGGGACCGCCGGAAGGGGCGACGCCCTCGCCGTCAACGGAAGTGCCGACGCCCGGCGGCACGTACATCGGCACCATGTCCGACCTCTACAACCAGGACCCCCACAAAGCCACCGCTTTCCTTACTCACGTATTCGCGTCCTGGATATACAGCCGCCTGATGCGGTATGACTCGGTGCGCGGCGAGCTTCCTCCCGAGCGCTGGCACAAGGCGGTGCCGGAGCTGGGCGAAAAGGTCGAGAACCCGGACCCGCTCACCTACACCTTCAAGCTGAACCAGGCCGCGAAATGGCAGAACATCGACCCCACGTTCGGCCGCCCGGTCACTGCCGAAGACGTCGTGTTTTCCTACAATCGCTACCGCGATCTCTCCAAAGTCCAGGGCGGTCTCACCATCTTGGTCGACAGCGTCACCGCCCCCGACAGCCAGACGGTCACCTTCAAGCTGAAGCACCCCTTCGCGCTCTTTCTCACGCGCATCGCCTCCTATCAGGACCTCTGGATATTGCCGCCGGAGCTGATCGAGGCCGACGGCGACGCCGAGAAGCGTTCCGTCGGCTCGGGGCCCTTCATTCTTGACCACTACCGCCGGTCTGTCGACTTCGAGTTTGTGAAGAACCCCGACTACTGGGAGACAGACCCTGAGTTCGGAATGCAGTTGCCTTACATCGACCGGCTGCGACTGCTGATAATTCCCGATCCGAATGCGGCCTTGAGCCAGTTCGTTGCCGGCAAGCTGTTTGGCATAGCCGTCCAGCCCAAGCTGGTGCCGGAAGCGATGAGCGCCGTCCCCGAGGCGCGCCTCGGCCGGGGGCTCAGGAATCTCGCCAGCTTCTTCTACTTTGAGCCCGGCACCTACACCTCCGGCCAGGCGCCCTTCAACGACGTCCGTGTCCGCAGGGCCGTCTCGATGGGGATCGACCGCGACGGCCTGCTGGCGCTTGTACGGGCGCCCATGGACGCCGAGGGCGGTGAGTGGTGCACCATGGTGCCGGCCGGCCTGGGGAAGCAGTGGTGGGTCGATCCTAAGAGCGAGGAGATGGGCGACGCGGCGAAGTGGTACAAGCACGACATCGCCGAGGCGAAAAAGCTCCTTAGCGCCGCCGGCTTCCCTGACGGCTTCGACACCAAGCTGCACTACAGCAGTACGGTGTACACCACCCTTATTCCGTATTATCCGGTCGTCGCCGAGGCCTTCCCCACGCTTATGCGCGACATCGGCGTCAACATCACCGCCGTGCCGGAAGACTACATCGGGCAGTACTTCCCCCAGACCTACAGCCAGGGCAACTTCGACGGCATGGCCTGGGGGCTGCAATCGGTGTTCACCGACGTGGTGGCCTACCTCTCGGTGAGTTTCCTGCCTTTCGGTGAAGGCGGGTACCGGAACATGTCGCGCGTGGACGACCCGGAGCTCGTGGCGATGATCGAGGACATGTCGCGGCAGGAGGAGGTCGAGGCAGTGCGGGAGAAGTCCGCCGAGATCCAGCGTTACGTCTCAGATCAAATGTATTACATCCCGGGGATAAACCCCATCGAGTACACGGTTGCCCACCGGCGCGGCAGCGAACCCGTCAACATCACAGGCCCTTCCGGCGGCTACGGATGGGGGACTGAGATCTCAATGTGGGGGTGGATAAAGCCGGAGTTCCAGAACCTGGGATAGGGGAAAACGGGCCAACCAAAAGGTACTGAGGGGTGGTGCGATAGCGGACGGGATGATGTATACTGCGCTCCAATAGAACGCACCGAACTGCAGGCCTTCGATGGGAACATTTGCTGGCAATCTGACCGGATCGGGTTGTTGAACGATCGGCGCCTCAGGGATGACCCCTTGAGGCGCTAGTCTTCTCGTGCGTCGCCTGCCGCGGTCACAGCGTCCAGGCGGCGTCGGAATGGCGCCGGTTTAGAGGTAGTCCCTCAAAGGAGGAACGTCATGGCAAACAATAGGCAATTCTGGCAAGACCGGCTGGGAAGAAGAGTCTCCCGCCGTCAGGCCCTGCGGGGGGCCGCCCTCTCAGCGGCCAGCGTAGCGGGGGTGGCGGCAATCCGCTGTGGAGGAGACGAGGAGACGCCGGGCACGCCCGAGGGCGGGACGCCTCTGCCGGGGCGGGAGACCCCGACTCCCGGCGGCACCTACATCGGCACCATGGCAGACCTGTACAACAGGGATCCCCACAAAGCCACGGCCTTCCTCACGCACGTCTTCGCTTCCTGGATATACAGCCGCCTCATGCGCTACGACTCCACCCGCGGCGAGCTGCCGGAAGACCGCTGGTACAAGGCAGTGCCGGAGCTGGGCCAGGAGGTGGAGAACCCGGACGAACTCACCTACACCTTCACCCTCAATCCGGCCGCGAAGTGGCAGAACATCGACCCGACGTTCGGCCGCCAGGTCACCGCCGATGACATCGTCTTCTCCTTTAACCGCTACCGCGACCTCTCCAAGGGACAGGGCCAGCTCGCGCTCGTCGTCGACAGCGTCAGTGCGCCCGACAGCGGGACGGTGACCTTCAAGCTGAAGCACCCCTTCGCGCTCTTTCTCACCCGCGTCGCGTCCTACCAGGACCTCTGGATACTTCCGCCGGAGCTCATCGAGGCCGATGGTGACGCCGAGAAACGTTCCGTCGGCTCGGGGCCCTTCATCCTCGACCACTACCGGAGCTCCGTCGATTTCGAATTCTTGAAGAACCCCGACTATTGGGAGACGGACCCGGAATTCGGGCTACAGTTGCCCTACATCGACCGGCTCCGCCTTCTCGTCATACCCGACCCGAACGCGGTGCTGAGCCAGTTCATAGCCGGGAAGCTCTTCGGCATAACTACCCAGCCCCAACTGGTGCCTGAGGCGCTCAGCGCAGTCCCCGACCTGCGGATCAACCGCATGCTGAGGAACCTGGTCAGCTTCTTCTACTTCGAGCCCGCCACCTACACTTCGGACAAGGGGCCGTTCAACGACGTCCGCGTGCGGCGCGCCATCTCCATGGCCATCGACCGCGACGGCCTGCTGGCGCTGGTGCGGGCGCCCATCGACAAGGAAGGCGGCGAGTGGTGCAACATGATACCGGCCGGCCTGGGGAGACGGTGGTGGGTCGATCCTAAGAGCGAGGAGATGGGCGAAGCGGCGAAGTGGTATAAGCACGACATCGCCGAAGCGAAGAGCCTCCTCAGCGCCGCCGGATACGCAGACGGCTTCGACACCAAGCTGCACTACAGCAGCACCGTGTACACGAACATCATTCCGTACTACCCGGTGGTCGCGGAGGCCTTCCCCACGCTCATGCGCGATATCGGCGTCAACATTACCGCCGTGCCGGAAGACTACATCGGACAGTACTTCCCCCAGACCTTCAGCCAGGGGAACTTCGACGGCATGGCCTGGGGGTTGCAGTCGAACTTCACCGATGTCGTGGCCTACCTGTCGGTGAGCTTCTTGCCCTTCGGCGAAGGCGGGTACCGGAACATGTCGCGCGTAAACGACCCCGAGCTGATCGCGAAGATAGAAGACATGTCGCGCGACCCGGACGTTGAGTCGGTGCGGGAGAAATCGGCGGAAATCCAGCGCTACATATCGGACCAGATGTACTACGTGCCCGGGCTGAACGCCATAGACTACGGCATCGGCCATCCTTGGGGCAGCGAGGCGCTCAACAAGACCGGCCCCGCCGGCGGCTACGGCCTGGGCACGGAGACGTCGATGTGGGGGTGGATCTACCCCGAATACCAGAACATGGGCTGATCCGGGCAGGGAAAGCGCCCGCGCAAACGGAAACACGACGAGGGAGGGACATCATGGCCCGATTCTGGCAGGACGCAGCGAGGAAGAAGGTCTCGCGCCGCCGCGTGCTCAAGGGAGCGGCGCTATCGGCGGCAGGCATTGCCGGCGCGGCCGCGTTCGCCTGCGCCGGCGACGAGGAAGGGGGGACGCCCGGCGTCCCGCCCTCGCCCACGCCCTCGGAAGAGCAGGAGCCCGTAATCGGCGGTATGGGCAACGGCACCATGGCCGACCTCTACAACATGGACCCCCATAAGCCCATCGCCTTCCTCACCCACGTCTTCGGCTCCTGGACGTACAACCGGCTCATGCGCTTCGCGACTCAGCGCGGCATCCTTCCCGACGAGCTGTGGTACGAGCCCGTGCCGGAGCTGGCGCAGAAGATCGAGAACCCGGAGCCGCTCACTTTCATCTTCACGCTCCACCCCGAAGCCAGGTGGCACGATATCGACCCCGTCTTCGGACGCGAGGTCACGGCAGAAGACGTGATCTACAACTACGAGCGCTTCCGCAACCTCTCCCCGAACAAGGACGACTGGGCGATGGTCGACAGCGTTACCGCCTCGCCGGACACGAAGCAGATCACCATCAAGCTCAAGCACCCGTACGGCCTGTTCCTCAAGCGCGTCGCTTCCTTCAATGACCTCTGGCTCGTAGCTCCTGAGCTAATTGAAAAGGACGGCGATGCCGAGAAGAGGGCGGTGGGTTCCGGGCCGTTCATTTTCGAGCACTACAGGCGCTCTGTCGACTTCCTGTGGCGCAAGAACCCGGACTACTTCGAGAAGGACAAGTGGGGTAACCGGCTGCCCTACCTGGACGGGCTCCACCTCTACGTCATCCCCGATCCCAACACCGTAATGTCACAGTTCCTGGCCAAGAAGCTCGACGCTACATACGTCCAGGCAGCCCTGCTCAACGACATACGGGCGCAGGCGCCGGAAGCGCGCATCAACAAGAACCTGCGTAATCTCACGAGCTTCCTCTACTTCGAGCCGGCCAGTTACACCGAGAACAAGCCGCCCTTCAACGACATCCGCGTCCGTCGCGCGATATCGATGGCGATCGACCGCGACGGCCTGTTGAAGCTGATATCGCCCGAAGAGGGCGGCGAGTGGCCCAACATCATCAGCGCGGGCATGGGACGCAAGTGGTGGGTCGATCCCAAGAGCGAGGAGATGGGCGAGCCCGGCAAGTGGTACAGGTACGACCCGGCCGAGGCCAAGGCGCTGCTAAAGGCGGCGGGGTACGAGGACGGCTTCGAGTGCCGCTTCCACTACAGCTCCACCGTGTATACCAACATCATCACCTACTACCCGGTGGTCGCGGAGGCGCTGCCCGGCCTGATGAGAGAGGTAGACATAAGGCTCACCTCCGTCCCCGAAGACTACATAGGGCAGTACTTTCCCCAGACTTACAGCCAGGGCAACTTCGACGGCATGGCGTGGGGCCTGCTCACGGTGCTGCCCGACGCCGCCGGCTACATCGAAATGAGCTATCTTCCCTGGGGGAAGGGCGGCGCCCGCAACATGTCGCGCGTCGACGACCCTGAGCTGGTCCGGAACATAACCGATGCTGTGCAGACGTGGGACGTCGACGAAGTGTGCCAGAAGCTGCGCCAGATACAGAAGTACGTCTCCGACAAGATGTACTACGTTCCCGGCGTCAACCCTTATGAATACAGCGCAAGCTGGCCCGTAGGCGGCGGCGGCGTCAATACCTCCGGCCCGACGACCTATTCGTTCGGCACTGAGGGGACGATGTGGGCCTGGCGGTACAAAGGAATGTAGAAGTCTACTTCCCCTTAAGGACTTGTGGGAGTATCATGAATTCCCTTCTTGAAGGGAGATGAGGGAACAGAAGCGGTCCGGCTGGCTGTCAGGAACAGCGGGCACGTTTCTTCCTGACGTGTGGGGGGTATAGGTTACCTTGGGTAAGTACATCATCCGGCGTCTCCTGATGGTAGTCCCCACCCTTATCGGTGTCACCATCATCGTCTTTTGTCTCGTGCGCTTCCTCCCCGGCGACGTCGTGCAGCAGATATCAGGCGAGAGCGCGCAACTGACTGAGGAAGAGCGCGCCGACGTCAGAAAAGAGCTGGGTCTAGACAAGCCGATATACCAGCAGTACTTCATCTGGCTCTCCGAGGTCGTGAGGGGCGATCTGGGCGAGTCGCTGCAAACGAAGGTCAGCGTCGGCAGCGAGTTGAAGAACCGCCTGCCGGTGACGATTGAGCTGGGGCTGCTCGCCCTCATGATCTCCCTGTGCGTATCCCTTCCCATAGGCGTCTTCGCCGCAATACGCCAGGACACGATATTGGACTACGTCGCCCGTAGCGGCGCCATCGCCTTCCTCTCCATACCCTCCTTCTGGATGGGCACTCTGGTGATGGTCTTGCCCAGCAAATGGTGGGGGTGGGCGCCGCCCTTACAGTACTACGACCTCTGGGACAAGCCGGCCGAGAACCTCTACATGCTCATCATCCCCGCCGTGATCCTGGGGATGCTGCTCTCGGGGACGGTGATGCGCATGACGCGGGCGCAGATGCTGGAAGTGCTGCGGCAGGACTACGTCCGCACCGCCTGGTCGAAGGGGCTGCGGGAGCGGACGGTCGTAGCGCGCCACGCGATCAAGAACGCCTTTATCCCGGTCATTACCATCGTCGGCCTGCAGATTCCGGTGCTGGTCGGTGGCACGGTCATCCTGGAGAGTATCTTCAGCATCCCGGGCATCGGCCGTTATCTCATGTTCTCCATCGCCTCCCTTGACTACCCGGTGGTGCAGGCGATCAACCTGATCGTGGCATCCGTGATCATTCTGACGAATCTGGCGGTCGACATCACGTACGGCTACCTCGACCCACGCATTAGGTATACGTAGGAACAGGAAGGTCTGGCCATGGCAACGGTTGGCCAAGCACAGGCAGAAGCGGAAGCGTACTGGTATTTCCGGCCGGAGCGCAGCCTTCTCTCGCGTGTCCTGCGCGGTCTCTGGTGGTTCACGCGCCGGAAGCCGCTGGGGGCATTCGGCGGCTTCATTGTGGCCGTGATGATCCTCGTCGCCATCACCGCCCAGTGGATAGCTCCCTACTGGTACGACGACCAGTCATGGGCGGAGGCGATGCAAGATCCCTCGTTGCAGCACCCCTTCGGCACCGACGATCTGGGCCGCGATATGTTGAGCCGCGTCATCTACGGCGCAAGGGTGTCCGTAGTCATCGGCTTCTCCGCGGTCGCCATGTCGGCGCTCATCGCGACCATCGTCGGCACTGTCTCCGGCTATTACGGCGGCTGGTTCGATTCCGTTTTCCAGCGGTTGGTGGACATCTGGATGTCCTTCCCGGGCCTGGTGATCCTGGTGACGGTCATATCCGCTTTCTCGCGCAGCGGCGACCCCATACACCGTATCTTCGCCATTACCATCGTCTTAGGGACGATGATGGCCGCGGGATCATCGCGCGTCATAAGAGGGGCAACTATAGCGATGAAGAACAATCAGTACGTGGAGGCGGCGCGCTGCGTCGGCGCGAACGACGCCCGCATACTGATGCGGCACATCCTGCCCAACGTCTTCGCCGTCATCATAATCCTCGCCACCGTCCAGCTCGGTGGGGCTATCCTTGTCGAGTCCTCCATCAGCTTCTTGGGATGGGGCGTCCCGCCGCCGTTCCCCTCCTGGGGGCAGATGCTGAGCTTTAAGGGCATCCTCTTCATGCGGGCCCACCCCTGGCTGGCGCTGTGGCCTGGTCTCGCCATCGCCCTGGCGGTCTACGGCTTCAACATGCTGGGCGACGCCCTCCGCGACGTGCTGGACCCCCGCCTGCGGGGCAGCCGCTAGCGCTCCGCTTCTCGCCCGTCGCGGGCCGAGGGGCCGATATCCCTTTTTCTGTCCGCTCTGGTAGTCTAGTCTCAGCCAGAGCGCCGCGATGAAGACAGGGAAAACCCCCCACGACTTGCTCAAACGCCTGCTCTCCTCGATCTCCATCGAAAATGAGCGGGTCCTCGTCGGTCCGGCGCCGGGCGAGGACGCGGCAGCCGTCGCCGTGGGCGGGCGTCTCGTCGTCGCCTCCATCGACCCGATCACCTTCGCCTCCGACCTCATCGGCTGGTACGCGGTGCAAGTCAACGCGAACGACATCGCCGTCATGGGAGCGAAGCCGGCCTGGTTCCTGGCCGCCGTCCTGCTTCCCGAGGACGCGGCGCCAGCGCTCGCCGAAAGCATCTTCGGCCAGATGCTCGCCGCCTGCAACGAGCTGGACATCGCGCTCATCGGCGGACACACGGAAGTGACGCACGGGCTGGAGCGGCCGCTGGTCGTCGGGGCGATGCTAGGGGAGACCGAGCGCGTCATCGAGAGCAAGGGCGCGCGCGAGGGCGACTGTCTGATCCTGACGAAGGGCGTGGCCGTGGAAGGGACGGCGCTCCTGGCGCGAGAGGCAGACGAGAGGCTTCGCGCCGCGGGGGTCGGCGAAGAGACGGTCGCGAGGGCGAAAGAGTTGCTGTTCAAGCCCGGGATCAGCGTCGTGCGGGAGGCGCTGCTCGCCGCCGAGACAGGCCTCGTGCACGCCATGCATGACCCGACGGAGGGCGGCCTCGCCACCGCGGTCCATGAGCTGGCGGAGGCGGCGGGGCTGGGCGCCGAGGTCAGGATCGACACTGTACGAGTCCTCCCGGAGACGGCCGCCATCTGCGGCGCTCTCGGCCTCGACCCGATGGGACTCCTCGCGTCGGGCGCTCTTCTTATCGCCGTCGCCCCCGGGGATTGCGAAAGGGTTGCAGACGCGCTCAGAGCCTCAAAAACCGATGCCGCATGCATAGGTTCGCTGGTTTCTCGGGGGCAAGGGGTTATAATGAATAGAAACGGGCGGATGGGCCCTCTTCCCCGTTTTGACCGGGATGAGCTGGCCCGCTTTCTAACAGGGAGTCAGCCCGAACGCCGTTCGGCGGATCACAGTCAGGAGTGACCGCCGCCCGGAGAAATGAAAGCGCAATTGGGGGGAAATACCGTGAGTACCGAAAGGCCAAGGACACTGGGCGAATTGCGCGCAAGCGGGTACAAGGTCGCGCCGGTGAAGGAGGAAATGCGGCGAAACCTCATTCGGGCGATTCGCAATGGGGAAGACCTTTTTCCGGGGATCATCGGTTTCGAGGAGTCAGTCATACCTCAGATCGAAAACGCGATTCTGTCGGGGCAGGACATCATATTCCTCGGCGAGAGAGGGCAGGCGAAGTCGCGCCTTATCCGCTCGCTCGTCGCCCTGCTCGATGAGGCGGTGCCCGCCGTCGCCGGCTGCGAGATAAACGATAACCCTTACGAGCCCATCTGCAAGGCCTGTCGTGAACGGGCGGAGAAGGAGGGAGACGATCTGGAGATAACGTGGCTGAGCCGCGAGCAACGCTACGGCGAGAAGCTGGCCACCCCCGACATCACCATCGCCGACATCATCGGCGAGGTCGATCCCATAAAGGTGGCGGAGGGCCGCTACCTCTCTGACGAGCTTACCATCCACTACGGCCTCATACCGCGGAGCAACCGCGGCATCTTCTCGCTGAACGAGCTGCCGGACCTGGCAGAGCGCATCCAGGTGGGGCTGCTGAACATAATGGAGGAGCGCGACGTGCAGATACGCGGCTATCGCGTCCGCCTGCCGCTCGATATCTACATCGTCGCCAGCGCCAACCCCGAAGACTACACGAACCGCGGCCGGATCATCACGCCCCTGAAAGACCGTTACGGCGCCCAGATCCGCACCCACTACCCCCGCAAGGTGGAGCACGAGATCAGCATCATGGAGCAGGAGATGTACCCGTTCCGCGACGAGGAGTTCCGCGTGACGGTGCCCTACTATATGAAGGAGATCGTCGCCGAGATCACGCGCCTCGCCCGCCGCAGCCCCGACATCAACCAGCGCTCCGGCGTCTCCGTGCGCGCCTCCATCACCGACTACGAGAGCCTGCTCGCCAACGCCATGCGGCGCGCGATCCGGCTGCGCGAGAGGGAGATCGTCCCCCGCGTCACCGACCTGCCTTACGTCATGCCGGCCATAAGCGGCAAGGTGGAGCTGGAGACAGTCGAAGAGGGGAAGGAGGAGCAGATACTGGAGCGGCTCATCCAGGGGGCGCTCCTGACTATCTTCAACCGCTACCTTTCGCTCGCGGAGCTGGAAGACATTGTCAACTCCTTCAAGTCGGGCCTCTCCGTCGAAGTCTCCGACATGACGCCTTCCCAGGAGTACGTTCAGTTGCTGGAGGGCGTCGAGGGGTTGGAGCGCGCCGTCGCCAAGCTCAGGGTCGGCGAGGAGCCCTCGCAGATAGCCTCCGCGATCGAGTTCGTGCTCGAAGGGCTCCACCTCAACAAGCGCCTGAACAAGGAAAGGGTCCGCGGACGCGTCCTGTACCGAGGATAAGATGCAGAGCTACCGCTACTCCCGGTGGGACGGCTCTCAGGAGATCCCGGAGCTCGACCCCGATAACCTCCTTCAAAGCATCACCGACGACCTGATGAACTTCGGTGACCTTCAGCACGCCCTGCGCAATCTGCTGCAGCGCGGGTTGCGCATGCCGTCGGGCCACCGCTTCCAGGGGCTGCGCGACCTGCTTCAGAGGCTGCGGCAGCAACGGCGCCAGACGCTCGACCGCTATAACCTGAGCTCTGTGATGGAAGACATACGGCAGCGTCTGGACGAGGTGCTGCGCACCGAGAAGAGCACGCTGCGCCGCCGGCTGGAGGACGCGCTCGCCGGCCTCGGCGAGCAGGCGCCGGAGGAGACACCGTCTCCCTCTGGAGGCGGCGCTGAGGCGGGCGACGAGGGCGCTGCCGTCGCCCCTCCTGAAGGCGCGGAGGCAGAGCGCGAGTTCGCGCAGATGCTCAAGAGCGTCATCGAGCGCAAGCAGAACTTCCTCAACAACCTCCCGGACGATCTCGGTGGGCAGGTGCGGGCGCTCCAGGACTACGAGTTCATCGACCCGGAGGCGCAGCACAAGTTCCAGGAATTAATGGAGATGTTGAAGAAGGCGATGATGGAGTCCTTCTTCAAAGACCTCCACCGGCAGATATCGGAGATGACGCCGGAGCAGATGGACCGCCTGCGCCGGATGGCGAGAGACCTGAACCGGATGCTGTCCGACCGCATTGCGGGTAACGAGCCTGATTTCGAGCAGTTCATGGAGGAGTACGGCGATCTTTTCGGCGATAACCCGCCCCAGAGCCTCGACGAGCTGATCGCGCGCATGCAGCAGCAGATAAGCCAGATGCAGAGCCTCCTCGATAGCCTGCCGGCGGACATGCGCCATCAGCTCGAAGACCTATTGATGGACAAGATCGCCGACCCGGAGCTCCAGGCCGAGCTGAGCGAGCTGGCGGCCAACCTTGAGCTGCTCTACCCAATGCGCAGCCTGCGCAGTCACTACCCCTTCCGCGGCGAGGAGGAGCTCGACCTTAACGCGGCGATGGAGCTGATGGAGTACATGCAGCGCCTCGACGAGGTAGAGCGGCAGTTGGAGCGGGTACAGTACGGCGGCGATCTGAACGACGTCGACGCCGAGAGGCTGCGCGAGACGCTGGGCGACGACGCACACGCGATCTTCGAGCAGATGCGCCGCTTCCTCGAAATACTGGAAGAGGCGGGCTACATCCGGCGGCGCGGCCGCACCTGGGAGCTGACGCCGCGAGCCGTCCGCAAGATCGGCCAGAAGGCGCTGGCAGAGATATACGATCACCTCAAAGGAGGCAGGCCGGGCCGGCACCGCCTGCCCGACGTCGGCATCGGTGGAGAGCGCGCGGACGACACCAAGCGGTACGAGTTCGGCGATCCGTTCCAGCTACACCTTGAGCGGACGATCATGAACTCGCTGCGGCGGGAAGCGAGCCGCGCCCTGCCTGTCCGCCTTCAGGTCGACGACTTCGAGGTGCACCGCGTGGAGCAGCTCACGCAGACGGCGACGGTGATCATGGTCGATCTCTCGTGGTCGATGGCGCTGCGTGGGAGCTTCCAGGCAGCGAAGAAGGTGGCCCTTGCCCTCAACAACCTGATCACGACGCAGTACACGCGCGACTCGCTTTACATAATCGGCTTCTCGGCTTACGCCCGGGAACTGACCGCCGAGGAGCTGCCGTATGTGCGTTGGGACGAGTCGGTGCTGGGGACGAACATGCACCACGCGTTCATCCTCGCCCAGAAGCTGCTGTCGAAGCACAAGGTGGGGACGCGCCAGATCATCATGGTCTCCGATGGCGAGCCCACGGCGCACCTGGAAAAAGGACGCTCCTACTTCGCCTATCCGCCCAGCCCCGTCACCATCCGGGAGACGTTGAAGGAAGTGAAGCGCTGCACGGAGAAGGGGATCATCATCAACACGTTCATGCTCGACCGCAACTACTACCTGAAGGAGTTCGTGAACGAGATGGCGCGGATCAACAAGGGGCGCGTCTTCTACACGAGTCCCGAGGGGCTGGGCGAATACATCCTGGTCGACTACGTAGCCCACAAGCAGCGCCTCATCCGCTGACGCTAGGCGGCGTCGTAGCCTTATCCCCACCCAGCCTCAACACTTGCCGCCGTTTCGAGCGGGCGCCGCGAAAAGCGCGACCGCCGGTCTCGAACTGATGCTTGCCCCCGTTGTTGACCGAGAGTCCCCGGAGCGGCTAGAATGTATTAACGGAGGTTCATGTATCATGGTGACGGCAAAAGGAAGTGCGGTTGTCCAGAGAGGGGGCGAGCGGGAGTCCGGTCTCGCGCGGCAGCTCCGTCTTCTCGGCGACGACAACCGACTGCGCATCTTCTCGCTGCTGGCGAAGACGGAGCTGTGCGTCTGCGAGATCGAGGACCTGTTGGGGCTGTCGCAATCGCTCGTTTCCAGCCATTTGGCCGCGCTCAGGCGCGCCGGCCTGGTCGAGAGCCGCCGCGACGAGGAAGATGCCCGCTGGGTGTTCTACCGCGCCTCTCCTGCCGGGGTGGCCGCGCTGCGGGAGCGGCTGGCCGCGCTACTTGACGTGCGGCCGTCGGCGGGCGACAGGCGGCGGGCGGAGCAGGTATGCCGCCTGAGAGGGCGACGGGCCTGAGCCGGCGGCGCGCGACATATCAGTGCTCATTAATGCGAGTTCTCGAGGAAACAGGGGATCGCGTTCCTTTCAAGAGGAGATCGGAGGATGGCGAAATGCTGGAGGCAAAACGTGAAGGGCTGGCTTTCGAGCCCGAAGACGTCGTTGAGTTGAAACAAATAGTCGCGGACGCGGACGAAAAGGCGGCCTTCGCGTTTCTCAGGGACCGCATATACAAGCGCATTCTGTCGGCGCAGGGGGCGCGACTGAAGTCGCACCTGGACGGGACGAGCGATCCGGCGGGCTCGTTCAAACGCCGGAACCAGTGACGACGGGCCGGTCGCGCCGAGCGCGGCGGGCCTGCCTGGAGACTACGGATAGTGGAGAACACCGGGACTATGAACAAGGAGAGCAGTGGAAGGCGGAGGGTGCTCTTTGTATGCACGCACAACTCCGCGCGCAGCCAGATGGCCGAGGGCTCTCTGCGCCACCTGGCGGGCGAGGTGTTCGAGGCGGCGAGCGCCGGAACGGAGGCGGGCGAACCGCACCCCCTGACCGTCGCCGTCATGGCGGAGGAAGGGATCGATGTCAGCGGGCAGCACGCGAAGTCGGTCGACGAATTCGTGCAGCAGCGGTTCGACTACGTTGTCACGGTGTGCGACGACGCGCGCGAGGCGTGTCCATACTTCCCTCACGGGGGCAAGCGGCTGCACTGGAGCCTGCCCGACCCGGCGTCGGCGGAAGGAACCGAAGAGGAGCGCCGCGCGGTATTCCGAGCCGTGCGAGACGCGGTGCGGGAGCGGGTAGAACAATTCCTTAAAGACAGCGCGTCCGAAGGAGGCCGTCTGCCATGACAGCCGTTGCCGAGGCCGCGCGGCCCCGCGTCGCGGAACGGCTCTCGCTGCTCGACCGCTTCCTCGCCCTCTGGATCATAATCACGATGGCCTTCGGCGTGGCGCTGGGGAAGCTCTTTCCCGACGTCGCGGACGCCATCAATTCGGCCAGCATCGGCACAACTTCGATCCCCATTGCTATCGGCCTGCTCTGGATGATGTACCCCGTGCTAGCGAAGGTGCGCTACGAGGAGCTGGGCAAGGTGGCGACGGCGGGCAAGCTGTTCGGCGTGTCGCTGGCGCAGAACTGGATTGTGGGCCCTGTGATCATGTTCGCGCTCGCCTGGCTGCTCCTGCCCGACCAGCCGGAGTACCGGACGGGGCTGATCATCGTCGGGCTGGCGCGATGCATCGCCATGGTGCTCATCTGGAACATGCTGGCGGAGGGCGACAACGAGTATGCGGCCGTGCTGGTGGCGCTCAATTCCGTCTTCCAGGTGCTGTTCTATTCGTTGTATGCGTGGTTCTTCGTGAGCGTGGCCAGCTCCTGGTTTGGCGGCGGCGAGGAGATACACATCAGCTTCTGGGAAGTGGCACGGAGCGTGCTCATCTTCCTCGGCGTACCGCTGGTCGCGGGGATGGCAACGCGCTACGTGGGGATCAAGCGCAAGGGGCGCGAGTGGTACGAAGGCGTGCTGATGCCGCGCCTCGGCCCGACGGCGATCATCGGGCTGCTGTTCACGATAGTGGTGATGTTCGCGCTCAAGGGCGAGTACATCGTCGACGTGCCGCTGGACGTGCTGCGGATCGCGATACCGCTGCTGATGTACTTCGTCATCATGTTCACGGTGTCGTTCCTCATGTCGTGGCGGCTGCGGTTCCGCTACCCGGAGACGGCGACGCTATCGTTTACGGCGGCGAGCAACAACTTCGAGCTGGCGATAGCGGTGGCGATCGGCGTGTTCGGAATCGAGTCGGGGCAGGCGCTGGCGGCGGTAGTGGGGCCTTTAATCGAGGTGCCGGTTCTGATCGGGCTGGTATACGCGGCGTTGTGGGCCCGCCGCTTCTTCTTCGACGCGGACGGCTCGGCCCGAACAAAGGTGGGAGACCTCGCTGCCGCGGAGGCGGATCCCTGATCGTCATCTGGTGACGAGGTCGATGGAGCCGCCGGGAAACTCCTTACGAACGAGGCCGACCTCGGGACAGTAGAACTTGAAGTTGGTGACGGCACCGAGGGGGGAAGTCCTCTGTTTTGGTGCAGCCGAGGAATTCGCTAGCGGGTGTCGCGAAAGCCTGAGTCGGAGTGCAGCGGATGTGCCGTTACACTCCTGGATGAAGGTGACGCCCACCTTCTCCTGCTCGTCGAAGTACAGCGGCGGTAATATCTCGTCCCCTATATCCCACAGCACCTTGTGCGGCAGTACCTTACGAGTGAGCGGCCATCGGTGCAACTCGTGCCGCCAGCAATCGCGCCAGCGGAAACGAATTTCAAACCCCATCTGATCGACATCAACCCTGTCGTCTTCGCCGGGCGGCTGTGAGAGGTCGAACTGGAGAGAGATCGGTCCTGTCCAAGGCAAATCCGCTGGCGGTGCGCCACTCCATGGGGAAACGCGGCCCGCAAAAGCGCCACTCGATCTCCGACACCGTATCACCGGAAGCGAGTCGCACGGTCCTGTTGGTCGAAACTCCGTTTCGAGGCTCCTTACGCCTCGTGCGCGCACTTCGAAACGAGGCCGATCCCGTTCTTCTGACCAGTCAGGGCGGTCTCGAAGAATTCTGCTTGTCACGTTGTCCCAGGACATGTGTTGATTAGTGCGCCCCGAGCGGCAAAGAGGCCTGCCCTTGAAGATCACTGTATTCTTCGCTGCTTTCTCGACCCTCATGGCAATTACCGTCAAACCGTTGATGAGTACGGTATCGATTCGAGGAAGGATCCGCGGGAAAAGCGAATTCGCCTTGTTTGCCAGGTTTTCGTAGCTGTTGGTGCCGATGTGAACGCCGCAAATGCTGCCGTCGTTCTATACGCCAAAGAAGACCGTGCCCCCGTCCGCATTGGCGAAGGCACAGAGTGCTTCGATAGCTTGGTCCTGCTCAGCCAAGCTCTTCTTGAACTCGACGGTTTGGCCTTCGCCCTGCTCGATGAGGCGCAGGGCCTCTTCAGGGTCATGGCTCGTTACCACTGGACGAACATGGGCATCACTACCCGCCTGTGCGTAATCGTCCCCAGACGGAACTATGCCAGTGAGATCGCCGAAGCCGGTTTCCATTTCGATCTTCAGTTGAAGTGCACCGGCTATCAGGCGAAGGTCCTCGGGGCCTGTGCGACGCAGCCACTCACGTACCCGGGCGCAGGCCTTATCCACTTCTTCTCGGTCCAGTTCAAGACGCACCGTCCGCAGCCGAGCCAAGCGCCCTTCTATGAGCGCCCGACGCGCCCGTAGTCCTCGCGACTCGGCTTCAAGATACGCTTCATCAACCTCCCCAAGTTGGTAGAGCTTCAGGAGGCGGCTCCGTTGAGTCTCGAGGCTCTCCACTTGCCGCTCTAGGTCAGCGATGGCTGCGGCATCCAGAGAAGCCGCCTCCCGTCGCCGGTACTCTGCCTCGATCAATTGCGGGTCCGCGAGTACGCGAGCCACTTCTTCCCGCACGACCTGCTCCAGATCGTCTGCCCGGACATAGGTGCCATCACACCTGTCGTGTCGAGGTCCGGCGAAGGCGCGCCGGCAGCGGTAATAGCGGAACCTCTTCTGAAGCGTTTGACCTACCATCGCCCTGCCACACCGCCGGCAGCGCAGATGTCCGGACAAAGGATAGGGATTGTCCCTTCTGCCAAGGCGAAGCCGTTCCGGGTCATCGAGTATCTCTTGCACTCCCTGAAACGTGGCTTCATCTACGATGACTGGGGTCGCTCCCACCACCTCGATCCAGTCGGCCTCATCGCGGACCTCCACCTTCCGGCGACGCCGGCCGCTCAAGCGATCATGGAACTGCCGCACGACGGTCCTTCGATAGATCATGCGGCCGGTGTACGTCGGATTCCGCAACATATGGTGAATTGTCGCCGGGAACCAGAACCCGCCGGCGAATGTCGGAATACCGTCTTCGTTCAGGCGTTCAGCGACCGTCATGATGGGTACACCCTCGAGCACTTCTCTGAAGATGCGGCGGACCACCTCCGCCTGCTCGGGCACAATCTCTCGTTTCCCCGTCGACGGGTTGTACTTGTACCCGTAGCAGCCCTTTCCCGTGCCCTGCGGGATGCGCCCGCTACGCGCCCGCTCGGCCTTACCCCGCATGGTGCGCTCAGCGATCTTCTCGCGTTCGACTTCGGCGATGAATGCTCGCGCCGCCAGGATGAAGCGCCCAATCGCAGTGTCTTCGAACTTCTCTGTGACGAACTCAAGGCGAACATTGGACTTCTCGGCATCATCGAAGACGACGCCAATGTGGTTCTGGTTGCGGGAAAGCCGGTCAACCGCGTAAGCCACGACAGCGTCGACGAGGCCGTCGTGGATCAAACGCCGCACCTGATCGAGCCCTGCCCGCTCCAGGGTGTAACCGCTCGCGGTATCCCGGAATCTAGCTACGACGTCCCAGCCCAGGGCACGGGCGTGCTCGACGCAGGCACGCTCCTGAGTCTCGAGAGACGTGCCGTCACGTTCCTGGGCGTCGGTCGAGACTCGCGAATACACGACGGCACGCAAGGCCGTCACCCTGGCAGTCGTCCCCGTCATGACCAGATCGCATTCATCCGATATGAGGTACGCAAGTCACCCACATCGGACAGTTCGCGGGGGTGACTGCGCCGCAATTATACATAGACCTCGCTCGCGAATCGAGCCAGGACCTCGCCTCACATTCGCCTCCAATGCCCGTCACGCCCGCTTTGCCGAGATTGCGAAGCGCCTGATGGTGTCGCAGTTCGCCACGAGCAGCACGTCATTCCTCTTCCAACGAGAGGATCAGATACACCTCCATGCTCACCCCGCCTTGGCTGAACCACACAAGTCTGCCCGTCCGGAGGCCGACGATCTGTCAAACAGGCTTCCGCTCCCCCTTACCTTCTGGATCTCTTGCTCCATTGGGCGATGGAAGGGCCAATGGCGCTTCTGTTGTGGCTCTGTTCTCGCTAAGGATGCGATCCCAAAGCGTGTCCCAGGCAGGCGTGCGCGGTCCACGCGACCATTTTGCGTGGATGGCAATAGGTTTCCTCGTTACTCGCCGACTCAGGTCCACGCACCCCGCTCCGCGTCGCCGCCCCTCCGCCAAATTGGCGCTAATGGTCCTGTGCGGTCGATGATGGTGTCTATCGTGGTGAAGAAGTGGCAGGGGGACGACGCCACGTCATCGAAAGCTGCCAGCACGGTCCGCCAGAGAACGCCCTCGCGAACCGGCGAACTCGTGACCACAAGAGTGGTGGGCCTGTTCCGCTCCGGGACTCCCGTCCGGGCCAGTGACGCGTAATACGCGGCGTACAGTCGGCATTTCTCCACCAGGTCCGGCAGCTTCACTGTGCCCCGGTCCCACTCCAGGTAGAAGCGGTGTATTTCGCCTTGCCAGTAGATGTCTCCCGCCCCGTCGGGGCGCAGCCAGTGCGTGGCCTCGCCGTACGTGAACCTCTGAGCCGCCTCGGAGGCGCTCAGCCAGCGGATGAGCCGTGGGCCGTTCTTGGCCCCGTCGGCGATCAGCCTGACGAAGAAGCGGTTAACCCCTACCGTGTGGTCGAGCTGGCGCAGCAGGGTTCCCAGCCTGCCGCCGCCCTGCTTCTTCGGCGTCGAGGCGGCCACAATCCCGTAGCGGGCGTACCGACGGGGTGGCACCCCGTCCCGCGCGGCCAGCAGCTTCAGGCCGACGTCCGTCAGGTAGTAGCGATGAGGGGGTGCCGCCTCGTTCTCCAGAGCCTTGTCGGTCGACTGGACGAGGTCGTAGTGAGCCAGGCTGTCCAGCACGCGCGCAGCCAGTTGCCCCGAGACGCGTAGGATCACAGCCAGGTCGTCGGCCGATAGCAGGGGATGGTGGCCGAGCCACTCCAACGCCCGCTTCTCGGTCGGACTCGTCAGTAGCGAGTGAGCGGCAAGCCGTTCCAGACTGCTGCGCGTCCGCGCTGTCTCCCCGGCGTCGACGACCTGCGTGGCCCATTCTCGCAGCGTCGGCCCGCTCGCCGACACGGAGTCCAGTTGCTCAGTGGGGTTCTTTACCCTGACGGTTCCAGCCTCCGACGGGACGGCCGGCCGCCAGACCAGGCGCTCGCAGAGGTGGGCTCGCACGGTCCCGTCGGGGCGACGCCAGACGGATCCCAGGGGTCCCCCGACCAGGGCGCACAGGACCTCGGTGAGAAACACCGGTAGGCGGGGCGCCTGTCTGCGGTCCGAGGAGGCGAGCACGGCCCGGGCCCACTGCTCGGCCTCGACCTCCCGGGGGCAGACGACCAGGATGGGCGGGATGTCGTCGCGGCCCCAGCGATGGTCGCCTTCCCGAAAGGCGCACCATGCGCCCACGCGCTTGCGGCGGTGGAAGGGGGGCGCGCCGGCCCGATCCCAGGCGACGAAGAAGGGCGCGCGCCACGGCCCCCAGCGCAGGCAGCCGTAGCCTTCGACCTCCGGCGGCCACCAGGCCTGAGCGGGCCGCCGCCACGGCAGCGACCGCATATCCTCAAGCTCCACTTCCTCGTCGTCTCGCACGGCAGCGACCAGTTCCGCCGCGAACCGGTTGAAGCCAGCCGTTGTCTCCAGCCTGGTCAGGCGCTCCAGGATTTCCTTCCTCCCCACGGAGAACGTCAGTTGAAGTTCTTGCTCGCTCAGGCCGAAGTGTTCAGCCAATCTCGGCACGCATCCATCCGTCAGGACGTTCAGGCGCTCTTCGTCCAGCTCGGGCGACGAGGCTCGGATCCACTCCACCCAACCGAGCTTCTCCAACTCCGCGAGAACGCGGGCGACCTGAGGCTTCCTGATCCCCAGGAGGAGGAGCAGTTCCTCGGCCCCCAGGAAGGGGAGCCGGGCCAGCCAACCGATGGCTTCTGTCTGTAACTGCAAGTCCGTGGTCGGCATGTTCCTCACTTCCGGTCGCGGTTCTCGCTGCGCCGTCTCGCCTTGGGGTTGTGCTTCTCCGTCGGCCGCACCTCGTCGGGCAACTCCTCCTCCCCGTCCCGAGCACTGCCCACGCCCGGCACCGCCTGGCCGGACGGGCCGATGTTCACGCCGCGCCTGACGAGAGCGTCGTCGATCTCCTTCGCCACCTCTTCCCTGAGCCGCCCGAAGCGCTCGGCGGACCGCGTTGCGGTGACGAGCAGGCGCGCCCTGTCCAGGGGCGGCGGCGGGTCCAGGCGCAAGGAGAAGGTCGGCAGCCGCCGGCCGTCCGCCCACCAGCGGGCGTAGCACTCGAAGTCGTCCAGGCCCGTCAGGTCATCCACCTCCAGGCCTCCGCCCAGCTCCGGCGCCAGGTAGCGGGCGTCCTGGGCGCTGACCTGGAAGACGGTGAGGCCATCGATGTTGGAGAAGACCGTCGGCCGCAGCGACTCGTCGATGGCGTCCAGCTTGCTCAGGGACTGGGTGACCAGGACGAAGCTGGCGCCGTACTTGCCCAGCTCGCTGAGCATGCGGGGGTAGTCGGCGGCCCCCAGGGTGCTGGACTCGTCCACCAGGGCCACCAGGCGGCTCCGCTGCGCCGGAGGCAGGGCCACCTGCTCCTCCACCACCAACCCCAGCAGGTTGAGGACGGTCGCTCCGACCAGGGCCGCGCCGCCCTCGCCGAGGAGGCCGACAGCGGAGTTCACGACCAGCACGCCGCCCTCGCGCAGCATCGAGCGTGGGTCGAAGGTGGAGCACGATTGCCCCAGGACCAGGCGGGCGGCCTCGGTGACCAGGAAGCGCCCCACCTTGGTGGTCACCGGGTTGGCCGTCTGCTGCTGCATGGTGCGGCCCAGGCGGTCGTAGTTGTCGCGCCACCAGGCCCAGAGGGCCCGGTCGGGGACCTGCTTCAGCACCTCCTCCCGGAAGTCGGCGCTGCTGAGGGTGGGCACCACGTCCAGCAGGGTGTACTGCCCCTCGCGGGGGCGGGCCTGGTTGGCCTCGTGGAGGGACATCAGGGCCGCGCGCAGCGCGCCCTCCATGCGCGGCCCCCAGTTGTCGGGCCAGAGGCGGTGCAGCATGGTGACGACGTTCTCGGCCGTGCGGTCGCGGCTGGGAAAGAGGGCCACGTCCAGGAGGTTGAGGCCAACGGGCCGCTCGTGGCCCGCCAGGTTCAGGTAGGTGACGCGGTCTTTCAGGCCAGAGGGGACGATGCCCAGGACGGCTTCGGCCAGATCCTGGTGAGGGTCGACGACCACCAGCAGGAGACGTTCGCGGCCCGCCGCCATGCGCTCCATCAGGTAGGACGCCATGTGCACCAGCAACGTTGACTTGCCTCGGCGGGTCTTGGCCACCACCAGGTGGTTGCGGAAGAGCAAGCCGTGCGGCAGGTACGCCGGCACGCGCCGACCCTGGTGCATTGACACGCCGACCCGACAGCCGCGGGCGACCTCTTCGTTGGCCGGCACGATCCGGCGGGCTGCCGCCTGGCTGGCCATCGGCAGGCCGGACGGGTCGTCGGGCAGGTGCCAGAGGCCCGCCAGCTCGGCGGCATTGAAGATGTCCGGGCGATGGAGAAGACCTTTCGGCACCGCCGGTAGCGTCGGGTCACCCCGCCAGCGTCTCGCCCGAAGGCCGTTGCCAGCAGGGTGGTCGTATGCCTGGTATGCCTCGGCGACGCGGGCAGTTCGATCGAACAGACGCTCCCTGGAGACACCGGCCGATCCGAAGGCCAGGACCCGCAGGTAAGCGGCGAAGGCAGGATGGGCCAGCTTCTGTTCGATCAGGTCTTGATCCAGCAGTTGTCTTCCGGACAGGAACCGCGCGACCACGGCCATCGCCAGGGGCAGGCCCAGAAGACCAGCTGCCCCCGCGCCCACCAGCGGCAGGATGTCCCCCGCCTGGTACCACCGGTATCCCTGAAGCCCGATGGCGCCGACACCGAACAGGGCCAGGAAGGGGAGAATCTCCTGAGTCGGCGATGCGTCTCTCCCCTGCGAACCTTGAGCTGGCCGCCTTTGCGACCTGGACCGCAGGCCATCGGCCCAGCCGGGAGGCGCAGGTGCGAGGACGAGCTGGCAGACGATCCGCTCGCCGTCGCGGAGGGTCGAGGCGGCGGCCAGCGCCGCCCGCAGAGGGTCACCTCGATTCCGCCAGTCACAGGTCAGAGGAAGGTCGGCGCCACGGGACAGGCGTAGCTCCAGCGCCGCCATCTCCTCTCCATGTGCGCGCCACGCGGGATCCAAGTGTGGGCGGTCTTCGATGGCCACCTCGATCAGACTCGCCTGCGGATAAGCGGGCCGGAGCTGCGCGATGGCCTTCCGCATCGCATCGGCAGATGCGGCTCGCAGATAGAAGCGAAGGCCGTCGCCGCTGGCCGCGTACTCCAGAGACACGCCGCCTGTTCCGGCGAGGCCCGTGAGCAACGCCCGCGACCGCGAGATCGGGTCGTCGTCCCAGCGGGAGGGCGTCACTTCGACGAGAACGGCCGGTTCCCTACGTCCCCTCGACCCCATTCCTCTCCTCGTCGGCTGGTGCGCCCTGCTCCGCCTCCTTCAGCAGCCGGAAGAAGGTTGCTCGACCGTCGGGGCGGCGGCCTAGTTCGTTCAGGTCCTTGACTCCGTCGGGCAATACGACCACGCGCGCACGCTGTCCCAGGCACCGGGCCAAATCCGCCGCTGCCTCGCGCCCCGGCTCGTCGTTGTCGAAGACGATGAGCACCCGGCGCGCACGTTGGAGGAATGCCAGGCGCTCAGCCCGGACCTGGGTGCCCAGCAGAGCACAGATGGCGAGGCCCCAGCTCACGCCCGTCAGGTGGTCGAAGGCGCCCTCGGTGACGAAGACCCTGGAGCGGCCTCTGACCGCCTCGTAGCCAAGGACAGGCTTCGGAAGGGAGAGGCCGCGGTATTTCGGCTGGCGATCCTCGTCGAGCGCCCGACCGAGCATCCAGATGCACTGGCCGCCCCGCAGCTCGGGGATCACGATGCGGCCGGCCATCGTCTCGCCGCGAGCGCCTCGCGGCCAGAAGAGGCCCATCTCGGTCGCCCGTCTCAGGCTAAGCCGCCGGCGCTGCAGGTAGCGGCGCAGCGAACGACCGTCGCTGAAGCCCAGGCGGCAGCGGCGCGCCACCGGCAGGCCGATGCCCCGCTCCTCCAGGTACTGGAGTACCTTGGAGGTCCGGAGCAGCGTCTCGTGGTAGACGGCGCTGGCGGCCGTCAGGATCATGCGGTCGTCCAGGGATAGGCGTTCGCTGAAAGGAGCGGTTTGTGGGCGCTCAGGGCGGCTCAGGTTGGGCGAGTCAAAGGCCTGCCCAGCCTGCCCAGGCGGGGACATTCCCCCATCCCGATGGCCGCCCAGTCGCTCCAGCGCATCCCGGAAGCTGATGCCCTCGGCCCGGCGCACGAAGTCGATGACGTCGCCCGAGGCCCGGCAGCCGAAGCAGTAGAAGCTGCGGGTCTCCGGGTAGACCACCAGGCTGGGATGCTCGTCCTGGTGGAAGGGACAGCGGCCGGTCAGGTGCGTTCCGCTGAGCCGGAGGGCAACCCCGTGTCGGGCCACTACCTCCTCGATCGGGTTGCGCTGCTTGATGGCGTCGATGTCGTAGACCATCACGCCTCCTCCTGGTCTCGCTCCGCCAGCTCCGCCGGGTCTGTTGTGGCGAGGTTGTGCTCCATCGGGCTCGCCTCCACCCGAAGGGCGATGTGGTTGCCGCGGGCGAAGAAGAGCCCCTCTCCCTTCCGGCACGAGAGCAGGAACTCCCGCTCGCCGCTGCTCAGCCGGAAGGTCTGGGTAACCACATCGATGGTCGAGCTGTCCTGGCGCATCAAGAGCTGCACCGAGCTGTTGGCCAGCACCGTGTGGCCGTCCGGGGTCGCCAGGAAGTCCTCAACGTCCTGGGTGACGGTGGTCAGACCCAGGTAGTGCTTCCGGGCCTGGCGGGCCATGGACGAGAGGAACTTGGCCCCTTCCTCGTGCTGCATGAGCGCCCACGCCTCGTCGATGAGGAGCATGCGGGGGCGGCGGCTGCCTCTCACCTGTCGCCAGATGTAGTCGGCGATGAGGTACACGCCCAGGGGCCGCAGCTCCGGCTCCAGATCGCGCACGTTGAAGACGACGAAGGGCCGGTCCAGGTCCACGCTGGTCTGGGACGAGAACACGCGACCCAGGCTGCCGTCCACGTAGCGCTCCAGCCTGTCGGCCAGCCCGTGGGAGTCGCCCTCCTTGCGCAGGGTGGTATAGAGGTCTCGCAGGACCGGCGCCGGGCGCGAGTGGGTGCGCGGGTCGCGGCTGATCCCGGCTCGCCGGTAGGTCTCCAGAAGGGCGGCGTCCAGGGTGCCTTTCTCCCGCTGGCCCAGGGTCGAGCCCCGGTCGGCCAGCATCAGGCCCAGCAGCCCCTGCAGAGCGAGAAGCCGCTCGGCCAGCGGGTCTCGGGCCTCCCTATCGTCCCTCGGCGCGGCTGCCGGCAGGTCGAAGGGGTTGATGTGGTGGGACGAAGTCCCCGACAGGCGGATGTACTGGCCGCCGACGGCGTCGCAGACCCGCCGGTACTCGTCCTCGGGATCGATGACGTAGTACTCGATGCCCAGCATCAGCGCCCGCAGCGCTTCCACCTTGCAGGCGTAGGACTTGCCGGCGCCCGACTTGGCGAATACGACCTTGTTGGCGTTCTCCAGCTCCCGGCTGAAGGGGTCGAAGATGACCAGCGAGTTGTTGTGGACGCTGAGTCCGTAGAGAATGCCCCGCTCCATGGAGAGATGGCTGGAGGTGAAGGGGATCATGGTGGCGGCGCTCGTGGTGTCCAGGTTGCGACAGCGGCCCAGGTGGTCCTGGCCCGCCGGCAGGCAGGACAGGAGGCCAAGGAGCATCTCGTAGAGGGCCGGACGGGACGATGCCAGCATGCCGCCCAGGGCCGCCTCTACCCGGCGGGTAAGGTCGTCCAGCGCGGCCGCCGTCGATGACCGCAGGCACAGGTAGACGCTGGCGGAAAAGACCCGCTCCTCGCCCCGCTGGAGGGCGTCGCGCAGCCGCTCCACGTCCTCGTAGGCCACCTCTCGCTCGGCGCTGGCGATCTTGCCGCTGCGGGCGTCCAGCATGCGTGATGACTGGAGCTCCACCAGCTTGTGGGTGAGGCGGCGGATGGTGGTGGCCGACTCGAGCGGCTCCAGGTGGAGGCTGAGGTCAAGAGCCGCATCGAAGTCGATGAGGCGGCCTAGCCAGTTGGGGTGGACGTAGCGGGGGTACTCGGCCAGGGCGAGTACGCGCACGTACCGGCGGTCGAGCAGCAGGTGCGACCGGCTGGCCTCGATAGCGGCCGGCGCGACCAGATCCACCACCGACCGGGTGCCTCGCTGGAAGCGCTCATCTGAACGTGCCGGATGCGCGCCGTTCCTGCGCCCGGCGAGCCGTGACAGCAGATCAACCACGGGCACCCACCTCCTCTCGATTTCCCCCCGTGACCACGGGCCGCTGGCTCGCTGCCAGGGTCGGCGACGGTGCGACTTCGGAGCGAAGGAAGGCGCTCCAGAACTGCACCATCTCCTCGGTGTTCAGTCGTCGCGCCACGACGCCGAAGGAAGCCAGCGATTGGATGAGTTCCTGGCAGCGGAAGCCAAGCTGTCGGGCGGCTGCGTCCACGTTGTGGCGGATGCTGCTCGGTACCCTTTGCCACGGCCAGCGAACGCCCCGCCGCTCGAAGCTCCCCTCAAGTCCCGCCGGCACGACGACATAGAAATGCTGCTCCAGCAGCGTCCGCTCCCGGCCCAAGCGGCGCACGAAGGTCTCGTGGTCCAGCGCCAGCCGCCGCAGGACTTCGCCGCCGCGCCCGCCGAAGCGTTCGCGCAGCCCGGCCAAGTACGACTCCACGTCGGTTGGGAGGATCCGCACGACCACCTGGATGGGGTAGCTGAGCGAGTTCAGGAAGGCACGGTAGCCGGCCATGATCGCCTCCTGCTCCGCCTCCGACTTCAGGGCGAAGTTGACACTCTGGGCCTCCAGCACCGACCGATAGTCGCCGCCCCGCAGGCAGAGGACGTCGTCAACGACGTCTTCCAGTGGCAGGAGTTCCTGCACGCTGGCGAGCCGCCCGTTACTGTTGCTTCGCATAGGTCTCCTCTCGGTTCTGAGCTGACCTCTCCATCCAGGCGGGTTCAGGCACGAGCACCTCATAGGCGGGCCTAGGCTCTGCCTTCTCGTCGAGGTCCAGGCGCCGGGGTCGCCAGACGGCAACGCGGGGCACCGCCCAGTAGCGGAGCAACACGAAGGCCCAGTCTTCCATGGGCCGGTCGGCCGGACGCCAGAGGGCCAACAGCGCGACGGCGACGAGCACTACCCCGACCGCCGCCAGCCGAACCAGGATCGGCGCGGGCAGCTCGCTGGCGGCGCCGTAGGCCAGGCCCAGGCCGACGGCAGCGGTCATTAGCTGCCGCATGGTCAGCCCGGTGAAGGCCTTGTCTTCGACGTTCAGGTGGGTCGGTATCTCGTGTCGGTTCACCGCTCGACTCCTAGCTGCCGATGGCGCTTTGAATCATCCCCGCGATGACCCGCGCCATCAGCACGATGGCCAGCCCGGCCAGGGCGTTGACGATGGCTGCCTTGCCCCGCTCCATCTGATGGGGGCTGCCGGACGCCGACATGTAGAGGAAGGCGCCCCACATGACGAAGAAGGCCGACACCGCCACGCCCACGCCCATGCCGATGTTCAGCAGGTTGTTGAACAGCGTGTTGATTTGATCCAAGGGCGTGCGCCTCCTTTCTTAGTTCTGAGTTCCTGTACTCTGCGGCTCCTCCGACAGCAGGCGAAATTCGGCCACCAGCCAGCGGCCGCCGTCCAGCACGAGCCGGCAAGCCACCCGCTGGAGGACCCGTTCCTCTAGGAGCCGCTCCGACGCGGGATCTACTCCGCGGCGCAACTGCTCGGCCGTAACCAACACCGTGGCTTCATCGTTGGAGAGGGCGCTTATCTGCACGGCCACGACCCGGGCGGTCATGGTGCGCTGCTGGCCCAGGGCCACCGGGTCCACCTCCGAGGCCTGCACGGCCTCTCGCACGGGGCCGGTGGTCAAGACCAGCAGCCGCTGCCGGTAGCCATCAGGGTCGCGAAAGTCGAAGGTCCCGTAAGCCTCGACGAAGGCTCGCGCTGCCTCCTCGACCGCTTTCGTGTCGCCGCCGCGATCGGTCAGGCGGGTCGTGCCCTGCCAGCCGCTTACCACCGCCATCACCAGCAGCAGGCCGGCCAACCCGACCAGGGCCACCATCGCTCCGCGCCCGCCGATCACGCTGGCACCTCCCAGTAGGGCGGGCGGCCCGCGCCGACGAAGTGCGCGCTCCAGTACGGGTCGGAGAGCGGCACCTCCCGGACGTAGTCGCCGGTGTTGGTGGCCATCACTGCTATGCCGCCGCCGACGTAGATGCCGACGTGGGTGATGCGGTCAGGCGATGGGTAGGTGTTCTCGTAGAAGACCAGGTCGCCGGGCTGAAGCTGGGACGGCTCGATGGGGACCGCCCGCTCGAACTGCTGCCGGGCCGTGCGCGGCACCTGGAGGCCCAGTTGCCGGTACACCCAGAGCACCAAGCCGCTGCAGTCGAAGGCGTCGGGACCGGTCGCGCCCCACACGTAGGGCGCGCCGACGCGTGAGCGTGCCAGTTCCACCGCCCGCGCCGGGATGCTCGACGGGTCGACGTACCCGTAGGCCGCCGCGTAGGCCAGCACCTTCTCCACGTAGGCCCACGAGTGGTTGTAGGCGTAGAGGGCGCGCCGGAGGTCGGCGGGCGCGCCGTTCGCCACGAGATAACGACCCATGGCCGGGATGCAGTCCCGGAAATCGTAAGGGTCGGCTACGCCGTCGCCGTTGCCGCCGTACGCGTCCCAGGTCTCGGGCATGAACTGGCAGTAGCCGATGGCTCCGGCGGAGCTGACGGCCATGTTGCCGCCGAAGTCGCTCTCCACTTTGGCGATGGCGGCGAGGATCTGCCAGGGGATGCCGGTCTGGAGGCTCACCTGCTGCATGACCTCCAGCTGGTCGGGCGGGATCTCGGCGATCGCCGCGGATGCGGCGGTAGTGCGCGCCGCCTCCGGCAGGCCGCCGAACGCGGCCAGGAGGAGGATCAGAGGAGCGAACAGCAGGACCGCCAGCACACCGACGAGCTTCATTGCGTCGCGGCCCAGGCTGCCCAGGACGTCCGGAACTTCCAGCTCGTCTGCGTCCACCGTCGCCTCCTACGCCCTGCCTGCGGCCGGGGCTGGCCGAGGCCCTCCGCCTGCTGCAGCGCCTGCAGCGCCTGCGGCCCCTGAGCCGCCACCTCGACCGGCAGCGCCCAGGGCGCCCAGCGCCTTTGCCGCCACCACCAGCGTCACCACGTTCCCCAAGCCCGCCGCACTCCCACGGCTCCGGAGGATGGACGGCACCTTCAAGGTGAGCCAGCAGACGGCGATGCCGAGGAGCAGCGTGAGCAGGGCGTTCGAGAGGCTCCCCGGCGTCAGCTCCACCATCAGGGCCGAGCCCAGGCGCAGGACCATCATCTGGATCGCCTGCTGGAAGACCGTGATTGGAAAGATGTCCGCCCACCAGCGCGCCCAGCTCTGGGTCTGCGGCAGCACCCACAACAGGGTCATCACCGGCGCTAGCACGATGAGCATGTCGATGAGGGCCAGGCGCATCAGCATCTGGAACACCAGCAGGATGGCCACGATGCCGTACGCCAGGGCCGTGAAGATGAAGGCGATGCCCTCCTGGCTGGGAGTGGCCTGGTCGTAGCCGGGCAGGCCCACCTGCCCCACGGCGGCCGAGAAGGCGTTGTTGGCGTCGATGAGGAAGCGGGCGAACTCCAGCGTGAGGTTCGCGGCCAGTGCGCCCAGGATAACCCTAGGCAGCAGCTCCATCACCTCGTGGTAGGGGCTGCGGGTATGCTCCTTGACCATGACGTTGAAGCCGCCCCACATGACGATGACCGCCAGGGCGACGTTCACCAGCGCACGGGAGAAGTCCCACAGGCTGCGCACCGTGGGGCTGCCGTAGGTGCCCTCGGCCGGCGTGCGGGTCACGAAGTTCAAGGAGGAATCGCCGAACCCCAGCGCCCAGTCGATGCAGCCTCGCATCGCCTCCAGCAGCGCCTGGCCGATCATGGTGAGGATGGCGTTGAGGATGTCGCCGGCCCACTTGCGGGGGTCCAGGTTGCTGAACCAGTCCAGCGGGTTAGGGATGTCCGGGAACTCGATGGGGTCGACCTGAGGGCCGAGGTCGGGGGGCTGCGGGACCGACTCCGAGGCCGGTGCCGCATCTGGTCCCGCAGGAGGGGAGCTTATAGAAGAGGAAGCACTGGGAGAGGAGGTCTGCGTGGTAGCGGACGATGTCGAGGCCGTGCTGGACGGCACCGCCAGGGGCGCACCGGCGAAGACCAGCTCAGCGAACGCCCGGCTGGCACCCGGACCCTCTGCGTGGGCCGGATTGGCCGCCAGCACCCCGACGATGAGGGCGATGGCGACCGTCGTTCCGACAAGCAGGCCTCGCATGGCTTCTCCCTTCCGCCGCCTGCCGCCGGCTCCGCTGCGGGCGGTCTGTCAGGCGGTTTTGGGAGCCAGTGTGACGCCTGCGTCTCCAATGGATCTCCAAGAATCGTCTCCAAGTTCTCCAATTTGGGGCGCGTGGCTCCAATTTTCCTCCAAGTTCAGACAAAGGGTCTGTCCTCCTTTTCATGAGCCGGCTTCGAATGAAGGAGGGGAGAGCGAGAAACATGGGTAGGCTGCTGGGTCACAACCATCCATGTCCCTGTTGGAGCGGCGCGATTCCCGAAATTCTAATTGGGTTCTTCAAGCCTTTGGCCAAGAGGCAACGGCCGCCTCGTCGATGGGTCACGCGCCAGTAAACACTGATGTTGAGCGATTCTCCGCCGAAGCCTCGCTTGACTTTCGCGCGGCCCGCGGTACCATTGGGTTGGAACCTATTAGGTTCCGGCCCAATGGGTGCGTATCCAATGGACTTCCTCAATCGGGAACGCGAGTTAGACCAGCTGGAAGTCGCCTGGAACACCCCCGGCTCCGCCCTCGTCACCCTGTGGGGCCGGCGCCGGGTCGGTAAATCGACGCTCCTCTCCCGTTTCGCTGCCGGCAAGCGGGCGGTCTACCTCTATGGCACGCGGTTGGCTGAGCGAGACATCCTCGCCGACCTCGCCACTCAGGCGGCCGAAGTCTTGGAGGAGCCGTACCTCCGCGCGGCGCCCTTTCCTACCTGGGACGCGCGCTCGATTATCTCGCCGAACGCGCCCGCGACCAGCGCCTGCTCCTCGTGCTGGACGAATTCCCCTACCTCTGTGAGGCAACGCCGGGGCTGGACACGCTGGTGCAGCGCTGGTGGGACCGTGTTGGCGGCTCAGCGCAGCTCGTCGTCGTCCTGGCCGGCTCCGGCCTGTCGTTCATGGAGGGCCTCACCGGTGTGCGCGGCCCGCTGCACGGTCGGCGCACGGCCCAGGTCGAGGTCCATCCCTTCGATTACTTCGGCGCAGCGCGCTTCTTCCCCACCTGAAGGCTGTTGACCGGGTGCGCGCCTACGTCTGCTTCGGCGGCATCCCTGCCTACCTCCAGCACTGGACTCCCCGTGCTAGCCTCGCCGAGCAGGTGCAGCAGACGATGCTCTCGCCCGGCCACGCCCTGTTCAGGGAAGGAGAGGAGCTGCTGAGGACCGAGTTCCACCAGGAAGCGCTGTACGCTTCCATCCTCCGCGCCGTCGCCACCGGCGAAGAGCGGCCCAGCGACATCGCTCGGGCCGTAGGGCGACGCAGTGCCGACGAGATCTTCGACCATCTCCGCCGCCTGCAGGAGCTCCGCTTCCTGCGCCGCGAGGTGCCGGTGACCGAACTCGAGCGTCCCCGCACCCAACGGGTCCTCTACCGCCTCGCCGATCCGTACCTGCGATTCTGGTTCCGGTTTGTGTCGCCGTTCCGCTCGTTCCTTCAACTCGGGGGTGGCGCCAATCTCTGGGCAGAGGAGATCGGCCCGGCCCTCGACGAATTCGTGGCGCGCACGACCTGGGAGGAGGTGTGCGCGCAGCACCTCTGGCGGCGCCAGCAGGCGGGCCGGCTTGGCGTGCGCATCGCTCAGCTCGGCCGCTGGTGGAACGGACAGGACGAGATCGACCTGATGGGCATATGGGGGGGCCGAGTGACACTGGTCGGCGAGTGCAAGTGGACGGCCTCGCCGCTCCACGCTGACGAGCTCTTCGCGCTCCAGCGGAAGGCCGCGAAACTGCCGCTGGAACAGCCTCCCCTCTGGGTGCTGGCGAGCCGGTCGGGCTTCGACGCTGCCCTGCGCCAACGGGCTGAAGCCGGGGAAGTACTTCTCCTGACGCCCGACGACCTGTACTGAGGCGAATCCCCGCCGGGCTGCGGCGGAAGCAGAGGTCTCGCCCCCGATGATCAGGGGCTTGCCGCGAACAGAGGGTGAGGCGTCAGAAGCCCGCCCTCCGGGCCGAGCCGAATCAGCGCGCCTCGCTCAGTTCCCGAAACAGCCCTGTCGTCTCCGGCAGCGGCTCCGCCTTGTCGTCCTCGAGCTCGCGTCGCAGCGACTCACACAGCACCTTGTATACCTTGCGCACTCCGTTCACATCGCCCAGCTTGGCGTAGCAGCGCATCAGGCCGCGGGCCGCCTCCTCATCTATCGGGTCACGCGCTAGGATGCCCTTGTAGAACTCCGCGGCCTTCGCGATGTCGCGGGACTCCACTGCCAGCTTCGCTGCCCTATGCGCCGCATCGACAAACCTCCGCTGGTACTCCCGGCGGTAGGGCTCGGCCCACTCGTAGGGCTCGTCGCCCACGAAGTCCCCTTGGTAGAGGGCCAGCGCTCGCTCGTATTCGACCAGCGCCTCTGACGCGTCCAGGCTCTCGGCCCTCCTCAGGTGCGCGTCGAAGGCGTCGACGTCCACACGGAACAGCCCGGACCGCAGGTGATACCGCTGAGCCGAGACCACCAGGGGCTGGATGTCGCCCGTGCGCACGGCGCTCTTCAACGCGCGACGCAGGTAGTAGGCGGCGTTGTAGAGAAGTTGGTCGACCTGAGCCCGGTCGCAGTCGGGCCAGAGAGCTTCCGCCACCTGGTCCCGCAGGACCGGCGCGCCTCCGTGAGCAATCAGGTAGGCTAGCATCTCTCGGGCCTTCTGAACGGTCCAGCCGGTCACCTCCCCAGAGGTCGTCTCCACGCGGAAAGACCCGAAGCAGCGTACGCTGAACAGCGGTCCGCCCGCGTCCGCCGTCTCACTGTCCGGGGCCTCTTCTTCAGTCAGGGGAAGGGGAGACTGCCGGGTTGCCCCGCCTGCACCGCCGCTCCGGTTCACCATTTCGGCCTGTTGCGGCTCGGCTACCGCTTCCTCAGCTGGCTCCGGCGACATTGAGTTGGAAGCTTCGTCGCCGTCCTCCTCAACGCCGCCTGGCACGGTCTCCTCCCCGACTGTCGGGAGCACGTCTTCCCACTGCTCCTCGGTTGCGACCTCATCGCCATCATCTGCCGGATCTGCTATTCCCGGGTGCGCTTCCTCGTACTCGGCCAGCGCCTCCCGCTGCATGAAAGGCCGCAGGATCTCGGTCCGCACCTCAACCGGCTGGAGGATCAGCGGGGGTTCGCGGCCCACGGAGAGGGCAAGCTCGCCCGGTTCTAGCTCTAGCCCGCCGGCTTCGCCGCCTTCCAGGCGCTCGCCGTGCCCGCCGAAGACAACCGCCGCGCCGAGACCCCACAGCGTTTCCGGCTCCTCGACTCCCTCTGCAACGGCCACGACGTAGATCCGGCGCTCGGGCCCTCGCCGAAGCACCGTGTCCAGGCGCTCGATGTCCTCCTTGTAATCAACCCCAAGCCCGACCAGCGCCAGGATTGCCGCGCCCAACCCTCCCGTCGTGCCGTCAGCGCGCGCCACGATCGCCTCTTCCAGCTCGACCGCCAGGTCCTGGACCGATCGCTGTGCCAGGTGCTCCCCGCCGGCCGCGAAGTGAGGCAACGCGGCCAGCTCTCGCAACTGTGTCATGGCGCTGCCGGCTGGCAGGAGAGCCAGCTCCTCAGGGCCATGTACTACGGCCAGGGTTCCGAGCCACGCCGACAGGAGCTGCCGGGTCTCGTGCTCGGTGCCCGCGACTGCGACGGATCCGGCTGCTGCCAGATTCAGGTAGTACAACCCGCTGTCCGCTGCCCCGATAGGCACGAGCAGCAGGGGCTCTGCGGCTGTGCCGTCGTCTGCTAGGAGACCCGCCAGCCGCTGAAAGCGAGACAGCTTCAGCCGGACCCTCGTCGAGCCGACCAGTTCGCCGTCGATGGCGCAGGCCAGCCGACGCCCCAGGTCGTAGCGTGTCCGCAGCAGAGCCTCGCCGTCACCCGGCGGGCAGTCCAGGGTGAACTCCAGGAATCGCTCCGCCTCCCGTGCCAGGACGAGACGCAGGTCGTCGAACCCGAACTCGGCGAGCCCACGGAGCACGGCTCGGGCCGCCAGGATCACCTTACCCGCGTCTCCCGTAGCTCGCTTTCGGCCAGTGTCCGTGGGAAGCCGGCCGCTAATAGCTCGTCGCGCCAACCGCCGAACCACCAGCACCGCGGCTCCCGTCGCGGCGAGCCCGGCAGCCGCGGCGAGAACCTGTGACGGGCCAGGGAAAGGCCATTGCACACCCCGGCTCCCGTCTCGCTCCGGCTCCTGGGCCGGTACGGATGTCGGCTTCTCTTGAGCCGCCCTCTCCGCTTCTGATGGTGTAGGAGCCGGGGCCGTCGGCGAAGGGATCGACGGCGGGGCTGGCGTCGACGGCGTCGGCGGCGCCTCAGCCGGTGGAGGTGCTACCTCGACCCTGGCCTCAAGGGGAAGCTGCAGGATCCAGCCCGGATAGATCAAATCCGGGTCGGTGAACCGACGACCGTCTGTCATGACGCGCCCCTGGTTCAGCTCCCATACCTCCGTCCAGCGGAAGCCGTCACCGAGCAAACTCTCAGAAATGCGCCAGAGGGAGTCGTCGGGCCGCACCCTGTACATCACATGCTCGCCTGCTGTCCAGACGTTGTATCCCGACAACGGCACGTCCAGGACCCAGCCCGGTCGAATCAGGCGCGGGTTGGTGAACGGCTCGCCCGTGGTCATGACGCGCCCTTCGTTCGCCCGAAAGATCACCACATACTGCGTGCCGTCGCCGTAGAAGCGGCGCGAGATGTCCCACAGGTTGTCCCCCTCGACGACCGTGTAAGAGACGACGCAGTTAGGAGGCGGCGGTTCCGCCGTAGCCTGTGCCGCCGGAGGACAGGGCGCCATTGCCGCCACGCCTTGCGTCAGCGCAGCTTGTGGCGCAACGCTCACAGCGGCGACAGCTCCTGATGAGGCTCCCGCCTCCAGCGCGGCGCTCGTGCGGAACCAGACCGCCAGGAAGACGACTCCGGCGAGGGCGCCGTCCACGGTGCGCCTGACTACGGGAAGCGTTACGAGGTCGCTCACGGCGAGAGCGACCCGCGCCCAGGTCGCGCCGTCCGTCAGCCGGTCCGCGGCTCCGAGCAGCGCCCGAAGGGCGACCGTCAGACCCAGGTAGGCTAAAGCCACCCATCCCAAGCCACTCGCGATGTAGATCACGTCTTCGTAAGGAAGGTCTGAGCCCGTAAGAATCCGACTTATCCGATCCCAGTCCGGCGCAGACGTGGGGACCTGAGGCGGACCGTTGAGCCACCAGAGGAGGAACCCCAGGGCGACACCTCCACCTATCAGCGACATTAGAGGCAGGACGCCCTTGCCCGAGGACTCGGCTGGCACGCCTTCGGCCCTCTGATATCGCGCTAGTTCTGCCATCTGTCCAGAAGCGTCCTTCCTCCTACCGGCCCGTCAGGATCGACTGGAGTTGTTGCACCGGATACGCGCCCGTGAACGATCGGGTGATGGGGTCCAGGGGCTGCCAGGGGCCACCGTTGACGCGGTAGCGGGCCGAGAAGCTGACCTCCACCGTCACGGCGAACGAGCCCCCGACGCTGAGCGACGACTGCTCGTAGGTGTGGCGGATGTCGCTCTCCTGCGGATAAGGCTGGCCTCGAGAGGCCGTATCCAGGGTGGCCCCATCACCGAAGCTCCAGCGGTAGCCCGTGGGGGCGACCTCGACCTCCACCGTCACGCCGCCCAGGGTGTCGGAGGCCACAATGGGCGCGCCATCGTAGCCCTCGATCCAGAACCAGGAAGGCACGGCCACTAGGCCGGTCGCCGGGTTGACCCCGATGATGATGCCCGGCACCGGCACATGGTCGAGCAGCTCGACCGCCACTGTGGCGGGGTCCACCGAGTCCCCCTGGATCACGACGATCTCGATGTCTGCCGGCTGCGTATCGATGGAGAGCCAGACGATGCCGAAGAAGCCGTTGTCACATCGAACCACCCAGGGCGCCTCGCCGGGGTGAAAGGCGGACTCCCGCTCGAACCACTCCCGGCTGGCGTTGCCGATGTTCATAACGTCGGCGGTGCAGGACCAGCCGCCAGACGCGTCCGGGCCGGTGGAGGACGATGAATCGCTCGAACTGCCAGGCGAGGTCTCTGAGACGGCGATGTAGATGGTCACTCCGTCGGGGCCGGAGTCGACGCTGATATCCGCCTGCGGCAGGTCAGGGTTCGGCGTGTAACCGCCGTCCTCGTGATTATCTGCCCGAGCCGGCTCCGGTCGCGCGCCAGCCACCACGGCCATGACCACCAACAGTGCCACGGCCGCTGTGATTAGTCCTGTTGCCGAATGCCGTCGCGAACCTTCCATGCCCCACCTTCCTTCACAAGAAAGTAAGTGTCAGTGAGGACGGTGCCTGGTGCCGCCTGCCCGACCATCTCCTTCGTTTGCGCGTCCACCTCATAGCTTCTGTTGGCGTATGCGTCACGTACCGTCGCCGTCCCCGCCACGGGGTCGAGTTCAGCGATGAAGAAGTCATGCTCGACAACGATCTTGGCGGCTCGGCCCCGCTGGCGAAGGTTTTCGATTTCCTGCTGCGTTCTCTGGAGCTGCGGCCCCGTCATTACCTCCCCTAGCCTGGTCTCGTCCAGGTTGAACACCGCATCTGCGTAGACCTCCCAATACCGCAGGTACGCTTCCGACACCTCCTGCTCGACAGATGGGGTAGCGGTTGGGCTTGCTACGGGCGTAGCGGTCCGCGTCGCCGCCGGCGTGGGCGACTCGGTGCGGGTCTCGCCTCCGTCGCCGCCGTTGCACCCGACTGCGAAGAGCGCGAACGCCGCCACAATGCTGAATCCCCGAAACAATCCCTTGCTCACACTGCCCACCTCACGGTGCCGCCGAAGCCACGCCGTGGCGCGGCTCTGCCGATGCGTTCGCGCTAATCTCAACACCGTTGATCCCTACCACCCGTAGGAACCCCGTCGAGGCCTGACGGGACACGGACACCTCTACTCGCGTGGGCCGCACGACCACCGAGTAGGTCAGGCCGCCTTCGGCCTCCAGGTACCCCACGGCCGCCTGCCGGGCGGCCGCCTCGTCCAGCAGCACCGCGCCCGACGCCCGGTAGGTGTCCTCGTCGAGCTGCATGGCGCCGGCCAACGCTGCCGCGTCGGCGACGTTCTGCAGGTCGCGCCGCTGGCTGAAGACCAGCCCGCCGTCGGTCACCAGGCCGACCACTGCCACGAGTCCGGCCATCAGGACGGCCACGAAGACGATGGCCTGGCCTCTCTCCTCGCTGCCCAACCGCTGGAGAAACCGTGTCACCGGAGCACCGCCTCCCGGCTGCGGTAGAGATCGATGCGCTCCCAATGGCTGCTGGACACCGTCACCTCAACCCGATTCATAAGGGGCAGATCGCCCAGCGGCACCCGGTAAGTGACCTCGGCGGTGGCCGTGCCCCCGCGCTGGAAGCCGTTGGACTCCACAGTCACGGTGAGCCCGTCCCCGGACAGGCCGTAGCCCTCGGCCACGGAGCGGGCAGCGTCGAGGGCCGCTGCCATCCCTTCCTGCTCCGATGGGGCTGTCGCCAGCGCCCGACTGGCCTCCCGTGCCGCCGCCTGCACCGCGATCTTTGTGTGGCTCACCCGGCCCGCCATCACGACACCGAAGGCCAGAAGCAGCAGCACAGGGATGATGATCGCAGCCTCCACCAGCGCCTGCCCGTCCTCCCGTGACAGGAAGCGGCGCCAGGGCGCTTTGATCGGCTTAAGGTCCACTGCGGAAGCCCTCCTTGTGCACCTCAGCCTCGGCGCCGATGGGGATGCTCCTGCCGGTCACCCAGGGGATGATCAGCGGGTAATCGCCCTCGGCCCGGACCACGACGGTCTCGCCCGTGTCCTGCGCGGTCACGGTGAACTCCCTGCCAGTCCCACCCAGGCCCGACTCCAGCACCTCACGGGTCCGAGCCACACCTTCGGCCGGCGTCCGCCCTTCCTCGGCCGCCAGGCGGGCGCCCTCCTGGGCCGCCGTCGTAGCCACTTCCTTGGCGTGGTACACCAGCGCGAACTGGACGACGCCGATGAGGATGGCCAGGAGCACCGGCAGGACCAGGGCCAGCTCGACCATGCTCTGGCCGGTCTCGCCGCGCCTGAGGGAGCGCAGCCGCCCGGCCCGTCTAGATGCCGGTGATGGCATCGACGATGTTGTTGAACACCGTGGTCACGCCGCCGCCCAGGGCCTGCACCGCCGCCATCGCCACTACCGCGATGAGGGCGGCCACGATGGCGTACTCCACCATCGTCTGGCCCGCGTCGCCGGCACGCTGACGCAGCTGGCTCACTATCCTTATGACTCTCATGGGGCTTACCTCCTTCCGTTTTGCCTTTGCGCGTTAGCCTTCTAGCCGCCCAGGCCGAGCAGCTCGACCCCGGCGGGGTAAAGCAGCACAACCAGAAACACCGGGAAGATGAACAGCGCCACGGGGAAGAGCATCCGGACGGTGCTTTTCCCGCCCTCCTCCAAGAGCCGCGCCCGCTTCCGCTCCCGCACCGTCTCCGCCAGGGTGAGCATGGCCTGGCCCAGGGGCAGCCCCTGCTCCAGCGCCGACTGCCAGGCGTCCGCCATCGACAAAAGCTCCGGGACGCCTTCTCGCTCCGCCAGCGTCCGCAGCCCCTCGGCGTAGGTGGCGGCTCCCAGGCTAGCCTCTCGAACCACCCCGCCCAGCCCGTCACCCAGGACGCCGCCCACCTGGCGGCTCACGTCGAGCAGAGCCTGCTCCGGCGACATCCCTGCGCTGGCGCTGATGGCCAGCAGGTCCAGCACCGTAGGCACCTCCATCAGCACCGTAGTGCGCCGCCGCTCCAGGCGCCCCTCCAGCATCCAGTCGGGCAGGGCAAACCCCACGGCCAATCCGGCGAGCCACATCCACACCGGCCATGCCCCGAAGGGGTGGACGCCGACGACGTTCATCAGGGGGAACGCGGCCAGGAACACGAGGCCGCTGGCCAGCTTCTGGCCGTAGAACTGGGCCGTGGTCATTCCCGGCCAGCCCAGGGCGAGACGCCGCTCCAGGTCCGCCGTGCCGATACCCGCCCGGGCGAGAACCCCGCCCAGAGAGGCGCCGGCGTCCTCCAGCAATGGGCGAAGCAGCCGCTCCAGGGCCGAAGACTTGAACAGCGGGGCGGCTGTGCGTCCTCGCTCCGCTTCCAGCTCCAGCCGACCCTGAGCCGACAGGAGGCGCAGCCGCGTCGCCAGGTCGGGACGCGGGCGAGCCCAGGGCAGGGCAGTGACCATCAGCCACAGCCCGATCCCCAGCATCCCGCCCAGGAGCAGCCCTATCGCCATCGCAGCACCCTTTCGTCGCCGGGCAGCCGGGTCGCCCAGAGCATGGCGGCGTAGCCCACCGCCACGCTCAGCAGGGACAGGGCCAGCAGCCCCTGGCCCCTCGGCGACGAGAAGACGTCCAGGTAGGCCGGGTTGATGCCCCGCACGGCGAAGATCAGCACCAGGGGCAACGCGGCCACGATGCGCGCCGACAGCACGTTCTTCGCCTGCTGCGCCCGCACCTCCTGCTGCGCCTGGACGGCCTGCCGCACGGACCGCCCCAGCCCGTCGAGCACCGTGCTCAGGTTGCGGCCTCCCACCCGGTGCGACGTCACCAGGGCCGCCGCCACCGTGTCGAACACCGGGTCGGCCAGGCGCTCCTGGGCCCGGCGCACCGCCTCCTCGAAGCCGCTCAGTCGCAGGTCCCGCGAGAGGTCGCTCAGGGCGGGCCGCAGGACCTCCGGGCCGTTGCGGGCCAGGGAGAGGAGGCCCTCTTCGACGCTCATTCCCGTTCGCACCGCAGTCCGCAACACGTCCACGGCGTCCGCCAGCGCCGCCTGTACGGCGGCTCTTCGCCTCTCGGCCCGCTGGCGCAGGTACCATGCCGGCAGAGCCAGACCGACCACGAACGTCGCTGCGCTCACCACCGGCCAGCCCAAGGCCAGCTGAGCGGCGGCAGCAGAGGCGGCGCCGGCCCCCGCGCTGAGCAGCAGAAAGTCCCGCGTCCCCACGCCCTCCACCCCGGCCTGGCGCAGGAACTCTTCCAACCGCGCAGCCGCCGACTGGCGCTCGTGCTTCCCCGTCTCATCGGGCCGCGACGTCAGGGACAGGTAGATCAGCAGCACGCCCAGGCCCAGTGTCAGCGATAGCACCAGCGGCACGGCTCTCTCCTCAGACCTCCATGGTCGCTCCGGTAACTCCAACAGATCTCCAAGAAACGGCCTCTTTTTCTCCAACCCCTATTGGGCGTTCTCCAATTTCTCTCCAACTGGCTTCACCCTCGTGTTGGCGCCCGCTCCCACGGGTACGCTCCCGCCACCAGGCGCGCCGCGCACCGGGGCCGTATCCCTGTCCAGCGCAGCCCGCCCTCCGACAGGGCGAAAAGCTCGCTGCCTGCGACGGCGTCTTCCTCCATGCCCGTCACCTCGTAGATGCTCGCCACCAGGCGGCGCCCGCTCTGAGCCTCCAGGCGCAGGTGGACCACCAGGTCGATGGCCTCGGCGATCATCTCCGTCACCGACCGCGCCGGCAGGGCCTCCTCAGCCATCATGGCGTAGGTGCGCAGCTTGGAGAGGGCCTGGCGGGGGCCGTTGGCGTGGATGGTGCACATGGAGCCCTCGTGGCCGCTGTTCATCGCGGACAGCATGTCCAGCGCCTCGGCGCCCCGCACCTCGCCGACGATGATCCGCGTCGGCCGCATGCGCAGGGCGTTTTTCACCAGGCTGCGGATGGACACGGAGCCTACCCCTTCCACGTTGGGGAGGCGGGCCTGCAAGCCGACGCAGTCCGGCAGCATCGACTCCAGTTGAAGCTCGGCGGTCTCCTCGATGGTCACGACGCGCTCGTGGGCGCCGGCGATGGAGGCGCCCAGGGCGTTGAGGCAGGTGGTCTTGCCGCTGCCGGTGCCGCCCGAGATGAGCACGTTCAGCCCAGACTGAACCGCCGCCTCCAGGAAGGACGCAGCCTCGTTCGTCAGCGTGCCGAGACCCACCAGGTCGTCCAGGGTGCGGGCCCGCAGCAGGAACTTTCGGATGGTGACGTGCGTCCAGCGGGAGGTGAGGGGCGGGATGACGGCGTTGAGGCGAGACCCGTCGGGGAGGCGGGCGTCCACCATGGGGCTGGTCTCGTCCAGCCGCCGGCCCAGCCGCCCTACGGCCCGCCGTACCAGCCGCAGCAACTCCTCGTCGTCCTCGAAGAACACGTCGGTCAGCCGCTTCTGCCCGCCCTCGATGGCGAACACCCGGTGCGGGCCATTGGCGATGATCTCCTCGACGGACGGGTCGTCCAGCAAGGGCTGGAGGGGGCCGAGGCCCAGGATTTCGTCCAGGATGCGCCGGGCCAGCCCCTCGGGGTCGGAGAGGGGAGGCTCCCCCGCCGAAGCCGACCGCCTGTTCAGGGCGTCGATGCGTCCGGCGATGACGCGGCGCACCCGCTCCACCTCTCCCGGCCCGGGCTCGGCCAGCGCATCGATGTCCAGCACGTGGCGCAGCTCCTCGCGGACTTCCTCCCGGAGCAGCCGCTCGCGCTCGCCCACCGGCGCCGAAGCCGCCATCAGCTCCTCCGCACTCCCTTCAGGGCGAAGGGGAACCGGCGCGGGCTGCCAGTCACTGCCCGCTCCTCGGTTACGCTCTCGGCCAGGAGGAGCGCGCCCAGCCCCCTCACCTCCCGGGCGACCGGGCCGCCCGCCGCTGTGACGGGCAGCTGCTCCGCCACCGCTCGCCGCACGGCCCGACGGTCCTCCGGCAGCACCGCCAGGACGGGGAGGTCCAGCGCCCGCTCCACCTCCTCCGCCGCGTAATGCTCGCGACCCTCCCTGCGGTTCAGCACGACGCCCACAGCTTCCGGCGCCACGCCCAGGCCCTCGCGGACGTGCCGGATGACAACGCGGGCGTTCCACAGCGCCACCAGGTCGGCACCCACCACGACCAGCAACCGGTCTGCTCCACGGAGGACGGCGTCGGAGGCGGGGGACGAGGCGCCAGCAACGACTTCTCCCACGTCCACCAGCACGTCGTCGAACGTCTCTCGCAGGGTTGTGAAGGCCGCCGTGACCAGCTCCGCGGACATGCCGAGCCCGCTGTCCGGCCTCTCCAGGCCGGACAGCACCATGAACCCCGGCCCCTCCTGAAGCTCCTCCTCCACGGCGCCCGCGGCCGACGCTCCGTTGCGCCCGAAGGCCAGGCCCACCAACCCGCGGCGCGGGTCCAGGTCGAGGTAGGGGCCGACGTTGCCGCCCCGGAGGTCCGCGTCCACCAACACGACGCGGCGGCCCCGCTCCGACAGCGCGGCTGCCAGGCCGATGGCCACCGTGGTCACCCCCGGCGCACCCTTACCGCTCAGCAGGGCGATGACGCGCCCCCCGGCGGGGCCGCTCCCCCCACTCGTCTTCTCTTCCATCTGGCGTCCATCACCAGCAGGCGAGGCCCCGTAAACGGCGCCCCGCTCCACGGCCTGGCGCACTGCATCGGTCACTTCCTGGCCCGAACAGCCGCCGGGAAGGATGTGCGCTAGGGCCGCGTACTTCTCGATATCGGTGGGCTCGGCCAGCAACACCAGCGGCAATTGCGCCTCTCGAATAGCCAGCAGGGTGGCGGTCGTGAGGCGATGGAGGTCAGTCGAAGCCAGGGCTACATCTGTGTCGGACGCCTGCGCCCGCTCGGCGAGTGACGGCCCGTCCAGGCAGCGTTCCGCCACCACCAAGCCCTCGGCTGAGAGGGCGTCACGCAGCCGCCTCTCCCTCTCGGGGTTGCCAACAGCTAGGAGGACCCGTATCGGAGGTCGATGGTCACCGGCGTCTGCCACGGCACTTCCGCCTTCCCGACCTTCACGGCGCCGACGTTCCGGAGCCGCTTTCCGGCGCCAGGAGAGCAAGCGTCACGTCGCCATTCACCACGGCGTGGGCGAGGAGCTCCGCCTCGGACTTGGGCACGACGAGCGTCACGTTCGTCAACCCCCTGTCCGCCTCGGCGCCGTCGGCGCCCCTTCCGATGGCGATGCGTCCCGGCTCCAGGGACACGTGGTAGACGACAGCGCGCTCCAGCAGCGTCACGGTCCGGCTCTCCGGCTTCCCTTTGTTGGTCGTGGCCAGGACTGCCACGGTGTCCCCAGGCCGCAGGCCCGGATACACGGCGTCGGCCTCGACGGGTACGGTCACGGCCACGTCGTTGGGGCCGATGATCGGGCCGGAGGCTAGGTCCGGCCACACCACCATCTCGCCGGCGTGGACCGTCGTGCCGGCGGTATGGCCCACTACCTGGTCAAGCTCGCCCTCCCTGACCGCCAGGGAGGAGAGGCTCCCTTCCAGGCGCACCCGCGCCACCGACAGGTCGTCGGCCTGGATGGTGTGTCCCGCCGGAAAGTCTCGGGCGGCTACGAGAACCGGCACGGTCTCCGACGTGGACCCCCAGAAAAGAAGGCCGCCTACAACCGAGGCGGCCACCAGAGCGACGCCGAGCAGCATACGGCCATCCAGCCCTGCAGGGGCTGCCAAACCCATCCAGCGGCGCCGAGCGGTCGTCGTTGCCATGGCTCTCTCTGCCTGCCTGCGAGCCGGAACAGGTTGTCGTCGGGGCGGGGAAGCAGACGCCTCTCATCATAAAAGGGTGGCTGCGGCTATGTCAACCCTTGTGAACGAAACTTATTGTAACGTTTTCACTACGCCTCAGTTCCTATACACTGGAAGCGACGCAACGCGCGTCAGCGCCCCCACCATGGGGGCCACATTCGAGGCGCGCCCATCGCCCCGACTGGTCGGGGCACTGCCGGGCGCTGAAAGGGGGAGAAGAGCTGTGAGTGCCACCCTAGCGGAGAGGATCGACTGCCTCTTCCGCACCCACCTCAGCCCTCGCGGTCGCGAGTACAGCTACCGGGAGGTGGCGGCGGCGATCTCCAAGAGAGACGGCCGGGAGGGGGAGACCATCTCGGCCGCCTACATCTGGGGGCTGAGGACCGGCGCCAAGGACAACCCCACCATGAGGCACCTACAGGCGCTGGCCCGCTTCTTCCAGGTGTCGCCGGCCTATTTCTTCGAGGAGGAGCTCACCGAGTTCCCGGAGACGGAGGTGCGGCTGCTCGCCGCGTCGCGCCCGGAGACTCTGCGCCGCCTGGCAGTGACGCTGCTGGGGCTGAGCGACGAGAGCCTGAACGCTGTGCTCAGCCTGGCCTGCCGGATGCGGCGGCTGGAGGGCCTGCCGGTCGAGTAGGCGGCCGGCTCGGCTTACCTGGGGACGACCCAGTCTGTCGCTGCTTCATCCCTGTCTGCCGGATTCACCCTGTCAGCGGTGAGCAACCACATTCAGCGTGAGGGTGAGTCTACAGTGGAGAACCCCGCCAGTGCTTGGTCCAAACAACCCACCCAGGGCAGGAGAGTGTCGACACGCTCCCTGGCTAGTCGCCTCCTGGCAAGAGATCCGCAAAACAGAAGCCGTCGCGGACCACGCGGTCACCTACCGTGACGGCGATCGGCGAGCGGAAGTTCGGGCCGTCATGAACGAACGTGTGGAACTCTCCGTTCTCGCCGCAGGGGTCGACGCCTCTTGGCAGGTCATCGAGGAGAGCGTCGTCATACCTCCTTCCAGCGAAGTCCGAGGGCACCACCTTCGGGTCAACGCAGACAAGGGTCGCCCGGAAGCCACTGCGGATAAGCCACCTCGAGAGGCGCCGAGTATCCTCGCCCCAGATCGGGAAGACCGGATGTAGCCCGGTGCCAGCCAGCCTTTGCTCCCGGTAGGAACGAACCTCTTCCAGGAAGAGGTCGCCGAAGCCGATGGCTCCGACCCCATCGGTCACCAGCCCCTCGACGGCCTTCGCCATGGCCGTCTCGTACGTCTCCATCGAGCAGGCCGCCGGGATGGGGACGGTGTACAGCCGCAACTCCAGGGCCGCGGCTTGAGCCGCAAGCAGTTCTTCTCGCACTCCGGACATGCTGACCCGCCTGTAGTCTTCGGTAATGGTGGTGAACAGCCCGACCACCTCGTAGCCTGGGTTTGCTTGGAGCCGCCAGAGGGCGACGGCGCTGTCCTTGCCGCAACTCCACGCCATCACCGCTCGAATTGCCGTCACACCTAAGAGTCTAGGCTAGGCGGACCCCAGGATGTAGCGCCATCTCACCAGGTATAGGGGCTCCTGCGCCACGTACTTCCCCGAACCGAAGCTGGGCTGACGAACGCACAGAGGTCCAGAGCAAGTAAGTCCCAAGAACGTCAAGACAGGATCGGATGACGAAAAAGGAGGGTGTGCCGACAAACCACTACTCCAAGTCCCAGGTGTCCTTCGAGTCTTCAGTCGCTTGGCGTGGAACTACCACACTCGGTTCATCTTTCCTTGATGGGTGGAGTGCTTAGCACAAATCTAAAAAGCATATTAGCCCCCCTCAAATTTTTCTCCAATCCATCTCCAACCCCTACTACGGCGGCCCTTGGCCGGAGCGCCTCTAGGTTCAGATGCCGCGATCGCTGGCCTGCCCCGGCTCATTCACTCGCGGCGATCCTCACGTCTCGCCCCATCTTCCTCCTTCACGCCCCGACGGCGAAATTGGAGAAAAGAGGCCTCGATTGGAGAAAACGGGCCGGAATCTTGGAGATCCATTGGAGACACCTCAGCTAGGCTTGGCCCTGTGAAAAGCGCGTTTCGTCGGTATCGCCAGAAGACAAACTGACCGGACGGCCCGTCCGAGAACCTGGATGGATCAACCCGCAAGGGAAACGAGCTCGCTCTCCAGGCCAGGCGTCGAACAGGGCAGCAGAAGCCAGTAGGGAATCAGCGAAAGGAGGTGTCAACGAGGAGTCCAGGACACGCACGCGCAACACGCCGAACGAACGCACCCACCAGAAGGGAGGACATCGGAGACCTAGCCACGTAGCATACTCAAGCCCCGACGCTCGGGGCGACAAGCCAATCTCATAGAAGCCCCACCGACGCCGGACAGCCATCGTCGACCCGCCTCGGTCCGGCCCGCAGGCGACGGGCGCCGCGCCGTTGAAGTCTCGCCCGCTGCCTGCAACGCAGAAGCCCCACAGGGTTCGCCCTACGGGGCTTCCTGCATTCTCTCAGAACATCAGAACATTCAAAGGAGGAACGGAATGGACATTTACTGTCCGGTCTGCGGTGAGCCGTGGGACCTGTACGCGCTCCACGATGTGCCGGGCGTCCCGTTCGAGGCGGCTCGCCGACGCTTTGCCGCCGAGGGCTGCCGGGTGTTCGGCACGAGGCACAACAGCACCATCGACTCCGACAGGGCCGCCAAGTCGGCGGTTCTGCATCAGCTCCTCGGGGACGACATCGACGGGATCGCCGCCCTCATGGAGGATCTCGGATGAAGGTCTACAGCGGAAAGCGGGTCTTCGAACGCGAGAGCACCACGCGCGGCGAGCCATTCGTAGTCGTCGAGAACGTCGCCGACGACGGGCCCTCCGACCGCCGCCCGCTCACGCACGTCCCGTACCACTCGCCAGACGGCGTCGAGTGGGGATACGCCGGCAGCGGCCCGGCCGATCTCGCGCTGGCCATCCTGGCCGACTACTTCGAGGAGCCACCGGAGTTCGTGCTGGCGGCCCTGCGCTCGATGTGGACGCCGCGCTCGAAGGCGGCCGCTCTCCATCAGCGGTTCAAGGAGCGGTTCGTTGCCACGCAACAAACCTTGGGAGCACCGGGGCAACTAGCCCTAGCCCTTCTAAGGTAAGTCCTCTATGGGGGCTGCTTTCGCCCACCAGTCGTCGAAGGGCGGCCGATTAGGGGTCTCGAGTATCTCAGCGTAGCTCCCTCTTAGTAGGCTGTTCACAGGCGGGACGTTATAACAGGCGTTCTGGCTGATGATGAAGCGATCATGAGCGAAGGCTGGCAGCACGCGCCACTCAGCAGTGATCCCCTTGCGCTGTACCTCTTCGCGGAATCTGGCGAAGTCTCGCTTGGCCCGCTCATCAACGTTGGCCGGGCCCGATAGAATCCGCACCTGTCGGACCACCGCAGGATCAATAGTCTCTATGAGCTCTTCGAGGGCTCGGGCGTGGAAGTGTAGGTCGGCCCACCAGATGAACTCCTCACTCTCACGAAGAATACGCCGGAGCCTCACGACATTAGAGAACGGTTCCTCGGGCTTTATCACGATGGCCGGGCGCTTTTCCGCGGGAGCTTGAGGGACGGGTTCTCGCGCCGCTTCAGGGGGGCCCACATAGGCGCGTCTCGGCGGCGTTAGCCCGAACAAGCCGAATAGCTCTTCTTCCGACAGTACGCGCTCCAGGGTCACATCGGCCAGCTCATCCACGACTTCTTCGAACAGAATTTTCTTTCTTTCGAGAAGTTGCTCTATCCGTTCCTCAATGGTGTCCTGGCAGATGAGTCGCGTCACAAACACGGTCTTGAGCTGGCCAATACGATGCGTCCGGTCTTCTGCCTGACGTTCGGCCGCGGGGTTCCACCACCGGTCGAAGTGCAATACATAGTTGGCGCGAGTCAGGTTGAGGCCTAGCCCGCCAGCTCTCAAGGAGAGAAGAAGAACTTTGTGCTCGTCCTTCGACGAGAAGGCCTCTTCCACCCGGCTTCGCTGGGCGGTGGACAGCTTCCCGGTGTAGACAAGTGGCTTGTACTCCTGAACCCTCTTCTCGAGCTCTTCAAGCGCTTTCACGTACTGAGAAATCACTAGAGCCTTTCCGTCGTCCTGGCAGGCTTCTTCGAGGAACTCTTCCAAAAGGAAATCTGCCTTGGCGCTCTCTCCCGTGTCAGGATCGAAGTTGCACACCTGTTTGAGCTGCTGGATGAGGGCCAGAACGTGCTGAACGGTGACACCGGGTGTTTGTTGGAGTCGGGCCGTTCCCTCACGTTCCGCTCGATCGTAGGCCATCCTCTGGGATTCGGTTAGCTCCAGCCACTTAGTGTCGACAACCTTATCGGGAAGCTCGGGAAGTGCTTCCTCCTTGCGGCGACGAAGAACGTAAGGCCGGGCCCGCTCACGAACGGCTCGGGGCGATAGATAAGGAATCTCGCTGGCCTCAAAAAGCCCTGGCTTGATGAACCCAAAGACAGCAACCATGTCCTCCAACGTGTTTTCGAGCGGTGTGCCGGTCAACCCCCAGCGTCGCTTGGCACTCAAGCTTCGAACGGCTCGGGAGGCGGCGGTGTTCGGGTTCTTGATCCTCTGCACTTCGTCAGCGACTACCAGATCAAATACGCGTCCCCTGATGGCCTCCCGATCCTGCCGCACTGTCTCGTATGTGGTGACTAGCACGTGGCACTTTCCCACATATGCGCGCCAGGCCAGCCTCCGTCCTTGCTGACCACCATGAACTCGAATCCCGACAAGTTCAGGAGCCCACCGGTTGAGTTCACGCATCCAGTTCGTGAGGACGCTCTTCGGACAAACGACGAGCGCTTGCAGAGCGAGCGACCGGCGAATGAGCGCTCGGAAGGCCGTGATCGCCTGGACGGTCTTGCCGAGGCCCATATCGTCAGCGAGCAGCGCAGACTCATTGTCAAAGAGGAATTTCACACCCGCTCGCTGGAACGGGTACAGTTCCTCGGGGAAGAGCAGCTCATCCAGAAACTCAGTCGCTGCTGGCGGCATGAGTATCGGGAGAAGCAGCTCGAAGATGTCTAAGCCTTTCGGCCCCTTAGGATCAAGGCGCTGGCTAAGGCGGAACGGCTCCACTCTGGTCTTGGTCTGCGACTGGCCTCGCCGACGTACCTCTTCCTCTTTCTTGATGTAGATAGTCCCGTAGGCAACGGGCCTGGCGAGAGAGTCCAGTAGGTCGATGATCTCGAACGCCGGTAGCCAGGGGTGACCGTCAACTTGGACGACTTCCGGCTGGCCCAGAGCCGCCGTCTCTACTATCTCGGGCCGTGTTAGCACCAAATCGCGAGACAGGTCTGGAGGCTCGATCGTCGGGATTGACACCGACCGAGCCTTGATGCTGGGCCACGACATCTCCTCTTCAGCGAGCTCAACGACCTGCGGAGGAGCGATACGTGAGAAGCGGCGGAGGGTATCTAATAGGCCCATCTCCGTGTCTACGCGAAGCGGGGGTCTTCCTTTGCCAGGAGTTGCAGGGCTGCGCGCATGCGCTCGAAAGCTTCAACCAGGTCAAAGCGGCCAGCGCAGTCCTCAAGGCAGGCGATCGTGTCCCTCTCGGAATCGGCGTCCCTGAATCGCCCCTCGTATACAAGCGGCTGGAAGGGAGATCCCGACATCTTGATCGTTCCGCGCGCAGCGGCGGCGACGTCTTCCTCCTCAACCTTCAGTGCCTCGCCTGCGCGCCAGATCGCGGCCATGTTTAGGTCTACTTGATCGGCGATATTCAGTAGCTGGCGATCAGGCACCAGGACAGTACCCGGTTTCCGCGATGACTGTCGTAGGAGCGTCGGACCGCAGAGATCGACCCCCACATAGTGCTCCAATTGCCCGCCGTACAGGGTTCTCTGCACTAGTGAAGGCCGAACGGGCGTGGTGGCGCGGAACTCAAGAGGGTATCCCCGATTGTCCGTAACCATCAGCGCCGCGATAAACCCGTCTTCCTTGGCGGTCTTCTCCAGGACCAAGAATCCAAGCAGAGGGCCACTTGAGAGAAGCTGTTCAGCCATGCCAACCTCCGCGCGGTCAAGTCTTGGCGCCCCACTTTGGGATGAAATGAAAGTTAGGCGCCCCAGCGCGGCATCTAGCGTTGTGCAGCCTAGTTATCGACGCCAGCGCCTTGTAGTGGGCATTATACGCAAGGCTCAAAAAAGGGGGAACTTCATGTGGTCGAGAAGCACCCGAAGGCAGGGCGGACGGCGCTCGCCGGGTCCGGTCCGCATCGCCGCGCTGATGAGCAGCGTCGCCTTCGTGGTGGCGGTGCTGTCGAAGGTCTGGCCCCTGTAGCAAGCCTGCCTGCCGGCAGGCAGGCCGAAGGGAGGAAGAAAACAGTGCAACACGACATTGCATCCCGTCGAGAGATCTGCTGCCTGTCCGCCTGGGACAAGCTCAGGCTCGCGGCGGAACGCATCGACCCCTCGGAGTACCGGGAGGTCGTCCTGGCGCTGGTCGCGCTGGACGTGCCCGTTGGGCAGGTGAAGCGTCTGGCCCTCGCCCTCGCCGCCGTGAGGGGCGAGGAGTGCCACCGCCACTTCATGGGCGAGTACGCCGACCTGGTGTGGGACACCCTGCGCGAGCAAATCACCGAGGAAAGGAGGAATGCAGCGTGAGCAAGAGACGAAGGTCAAGGTCTAAGGCGGCCAGGCTGGTCAGCCGCTGGTTGGACACCGGCTGGCAGCTCTCCGCGCGGGCGGCTGGCCTCGCGCGCAGAGCAGCGGTGCGGCTGTACCGCTGGCTCCGGCCTCGCGGCCCGACTGTCATCATCGACGCCCGCCGGCGACAGGCCCGCAGGCTCCGCCGCGACATAGGGCGGGCTGCGCGAGCCTACGCCCGAGCCCTCGGCGCCGAGCTGCCGCCGGGGCTGCTGATCGTCGTCCAGCGGGTCGTCCACGAGGGCCGGCAGCTTAACGGGCTGCTTCAGGCCTTCGAGGTGACCGACGGCGACCGGCGCTACGTTGTCCATCTGGCGCTGTCAGTCAACGGGCGTCAGGTGAGCGAGGACGAGCTGCTGGCCGCGCTGCGACACCAACTGACGTGCACTCTGGAGGACGCCATCGGCAAGCCCGTTCTGAAGGTGCCGCTGGACCTGGAGGTTCCCCGCGCTCGGGCCGGTACGCCAGTCGTAGAGCTGCGGCCGGAAGCGCGCGCACAACACGATGGGCAGGAACGTAGTGCCATGCCCATCCAACGGATCGAAGACGAACAAGCTTCATAGCCTAACAAGGAGGTGAACAACGATGACCCAACGTATCGTGATCAAGAGCCTTGAGGAGCTCGGCCGGTTCAGCGATCTGTTCGTCCCCGCTGACGAAGCGCAGGAGGTACGGGCGCTGGTGCCGGTTGTGACCGAGCCGACCACGGAGGCGGACCTCGAAGGGCTGGCCGAGGCTGCGAGCCGGGCGGCTCTGGAGCTCCGCCAGCTAGCCGAAGCCGACGCCGCTGCCCGCCAGGAAGCCGAGGAGGCGCTGGCCCAGTACCGTCGGCTCCAGAGCAATGCCGCGCGACTGGAGCGAGTGGCCGTCGAAGCTGAGGCTCTGGCCGACCGGGCGGCGAATCTAGCGAAGCAGGCATTCAATCCGAACTGCCGCAAGAAGGCGGGGGAGATCGCGACGGCGGTCGCCGCCGTGGCTGGCACTGCCCGCCACCGGCTGGCTGCCCTGACCACCGAACTGGCGGCCCTCTCGGTTCGGGAGGACGTGGCTCGTCTCCTGACCGAGGAACGCGCGCGGGAGGAGGCGACGCGCCGGGAGGCCACGGAACGCGAGCGCGAGGCGCGGCTCCGCCAGGGAATCGCCGAGGCCGAAACGCTGGCGAGAGAGCAAAAGTTTGACGAGGCCCTGAGGCTGTTGGGCTCGCTCCGGAAGATCGATCCCAGCAGTCCGGTCGTGACCTCGTCCATCGAGACGATAAGGCGGCAGCACTGGGCCGTCAAGACCGGCCAGGTCGAGAAGGCCCTGCGAGAGGCCCGCCGGGTCTACCGGAAGGAGCCCCGCCAGGCTCTCGCCCTACTAGAGCCGCAGGACCTGAGCGAGATGCCTGAGCCCCTCGTGCGCCAGGTCTACGGCTGCTGGCTCCAGGCCTGTCGCCGCCTCAAGCTGGAAGGGGCCGTCCACTACTCTCCCACGTTCGGCAAGGGGGCGATCCTCGTGCCCGCCGACGACGGGCGGCTTGAGGTCGTGTCCGCTATCGGCCTGCAGCGCTGGAAGCCCGGCGGTCGGTTCTCGTCCACGGCCCTCAAGGGCGCGCGTCCGCTCAGCTAGCTCCTCGAAGTCTCTGACCACACCTTCCTGGGGCCGCCCCGACGGGGCGGCCCCAGGCTTTGTGCGTCCCTTGGGAGAGCTTTGCGCCCGCCGCCGGGCGGGCCAGCTGATTGACAGCCTTTCGAGGAAAGGAGGAGTCAACGTGTCCAAAGAGACTCGCTTTCGCGAATACACACGTTCCGTATGGCAGCGGGACTACGAGGCCTACGACCGACGCCCAGCGAGCTGGCGTGAGTCCATCGCGCCCGCTGTCGAAGTGCTGCTGGGTGAGCTTCGCCGCTGCGCTGACGAGGAGAGCTTGCACGCGGCCTACTGGGAGCCGGGCGACTGGCCTGCGCAGGTCCTGCAGCGCCACCTGCCGTCGGACCCGTGGCCGGAAGCGCTGCTGGAGCTGGAGCACATCGCCTTCTGGCTCCGCTGGCAGGAGTTGGCGGAGGCGGAGTGATGCTAGCCGCAGCCGTCTGCTATCGGTGCGGCGAGCCGCTCGCCTTCACTACACGCGGCTGGGTCCACCAGGGCGGCGGGGCATACGTCATGCGCTGCCCTGACTGCGGTTGGCGTGGCGCTCCCTATCCCAGTCCCGCCTGCTGTCCGCAGTGCGGCTCCCGCGAGGTGCGGGATGACCACTGCGCCCAGCCGCTACGCAGCTAGTCGTGCTCGACCTCTCCCGCCTCAATCCGGAGCAGCGGGAGGCGGTGACCGCTGGCGACGGCCCCGTCCTGGTGGTGGCCGGCCCCGGCTCCGGCAAGACGGCGGTCATAGCCGCCCGCGTCGCCTACCTCATCGACCAGGGCATCGCCGAGCCTTCGGAGGTGCTCGCCGTCACCTTCACCAACAAGGCCGGTCGCGAGTTGAAGCGCCGCCTGGCCTCGGTGCTGGGCGAGCAGGCCCAGGACGTCTCGGCCGGCACCTTCCACGCCTTCGCTCTGCGCGTCCTGCGCCAGTGGGGCGGCCACTTCGGCTTCGACCCCGACCACCTCTCGGTCTACGGCGACGAGGAGGACCGGAGGGCCGCCCTCAACCAGGCCCTGGCCGATCTCGGCCTCGACCCGAAAGGACAGCCCCGGCAGGCTCTGCTGGAGTCCATCAGCCGGGCCAAGGACCGGCTGCTCTGGCCCGACGACGTTCGGGCTAACGATCCGGAGCAGGCCGAGATATACGCCGCCTACCAGGAGGCGCTCCGTCGGCGCAACGCCCTGGACTTCGACGACTTCCTCCTCTTCGCCGTGCGGCTGCTGGAGGAGAACGAGGAGGCGGCCCAGTGGCTGCGGGAGACCCACCGCTACGTGCTGGTGGACGAGTACCAGGACGTGAACTACGCCCAGCACCGGCTGCTCGCCCTGCTGACAGCGGAGCACGGAAACCTGTTCGCGGTGGGCGACCCGCTGCAAAATCTCTTTTCGTGGCGGGGCAGCGACATCCGCTACCTCCTGGAGTTCCAGCGGGACTACCCGGAGGCACGGGTGCTCGCCTTGGAGCAGAACTACCGCAGCACCCAGGTCATCCTGGCCGCGGCCAACGCCCTCAGCGCCGCTCTCCACTACGGCCGGCGCAACCTCTGGACGGCCAACCCCACCGGCATCCCGGTCATCGTGCGACCGGCCGAAGACCCCCAAGCGGAGGCGGCCTTCGTCGTCGCCGAGGTGCGAAGGCTGCTGGCCGAGGGCTTCGTCGGCTCTCCGGCCGACTGCGCCGTCCTCTACCGCACCAACGCCCAGGCCCGCGAGCTGGAGCTGGCCTGCCTGGAGGCCGGGCTGCCCTACAGCGTGCGGGGCAACAACGACTTCCTGGCCCGCAAGGAGATCCGTGACCTCATGGCCTACCTGCGGCTGATCCACAACCCGTCGGACGTGGCAGCCCTGGGGCGAATCGTCAATACGCCTCCGCGCAGGCTTGCCTCCCTGGAGAAGCGCATCCGTGACGGCGAGGAGCTGACCCTGGCCCGCCTCGAGGCTGAGTTTCCCTGCGAGTTGAAGGGAGACCGCAGCCAGCAGTCCTTGCGCGGGTTTCTAGACACGATGGGGGTGCTCGTGGCTATGGCCTCCGACGGTCCCCCGGCGCTCCTTGTCGAGGCCGTCCTGGAGATGACCGGGTACCGCGCCTGGCTCGGCTCTCAGGAGAACGGCGAGAAGCGCCTGGAGAACCTGGACGCTTTCCACGCCCTGGCCGAACGGTCGGAGGCGGAGGCGCTAGCCGAGTTCCTGGACGAGCTCAGCCTGGCCACGGACATAGACACCGGCTCCAGCGCCGACGGCCTCGCTCTCTCCACCATCCACGCCGCCAAGGGGCTGGAGTGGCCGGTGGTGTTCGTGGCTGGACTGGAGGACGGGCTGCTCCCCCACGCCCGCGCTCTAGACGGGCTCGAGGGCGAGGGCGGCCCTCTGGAGGAGGAGCTGCGCCTCCTGTACGTCGCCGTGACCAGGGCGGTGGACCGGCTCTATCTGACCTACGCCCGGCGACGGACCAGCCGGGGGCACCCGCTCACTGCCGCGCCGTCGCGCTTTCTCCAGCACGTCCCCCGCGACCTGGTGGAGCACCGCGCCGCCTGAGGATGGCTCCCATGTACGACGTCATCTCCATTCGCCGGTCGAACCCCATCGAAGAGGTAGCGGCCCGGTCCGGCGTGGACCTGCGCTCCGCGGGTCGCCGCCTGGTCGGCAACTGCCCCTTCCACCGGGACGGCCGGCCCAGCCTGGTGGTCTACCCGGCCAACCAGAGCTACTTCTGCTTCGGCTGCGGCGCCGGCGGCGACGTCATCGACTTCGTGGCCCGCCTGCACGGCGTGGGCTTCAAGGAAGCGGCGGCGATGCTGGTCGGCCCCGGCGCGGAGCAGCGAATACACGACACCTCGAAGGTTGTCAGACTGCCGGCCGCGTCCCGGCTAACGGCCCTCAGCCCAACGGAGGCGGAGGTGATTGACGCCGCTGTCCAGTTCTACCACGACGCCCTCTGGCGAAGCGGCGACGCCCTCGCCTACCTGGCAGCACGGGGCGTCAGCCCGGCCACGGCCCGGCGGTGTCGCCTCGGTTTCGGGTGCCGCGGTCTCGCCGAATACCTGCGCAGCCGTGATCTCAGCCTGGCCGCTGCCCGCAGTGGCGGTCTCCTCAGCGGCGAATGGGACACGATGCTCGGTCGCGTCGTGATCCCAGACATCCGTGGCGGCAGGGCCGCTTGGCTCACCGGACGCAGCGTCGACGGGCGGAACCCCCGCTACCTCAACCTGCGAGTGGCGACGCCCTTGCTCGGCCTCGGCGTCACGCGGAGCGACCAGGTGGTCGTGACCGAAGGTCCTTTCGACTGGCTGACGGCCGCCCAGTGGGGCATGCCAGCTGTGGCGCTCCTCGGCACCCGCGTGTCGCGCTCCACGGTGGAGGCCCTCGCTCGTTTTCACCGCGTGTACCTGGCGCTGGACTGCGACGAAGCGGGCCAGCGGGCCGCTGCTCAACTGGCCACTGAACTCACGGGCCAAGCCCTCATCGTGGATCTGCCGCCGGGCGTCCACGACCTGAACGACCTGGGACGCCTGGCTGGCGGCCGGGAAGCGTTCCTGCGCTGCCTCGATGAAACAAACAGCAGAAAGGAAAGGCGATGGGATTCAAACGACGCCCCGCCCGCTCTGCGCGCCGCCTAAGGCTGCGCAGGCGTGTTGAACACGCCCAAAGCGAAGCGCTGCCCAGCCGGGTGCTCGCCCTGCTGGAGCAGCCCCTGGACCCGCTCCTCGTCTCGGAACGGGAGACCCGCGACGGACGGCTCGTCCAGTACATCGAGGGCTGGGCCATCATCAACCAGGCCAATCGCGTCTTCGGCTTCGACGGCTGGGGCTCGGAGGTGGTGGGCGAGGTCAACTACCGCCCGCTCAGCCTGGCCGACCCTGACACCGGCGAGTCGCTCGCCGTGGGGATGTACACGGCCACGGTACGGGTCGCCGTCCGGGGCTGCCCGCCGAAGGCCGACGTGGGCTGCTCGTTTGTGTCGCAGGACACGCCCGAGGCGCACGAAGCCGCCTACAAAGGGGCGGTGACCGACGCCATGAAGCGGGCGCTTCGCCACTTCGGCGACCAGTTCGGTAACAAACTGTACGTGCGTCGTAATGGCCTCGATGCTATGCCTGCCCTGAGCGAAAGCGATGGGGCGCCGCAACCGTCGCCGCCTCCTTCTCCGGCAAAGGTCGAGGAGATGCGCCGCAGGGTTCTGGAGCTGTCGGCGCGCCTGGGCGTAGACGAGGACAAGGCGCTGGCCTGGGTGGAGAAGCGCTACGGCCAGCCTCTCGACGCTCTCAGCGCAGAGCAGGTCGCGGACGCCGTCCGCTCCCTCGCCGACGAACTGAACCGCCGCAACGGTGTCCCTGCGGGCGGTCGGCCGAACCGCCGTCGGGCTGCTTGATATGGCACTCAACGGTCGACGCCCGGTACGTCTCATCCAGACCCCCGCCGGGCCGCGTTACGTGGTGCAGATACCGGAGCCTCAGTGCCCGCTCCACGGCTGGCGCGCCTACGCCGTGCTCGCTGTGGGACCGAACGGTGACGGGCCGCTCCGCCTCACCCTCTACGAACGAACGGACGGGTGCCCGGAGGAACCCGATGGCCCGGAAGCAGCGTGAGACGCCCCAGGGCCAGGTTACCTTCCTGGCACCCGACGACGCGGCGCTCCTCCATCTCGTGCGGGAGAACCTGCGACTGCTGTCGGGGCTGCGGTCGAGCTATCGCCCGACCGCTGGCAACGGCTCGAAGGCCTGGCAGGTGCGTCGCCCCCAGGACGTGTTCGACCTGCTGGCACCGGAGATGGAAGCGCTGCCCCAGGAACAGATGCGTGTGGTGCTCCTGGACAGCCGCAACCGCGTCCTAGACGTCGTGATGGTCTACCAGGGCAACGTGAACACGGCGGTGGTGCGCACTGCGGAGTTGTTCCGCGACGCCGTCGTCGCCAACGCGCCGAACGTGATCCTCGTGCACAACCACCCGTCCGGCGAACCCGACGCAAGCCCCGAGGACGTTCAGATGACCCGGGACGCCGCGCAGGCCGCGCGACTGCTCGGCATCGACCTGCTGGACCACGTCATCGTGGGCCAGGGGCGGTTCGTCAGCCTCAAGGATCAAGGCGTCCTGTAGGGGACGCTGACCCGCTCATCCCCCCTCTAGAAAGGAGACCCTCCATGCAACTGCTCACCATCCGAGCCGCAGGGTTCACCGCCGCCGTGGACGCCTGCGCCCAAGACGGGGGCCAGCTCTGGTTCATCTCCATGCTGGGGAGCCAGCAGGCCGTGCGCGCCCTCTGGGCCCGTCTCGTGAAGGGCGAGACCGCCTACCTGAGCGAAGACGAGCTGACCTCTGGCTACCCGTGCTGGCTGGTCCGCGAGGCCTGGGGCACGTGGCGCTTCTACGGCGGACGCCTGCCCTCCGGCGCGGCCTACCACGGCATGCTGGTGCCCGATATGGCCGCATACCTGTGTGACCGGCAGGAGTTCCTCCTCCTGGCCCGCAGCGAGGAGGAGGCGCCCGCGCTCCACTATCGCTTCCTGAACCGCCGGGTCGATCTGCCGCTGCACCCGTCCTGGGCGGTCTGGCTCTGGGAGCGGGGACTCAAGGCGAACGAGGTCGAAGCGTTGGAGTCGCTCGGCGTCCACGCCTACCGCTGCCGGCCCGACCCTTCAGCGCTTCAGGATGACGTCAGCCAGGCTGTACGGCGCCGCCGACTCCCGACGCCTGTAGACGACACTACGGTCATCGAGGCGGAGGCGGCCTAGCCGTGGCCCGCTTAGAGAGCGTGGCCGTCGCTGGCTACTTCCCTACGCCGTCATCGGTAGTCGAGCGGGTCGCGGCCTTGATCCGGCCCGCCCACCCGACGGCCCGACAGGCCGTGCGCCTGCTCGACCCGTGCTGCGGCACGGGCGCCGCCCTTCGCCAGCTCGCCGACGCCATCGGCGGCGAGACCTACGGCATCGAGATCGCCCGCGACCGCTGGCAGGAGGCGGAGGCCGTCCTCGACCACGCCGTCTGCGCGAGCGCCTTCGCCGTGCGGCTGGCCCACGACGCCTTCTCCTGCCTCTGGCTAAACCCGCCCTACGACTACGACGATGAGAGCAAGCGGCTGGAGCACGCCTTCCTGACGGCCCTCACCCGCGCCCTCTGCCCCGGCGGGTTGCTGGTCTTCATCGTGCCGCAGAGGCGGCTGGCCGTCTCCGCCCGCTACCTGAGCGGCCACTACACGCGGCTCGCGTGCTACCGCTTCCCCGACCCGGAGTACGCCGACTTCCGCCAGGTCGTGCTCCTCGCGGTGAAGCGAGACGGTCCCGTGGGCGGCGACGGCCAGAGACAGCAACTCGAGGCGTGGGCGGAGGAGCCCCTCCCGGAGCTTCCGCCAGCGGGCTCGGCTGAGCCCCTCTACGACCTTCCCGCCCTCCCGTCGGGGCCGGTCCTCTTCGCTTCCCGGTTCTTCGACCCTGAAGCGGCCGCCCAGCAGGCGCGGGAGTCCGGCCTCTGGGCCAGCCCGTCTCTCGGCGAGCGGCTCTGGCCGGCAGAGGAGCGGCCCGTTCGGCCCTTGATGCCTCTGCGACGGGGCCACCTGGCGGTGCTCATCGCCGCCGGCTTCCTCAACAACATCCTGCTGGAGGCCGACGGCCGCCGGCTGCTGGTCAAGGGCCGCACCTACAAGGAGCTGGTGCCGGTGGAGTCCGGCGACCCCGAGGTCGAGATCGAACGGGAGGTCCTGCGCACCTCGGTGGTCGCTCTGGACCTGCGCACGGGCCGGTTCGAGGTCATCCAGCAGGGAGGGTCCACAGAGAAAACAGAGGAGCGGGCGGCGTGAACTTGGCCCGCTTTATCGCCATCTTCCAGGACGCCATTACCAGAGCCGTCTTGCGAACATACCCGCCCCTGTACTCGGCCCGCAATCGGCATCAGTGGGGCTTCGACTTGCGTCGGCTCCGGCGTCGGCCGCTCGGCGCCCAGGGCGACGCCATTCGCGCCGTGGCCCTCTCCCTCCAGCGACACCGGGGCACCAACCTGGTGGGCGAGATGGGGACCGGCAAGACCACTATCGCGGCCGCGGCTGCCCACCTGGCCGGCTTCCGGCGGGTGCTTGTCCTCTGCCCGCCCCACCTGGTGCGCAAGTGGCAGCGCGAGATCCTGGCCACGGTGCCGGGCGCGGGCGCTGCTATCGTCCGCACCATCACGGACCTCCGGCGCCTGCCCTTTCTGGGGGGCCATCCCCTGTTCGTGGTCCTGTCGCGCGAGCAGGCGAAGCTCTCGTACCGCTGGTCGCCCGCCGTGGTGGAGCGTCTAGCCCTCGCCAACGGGCAACTTCTGCGCGATGAAGAGGGCGAGGCCGTCCGTCGACTCTGCTGCACGGCCTGCTTCGCTCCTGCCCTGGACAACGAGGGCCTGCCTCTGGAACGCGAGCAGCTCGAGCGCAAGAAACAGAATTGCCGCGAGTGCGGCGGCCCCCTCTGGCAGGCCGACCGGTCAGGGCCTCGTCGCTTCCCGCTGGCCGACTACATTGCCCGGCGCATGCCCGCCTTCTTCGACCTGCTCGTTGTCGACGAGCAGCACGAGTACAAGGCCAGGGGCTCGGCTCAGGGGCTGGCCGCTGGCACCCTGGCGGAGTCCTGTCGCCGCGTCCTCACCCTTACGGGCACGCTCATGGGCGGCTACAGCTCGACGCTCTTCTACCTCTTGTGGCGCTTCTCGCCCGCCGTGCGCGACGAGTTCGCCTACAGGGACGAGCAGCGCTGGGTGGCCCGCTACGGCATCGTAGAGCGGATCACCCGCAAGGGTGACGACGACGCCTACGAGGACGGTCGGGTGAGCCGGCGTCGAGGCTACCGCACGCGAGTGGTGGAGAAGCCCGGCGTCTCACCGGCCGTCCTCTTCCACCTCATCGGCAACACCGCCTTCCTCCGTCTGGCCGACGTGGCGTCGGGCCTGCCGGAGTACCGCGAGGAGGTACGGCTGATCGGACTGGAAGGCGGAGACGGCCCGCAGGAGGCATCGCAGGCCGCCTACTACCATCGTCTGGCGGGACAACTGGAGGCGGCGGTGAGGCAGGCGCTGGCCCAGGGTTCGAAGCGGCTCCTGGCCGCCTACCTCCAGAGCCTCCTCGCCTACCCCGACGCCTGCACCAAGGGCGAGACGGTTCTGGACACGCGCACCGACGAGGTGATCGCCTCCGTACCGCCGCTGCCGGAAGACCGCCTCTATCCGAAGGAGCAGGCCCTCCTCGAACTGGTCCGGCGGGAGCGACTCGAGGGCCGACGGGTGCTGGTCTACATCATCCACACCGCCACGCGGGACATATCGCCGCGACTGGAGTCGGTCCTGCGGGGGGCGGGCTTCCGCGTCGCCACCCTCAAGTCCGACACCGTCTCCGCCGACCGGCGCGAGGAGTGGGTGGAGCGCCGGGTGAAGGAAGGGCTGGACGTGCTCCTCGTCCACCCTCGCCTCGTGCAGACGGGGCTGGACCTGGTCGACTTCCCCACCATCGTCTGGTACGAGGTCGAGTACAGCGTCTACACCATGCGGCAGGCCAGCCGCCGCTCCTGGCGCATCGGCCAGCGCCTGCCCGTGCAGGTCGTCTACTTCGCCTACCGTGGCACTCTCCAGGCCCAGGCGCTGGCGCTGGTGGCGAAGAAGCTACAGAGCTCCTTGGCCGTCGAGGGCGAGCTGGTGGAGGAGGGCCTGGCGAGCTTTGGCGACGAAGGCGACGACCTGTTGATGGCCCTGGCCCGCAGCCTGACGGAGCGGGTCGAGGCCAGCGAGGACTCCCTGGAGGGCCTGTTCGCAGGCGTGCGACAGACGGAGCAGGAGGTGGAGGCCGCCCTCCGGCCGGAAGACATGACGCCAGAGGAGCCGGAGCCCGAACCGGAGCCTGCGCCGTTCGCACTGCCGGAGCGGGAGGACGGCGACCTCAGCGCTCTTATTGACCTGCCGTTGTTCCAGGCGACCGTGGGTCAGGCACCGTCGCGGAACGGCGACCGGCCGGAAGAGCCATCAAAGCCGGACGAACCCGTCACCAAGGAACGCGCTGCTGCCGCTGCTGTCCGCAGCGAAAGCGGCGCAGACAAGACGCCGCCGCCTGAAGGACAGCAACTGCGGCTGCTCTGAGGCCGGCTGGCCGCTGGACAGAGGGGGAGCCTCTCTGAGAGGCTCCCCCTCCCTTTCACAGGAGGACATAGCATGCCCGAAAAGAAGTGGTTCTGGACCGAAGCCATGGACGCTTGTCTGGTGCGCATGTACGACCCCACCGTCAAAGGCCGCTCTAAAGAGATCGCCGGTCGCCTGCGAATGCCTCGCTGGGCGGTCAACCGCCGGGCCGCCGCCCTGGGCCTGAGCCGGCCCAAGGATAGGCCGTGGACCGCCCAAGAAGAGGCGTACCTGGAGGGCAGCTTCCACCACGTCTCGGTCAAGGCCCTGGCCCGAAGGCTCGGCCGGTCGCCGACAGCCGTGCGGCTCAAGGCGAAGCGGCTGGGCCTGCGCAAGTACGACGAGGGCTACACCGCGTGCTCGCTGGCCGAGGCGCTGGGGGTCGATCCCCACTGGGTGCTGGCCCGCATCCGCTCAGGCAAGCTCCGGGCGTCGCATCGCTACACCGAGCGCACGGCCGAGCAGGGAGGCGACAGCTGGCTCATCACCGACGAGGCCGTGGTGGAGTTCCTACGGGAGCACGCGTACGACGTCGATCTGCGGAAGGTCGATAGCCTCTGGTTCATGGACCTGATCGCACCGTACCTCCAGCGCTCGGCGACGAGCGGTCGGCGCGCGGAGGCAGCCTGAGGACCGGCAACGAGAGAAGGAGGTAGAGAGACATGCCAGTTAAGACCCGAATCAAGAAGCGCCAGCGGCGAGGCGCCCCCTGGACAGAGGAAGAGGACGCCCATCTCATCGCCATAGCAGACCTGCCGCCGAGGGTGGTGGCCGACCTGATGCAGCGGAGCTGGCTCGCCTGTCGCCGCCGCCTCGTCTACCTGCGGGCCGACGGCAGCGGACCGGTCGGCACGTCCCCTGGGCGGACGTCGAAGCGATAGCCCTCGGGCGAGCCCGAGCCTGCCTGGGGCACAAAGAAAGCGGGAATCCCCGCTTTTTTTGTGCCCGCAGACCTCAGGGACTCCCTCCCAACCACGACGGGCCGCGGCTGCGACTTGGCAGGCGGTTCCTGTATCATCAGGACGGATGAGGTAGCGCCGCCCATGGTGAACACGGGTCGTTCACGATCCTCTTGGTTCGAAAGGGGTGCCGACGCCGCGCAGCGAATACTGTCAGCCGGGTCCCCCCGCTGCTACATCTGCCCACTGTGCCTGCGTGGCTTTCTCCCGAAGGCACTGGAGACTGACCTGCTCACGGTCGAGCACGTACCGCCGAAGCGCCTTGGAGGCCGGCGTCTTGTCTTGACCTGCCGACGATGCAATAGCCGTGCTGGCGCACGACTAGACCACGAGGTGATGAAGAGGGAACTCATCTACGACTTCCACTACGGGACGATGGGTCGACCTGCCCCGGCCCGCCTTACCATGGCTGATCACTCTATTAACGTCGAAGTCCACGCAATCGAAGAATCGATTCGAGTTGTCGGCGTGCCAGGCAGCAATGACCCACGGGTGCAGAACAAGCTCTCGGAGGAATTAGATCGACTCGTGGAGTCCGGCTCATGGCAAGGGTCACAGTTCAATCTCACGTTCTATCGAGGCTTTCGCCACCGGCCAGCGCTCGTCGGGTGGCTCCGGGCCGGCTACCTAGCTGCCTTCGCTGCCCTGGGTTATCGCTATATCCTGCGAACCAGCCTGGATATTGTCCGTCAGCAATTGGCGAACCCGGAGAATGAACTCCTCCGAGTGTTCAGCGTCACAACCCAAGGTCAGATATCAAGAGAGGAACGGCGGATTCTCTTGGTTCAGCGGCCCGCTTGGATGACATCGCTGGCCGTCCAGATGGGCCGCCACATAGTCTTTCTGCCGAGTCTTGAAAAGGCCCCAAGTCCTTATGAACGTTTGGCGCAGAAGGCTGGCGAGCGTGCGGATGAGCGAATCACCGGTAAACTGATCCCCTGGCCAGTCAAGCCAGAGCACGCGCTCGATTTCTTCTAGCGCGCGGCCTTGTTGTTGCCCTTGACCGAATCACTCACTCTTCGTGGTGGCTTGGCTGTTGGGCTTAAACCGGATGCCCCTTTTCCTCTCCTCTGCATAGAAGAGCGCAACATAGCGTCCGCCGGTATCTCTGTTTTGCCAAATTAGACGAAGACCGTAGCCAGGCCGATCTAGTCGATAGTGGTGGTCAGCATCCGTCAGGAACACAACTTCACTCTTACCCGCCCCAAGGAACGGAATTGTGCCTTTTCGTAACTGATCAGTGGCAGGAGCAATCCCTGGCTCATGGTTCTCCAGCAGGATGTCCCAAGCATCCTCTCTTCCTCGATTGAGAATCTCCACCTGATGACCACCATCATCGAGGAGCCGGACGGCAATCACCGACAGGTTTTCACGCAATCCTTCGGTCTGTCCCTCTCTCAACGGAGGGACTTCGACTGGCTGCCACCTCCTCCGAAAGCCCTTCCTCCCCACGGCGGCTATGCGCGCTACACAGGGCTCCTCATAGGAGATGTGAGCGCTAAATTTTGCGATGACGATTACGGGATCACTCAGCCCGTGGCCAGGAATATTAAGAGCCAACTGGCCGATGGTCACTGCTGGCTGAGACCGATACTCCGCGTCGTCGACCTCTCGGCGCAAGGGTCGGAGCATCTCGACCTCAAAGCGGTCCACGAAGGCGTTTTGACCTTGCGGGTTTTCCACGACGACGGCGACGTAAATCCCTGGATCATCCTCACCGCCAACTCGTCTGGCCTCGCGTATATGCGTAATTAGGCCCCTCGTGGATCGCCGTAGCGCCCAGTCTAGGATCGCCGTTATCGGCTTCAATACGTAATCGATCATCAGCCCGGATTATACCCCCAAGGCTGTCCGCGCTTGATAAAACGCTTCTAGGCGCTAGCGCTAGGTGCAGCCCTTCCCTTGACATAGTAGCACAGACGTTCTTATACTTATGGGCGCTGAGGCCGCCCCATGCCCATTGCTTGTATGCACATCCCTCGCTTCGCGGTGGAGGTCGAGCGGCAGCGTCGGCCTGACATCGCCGCCTGCCTCATCCTCATCGGCGAGAGTGCCGTCTTCGACTGTTCCTTGGGCGGCGACGCCCTGGGGGTCAAGCGCGGGATGCGGATGTCGGAGGCCATCGGGCTGTGCCCGCGAGCGGTGGTGCTGCCGCCGGACCTCCCGCACTACCGGCGCCGGTTCGACCAGATTCTGGACTTCCTTGACGACTACAGCCCGCAGGTCGAGCCACGGGATCTCGGCACCGCCTACCTCTCGCTGAACGGCCTGGCGGATGATTCCTCGACCTACGCGGGGGGACTCGTTTCCGACCTGCACCGGCGCTTCGGTTTCATGGCTGCTGTGGGCATCGCTGGCGGGAAGTTCCCCGCGCAGGTGGCGGCAACCACGACCCGCCCCGGCCTGGCGAAGGCGGTCCCGCCCGGCGAGGAGGCCGCCTTCCTGGCGGCGCTGCCCGTCGACCACCTGCCGGCGGGTGAGTCGATGCTGTGGCGGCTGCGACTACTGGGCATCGAGACCATCGGCGAGGTGGCCCGCCTGCCCCTGGACGCTTTTCAACAGCAGTTCGGCTCGGAGGTGAAGCGCTGCTGGGAGCTGGCCAACGGCATCGACAACGAGCCGCTGGTGCCGAGGGTGAAGGAGGAGACGCTAGCGCGGCGCCTTCAGTTGCCCGCGCCGGCGGTCACGCTGGAAGCGATCCTGGCGGGCCTGCAGCGGCTGGTCTTCGCCGCCTACGGGGACGACCGCCGCCGCAGCCGCGGGGTACGCAAGGCCGTCCTCCGGGCGGCTCTGGACGGCGGCGGGTCGTGGGAGCTGCCCGTTTCCTTCCGGGGAGGCGCTGGCCGACCCCCGCGACGCCTGGTTCGCCGTCAGGAGCGCGGTCGAGCGCCATCCGCCGCGGCTTCCAGTGGAGGAACTGGAGGTGGAGCTGGTGGGCCTGAGCGCTGAGTCCGGCAAGCAGGCGCCGATGTTCGACGGCGGCCGGGCGAAGCTGCGGCGGCAGGTGGAGGAGGCGGTGCGACAGCTTGAGGCGCAGCAGGGGCGCAGCCTCATTGGAAAGGTGGTGGAGGCAGAGCCGTGGTCGCGCATCCCGGAGCGACGGGCCGCGCTGGTCGAGTACGACCCTTCGACATAGCTCAGGGCAGGCCCTTAAACCGCCCGCGGCCGCTGCGAGTGGAGGCCGACGAGCGCGGTGGCCCTACCGCCGTCTGGCTCTCGGGTCGCCGCTACGCCGTGGAGGCGGTGCTGGAAACCTGGCGCATCGACGATGAGTGGTGGCGCGAGCGGCCTGTGAGCCGGGTGTACTACCGGCTGTTGCTGGAGGATGGGCGGACGGTGACGTTGTACCGAGACCTCCTGCGAGGCCGATGGTCGAAGCAAGCATACTAGCATGGTCTCCTACGCCGAACTCCACTGCCACTCCAACTTCTCCTTCCTTGAGGGCGCCTCACACATCGAGGATCTGGTGCTGCGGGCGCGGGAGCTGGGGTACGAGGCCCTCGCCCTCACTGACCACGACGGCCTCCACGGGGCGATGGAGTTCGCCCAGTGCGCCCGCGCCTGGGGGCTCAAGCCCATCACCGGTGCCGAAGTCACCCTGGCCAACGGTCACCACCTGACCGTCCTCTGTGAGACCCAGCGCGGCTACGCCAACCTCTGCCGCCTCCTCAGCCACGCCCACCTCGACCACGAAAGGGGCAAGCCCTGCGTCGAGCCGGAGGTGCTGGCGCAGCACACCGAGGGGCTCATCGCCCTCTCCGGCTGCCGCAAGGGCGAGCTGCCTTCGCTGGCCGCCCAGGGCCGCTATCGGGAAGCGGAGGAGGCGGCCCGCCGTTACCTCCAGTGGTTCGGCCCCGACAGCTTCTTCGTCGAGCTCCAGAACAACCTGGTCCACGGCGGCGCTCGCCGCAACCACGCTCTGGCCGACCTGGCGGAGCACCTGGGCGTGGGCGTCGTCGCTACCGGCAACGTCCACTACCACGTGCGGGAGCGCCACCGCCTCCAGGACGTACTGGTGGCCATCAAGCACCGCACGACCCTGGATGCCTCCCACCGGCTGCGCCGCGAGAACTCGGAATACTACCTGAAGCCGCCCGCCGAGGGGGCTGAACTCTTCCGCGACTACCCGAAGGCCGTCGCCAACACCCTGCGCGTCGCCGAGCGCTGCTACTTCGAGCTCACCCGCGACCTGGACTACCGCTTCCCCGACTGCCCGGTGCCCGACGGTGAGACGCCGGACTCCTACCTGCGCAAGCTGTGCTACCGGGAGGCGGAGGATCGCTACGGCCGCATCACGTCCAAGGTGCGCGAACGGCTGGAGGAGGAGCTCGCTCTGTTAGAGCGCCACGGCCTCGCCGGCTTCTTCCTCATCCACCGCGAGATCCTCCGGCTCGCCTACCAGGTAGCCGAGGAGGTTCGCGGGCGGCCGGCGCATGGCCCGCCGGGCCGGGGCCGGGCTCGTCCGTCGGGTCGCTCATCTGCTACCTCATCGGGCTGTCCCACATCGACCCCATCGCCAAAGACCTCTTCCTGGGCCGCTTCCTCAACGAGGAGATGGCCTCGGTGCCCGACATCGACCTGGACTTCCCCCGCGACATCCGCGAGAAGCTGATCCTTCGCGTCTACGAGCACTTCGGTCGCGAGCACGTGGGGCTGGTGGCCACCTTCCCCAACTATCGCATCCGCGGCGCCGTGCGGGAGGTGGGCAAGGCGCTGGGGCTGCCGCCCGCCGAGCTGGACCGGCTGGCCAAGGTCAGCCAGGGTGGCTCCGCGAAGACGATCCGCGAGGAGATGCACCGTCTGGCGCACTATCGAGATAAGGTGGGTGCCCCCCTCTGGCGTCACCTGGCCGACCTGGTCGAACAGATCGCCGGCTTCCCCCGCCACGTCAGTCAGCACGTCGGCGGCATGGTGATCTCGTCGAAGCCCCTATGCGAGCTCGTTCCCCTGGAGCAGTCGGCCATGCCGGGCCGCGTCCTCATCCAGTGGGACAAGGACTCCGTGGACGACGCCCGCATGATCAAGATCGACTTCCTCGCCCTCGGCATGCTCTCAGCGGTGGACGAGACGCTGGACCTTATCGAGGAGCACCACGGCAAGCGCATCGACCTCTCGCGGATCGACTTCCAGGACGAGCGGGTGTACGACGCCATCTGCCAGGCGGACACGATGGGCGTCTTCCAGATCGAGTCGCGGGCGCAGATGCAGACGTTACCGCGGGTGAAGCCACGGTCGCTTGAGGACCTGACGGTAGAGGTGGCGATCATCCGCCCGGGGCCGATCGTGGGCGGCGCCGTCAACCCTTATATCAAGCGCCGCATGGGCCAGGAGCCCGTCACGTACGACCACCCGTCGCTGGAGCCGGTGCTGAAGGAGACGCTGGGAGTCATCCTGTACCAGGAACAGGTGCTCCAGGCGGCGATGGCGGTCGCCGGGTTCAGCGCCGGCCAGGCCGAGAGCCTGCGCCGGGCCATGAGCCGCAAGCGGTCGCGGGAAGCCATCGACAAGCTCAAGCAGCAGTTCATCGAGGGCTGCCTCCGCAACGGTGTCTCAAAGAAGACGGCTGAGTCGGTGTTCGCTAGGATCGCCGGCTTCGCCGAGTTCGGCTTCCCCAAGGCCCACGCCGCCGCTTTTGGCCTGCTCGCCTACCAGACGGCCTGGCTGCGCACCTACTACCCGGCGGAGTCATTCTGTGCCCTGTTCAACGCCCAGCCTATGGGCTTCTACGGCCCCCACGTGCTGGTCAACGACGGCAAGCGCCACAGCGTGGACGTCCTGCCGCCGGACATCAGCCGCAGCGCGGCGAACTGCACGATCGGGGGCGAGGCGGTGCGGATCGGCCTGCGCTACGTGAAGGGCCTGAGCGAGACCACGGCGCGGGAGGTGGAGGAGGAACGAGACCGCGACGGCGAGTTCCGGTCGTTGTTCGACTTCCTGGAGCGGACGCGCCTCAAGCGGGAGGCGGTCGAGAACCTGATCGCCTGCGGCGCCTTCGACAGCTTCGGCCTGGAGCGGCGGGAGTTGCTTTGGCAGCTAGGGCTCCTCTACCGCTCAGACGGCCGCAACGGTCACGAGCGGCAGTTGACCCTCCCTCTGCCCACGGGGCAGGACATGGTCGAACTGAAGCCCATGACCGACTGGGACCGCATGGCGGCGGATTACGCCGTCCTCGGCATGTCGCCGAAGCACCACCCGATGTCGTTCCTGCGGCCGCAACTGCACGAGGGCGTGGTGCCCAGCCGCATGCTGGACTCACTGCCGGACGGCACGCCGGTGGAAGTGGCGGGGCTGGTCGTCTGCCGGCAGCGGCCGGGCACGGCCAAAGGCTTCGTCTTCCTGGTGTTGGAGGACGAGTTCGGGTTAGTCAACGTTATCGTTAAGCCCGACCTCTACGAACGGGAGCGCACGTTGGTGCGGGCACAGCCGTTTGTCATCGTGCGCGGTGAGCTACAGCGAAGGGACGGGACGGTGAACGTGATCGCGGAGCGGTTCGGGCCGCTGCGAGCCGACGTAGTACTGGCGCCGGAGGCGCATAACTTCGGGTAGCCCAGTCTCCCAATTGACAATCAGGTGCGTACAGGCGTTCGCCCTCGAACGTGAAAGGCCTTATAATTGGGTCAGCCTTTCCAGATTCCAGCGAATTCGGCTGAGGGGCTCGCTCGTGGCAAACCCGCTGTCCTTTCTTGCACCAGCACTTGAAGTTCTTGGCAAGGGCACCCAGATCCTGCCTGCCAGTGGCGGCGCTGTTGAGTACCTCCAGCGCCCCGATCAAGAGGAACTTGAGGACGCTCTCGTACACGCGGGAGAGCAGCACATCACCGCGTTCCTCGAGGACCCCGAGCCGTCAATCGACGACATATACAGGCTCACGCCTCCCATATCGCGCTCAACGCTCCATCAATTCCGGTTCTTCATTGACGGAAGCCTCCGCACGTACTTCTTAGGGTCTGCCGTTGAGGACAGACGTTCGTTCCCCATCGAACTCGCCCAGGTAGGGGCAACGGTAGTGGAACGTGCGGACGATGGGCGCCTACGAATTCGCGCAAGCCGTCACGAGGTGCTTCTGCTGGTGCCGCATGCCCAGGGGGGCGGGCTGTCGACCACACTTTGGAGCCAGCTGGAAAAGCTCTCGGTCGCAGATGCTGGCTTTCGTATCATCGACTTTGACGTGCCCGATCTCTTTACGAAGGACAGCCAGCGCGACCCACGAGACAAAGCCGGTGCCAAGGCTCGCTATCGTATGCATCAGCTCGAGATCGAACTCATCAAGGAGACAGATACCGCTCGCAGTGACGACGCGTGGCTCATTCTTGATGGCGCGGTGAAGTTGGATCAATTTATCGAGGCGCCCTATCTTCTGGGTGCCGCCAAGTCGTTCCGCAAGGACCCAGAGTTTCATTTTGGGCGCGGGCGAGGCAGTCGGCGCGGAGACATCACAACCATTCTCGCGGGACTCCCACATGGCCACCGGACAGTGGCTCTCAGCTCTCATGGCGGCAAAGTGGCATTCTGGTACGTCCGGCTACGCGAGCAGAAGGAAGTAGACTATCCTCTTATGGGCGTGATCAAGGTCGAGATGCCCCGACCAGACGGCACACCGGTGCCAGCCGAGGTTGCAGACAGGCTGTCAAGCTGCCTGGTAGCAGAGCGGAACGTCACCCCGTATGGGCGCGATGCCCGCTGGCATTGTCACCTGTACCCGATCTTCGTCGCCGAACAGGCGATCAAGACCCGCTTCTATTCGCAGGAGGTCCTCATGGGGGCCATTCGATGGCCACGCCAGACCCCTGCATTATCGAGGGGAGGGAGCTGAGATGACGACAGAACCCGAAGCTGCGGAGATCGTGAGGGCGGAAGCCGAGGTTGAGCAAACTCCCGTCGGCAGAACCTCGGCCACCGAGAGGGATCCGAACACCTCCGACAAGTTCCAGTTTTGGCTTGGCCCCGACATAATCGTCAACCCGTTCGACATCGTCGAGGTCGGCCAGGTGTCGCAAGAAGCCGATCACGCGAGCAAGACCTACGGCCTCGTCACAATCCTCGAGCATCGTACGGACGCGCCGAGCCACCTTGCCAACTTCATCTCCAGTAACTTCGGCGAGCTGAGCGAAGAGCCCAACACGCCCCGAACAGGCACTACCATCGCGAAGGCGAATGTAATGAGCAACAACGCGGGCATCTATATGCCCGTGCCCAACGAGCGCCCCGTGCTGTTCGCCGACTCGGCCGGAATCGAAGAAGCATTGGGGATCGACCAGATGGTGCCCAGGGACCGGATTCCGGCTGGCCTCATAAAGATGAGCAACGGTGTCGCCGCCGTGGCCTACATCGACCGGAGGTACGTTTTGGGGCCAGAGTCCGCCCATGTGAACATATCAGGAATCTCAGGACTGGCGACCAAGACCTCCTACGCGATGTTCCTAATCCAGAGTATCCTTCAACGGGCAGAGGACCCTTCGAAGATCGCGGTCATCATCATGAACGTCAAACAGGGTGACCTGCTCCACGTCGATGAGCGAGGGCCGGATCTGAGCGCCGACCAACATGAGCTCTGGGAGCGAATGCAGCTTGAGCCCAAGCCCTTCGACCAGGGAACGGTGACATACCTGCTCCCGCGAGGCCCTACCGGACAGCCCAACAGCTTCTTCCCGCCCGACATCTACAAGATTTACGCCTATGACCTGGACGCCACTGCCGACAAGCTCGACCTCCTGATGACGGATGTGTCCGACCCATCCGGGACAATGGAGTCCATCATCGGCGATATAATGATGGGCCTGCAGAGTGGACAAGGGGACCTCGCAAACGTTCACAGCTGGCAGAATCTCCTCTGGGGCCTGCCACTGTTCGACCCGCAAGATCGACAGACACGACGGTGGGGTGACCATCACAAGGCATCCGTCGGCAAGTTTCGGCGCCATCTCAGGCGCCTGGTGCAGACGCGGCAGTCCGGTATCTTCGTCGACTCCCGGGCCACAAACGAGCATCTCCTGTCAGACGAGATTGCCAAACTGCGGGGTGGCCGCGTGTACGTGGTTGACATCGCGAAGCTCACGGATGCCGAGCAGACACTCGTATTCGGCGACCTGCTGCGCACGGTTTACACCCTGAAGGCAGAAGAGGCGGAGGACGATCAAGACCGGGAAGTCCCGGAGAAGATCATTTTCTTCGTAGATGAGCTCAACAAGTACGCGCCCAGTGGAGCCCGCACGTCGCCAATTACTGAGCAGGTGTTGGATATCGCTGAGCGTGGCAGGTCCCTTGGGGTCACCCTTATCTCGGCGCAGCAGTTCATGAGTGCGGTTCACAGCCGGGTGACGGGCAACTCGGCAACCAAGGTCATTGGTCGCTCGGGCTCCGCTGAGGTCCTCCAGCCCGATTACCGGTTCCTGGACGACGAGGTGAAGCTCAACGTCAGTCGGCTTGCCAAGGGAGAGCTACTTCTGACACACGCTGTCTATCGCCAGCCCGTGAAGGTGATTTTCCCGATGCCGGCGTACAAGCAGCAGCAGATCTGAGGAATCAGGTGGCCGAGGCCTTACAGCTTGAGGAGCTTATTCGTCGGGAGTCGCCGCGCATCGCAAAGGCCATATCCCAGGCCGCTGCTAAGGCGGGCAATGAGGCGGAGTTTCGGCGGCCTGTTGCGAACCTCATCGAGGAATTCGCAGAGCCCCTTGATGTGTCCTTTCGAGTGCAGGAGGAACGGACACTAATCGCCGGCCGCGCCGACGCTGTCTACAACCGCTTCGTAATCGAGTACGAGCCTCCTCGGTCGCTCCATGGCAGCAACGGCTACCGGAACAACCAACACGCCATCGACCAGGTCAGGCAGTACATCGACGAGCTCCACCGGATTGAGCGCCACCGAGTCGAGCGCATGGCCGGCGTAGCCACGGATGGCTCGTGGTACATCTTCGCGCGCTACAAGGAGGGCGCCTGGACTGTCGATGAGCCGCTCCCGGTCACACCAGAGTCCACTGCCACCTTCCTCCGTTACCTTGCCTCGCTCTCTACCGAGGTGGCCTTGACAGCGGACCACCTCGTCCGCGATTTCGGCGAGAACACTACGGTGTCTCGCCTGTGCGTCAGTACGATCTATGGCGCTCTGGTGGCTACAGACCATCCGAAGGTGAAGGTCATCTACGATCAGTGGCGCGAGCAGTTCGCGGAGGTATGCGGGTATGACGAGGGGCGGAGCCGCGTCGATCTGCGAAGGCTAGCCCGCAACTACGGGATCAAGGACGCCAGCCCGAACGCCTTCCGCCTGTTCTTCTCCATCCATACTTACTACGCGACCTTCATCAAGCTGCTGGCCCTCCAGGTCGCACACTTCTACCTGGCTCCGAAGCTCGGCACCGGCCTTCGACAGGTTGCTAGCTATTCGACAGACCAGTTGCTCGACTACCTCCGAAAGATGGAACGGGGAGGCATATTCCGAGAACTCGGCATCAACAACTTTCTTGAGGGAGACTTCTTTGGCTGGTATCTCGACGTTTGGGACGAGGCGATAGACAAGGCCGTGCGTCGCATCGTTTCAGAACTCGCGCACTATTCCTTGGTGACTCTGGACGTGGACCCGGAGCAGACCCGGGACCTCCTCAAGAAGCTCTACCAGAACGTAATGCCGAAACAGGTTCGCCACAACCTTGGCCAGTACTACACGCCCGATTGGCTGGCCGAGCGGCTCCTCAACCAGCTTGGCTACCAAGGCGACCCCGATAAGCGCTTACTTGATCCTGCCTGCGGCTCAGGCACTTTTCTCGTGCTGGCGATACAGCGCGTCAAGAAGACGGCACTTGAGAAAATGCTTCCGGAGGCCGACGTTCTCCAAAAGATACTGGCGAATATCGTCGGTTTTGACCTAGACCCGCTCGCTGTGATGTCCGCCCGCACGAACTACCTCTTGGCCATCGGCGATCTACTGCAGCACCGGCAGAGCGAGGTGAACATCCCGGTCTACCTGGCCGACTCCATCCTTACACCAGCCCAGATGGAAGAGCTGGTAGGGCAGCAAATGAGAATGATGGGACCAGAAGAGCGGCAATATCGATTCAAGACCGTCGTAGGCCAGTTCGCCATACCGGGGTCCCTCGTAACCGCCCAGTACGTCGATCAGCTCGCGCGGCTCCTAGAAGAGTCTGTTGAGTTGAAGCGGACCCCAGAAGACTTTCGCAGGCGGTTCCTCGCCATCTTTCCCCTTGTCGAGGGACGGGACAAGCAGGATTTGGATGTGGTGCAGGATCTGTACCAGCGACTCCGCCAACTGGACGAGGCCGGCGTAAACGGCATCTGGGCACGGATCATTAAGAACGCCTTCGCGCCGCTGTTCGTTGGTCGCTTTCACTACGTTGCCGGCAATCCGCCGTGGGTCGTCTGGGCGAACCTTCCGAGCTCGTACCGGTCGGACACTGGCTGGCTCTGGGAAGGGTATGGTCTTACGGCAAAGGCGAGCCGGCCACAATTTGAACTAGGCAAACAAAGCCGAGACATATCAATGTTGTTCACCTACGTGTGCTTGGATGGCTATGTAGATACCGGCGGCAGGCTGGGGTTCGTCATAACACAATCAGTCTTCAAAACTCAAGGGGGAGAATGCTTTCGACGGTTCTCAATCGCCAACCGGCCCTTCAAGGTTCGCCACGTTGATGACATGGTCAGACTGCAGCCATTTGAGGGAGCCAGTAATCGAACCAGCGTCGTCATCATCGAGAAAGCCGCGGCAACGACTTACCCGGTACCCTACACACTGTGGCGCAAACGTCTGAAGGGCACTTCGATACCGCAGGAAGCTACTCTCGACGCCGTCTCCGAGATGACAATGCGAAGCAACTTTGTAGCCATGCCGGTTGCCAGCGATGAGGCTACGGCCCCATGGATTACGGGGCGGCCGCAAGCGCTTCGCGCTGCGACCCGCGTTATCGGGCGTGCCGCTTACGAAGGACACGTCGGTGTCCACACGGTCGGGGGAAACGGGGTATATTGGCTCAACATTGTGGCTAGGCGGCCAGACGGGCTATTGGTTGTTTCGAACGTTAATGAGGGCGCTAAGCGGAAGGCGGAAGCTGTTCAAGCTTCCGTGGAGCCTGACCTTGTCTATCCACTGCTACGAGGGCGCGACGTTAGGGCCTGGTATGGCGTGCCCAGCCTTCATATGCTGGTGCCCCATAGCACGGAGACAGGATGGCAAGCAATCAATGAGGCTGCTCTCGACTCTGAGTTTCCGCGGGCATACGGCTACTTGAAACGGTTTCAGAACCATCTGCTAGAGAGGGCCCCCTATAAGCTCTTGAGAAAAGGCCATCCTTTCTACATCTTGTTCGGTATCAGCGACTACACCTTTGCGCCCTATAAGGTGGTGTGGAGGGAGCAAGGCTCAAAACTCTCGGCGGCAGTCGTGGGCCTCTTCGACGGTAAGCCTGTCATCCCTGACCACAAGCTCATGCTAGTGCCTCTCGATTCCGAAGCTGAGGCGCATTACGTTTGCGCCATGCTAAATAGCAGCCCTTGCCAATTTGTGGTTGCGTCTTACGTCGTCGAGGTTCAGACGAGTACTCACATCCTAGAGCATGTCCGGATTCCCGCATTTGACCCTCACGATGATGTCCATCGCCGGCTTGCGGAGCTATCCAAGCAAGCTCACGAGGAGACGGCAGCAGGGACGAGAGACCAGTCAGGCTCCATCGAAGCGCAAATCGATGCAGTAGCCGCCCGCCTATGGGGGCTGTCGGACCCAGAGCTGCGGGAGATCCAGCAGTCGCTGGCGGAGCTGACGGGGTAGACGTGAAAGCTGAACGCTCAAGCAATCCCCAAAGGTCGAAGCTGGTAGTCCCGTCTCCAGACTCCTCCGGCCCTTCGCCGATCACCGATGAGTTTCACACTTACCTGATCACCGAGTACGAGAATATCGCCGAGGCACATTTCCGCACCATCGAAGCCATCTCGTCCTTCTTCCGGTACTACCTCCTCATCATGTCCGTTCCCATCGCGCTACTGTCTGGCTTCATCGGGCTCTCTTCCGATACGGAGGAGCGCCTTGCGGCCATTGATGACCTGGGAGTCGTGCTGGGCGCTGCACTGACGCTCATTTCCATAGTGGGCTTCACGGTCATGCTCTACGTCGTCAATCTGCGCATGGACGTCATTCTGTACGCCCGAACCGTAAACGCGATCAGGAAGCACTTTTACGATCAAGCCGAGATCGGCATAGAAGAGAAACTCCGGACCAGGGTACTCCCCCAGACGCCATCGCAGCCGGCGTATGAAGAACGGGTCTACTTCCTTCCCGTCATTCTCTCGTTTGCCCTGTTGGACACTTTCTACCTTTTATCGGGACTCGTGCTGCTAAGCGGCACGGCGCTGGTGGATTTCTCTCTCGGGGCACCGCCCGGCTGGGTGTGGGCCGGCGCGGTACTGTTTCCGGCACACTACGAAGCGTACCGACGGTATGCCAAACATCGGGAACACGCCTATCTGAGGTCATACTCGATAGGCGTGGATATTGACGGGGTCCTTAACAAGCACCGCCAGCACTTCTCTCGCCTCCTGCAGGACAAGGTTGGCAAACACCTTGATCCGGACAACATCACGACAATTCCGCTGCATGATGACCCAGGGCAAGGCGTCACCAGAGAGGATGAGAGGGTCGTCTTCAATAGCGCCGAATACTGGGCTGACATGCCGCCGTTGGAGGGCGCAGCCGAATATCTCGCGCGCCTCAAGAACGCGTTCCGGCTGAAGGTACACATCTTTAGTCACCGGGCGTGGCCTGACTTGACCGCGGTGGATTCAAGGCAGCGGGCGGAGACCACCACTAGGTGGCGGGAGGCTGCGCTGGCTCTTCAGGATGCGGACGGCGATCCTTCGTGGCTCTCAAGACTGCTGAATCGCGCCAGACTATGGCTGGGCCCTCTTGAATCGAATAACAGCCTCGGGAGCCGTTGGCGGCCCGGCGCGCTGGTCAGCTGGGCTCGGTCGAAACTGGGCACCAGCCCGATGAGCCTTATTACAAGAGCTTGGCTCTCCAAACACGGCTACCCCTACGACAGACTAACCGTCGAGCAGGGGAACGAAAACGTGTCCGACCCCGAGGGCCACTTTCGAAATCGCTTTTACATCGCTCGCGAGAGAAAGATTCGCTTCTTTGTCGAGGACGACGCGGAGAAGGCTGCCAAGCTTGCCTTCATCTGTGATGTCGTCTTCCTACTAGAACAGCCCTACAACCAGAAACCGGTGCTGACTCTTCCCAACAATGTGCTGCGCTGCCGCAACTGGGATGAGATCTATAAGCAGGTCCGAAGGCTACTGTGAGTCGGCCAGTTGCCTACACGTCTGCCTGCGCGGCTGGGATGAGAACCGCACGACATGATCAGTTGCCGGCGGGACTGAATTAGTCATGGCACGAAGCAAGGGGGTAGGGGCATCTCGGGTTTTTGTGCTTGGTGCCGGCGCGTCATACGGTGCGGGTTTTCCTCTTGCCTCGGACCTGTTTGTACGAGTCCACGAAAGACTCGATCCTGACGATCAGAGAGACGTCGACAAGGCAGTGCGGTACTTCTACCCGGCGGCTCGGACTCTTCCTCCGTCGCCTCGGTCCCTTGCCGACAAAAACATCGAGGAATTCATGAGCCTCTTGGATATGGCCGAAGAGTTCAACGAGATTCTGCCCACCACGATGCTCAGGGCAGACGCCATCAGGTCGCTGCGGTCGAAGCTTCTAAGAACCATCGCTGATCTGCTCATAGAAGCTCAACGGCAAGCGGAGGCCAGGCACACCAAAATCGGATACGTCGACCGTTTCATCTCGCGACTGTCCGTGCGGGATACGGTGATGACCTTCAATTGGGATCTCCTCTTCGAACGCCGCCTCCGCCAGCGGGGGCTGCCCTTCGACCACTGCCCAAACGACAGCGGCTCTCCCGCACTTGCCTTTCTCAAACTCCATGGCTCCCTCGACTGGTTCCGTGGTGCTGAGCTCGAATCGAGGACCGGATTTGACGTGGTCCACCGGCAGCTCTATCGAGCCCCTTGGCCCAAGATCAGTAAGCGCGATGCCAAGTTTCTGACCAACGCATTGCCTTTCATCGTACCTCCCACTTTCTTCAAGACGTTCCGGGGCTGTGCCGACGTCGAAGAGATATGGGCACATGCCTTCCGGCGGCTCCAACAGGCTGACGAGATATACGTCTGTGGGTATCGCTTTCCGCCGGAAGACCTCTTCGCGCGGTTCGTCTTCCGCCGCGCCATCAGGTCGAATCTCATGCGTCGAGAAAGGAAGAACGCGGCCCCACTAAAGCTCGTCGTGATTGGCCCCAACCCGGAGGTGGCTCGCTTCCTGAGGAGAAATATCTATGGCAAGGTACGGCACGAGAATTCCCGCTTTGAGACTTCGAGTCTGACAAAGTAATTTTCCAGGGGAACTCAGGAGGCAAAATGATGACTGCAAGGAAGAGACCAGACGGAACCTACGACCTGCCGGTGGGACGTGGCCATATCGGAGCGGAGGTTCTGGAAATCATTTCGGGAGCCCTGTACACGAATCCACTTGATGTGGTCCGCGAGTACATCCAGAATGCTGTTGACGGCAGGGCTACCGACGTCCGCATCGAAGTCCGCGACGACGAAGTTGTCATCTCAGACAACGGCAGGGGTATGGACTTGTCGGAGCTTGACGAAGCGCGCAAGATAGCGATTTCTCGCAAGCGTAAAGACACGCAAGTTGGCTTCAGAGGCATCGGAATCTACTCCTCCTTCTCCGTGTGCGATCGTCTCGAGATCGTTACCAGACCAGCAGCAGGTCACGACGCATATCGTCTTCAGTTCATGTACGGCGACATCCGTTCTCAAATCGAAAAGGCGAGAGAAGGTCTAATAGATCCTGTGTCACTGATGGACGTCTTGGATCAATACACTCACATTAGCGATGCGCCGGCCGGAGTCGCCCGCGGGAATCCTAGTGGATCGTTCACTAGGGTTCGCCTCTCCAACCCGACCCAAAGATTCAACTCGCGAGTTGGGCAGGTGGACGCACTGTCCGCCTATCTCGTGTCCACGGTCCCATTGGACTTCTCAGATGACTTCGAGCATGCTGCGACCGTCCGAGAAGCTATTGCTACAAATGTCCCGGAGTTCAATCTCATACGCGTCGTCGTGAAGGTCGGCGATGATCCCGACCAACTCATCGTGCAACCGGCTGTAGAGGATCTCATCCCACCGACGATACGGCTGCTGACTGATCCGAATACCGGATCGCCGGTTGCCCTCATTTGGGCGTGCCTGAATCGAGAGCGGAGAGGGATCAAGCCCGCACACGTCCAGGGATTCCTTGTACGAGTGAAGGGCTTCGCCATAGGCGATAGACAGTTCGCGCGCCAATTCTGGGGGCGAAGGGGGTACGGCGTTCTGTATCCCTGGTATACCGGCGAGGTTTACGTGCTCGACGGTTCGATTACACCGACTGCTGAACGAAATGACTTCGAAGAGAGTGCGGCAAAGGAGCGGCTGTACGAACTGCTGAGGCATGAATTCGGACGTCTGGAACGTGCCGCTGATAAAAGGAGGGAGGCCTTAGTTGACGTACAAAAGCTGTCGAGAGGGGCGAAGCCGTCGTCAGACCTTCCCGAGGTCCTCCGCCGCCTTGAGGAGGCAGGTCAAGAGCTAGATACTTCTGCTGCACTGAAGCCTGACGAACTCCTGGACGAGAAGGGCGCGCGTGTAACAAGTCTCGGTGCCCCTATGACACCGCCATCGAGCCAACGTGCGCCAGTTGGCGTCGGCCTCGCGCAGCCGGAGAAGGAGGCAACCGAGGCTACGGCGGTTGATGAAGAAAGTATCGCTCAGATGCTATATTCACTCCCTATTCAGTGGCCGCAAGACACGCGTGAGGTGGTGGACATCGTAGATGAGACTCTTCAGGAGGACCTAGAACCCGTGAAGTATCGTCAGTGTGCACGTGATGTTCGCAAGAAGTTGGAGACTTGGGAACAAGACGGCGATGCTGAGTAGACTTAGTGGACAGTCCTACTGATCACTTCCACCGGCAACTCGCGCCCACCGTGGCCATCCCGCGAGAATTCTTCACCCAGCACCGACCGCCACAGGCCATTGATCCACTTCCGATTCGGATGGCAGAGCGGGCAAACATATCCCACATATCTTCCGGCGTAATCTTGCAGGGCGAAGGCTCGCTCTCCTAACCCCATCTTTCTGTCGCACCCCGCGCAGGTGGCCGCACGTAACAGCGTACTAGGGTCGTTGAGAAGCTCGCGGAAGCTCGATCGGTCGCCGTTCAGACTTGGAGTAGGCTCCTCGATGAATCCGGCCACTCCTTCCGGGTCCGACCGTGGTCTCGGCCCCGGCCTCATCGAGAACGCTTCCTCGAATGATGCAGCCCCCGCGAACTTGTCTAGAAGGGCGCTGTAGGGCGGGAAGGCACCTCCGGCACCCATGACGCGCCGCGCTTTCGCCACCATCTCCAACTGCCTCGCTGTCCAGTGAGGTGAGACATATCGATTCTTGATGAGCGAGTTGAGCGGCTCGTAACGCATCGGGTAACAGACAACCCCCCACGATAGCAGATCGACCACCCGACTTAGGAAGTCCGCTGGCGTGTCAGTGAAGTTGTAGAGGGTATAGACGACCATACGCCTGCGCTTGAAGCCCGCGGCCTCCAACGCGGGTATCGCCCTCTCGAGCGCCTTCTTCTCATTGGGAATGTCATATGCCATCCTAATCGGTCGAATACGCAGTTTCGCAAGCTCACGCGCGACGTCCTCATCGATGAGCCGGGCGTCGAGGCCCTGGTTGAAATCGACCTCGACGTCGAGCTCTTGGAGTTCCTCGACGATGTCCCTCCAGTTGGGAACGCCAAGAATGTTGTTATCCCAGAGGACCACTTTCCTGTGTTCCGGATAAACCAGATCGCGTATTTCCTCGGCAGGTCCCCACGTCTTGCCTTCGAGGCGGGGCACTGCACAAAATGCGCACTTCCGGATGCAGCCCCGAGTCCCGAACATGATGCTGGAGTCCCAGCCGGGTGTCAGCGAATAGTCAGGGAGGAAGCGCTCCACCTCAAGCAGAAGGCCCTTGTGAATTTCGTCCGCGCCCGACAATTTGGCGTGCTCGGGCATCAGCGTGGCGTATATGCCGCCGAGCCTGATCTCGGCGCGCGGGTACAGGGTACGATAGTACTCGACAGCTTGGTGCACGGGTGCCCAGGAGTACGTGAACAGGCTTGTCACGAGGATGAGGCGAGGCGCGCGGCCAACAGGCCGCAGGCCCCTGTGGAACTCAACTTCGTCTCCCTTGGCGTTGTGGAACGATGCCAGCTTCAGGAGTCCCAGCGGCGGGTAGCGGGTGTAGTACTCTGGCTCCACCAGCAGTACTCTAATTTGGCCCTCCCTCACCCTTTACTGCGGTTTCCGCTGCGCAAAAGTATACCAGTGGATGGCGACTTTGGCGATCCCACCACCATGCGGGGGCACAAGAGGGACTTTCATGGGCAAGGCGCCGGCCCCTGTGATCGTTCGTCGCCATATCGGGCCGTTGGCAGGCGAACACCCGGTCGGTCACCTGCATGATGGCTATCGGCGGCCGCGGTGCCACGGCAGTCGCCGTGATCCACGGGTCGCACATTCGCAGACCGATCTGGGCTAGCTTCGCGCCAAACGAGAAGGGATCGGAGCGAAGAGCCTCGACTGGTTACGCCCCGCAGGCGCAGTAAATGTTAAGGTGCGCTCGGCAACTGGTCACAAACTGGTCACAAAGTTGGGGACCAACGTTGGGACGGCCGGCAGGGGAGGGCACGGTCGAGGTCGATCTCCAATACGAAATGGCCTTTATAATTGCCATAAAGGGAGGGCGTGGAACGGCCTCCGCCGAACTTCAAAACCGTCGCGCATTGGGGCGCCGCTCAGGTCTGCGCTGCTGAGGCATCGCCTGCCAGCGGGTCAGCCCGCTTGCGGCGGCTCCCGAGCGCGCCCTTCGACTTCTAAGATTCTTGCGTGTCTCCTGAACATCAAATAATATTTGAGGTATGAGTGACATCCAGGCGGCATCGCCAGTGCGCCCATCCGCCTCCAGGCCCGACCGTGCCCGGCTCTTCGAAATGGCCTCGGAGCATCGCGGTTATTTCACTGCTGAAGAGGCCCGAGCCTGTGGGTTCAGCTGGGCGCTGCTCTCACATCACGTCAAGAGCGGCCACTTCATCCGGGTCAGGCGCGGCCTATACCGCTTCCGAGAGTACCCGTCGTTCCCCCGTGAGGACGTGCTTGCCGCTTGGCTCGCCGTTGGGAGGGACGTTGCAGTGGTCTCGCACGAGAGCGCTCTCGACCTGCTGGGCCTCAGCGATGTGATTCCAGACGCCGTACACCTCACGGTTCCCCGATCCCGGCGTAACCTTCCGTCGGTCCCAGGCGTAAAGGTTCACACGACTGTTAGGCCGGTGCGGTCGGATGAGCGGGTCGTCCGCGAGGGCATTGTGCTGACCTCGGCCGCTCGCAGCATCCTGGATGCGGCCGAGGCGGGGATGGCCCCGGAACAGGTCGAAATGGCGGTCATCCAGGCCATCGAGCGGGGGCTGGCGACCACTGAGCAACTGCGACGCGGCGCCGACAAGCGCGGGCAGCGGGTGGCGACACTGGTAGCGAGCGCACTCGGCAGGGTGGGGGAGTGAAGTACGCAACCGCCGGCGCATTTCGGACGGCCCTTGAGCGGCGGCTCGTTACGATGGCGGGCCAGACGGGCGTCCCGCTCGTGCGGTTGCGCAAGCTCGTCGTCTTCGACCGCTTGATGGCGCGCCTGATGGTCGCGGCTCCGAACCGGTGGGTCGTAAAGGGTGCGGTGGCGCTGCACTTTCGTCTGGGACCCGAGTTCCGGACGACGAAGGACATGGATCTCGGCCGGCAGGACAGCGAGAAGGAGGCGACGGCCGATTTCGTTGCGGCGCAGTCGTTCGACCTTGGGGACTACTTCACCTTCGTTGTCGAACGCACTGGGAAGCTCGACGCAACGGGGGGCGCCGCCGTGAGGTACCACGTTACCGCAGAGCTCGCCGGCCGACTTTTCGAGGATGTCACGGTAGACGTTAGCTTCGGCGAGGCGCTCACCGCTGATCCAGAGCTCGTTCGGGGCCCGGAGTTGCTCAGTTTCGCTGGTATCCCGCCGGCGGAAGTCCCGGCGCTGCCCCTCGAACAACACGTCGCCGAGAAGGTTCACGCCTACACGAGAAGCTACGCTGGCGGTCGTGTCAGACGCGCGTCAAGGACCTCATTGACCTGGTGATGATCTTGTCGGTCTTCGGCTTCCAGGCCGGCCGCCTCAGTAGAGCACTAGAGGCCACTTTCGACGCCCGCCGCACCCACCCCTTACCAGCCTCGCTTTCTCCGCCGCCAGCCCAGTGGCGCTCCGCCTACCCGAAGGATCGCGGCCGAGGTGGGGCTAGACCCGGACATGTCGGTGGGGTACGAACGAGTCAAGGTCTTTCTGGATCCGATCCTCGCAGGCGCTCCAGACAAAGCGCGGTGGAAGCCAGCCCGCCAGAGTTGGTAGCCGGGGAGCGGCCTCCAAGCCCAGGCCGCTTCACTCGTCCAGAGAACCGGGGCGGGCAATAGACCCCCGAAACTCGCACCGCGCTAAGGGCTCGACGGAGCGCGCGCATCCGCCTCGCGCTGCGCTCGCGTGTCACCACTACGCATCGGTCTCCGCGGGGCGACTACCAGTTCGAGATGGAAGGGGAAGCCCTCCCCATTACTCACCACTGGACGAACATGGGCATGACGACGTGGACGTAGTTCTCGACGCCGACGGGGCGGATGACGCCCGGGCTTGAGGGACTCGTCGTCTCGAGGGCAACCTGTTCGCTCTCCAGCACTTGCAGGACGTCCTGCAAGTACTTGCCGTTGAAGGCGATCTTCGATTCTTCTCCCTCCACCAGGGCGTCGATCTCGCCCAGGTTGTCGCCTATCTCTTCGGCGCGGGCGGAGATGGTCATCTTGCCGGGGGCGACGTCCTCGCCGGGGGAGAACTGGAGTCGCACGATGCCGCTCCCGTCGCGGGCGAAGATGGAGGCGATGCGGGTTTCGCGGAGGAAGTCGCCGGCGCTGACGACGGCGCGGCTGGTGTAGCTCTGGGGTATGAGCTGGTGGTAGTTGGGGAAGGTGCCCTGGATGAGCTGTGCGACCATTTCGATGTTCTTGAGGCGGAAGAGCACCTGGGTCTTGCCTGGGTTCAGGGTCATCTGCACGGGCTCTTCCTCGTCGGGGAGGAGACGGTTGAGCTCGGAGAGGGCACGAGCGGGAATGATGAGTTCGGTGCGTTCGTCGGCGGCAGCAGACAGAACGAGGCGGTGGACGGAGAGTCGGAAGCCGTCGGCGGCGGCAAACGTGAGTTCGCTGCCTTCGATCAGTGTGTGGACGCCGGTAAGGACGGGGCGCGAATCGTCGGTGGCGGCGGCGAAGACGACCTGGGAGATGGCCTTGTGGAGGCTCTCGGGGTCGAGCGCGAGGCCCTGTCCGCCCTCGATGCGCGGAATAGGCGGGAAGTCGTCGGCGTTCATGCCGCCGATGGTGGCTTCGTTGCGGGCGCAGACGAGGCGGAGCTGTCGCGAGCGAGGGGCGAGGGTCATGTCGATGCGCTCGGGCGGGAGCGAGTTGACGAAGTCGGTAAGGAGGCGAGCAGGTATGGTGATGGCGCCTTCTTCTTCGATCTGGGCGCCGATCCAGGCGGTGAGCGCTATTTCGAGGTTGGTGGCGGAGAGCTTGAGCCGGCCGTCCTCGGTGGCGATGAGGACGTGTCCGGTGATGGGGAGGGTAGTGCGGGTGGCCACGGCGCGGCCGACGATGCCGAGTCCGCGGGCAAGGTTCTCCTGGAGGCACGAGAGCTTCATAGCGATCACCTATCTAATCAGTTTTGCGGTAGTATACCTTAGGCGGGCGAGGTCGGCAAGTGGTGTCGGGAAGGGGCGGGTCCGCGGTTGTGCGGCCTTTCCCGGCGTGCAGACTATGTGGGGCGTTCTTGCGTCGCTGCGCGGAAAGGGGTGTGGACGGTCCACGTAGGCGAGCGGGAAATGAGGAGCAGTCCTGCGGGTCGAAACCGCGGCGGTGCGCGAGCGGGCGGAAGTTTTTCCCACGTCCCGCCCCAGGGGCGTTTTGCGGGAAGCGAGGCGTGAGCGCTGCCGTCCCCGCCCCCTTCGACGATCAGGAAGAAGCCATCTCCTTGAGGACGGCGCTGGCCGAAGAGATAGTCTGCTCAATGTCTTCGCTACTGTGCGCGAGCGACACGAACAGCGCTTCGAATTGCGATGGCGGCAGGTAGACGCCGTGGTCGAGCATGGAGCGAAAGAATTGGGCGTAGCGTTCGGTGCCGGCGCGGCGGGCGCCCGCGTAGTCGACAACGGGCGCCTCGCTGAAGAAGAGCGTGATCATCGAGCCGACGCGATTGACTTGCAGCGGGACGCGGGCGCCCGCCGCGCCGGCCGCCACCCCGTCCCCCAGCCGCGACGACATCTCTTCCAATCGCTCGTATGTTCCCGGCTCGCGCAGGGCGCGCAACGTCGCCAGGCCGGCGGCCATCGCCAGCGGGTTGCCGGAGAGCGTCCCTGCCTGGTACACCGGCCCCATCGGCGCCATCATCTCCATGATCGCTCGCTTGCCGCCGTACGCTCCGACGGGGAGACCACCACCGATTACCTTGCCCAGACACGTCAGGTCCGGCGTCACGCCGAAAAGCGACTGCGCCCCGCCGTAGGCTACCCGAAAGCCCGTTATGACCTCGTCGAACACGAGCAGGCTGCCGTAGTCGGAACTGATCTTGCGCAGCGATTCCAGGAAGCCGGGCTGCGGCGGCACCACGCCCATGTTGCCGGCGACCGGCTCGACGATGACGGCGGCGATGTCGCTGGAGTAGTGGTCGAACAGCCTCTCGACGCTGCCGAAATCGTTGAAGCGGGCGACGAGCGTCTCTTCCGCGTAAGAGCGAGGCACGCCGGGGCTATCGGGCAGGCTGAGCGTCGCCACCCCCGAGCCCGCCTGGACCAGCAGGCCGTCGGCGTGGCCGTGATAGCACCCCTCGAACTTCACGATCTTGTCGCGGCCGGTGAACGCGCGGGCGAGGCGGAGCGCCGACATGGTCGCCTCCGTGCCCGAGCTTACGAAGCGGACCATCTCGATGGAGGGAACGGCTTCGACGACCATCTCCGCCAACTCAAGCTCGGCTTCGGTGGGCGCGCCGTAGCTTGTGCCGCGCTCCGCCGCCTGCTGCACCGCCTCGACTACCGCCGGATGCGCGTGCCCGAGGATAAGCGGTCCCCATGAGCAGGCGTAGTCGACATAACGATTCCCGTCGACATCGTCGAGGTAGGGGCCTTCGCCCCGCGCGATGACCAGCGGCTCGCCGCCGACGGCGCGAAAGGCGCGGACGGGGCTGTTCACGCCGCCCGGCATGTAGCGCTGCGACCGGTCGAAGATTTCGCGGGAGCGCTCGTGGGAGAGACTCATGGTGTCGGAAGCAAGAGATCGATGAGAGCTGAGAGCGACCCGACCTCGATATCGGGGGCCGGTGTGGTCTTATGCCGCGCTGCACCGTCGCGGTTCACCCAGGCGACACGCATGCCGGCGTTCTTCGCGCCTATCACGTCCGCAAACTGGCTGTCGCCCACGTACAGGACCTCTTCCACCGCCAGGCCCGCCTCCTCCACGTAGGCGCGGAATATGCGCTCGTGCGGCTTGTACACGCCCGCGCTCTCCGAGGTCACGATCAGCTCGAAGCCGTCCAGCCGGTTCTTCTGGAGGCAGGCGAAGAGGAAGTCGTCGTCGGCGTTCGAGAGGATGCCCGTGTGGTATCGAGAGCGGACCGCTTCCAGCACCCGCACGGTGTCCTCGTACGGCGAGGCATCTGCCAGGCAGTTGCGCACGTGCTCGTACGCCGCGAACGCGTCCCCCGCAACGCCCAGCTCACGGAAGCACGCGTCGAAGTGCTCCGGCCACTCCTCACAATAGGGACGGAAAGTGAGAACGGGGCCGGAGAGGCTGCGGTTGCGCATCGACCAGTTGCGCGGGTTCTCGCGCGCCTTGCCCTGTGAGGCCATCCGCCGCCAGATCTCCATCCACTTGTCGAACAGGACCTTCCCCTCGAACGGCAGACCCTGCAAGCGGCAGATCTCGTGGTAAGTGCGCTGGAACGCCTTATCCGTGAAATCGATCAGCGTGCCGTAGCAGTCAAACGCCACCGCTCGAATGCCGTCAACGGGAAGAAGCTGCTGGGATTCTGATTGTGTCAAAGTTGCATCGTTCCCTGGCGGGGGAGGGGATCTGTCCCACGCGCGTTCCCCCGGCAGGAGCGGGACTCTGTGCCCGTCCAGCCGTTATCGAGAAACAGCCCGACCCTACCCCGATTGGCGGAGCCAGCGCGCCGCTTCCTTCGCGTGATACGTGATGACGATGTCGGCGCCCGCGCGCTTGATCGCCGTCAGCACCTCGAGGGTTACCCGCTGCTCATCGAGCCAGCCGTTGGCGGCCGCCGCCTTTATCATAGCGTACTCGCCGCTCACGTTGTAGGCCGCCAGGGGGACGTCGAAGCGGGCGCGGGCCCGCCCCAGCACGTCGAGATAGGCGAGCGCCGGCTTCACCATCACGATGTCCGCTCCCTCGGCGATGTCGCTTTCGATCTCGCGCAGCGCCTCGCGGGCGTTCGGCGGGTCCATCTGGTAGCCGCGCCGATCGCCGAACTGGGGCGCCGATTCCGCCGCCTCGCGGAACGGCCCGTAGAACGCCGACGCGTACTTCGCGGAGTACGACATTATCGGGGTCTGAACGAAGCCCGCCTCGTCGAGCGCGGCCCGGATCGCCGCCACCTGGCCGTCCATCATCGCCGACGGGGCGACCATGTCGGCGCCCGCCCGCGCGTGAGAGACGGCGGTGCGGGCGAGCAGCGGTAGGGTGGCGTCGTTATCGACCTCGCCCTCGCGGACAATGCCGCAATGTCCGTGGCTCGTGTACTCGCAGAGGCAGACGTCGGTGATGACGGGCAGGTCGGGGTCCGCCTGCTTGAGAGCGCGCACCGCCTGCTGCACGATGCCGTCGTCGGCGTACGCCTCCGACCCCTCGTCGTCCTTCGACGCCGGTATGCCGAAGAGGAGGACGGCCGGTATGCCGAGCGACCGCAGCTCCTGCGCCTCGGCGGGAAGCTGGTCGAGCGATAGCTGGTGCTGGCCGGGCATCGACGGTATCTCGTTGCGGACGCCCGTGCCGTGGACGACGAACAGCGGGTAGACGAGCTCCTCCGGCGACAGCCTCGTCTCCCTCACCAGCCGCCGCAGGCCTTCCGCGCTCCGAAGCCTGCGAAAACGAGGGAAGGCTCGGTCTCGCTCTCCCACTCACGCCTCGCTTTCAGTCTCGAGCAGGATGTCTGCCTCTTATGATAGCGCCAAGACCGGCGGAAAGCACCAGCAGCGAGCCGCCCGCAGCCAGCAAGGGCAACGCCCAACCGCTGCCGCCGTCATCGCCTGAGAGCGGTGCGCCCGTCTTTGGCGCGACGACCGTGGGCGCGGGCGTCGGCGTCGGCGGCTCACCCTTCCTGACGGGCATCCACCAGAGTTGGGGGAAGCTGCGACCGGCGGCGTTGAAGGCGACGACCGTGAGGTAATAGGCGCCGAAGCAGTCGTCGGGAAAGGCTGAGAGCCGGGCCTCGGGGGGCAGGTCGATGCAGGTCACGTCGGGGCCGACGGTGAATGTGAATGACCGGTCGCAGAACTCGACGCCTATTTCGAAGCCGTCCTCGTTGTCGGAAGAGTCGGTCCAGCAGAAGCGGGAGTCGCTCTCGGATGTGATGCCTGCGGGCATGGCGGGTGGAACCGAGAGATCGGGCGTCGGCGTCGGCGTGGCCGCGGTCGCCGTCGGTTCTGGCGTGGGCGTCGCGTCTTCCTGCGCTGCGACACCGGAAACCGTCGCAAGCAGAGCGGCCGCGCATATGACAAAAGCTGAAAGCAGGCTAAGTATTCTCACCTTCGTTCCTCCTCCTCACACGTCTCCGCGCTGATTCACACTTCACTACATAAGAACGCACGCCCTCATTAAAGGTGGCCGCGAAGACTCAAGCTTCTGCGGCACTTGCCGCAGATTTGACGAGAGAACGGAGCAGCCCCTCGATGGTGTGCTCGCGAGCTTCGACGTCGACCCGCAGCCCCAGCCGCCGGACGGCCCGCGACGTGACGGGCCCGATGGTGGCGATCCGCGCCGCTTGCAGCGCCGACACGTCGCCGCCCTGCCTACCGGCAGGCAGGCCCAGCAGCTTCGCGAGATTGCGCACCGCCGACGGGCTGGCAAACGTCACGATATCGATCTCGCGGTCGCGCACGCGGCGCAGCGTCTCCGCGTCCACCTCGCGCGGCGCCTCCGCGCGGTAGAGCGGCAGATCGTCGACGCTTGCGCCCAGCCGCGAGAGCCCCAGTGCCAGGGCACGCCGCGCGCCGCGGGCCCGCACCCAGAGCGCGCGCTTCCCCGCGACGTCGCGCTGCGCCAGCGCCTCCACGATGCCTTCGGCGATGAAGCGCTCCGGTATCACGTCGGCTACGATGCCGCGGCGCAGCAGCGCCTCCGCCGTCGCCGGGCCGATGGCGCAGACGAGGGCGCGGCCCAGCGCGCGCGCGTCGCGCCGCTCCCGTCGCAGAGCGTCGAAGAAAACGTCGACCCCGTTCGCGCTCGTGAAGATGAGCCACTCGTACTCGCCGCGCTCCAGCCGTTCCAGCGCCTCCCGCAGCCGCCTGCGCGGCACCCGCGGCACGATCTCAATGGCGGGCAGCTCAACGGCCTCCGCGCCCGCTTCGGCGAGCGCTTGCGAGAGGACATCTGCCTGCTCGCGGCCTCGCGTCACCAGCACCCGCTTGCCGAAGAGAGGCCGGTTGTCGAACCAGCGGAGCGTCTCGCGCAGGCCGACCACGCGTCCCACCACGATGATGACGGGGGGCGTCAGTCCGGCCTCAGCGACGCGCGCCGCGATGTCGGCGAGGGTGCCGGTCACCACCTGCTGCTGCGGCGTCGTCCCCCAGCGCACGACCGCGGCCGGCTCGTCGGGAGGGCGTCCGCCCTCGATGATCTGCCGCGCGATCTCGCCCAGGTTCGCGCCGCCCATCAGGACCACCAGCGTGTCGGCGCCCTTCGCAACGCGCCCCCAATCGACCGCGCCCTCCGCCTTCGTCGGGTCTTCGTGACCGGTCACGACTACGAAGGACGACGCGGCCCGCCGGTGCGTGACGGGGATGCCCGCATACGCCGGCGCCGCGACCGCCGAGGTGACGCCGGGAATGACCTCGAACGGGATGCCAGCGGCGACCAGCGTCTCTGCCTCTTCGCCGCCGCGCCCGAACACGAAGGGGTCGCCGCCCTTGAGCCGCACCACCCGCTTTCCCTCGCGCGCCTTCGCGACGAGGAGGGTGTTTATCTCCTCCTGCGACATCGTGTGGCCGCCGGGCGCCTTGCCTACCGATATGCGCTCGGCCTCAGGCGGGGCTAGCTTCAACAGGCGCTGGTCGGCGAGGCGATCGTAGACGACGACCTCGGCGCGGGCCAGCCGCTCGACGCCGGCGACGGTGATGAGGCCCGGATCGCCGGGGCCGGCTCCGACAAGTGACACCTTGCCTGCGCGGGCTTCGCTCACGCGTCCTCCTTCAGCAGCTCCTGGGCCCCCTCCGAAAGCAGCCGTTCCGCCAGGCGCGCGCCCAGCGATTCCGCCCCGTCCGCCGGGCCCGCGATTTCGCCGCGCACGATGCGCTCGCCCGTGGCGTCGCCGACGAGGCCGACAAGATGCATCTCGCCGTTCTCGATGCGCCCGAGCGCCGCGATTGGGACGCGACAGCCCCCGCCGAGACGGCGGAGGAACGCTCTCTCTGCGGTGGTCGCGCGCTCCGAATCGGTGTCGTTGGCAGCGGACGCCGTTTCGCGCGCGGCTGCGTCGTCCGCCCGAGTCTCGAGTGCGATCGCCCCCTGACCGGGCGCGGGGAGCATCGACCGTTCGTCCATTATATCCGCCGCGCGCCCCATCCACCCCATCCGCGCCAGCGCCGCCGCCGCCATGACCACGCCCTCCGCCTCGCCCGCCTCCACCTTGCGGATGCGCGTGTCCACGTTGCCGCGGATACTCACGATGCGCAGGTCGGGGCGCAGGGCGCGGAGCTGGCAGGCGCGGCGCAGACTATCGGTGGCGATGCGCGCCCCGGGCGGGAGATCGCGCAGCTTTAGGCCGTCGCGCGTCACCAGGGCGTCGCGGGGGTCTTCCCGCTTCGCCACGGCGGCGATGACCAGGCCGGCCGTGGTGTCGACAGGCATGTCCTTCAGGCTGTGCACCGCCAGGTCGATCTGTCCCGCCAGCAGGGCCGACTCCAGCTCCTTGACGAAGACGCCCTCCTCGCGCATCTGGTGCAGCGGCTCGTCGGCGCGACGGTCGCCCGTCGTCCGTATGACCTCTACCCCGAAGCGCGTTTCGGGGTGACGTTTACTGAGAATCTCGAGGATGATGTCCGTCTGGCGGCGGGCGAGGAGGCTGCCGCGAGTACCGACCACGAAGGCGCGTGCGGCTGTCACGTCAGGAGTCGCGCCCCCCTTCGTCGTCGATCCCGAACAGTTCGCGGGCGGCCTGGACGTACAGATGTCCGTACTCCTTCGCCTTGAGGCGGGCGATGGGCCGGTGGAGCAGCTTCTTGACGATCGCCGCCGAAAGCGCCTCGATGCGCGCTCGCTCCTCGTCCGACAGGCCGGGCAGGCGGGCGAAAGTGCGCGCTAGCTCCGCCTGTCGCACCGCCTCGGCCTGCTTGCGGATGGCGGCAACCGTAGGCAGGGCGCGTAGTGAGCGCGCCCAGTCGCCGAAGCGGTTCGCCTCCTCCTCGACCATCGCTTCCACCTTCGCGACCTCCTTCAGGCGCGAGCGGAGGTTGGCCTCGGCCGCCGCCTGGAGGTCGTCGATGTCGTACAGGTGAACGCCCTCGATCTCGCGCACCGAAGGGTGGACGTCGCGGGGGACGGCGATATCGATGAAGAGCAGGCTTCGCCCGTCACGGCGCACCATCGCCTCCTTCACCGTCTCGGGCTGGATAAGGAAAGAGGGCGCGCCCGTGGAGGAGATGACGATATCGCTTTCGGCGAGGGCGCTGGGAAGCCGCGAAAAGGGCAGCGCCTGCCCGCCGAGGTCGGCTGCGAGACGGCGCGCGCGCTCAAGGGTGCGGCTCGTCACAAAGATGCGGGAGGCGCCGTTCTCGCGGAGGGCGGAAGCGGCCAGCTTTCCCGCTTCGCCGGCGCTGATCACGAGCACGGAGAGCGACGCCAGGTCGCCCAGCGTCTTCTTCGCCAGGCGCACCGCCAGCGAGCTCACCGATACGACGTTGCGGCCGATCGAGGTCTCGGCGCGGGCGCGGCGTCCTACCCGAATCGCCGAGTGGAAGAGCCGCGAGAGGTAGGGGTCGTTGCAGCCGGCCTCGACCGCCGCCACGAACGCCGAGCGCACCTGCCCCAGGATCTCCGCCTCGCCCACGACCATCGAATCGACACCGGCGGCGACGCGGAACAGGTGGCGCACCGCTTCCTGTCGTTGGAGGAAGTAGAACCTTTCCTCCGGCGGCGGCTCCGGCAGCCCTTTCGCGCGGGCGAGGAACGCCAGCGCTTCCGTCCGCATGTCGCAGCCGCCTGGGGCGTCCAGGTAGAGCTCCGTGCGGTTGCAGGTCGAGAGAATAACGCCCTTCCCCAGCTCGCAGTGGAGGCGGGATAGGGCCTCCGGCAGCTCATCGCCGCTGAACGCGAGCCGCTCGCGCGCGCCCACCGGCGCCGTCTTGTGGCTGATGCCCGCCAAGAAAAGCCCGTTCATCGAGTATCTCTCAGTCCTGTCCGTCTAGGCCTGCAACTTAGGGCCCGCCTTCAGTATCGATAGCAGGCGCGCCTTCGCCTCCGCGTAGCGGCCGGCGCTTAGCAGTTCGCGCAGCCGGCCGTCGATGGCGCGCTGCCACGCTTCCGCGTCCGGCGAGACGCCGCTTTCGCGCAGTTCGCGGCGCGTTTCCGCCAGCAGCCGCGCCAGGCGGTCGAAGTCCTCCGAGAGGTAGCCCTCCAGCTCCTCCCGCAGCCAGCGCGCGAGGGCGGGACTGAGGCCGCCGGTCGAAATCGCCAGGACGACGTCGCCGCGCCGGATGACGGACGGCAAGATGAAGTCGCACTGCTCCGGCTCATCGACCACGTTCACCCACGTCCCCTTCTGCCTCGCCTCCCGCGCGACACGCGTGTTGACGGCAGCGTCGTCCGTCGCCGCAACGACGATAGAGAAGCCTTCGAGGTCACCCCGCCGGTACTCCCGCGCTCGGTGCTCGATGCGCTGTCCGTCCCTGAGTGACGCCATCTCCGGCGTGAGCTCGGGGCTGACCACCGTCACCGTCGCTTCCGCCGCCAGCAGCCCTTCGACCTTGCGCTGCGCCACCAGCCCGCCGCCGACGACCAGGCAGCGACGCCCCTTCATCTCCAGGAACAGCGGGTAGTAGCTCATGGGTTTCAGGCTCGCGCCTCCTGCCGCGTGATGCCCAGCTCGGCGTCCGTCAGGTAGCAGGCGGGGTCCTCCGCCCACATGTCGTTGAAGCGCGAAAGCGCCCGCGCCCGCAGGTTGCCGTTGCATATCTCGAAGTAAGGGCACATCCCGCACTTCCCGCCGATACGGCCCGCGCGGTCCTTCAGCGCCGCCATCACGGGGTCGCCGGTGTCGGTCCATATCTCGCTGAAGGGACGCTCGCGCACGTTGCCGAAGCTGTAGCCCCAGCTAAACTGGTCGGCATGCACGTTGCCCAGGTAGTCGATGTTGCCGACGGCGATCCCCGACTGGTTGCCGCCCTGCCAGCGCAGCATCTCGTAGACCTCGGCCGCCCGCTGCGGCTCGCGCTCCTTCACCCGCAGGTACAGGTAGACGCCGTCGGTGTGGTTGTCAACGGTCAAGATGTCCTTAGTGTTACCGCGCCGGTGGAAGTCGAGGGTGCGGTCGAAGATAGTATCTACGGCAGAGCGTGTCTCCTCGTGCGTGAGGTCATACTTCACGATGCGGTCGCCGCGGCCGGCGTAGGCGAGGTGGTAGAAGCAGATGCGCGGTATGCCCTCCTCTTCCACGAGGTCGAGGATCTCATCGATGTACGGGTAGCTGAAGCTGGTGAGGGTGACGCGCAGCCCCACGCGCAGGCCCACGTCGCGGCAGTTGCGGATTCCCTGCAAGGCCTCCTCGAAGGCGCCCAGGCTGCCCCGGAAGCGGTCGTGGACGGGGGCCGGCCCGTCGATGCTCACGCCCACGTAGGACACGCCGATCTCCTTCAGCTCGCGCGCCGCGGCGTGGACGAGGAGCGTGCCGTTGGTGGAGATAACGGCGCGTATTCCGTAGTGGACGGCGTGGGCCACCAGCTCCGGCAGGTCCGGCCGGAGCAGCGGCTCGCCGCCGGTGAACAGGATTACCGGCGAGCCGAACCATGCGAGGTCGTCGATCACGCGCTTCGCCTCCGCCGTCGTCAGCTCACCCTCGTACTCCTTGTCGAACGAGTCGGTGTAGCAGTGGGCGCAGTGGAGGTTGCAGCGTCGGGTGACGTTCCAGGCGATAACGGGTTTCTTGTCGCGCGAGTAGTGCAGGAGGTGCGGCGGCAACTCTCCGGAGAGGCGCCCGAAGCGGAGGGCGTCGCCCGGTGTGACGGTGCCGCACAGCAGTCTGGTGACTCCCAGCATTGGTCTCTTCCCGATTCAGCGGGACGCGGAACTCTACTTAAGAGTTTAATACATTTCGCAAGAGCAGGCATTTTGCCCGGACTCGAGCCGGCAAACCGGCCATGAGGAATCTCTGGCAGGGCAAGAGACGTGGAGCGCCGGAGCTCTTTCCGGCCGTCTGGGGTCTTCTACACCGCGCCCTGAAGGATGCGGCATCACGGGGGATTTCGAGGGCGTCGGTGGGTCAGAGCGGGGGTGCAGGGGGCGGCGTCCCCTGTCGGGGGTGAGAATCGCTTATGCACAACGTGTGAGAGCGGACGGGTGGGAAGAAACGCAGCGGAACGCGGATAGCGCCGGCGCCCGGCGGCGGACCGGACGCCCGCTGGGGCGTTTTGTGCGGTTGAAAGTTCGCTCGCAGTCCGCTACTATCGCTTCATCAGAAGTCAGCAGGAAGCTGACAGGAGAAGGGAGGGAAGCCATGGCCGAGGAAAAGGTCGGCGTGGTGAGCGACTTCTTCGCTCGCATCAGCGTGGCCGGCATTAACCTATCGGCGCCTCTGTGCGTAGGCGACACCATCCGCATTAAGGGTCACACGACCGACTTTGAGCAGAGAGTGGACTCCATGCAGATCGAGCACGAGCAGGTCGAGGAGGCGAAGGCCGGCCAGTCGGTGGGGATCAAGGTACAGGACCGCTGCCGCCACGGCGATGAGGTCTTCAAGATAACCTGATCGCTAATCTTCGTCCTCGTCGAGCCGGACAGCGTTCTCGATCTCTTCTGAGGTGACCTCGTCGAGAATCTCCTCCGGCGACTCGCCCCGTCGCAGGCGCCGCGTCACTGCGATTCCGGCGAGGAGCACAAGCCCTGTCGAGAGCACGGCCACCGGCCCCGCGAACCTGCGGTGCCGCCGCCGCAACTCGGGAAACTTTCTTATCGCATTGTGGGCGAGGCGAAGGGCGTCCTTTGTCCACCCATCGGGCTGCTCCCCAATTACGGGGTCATCCCACGCCTCTTCTTCCCCGCGCTCTTCTTCTGAGATTCCCTTCTCCGACAACGATTACCTTCCCTTTCTCTGACTCCCCCTCTGCTTCCCCTGTGCGCCGCTGTCGATTTTCTTCAACAAATTGGCCATCTCGATTGCCGCAAGCACCGCATCGTACCCTTTGTTTCCCAGCCGGCCGCCGCTGCGCTCAAGCGCCTGCTCCAGCGTTTCCGCCGTCACAACGCCGAAGATGACCGGCAGCCCTGTATCGAGGCTGACCCGCGCTATTCCCGCCGCCGCCTGACCGGCGACGTACTCGAAGTGCGCCGTCTCGCCGCGCAGAACGGCGCCCAAACACACCACCGCGTCGTATCTGCCCGTCCGCGCCAGCCGGAGAGCGGCAAGCGGCAGCTCGAAGGAGCCGGGCACGTAGGCGATATCGGCGCGCTCCGCCATCCCCTGTCGCGAGAGGGCGTCGCGGGCGCCCTCGAGCAGGCGGTCGGTTATCTCTTTGTTGAAGCGGGAGACGACGACGGCGATAGTGAGGTCTTTGCCGTCCGCTTCACCCTCGAAGGTCCTCGCCAACGGCCCTCCTAATACTGCGCGTCTCCCTCCGCCTTCAGGAGGTGGCCCAGCTTCTTGCGTTTGGTTTCCAGGTAGCGCATGTTGAAGGAGTTGGGCTTGACAACGATCGGGATGCGCTCCACCACCTTGAGCCCGTAGCCTTCCAGGCCGGCGCGCTTCGACGGATTGTTCGTCAGCAGGCGCATCTCGCGCACCCCCAGGTCGACCAGAATCTGCATGCCGATGCCGTAGTCGCGGCGGTCTGCGGGAAAGCCGAGGGCGTGGTTCGCCTCCACCGTGTCCATCCCCTTGTCCTGCAGCGCGTAGGCCCGCAGCTTGTTGTGCAGGCCGATGCCCCTGCCCTCCTGGCGCATGTAAAGCAGTACGCCCCGCCCCTCCTCACTGATGCGGCGCAGCGCCTGGTCGATCTGCTCGCCGCAGTCGCACCGCAGGCTGCCGAAGACGTCGCCGGTCACGCACTGGCTATGGACGCGCACGAGCACCGGCTCCGGCGATTCGATGTCCCCCAGCACCAGCGCCAGGTGCTCGTCGGGGTCGATCAGGCTGCGGTAGGCGATGGCGCGGAACTGGCCGTGGGCGGTGGGAAGCACCGTTTCCGCCACCCGCTGCACCAGCCTGTCTTTCCGCATCCGGTAGCTGATGAGCTGGTTGACGCTGACGATGGCGAGCTTGTGTCGCGCCGCGAAACGTTTGAGGTTGGGGAGGCGCGCCATCGTGCCATCCGCGTTCATGATCTCGCACAGGACGGCGGCGGGATAGAGCCCCGCGATCTTGCAGAGGTCCACCGACGCCTCCGTCTGGCCCGCCCGCACAAGGACGCCGCCGTCGCGCGCGCGCAGAGGGAACATGTGCCCCGGCATCACCAGGTCGTCGGGGCAAGTGTGCGGGTCCACCAGCACGCGGACGGTGTGCGCCCTGTCGGCGGCCGAGATGCCCGTCGTGACCCCGTGCCGCGCCTCAACGGAAACGGTGAAGCCGGTGCCGAAGCGTGAATCGTTGCGGCCCACCATCATCGGGATGCGCAACTCGTCGAGCCGCTCGCCCGTCATCGCTATGCATATGAGGCCACGGCCGTAGCGCGCCATGAAGTTGATGGCGTCGGCGTCGACGAACTGCGCGGGAAGGGTGAGATCGCCCTCGTTCTCGCGCTCCTGGTCATCAATGATGATGACGAAGCGGCCCTTCTGGTACTGCTCGATGGCCTCTTCTACCGACGCCAGATCGCTGGATGCCGCTGGTCTCACCGTCTCACTCCCTGTCCGCACGCCCGCTAAGCTCTGCCGCGCTGTTCGAGGAGCTGCCCCACGTAGCGGGCGATGATGTCCGTTTCCAAGTTTACCGCATCGCCTTCTTTACGGCGAGTGAGGTTTGTGTTCTGCTGCGTGTACGCGACAAGCGAGACGAGGAAAGACGACTCGTCGCGCTCGACTACCGTCAGGCTCACGCCATCGACGGCTATCGGACCCTTCTTCACGACGTAGCGCATCAGCTCCGGCGGCGCGGAGTAGCGCGCGAGGACGGCGTCGGCTTCGGGCGTGAACGACAGCACGCGCCCCGTCCCTTCGACGACGCCGCGCACGAGATGGCCGCTGAGCCGGCTGGCGAGGGTGAGCGACCGCTCCAGGTTCACGGGGTCGCCGCGCGAAAGCTCGCCCAGGTTGCTCTTGCGGTAGGTCTCGGGCATGACGTTGAAGGTGAAGCTTTCCTCGTCCATATGCGCGACAGTGAGATCGACGCCGTTGACGGCGATGCTGTCGCCGAGGTTGGTGCCCCAGAGAGTGCGCCGCGCCTCGATGACGAGCGTGCCGTCCTTCGCCTCTCTCACGATGCCTACTTCCTCAATGATTCCCGTGAACATGGCTGCCCTCCTCTACATCCCTTGCGGGCGCGTCTGCTCGCTGACGTAGCCGGTGACCAGCAAGTCGCTGCCCAGGCGCTCGACGGCCACTTCGCGCAGGCGCAGCGCCTCGTCCATGCGCCGGGCGCCCCTGCCGGCAACGGCGGTCGGTGAGCGCTCCCCGCCGATGATCATGGGGGCGATTATCGCCTGCACCTTGTCCACGAGCCCCCTGTCGAAGAACCCGCCGAGCAGCCCGCCGCCGCCTTCGACGAGCAGGCTCAGCACCGGGCGCCGTCCCAGCTCGCGCAGCAACTCCAGCAGGTCGGTCTTGCCCCGGTAGGAGGGCGCTACGAGCACTTCGGCCCCTTTCGCCGTCATCGCCCGCCGCCAGGAGGCCCGCGAGCGGCGCGTAGTAACGATAAGCGTCTTTGCCGGCCCCGATAGCACCCTCGCCCTCTCCGGCGTCCGGCCGCGGCTGTCGGCGACGATGCGCAGCGGCTGCCGCGCGCCCTCTGCGCTGCCGCCGGGCCGCGCCGTCAGCTCCGGGTCGTCGACCAGCACCGTGCGCACGCCGACGATGATGGCGTCGATCTGCGTCCGCTGCCGGTGCGCCCACTCCCGCGACTCCGGGCTGCTCACCCAGCGGGAGTCGCCGCTCGTCGCCGCGATCTTGCCGTCGAGGCTGACCGCGAACTTAGCGATGACGAAGGGCAGGCCGGTGGCGCGGTGCTTGATGTACGCCTCGTTGATTCGCCGCGCCTCCGCTTCGCCCTCGCCGACGCGCACGGCAATCCCCGCTTCCTCCAGCGCCTGCTTGCCGCGCCCCGACACGTTGGGGTCGGGATCGATGTGGGAGAAGCGGACTTCGCGGACGCCCGCGTCGATGATCGCCTTCGTGCAGGCGCCGGTGCGCCCTTCGTGGCAGCAGGGCTCGAGCGTGACGTAGAGGACGGAGCCGCGCGCGGCGTTGCCCGCCTCCCGCAGCGCGACGATCTCCGCGTGCGGTCCGCCCGGCGGCTGTGTATAGCCCTGGCCGACAACGCGTCCCCCTTTTACGACGACCGCGCCCACGGCCGGGTTGGGGCTTGTGCTGCCCAGCGCCTGTCGGGCAAGCTCCAGGGCGCGCCGCATAGGCTCCATTCGACTGGCCTTCGCCGTCATGGCGGTTTTTCCGCCTTGAAATGCAGGAACAGCGCGCCGTGCTCCCGCCATCCGCGCAGCGAGGGGTGCTCGCGGCACGCTTCCTCGGAGGGACGCGGCTCCCTCAGCTCGCGCAGCGTGAAGCCCGCGTCGATGAGCCCGTTCACGTAGTCGGACAGGGTGCGCGGGAAGGACGGCACGGCGAAGGGGGCCACGTCGTCGGGCGCGTGTTCGAACTTCCAGCGCTCCACCCACGGCTCGTGGTTGAAGTAGCCGGAGATCAGCAGCCGCGTCGCGCTGCCGTTGTCGTCGCGCTCCCAGCCGAAGCCCCTGGTCATGAAGCAGGGATGGGTGACGCTGAAGGTAAGCCGGCCGCCGGGCCGCAGCACGCGATAGATCTCGTGGAAGGCGCCTGCGAGGTCGGGGCCGTCCATAACCGCCATCGTCGAAACGACGAGGTCGAACGAGGCGTCGGCGAAGAGGGGCATGTCGGAGAAAGAGGCCACCTCGTAGCGGATGCTGAGCGGCTCGCGCGCCTCCTCGGCCCGCGCCAGCTCGATCATGCGCGGCGAGATGTCGATGGCGGTCACGCGGGCGCCCATCCGCGCGAGCAGCCGCGTGTTGTGTCCTTCGCCGCAGCCGGCGTCGAGCACGTCTTTGCCACGCACGTCGCCGAGGAGGTCGAAGAACGCCGGGTTGTTGAACGTCTCGCGGCAGACGTCCCAGCCGCGGCGGACCTGCTCGGCCCAGCGGGCGGCGTTGTCGTCCCAGTGGCGGGCGACCTCTTCCTCGGGCGTCGAAGGGTGTGTCATCGGCGTTCGTTTCTCGTTCGGTTTTCGGCGCTAGCGGCTCTCTTGCTCGAAGTCCTCGTGGATGCGGCTGGGCGCCGGCTCCTGCTGCCCCTGGTACTTGCTCCCCAGCCCCGGCGACCCATACGGCCGCTCGACGGGCGTCGTCAGGCGCAGGAACGATATCTGGCAGATCTTCATCCCGCTGTAGACGGCGATGGGCAGGACGGCGGCGTTCGACAGCTCCAGCGTCAGCTTGCCGCGCCATCCGGGGTCGACGTAGCCGGCGGTCGCGTGCACCAGCAGGCCGAGACGCCCCAGCGAGCTCCGGCCGTCGAGGCGGGCGACGATATCAGTGGGCAGGGCGATGGTCTCCAGCGTGTTCGCCAGCACGAGCTCGCCCGGGCGGATGACGAACGGCGTCCCCTCTTCGACCTCGACGCGCTCAGTGAAGCCCTCCGACGGCTCTCGCACGTCGATCTGCGACCGCTTGTCCTTGCGGAAGACGCGGAACACTCGGTCGAGGCGGAGATCGACGCTGGAGGGCTGGATGGCGTCGTCGTTCAGGGGGTCGATGACGATGCGCCCCGCTTTCAGCTCTTCTCGAATCGATCTATCGCTGAGGACCATGCGCCCCCCTGCCGTGTCCATCATTCTAGCACCGCTCCCGATGGCTGAGAAGGCGATGCCGCCCACGCGCACGCACATAACAAATACGTGAATCGCCTCGCCCTTCACGCAATCGATGGCGGCCGCTGGACATACTGGAATCGAAAGCGGAGGAGAGGAGGAGGACGATGCCGAGAGGCAGAGGAAGAGACGGAGATACCGAGCACCATCGAGCGCTCCGACAAGCACGCGCAGCACATCTGGAAGAAGGCGCACGATAGCGCCGTGGAGACGCACGGCGAGGGCGGACGCGCCCACCGCGTCGCCTACGCGGCCCTCAAGCACAAGTGCGAGAAGAAGGGCGATCGCTGGGTGAGGAAGGGCTGAGGCGAGCGGCTATCGTGCCCTCAACCGTCGCGCCGCCAGGGCCAGTCCGGTCAGCGCGACGACGCCCGCCGCCAGCCCAGCGAGCGCGGCGCTTTCCCGCGGCTTCGACTCCCCTGACGCCACCGGCCCAGCGGCGAGAGCCGCCGGCGGCAGCCTCACCGTCCCACCGACTCCCGGAGGTGGAGTAGGCGGTGTCGGCGTCGAGGTAGGCGGCAGCGGCGTGGGCGTGCTGGTGGCCGTGGGCGGTACCGGCGTCGACGTGTGAGTACTCGTGGGCGGCACGGGAGTGTCCGTGCTTGTCGGCGTCGGCGGGAGCGGCGTATCTGTGCTCGTCGGTGTGGGCGATGCCGTGCTCGTTTCGGTCGGTGTCGCAGTGCTGGTCGGCGGGATTGGTGTCGGCGTGTGAGTGCTGGTCGGCGGCAGCGGCGTCGCAGTGTCGGTGGCCGTTGGCGGAACGGGCGTCGCCGTATCCGTCGGCGTAGATGTCGCGGTCGGCGTCGGCGTCACGGTTGGAGTGGCGGTAGGCGTTCGCGTGGGCGTCGAGGTGCTCGTGGGCGTTGGCGTTCCGCCGTAGTTCGCGTAGTACTGTCGCGAGCCGCCCCCCGTGAAGCCCTGTACGCAGATCACGCCGCCCCCGAGGTCAGTGAACGGATAACTGCTCGTCCAGCTTATGAATGCTCCTCCCTGGTCTGAGGTGGCGGCTGCTTCTAGCCTCACCGACTCCGTGCTGCCGACGCCAAAGGTCTTGCCGCTCACGGAATCGACCCCATAGTAGGTGCCGGTCTCCCCGCTTCCGCTGCAATCTGTTGTGTCGTATTTAGTCCCCACGAGCGTAAAGGTTACGCCCGCCGGCGCCGCAAACACCTTCACGTTGCCGTCGGCGAAGAACGTGACGGCGGTGGGCGTCTGCGAGAGGTCGCCGTCCCAGGGCGAAGGGTAGGCCCTCACTTCATACGTCCCGGGCATGCCGTCGAGCGTGTAAGAGTAAGTGAACTCGCCGTCGCCGTCGGACTCCACCGTATCCCAACCGGGCGTTTGGGAGCCGTCTCCGACGACGATACTGCCGTCGGGCCTGATGACGGGGATGTCGTAGAGGGTGTAGGGAGCGAAGCCGCCGCCCGTGATGGTGACCGTTTCGCTCGGGTCGTAGTCGTCCTTGTGAGCGCTAAGGGTGGGCGCCGCCTCTGCCAGCCGGAGAAGCCCCCAGCCTGCGGCGGCCACGCCCAGCACGATGGCAAGCGCTGTCAGCGAAAGCAGGATGCCGCGTCTCGAACCACGCATGCTGTTACCGGATGCCGGCGCCGGGCCCGAACTTTGCCCGGGTGATGGCGGGTATCACCTTAACGCCGGCGGGGACCAGAAGGCGCGTGCCTTGCTGACTAGGCGGGGATAACCTGCAAGATAACCTGTAAGGCCACCAGTCGTTGGCAGAATTATGGTAGTAGCATAACAATTTGTCAAGCCCTGACGATAACTTTCTTCGCCGTAATTACCTTTCCATCAGAATCATATACGCCCCATGCGGCGAAATGTTACAGCTCGGAAGCCGTCGCGAAGAGGGAAAGCGGCGCCTGCCCATCGCTCGTGGCGGCGCCGGATGGTATGCTAGCAGCCGCCAGCTCGACGGTCTTATCAGAGGATGACCGCCCGGGTAACGAGATGAGTGACGGAAGTCAGGAGAGGGGCCGCGTGGGCCAGGAGGCGTCCCCTGGTGTACGGAGGGTTCGGCGTTTCCGGCTGCTCAGTGTCGCGGCCGCGGTCATCGCCATCGCCGCCATCGCTGGCCTCGTCGCATTCGTGATGCTCGGGGGCGGCTGTGGCAACGGGTCACTGAAAGCGGCCATCGTCGACCAGCTCAGCATCAGGAACCCCAACCAGTCATTCGTCGAGAGGGCGATGGCCATCCTCGAAGACGCTGGATACACCGTCGACTATTACGCAGGCGACGAGGTGACTGTCGAAGCCTATCGCAACCTGGCAGGACACGGCTACGACCTCGTTCTCCTGCGCGCCCACTCCGCCGTCCCCCGTACAGACCTCTCCCTGCCCGCGGAGATCGACCCCGACATTCTCCAACGCATCATGGACAGGATAGGCGACGACGTCCTCCTGTTCACCTCCGAGCCCTACGACGAGAATGCGTACGTCGACGGACAGAAGGCGCTGCGCCTCTTCCCCGTCGTGTACGCCGGCGACCCCGCGAGCGATTCCTATTTCGCCGTCTCGTCCGGGTTCGTAAGGTCGATGAGCGGGCGCTTCGACGGCGCAACGGTCGTCCTCATGGGCTGCAGCGGTCTGGCGACGGAGAAGACGGCCGCCGCGTTCGTCGAGAAAGGCGCCGACGCCGTCATCGGCTGGAGCGACACGGTGTCGCCCGAGCATACCGACGCCGCCACCGAGCGCCTGCTGCGGCTGATGCTCGAAGAGGGCCTGTCGCCGGGCGAAGCGGTCGAGAAGACTGCTGCCGAGCTCGGCCCCGACCCGACGTTCGGCGCCGTCCTGCGCTCCTACCCCTGAACCGCCCCCTGCTGCGCCCTTCGATTCTGCTAGAATGGAATTGAGGGCACACGTCGGAACCACGTGACTCGAAGCGCAGGGAGGAACCCGTTTCGACATGTCGAATGAAGAAAGACCGGAGTCGGCCGGACTGGAGCTTGCCACGTTTGCCGGCGGATGCTTCTGGTGCACGGAGGCGGTCTTCAAACGCGTGCGGGGCGTCAGCGAGGTGACCTCGGGCTATACGGGCGGACGGGTCGAGAACCCTAGCTATGCGCAGGTCTCGACCGGGCGCACAGGCCACGCGGAAGCGGTCCACGTCAAGTTCGATCCGCAGGTCGTCTCCTACGAGCGGCTGCTCGACGTGTTTTGGGCCACGCATGATCCGACGACCCTCGACCGGCAGGGCGCCGACGTGGGGCCGCAGTACCGCTCCGCCATCTTCTATCACACCGATGAGCAGAAGCGGGAAGCGGAAGCCTCGCGCGACCGGCTGCAGGCATCGGGCAAGCTCGACGGGAAGATCGTGACCAGCATTGAGCCGTTCGAGAAGTTCTATCCCGCCGAAAGCTATCACCAGGAGTACTACGAGGCCCATCCGCATGCGGCGTACTGCACGATAGTCATCGAGCCGAAGATCAGGAAGCTGCTGCGCGATTTCGGCGACGAGGTGAAGGAGGAATACAGGTGAAGCGAAGCGAAGCTGAAATCGAGGAGATGAAGAAGAAGCTCACGCCCGAACAATACGACGTCTGCTTCCTGAAGGGGACGGAGCCTCCGTTCTCCGGCAAGTACACCTACAACAAGGAGCCGGGCACGTACGTATGCGCGGTCTGCGGCAGCAAGCTCTTCTCGTCAGATAGCAAGTTCGAGTCGGGGACGGGCTGGCCCTCGTTCGACCAGCCGATGGAAGGCGACGCCATCGAGTACACGGACGACTACTCTTACGGGATGCGCCGCATCGAGGTGACGTGCAAGAACTGCGGGTCGCACCTGGGGCACGTGTTCGACGACGGCCCCACGGAGACGGGGAAGCGCTACTGCATCAACTCCCTCTCGCTGGGCTTCATCCCGAAGGCGAAGGCGGGCGGCGAGTAGGGCGTCGGCCGGAGCGGCCTAAAGCGTCATCTCCCCTTCGACGGGGCGGCCGGCTTCCACGTCGTCCAGGAACTCCAGCACCGCCCTGTTGAACGCCTCCGGCTGGTAGCCCGCGGTCCCGTGGCCGGAGTCCTTTATCAGGACGAAGCGGCACTCGGGGATGAGCCGCTGCATGACGCGGCTTGGCGATTGCAGCGGGTCGCGGTCGCCGACGATGATGAGCGTGGGCGCGGTGATCTCCCCCAGGCGTCCCTCGAGGTCTTCCTGCTCCATCAGGGCGCGCCACCCGCCCCGGAGCCCGTGCGCCGTCTGCTGGCGCACACTCTGGAGGTACGACTTGACGACAGGGTGCGTCCGCGGAAGACGTTCGAACGGGACGTGACGGGCGAGCACGAAGACCTCAGGCGCCACGTTGCGGAACAGGAAGCGCCGCAAGGACGACGGCTGCGCGCCCGCCGGCCGGTCGCCGTGGAGCGCGTAGTTCCGCGCGCTCGTATCGCAGAGCAGGAGCGCTTTCACCCGCTGCGGGTGCGTGAGCGCAAACCGCAGCGCGACGCCGCCGCCCATCGACAGGCCGCCCACGTAGGCGGTATCGATCCCCAGATGGTCCATCAACTGGCGCTGGTCTTCTGCGTACTCGTCGAGAGTGTACGACGAGAGGTCGCGGGGCGCCTCCGTGCGGCCGTGCCCGCGCATGTCGTACACCACAAGCCGGTACTTCTGTGAAAAGGGCCTGATCTGCTCCGCCCACATCTCGAGGCTCGCCCCGAAGCCGTGCGCCAGCACCAGCGGGTCGCCCTCTCCGTGCACCTCGTAGTGAAGCCTTATGCCGTTGACAAGCGCATCTGACATGTCTTCCGCTCCGTTCAAGTCGGTCCAGCGGAATAGTAACCCCGCCGCGCTGCCCAGTCCAGCCGTCGGCCTGTTCTTTCGTTCCGTGTTAGAATTCGCCTGATGAGGCCCGCCTGCCGCTGTCTCTTGAAGGCGGGCGATCGAGCGGGAGGGCGCGGTGACCGAAAGCGAAGCCCAGGCGATGAAGTTGCTCGACGAGTTCATGGCGACCTTCAACGCCCGCGACCCGAAGGCGCACGCCGCCACCTTCAACTACCCGTCGGTCCGCCTCGCGAGCGGCAGGGTCATCGTCATGAACGGCCCCGAAGGCATCCGGCCCGAGATGTTCGATTGGCTCGTCTCGCAGGGCTGGCACCACAGCGCCTGGGACCACCGCAGGGTCATCCACAGCTCCAGCGACAAGGTGCACTTCGACACGCGCTTCACCCGCTATCGAGAGGATGGGAGCAAGCTCGGCACCTACGACTCTCTTTACGTCGTCACCAATCAGGACGGACACTGGGGAGTCCAGGCGCGCTCTAGCTTCGCGCCCTGACGCGTCCCCCCTGACATCGTTGTCGACCAGCGGCAGAAGGAGGTAAGAACACGATGAAGGCGGCAGTCTACTACGAGACGGGTCCCCCCAGCGTCTTCCGCTACGAGGAACTGCCCGATCCCCAGTGCCATCCCAGCGGCGTCCTCATCGACGTGAAGGCGGTGAGCATCGAGGGCGGCGACACGCTCAATCGCGCCGGCGGCCCGATGGCGTCGCGCCCCCACATCGTCGGCTATCAGTGCGCGGGCGTGATCCGCGAGGTGGGCTCCAACGTCAGAGACCGCTCCGTCGGCCAGCGCGTGGTCGCGACCATGGCATACGGCTCGCACGCATCGATCGTGTCGGCGCCGGCGGCCGCGACGTGGCTTGTCCCTGACGGGCTCGACCTGGAGCGCGCCGCGTGCGTGCCTATTCCCTTCGGCACCGCCGACGATTGCCTGTTTGAGTTCGGCCATTTGAAAGCGGGCGAAACGGTGCTCATCCAGGCCGGCGCAGGCGGCGTCGGGCTGGCGGCGATCCAGCTCGCGAAGCGGGCGGGCGCAACGGTGTTCGCCACCGCGTCCAGCGACGAGAAGCTGCAACGGCTCAAGGAGTTCGGCCTCGATCATGCGATCAACTACGTCAGCGAGGACTTTGCGGCGGCGGTCGAGCGGATCACCGACGGCCGCGGCATCGACCTGGCCATCGATTCGGTGGGCGGCAGGGTGCTGACCGGCACTCTCAAGAGCCTCGCCTATCGGGGAAGGGCGATAAGCGTTGGCCGCGCAGGGCGCAGCGCTGAGGCGCCGGAGCTCGGCTTCCTGGCGCAAGGCAACCGATCGCTGACCGGCGTCTCCTTCGGCCTGGAGAGGGCGAGGAACCCCGAGCGCGTCGTCCCGATGGTAGCGCGGCACCTGGAAGACGTCGCCGCGGGCTCACTTCGCGTCGTCATCGACCGCGCGTTCCCGCTATCGGAGGCGGCGGCAGCCCACGCCTACATCGAGAGCAGAAAGGCGTTCGGCCGGGTGCTGCTGATCCCGTAGACATTCCCTGACGCGGCGGCTGCGAAGCGTCGGGAGCGCGCGAATGTCCCGCGTTACGTCTCGCTGCTAGCGGCCGCGCAAAGAGCGTCCCCTCACGATAAGCCCGGCCCCTGTCAGCAGCAGCACGGAAGCCACGCCGATCGTCACCCAGATGATCTGGCCGGCGTCGCCGTCACCCAGGCCGGGGAACCTCTTCACCTCTCTGACCGGCGTCCTGACCGGCGTGACCACGTGCACGGGAGGCGCGCTCGTGGGGGTCCGGCTGGGCGCGAGGGTGGGAGTCGGCGTGCGCGCGGCGGGCGTGACCCTGCGCACGAACGGCGTGGGGGTGCGTGTCGGCGTCTCCGCCTGCGGTGTGTTTGTCGCCGTGGCCGTCGGTGTGTGGGTCGGTGTTGTCGGCGTGTGAGTCGCCGCCGGCGGGACGGGCGTGTTGGTGGCGGTTGGCTTGGGAGTGGCGGTGGCTGTCGGCGGGATGGGGGTGTGGGTCGCGGTAGGCGGGACGGGGGTGCTGGTGGCCGTCGGCGGGATGGGGGTGTGGGTTGCGGTAGGCGGGATGGGCGTGCTGGTCGCGGTAGGCTTGGGGGTGTGGGTCGCGGTAGGCGGTACTGGCGTGTTGGTAACGGTCGCCGCGGGAGTGCTCGTCGCCGTCGGCGATACCGGCGTGCTGGTAGCGGTCGCCGTGGGGGCGCCGGTGGGGGTGGGGGCAATCGTTTCGGTGGGTTCCGGCGGGACGATCCCGCCTTTCACCTTGAAGTTGTCGGTCTTGATCTGATCGCGCGGTGGGCCGAACCCCGGGTCGGGAACGTACCCGATCTGCTGGCCATTGTCTTCGAGCGGCGAGGGCGTGGCGTCGGGGTCGCCGCCGCGACTAACGTAGGCGAGCGTGGGAACCAGCCACGCCTTGTAGGCGCCGCCGCTGTTCGGCGTGTCGAGGAACGGCATCAGTTGCACGACGATTGCCGGCGGCCCGTGGTCGATGTCGGTGTTTGTGTCGTGCCGGCCGCTCGCTCCGGCGATGCCCTGCACGGCACGGGGGTCATACAGAGGTGTCGGCGGGTCCTGTCTCGAACAGGGCGTATCGTGAGGCCCGTAGGTGCGCCCGATCGATACCAGCTCAACGAAGACGCCGTCCTCGACTCTGACCTCGCGGCAGGCGGCGGGGTCCTCCGAGAGCAGCACCGCTCCGGAAGGGTCGGTCACCTGGAAGTAGTAGTTGCCGTCCGGGAGTCCCGCAGCGCCTTTGGGAGCGTGAGGCCCGGGGCCGCCGTCCAAGTACACGTCCAGCTTGCTGTCATAGCGGACGTTCTCATCGACAACTGAGCCGTGAGCGGTGGTGGTGAAGATGGCGCCTGAGAGGGGAGCGGCGCCGCCTCCTCCTCCCGTGAGGTTGACGACGACGGCGACGGCAATGATGGGGAGCGCGAGGATCGTAACGATGCCGGCAGCGAACCTCATGTGTACCTCCTTGCACGTGCGGGACGCCTGCTCTCAGAGGGAGGGAGCGGGCCCGTTTCCCAACGGCATCTTGCGAAGGACAGGCGCGAGCGCTCCGCGTCCTGCGGCCGGGGGCGGACGATACGCCTTCCCGGCCTTCAAGGGCCGCTCTCGGAATGCTTCGCTGCCTGCACCACAACGGCGGGGGTGACACCGGCCCGGATGCCGTACATCGGCCGGATAGGCGGGGGCTACCGGATTGCTTCGGGAAACCGGTCGGTACTCAGAGCGCGAACCAGCAGATGGCGCAGCGTCGCGCGGGCCTTCCGTCGCCCGGATGGACGCGCGGCGGGGAATCTTGAGGATGAGCCACCAATCCCTCAGTATAACCTCGCATAACCGATTGTCAAGCGGCGGCCTCGTCGGAAAAGCCGGTGATGCGGTCACCGGCTCTTCCGTATCAAGTCAGTGTGATCCGACAGGCTAGGCCAGCATTTTGGGAACGTTCCTCAGGATGGTCTCGGCCTCTGCGACGATCTGCTGCACCATATCGTTCACTTTGGGCATGTCGTTGATGCGCTGTGCCACTTCGCCGGCGGCCATCATCGCCTTCTCCTTGTTGCCCTCGAAGGTGGCCTTGATCGATTCGATCTCGTACATGATCAGCGACATGTCTATCGTCGTGTAGTCGTCCGGGGTACCGAGGAAGACGCCCGGCGACTTCTCGAGGGTGTTCTTCGCGTGTTCGACGCTGCGGGGCGTCTTCAGCCAGCGGGCAGGGCCGACAAAGCCGCGGGCGATGAGCGTTCCCCTGTCTTCGGCCTCCACGACGCCTTCCTTCCAGATCTGATGGAAGTCGCTCTCCTGGGTGGCCAGGAAGCGCGTGCCCATCTGCACGCCGTCAGCGCCCATGACGAGCGCGGCTGCCAGCGTCTTGCCATCCGAGAACCCCCCGGCGCCGCAGACCAGCGTATTCTCGTCCGAGACCGTCTCTACGACGGCCGGGAGCAGGACCATCGAGTGGACCGGCTCCCAGGATGTGTGGAAGCCTCCCTCATGGCCGGAGGCTACGATCACGTCCACGCCCGCTCTCTTGCAGCGCTGCGCCGCCCGGACCGACGGTACAACGTGCATCCAGGTGAACCCCGCGCCCTTGATCTTGTCCCCCCAACCGAGGGGGTCGCCGGCCGACGTGAAGATGACTTTGAAGTGCTTTGCGATCTCCGGGTTCTCCTGCCGCACCCTGATCGCCGTGTCGACGATGACCTCTGCGGCTGCTTTCATTTCCGCCGACACCATGACGTTGATGCCGAAGACCCCGTCCTTGTCCTTGACCAGCCGGTAGGTCCGCTTGAGGCACTTCTCGAGGACGGTGGGCATGTCGTCGTCCTCGCTTGCCTCTGCGGTGCTCACCCACGCCTTGTAGACCCATGGTTGCGTGTTCCTGTCGACGATGCCGCTGGTGGAGAGCAGCCCCAGCACGCCGGCGTTGGCGGAGGCGACTCCCAGGTTGTTGTTGCTGAAGGGCCCCATACCTGCCTGGATGATGGGGTACTTGATGCCGATTAGGTCGCACAGTCTCGATTTGATCATTAGACGCTCCTTTGCGTGTTCGTGCTCACCCTTTCAGAGGCGGCTGTCCGGCGGGGTATATATTAGCGGCAGGAAGCGGTAATAAGACAATAGGGGCGCGAGGGCCACGACCCCCTCTAGTCCCACGCTGAGAATCGAGAATGAGAGCCGCCTTGGCCGCGGGTTTCAGTTCCCGCCGCGTCAACGTACGGAGCAGACAGGCCGGATGCCGCGGCCTACTGCTTCATGCGTTCACTGTAGTCCTTGATTAGCGCAGTGGCGGCGCGGGCGGCGTCATCCAGGGCCTTGTCGGGCGGGGCGCCTGTCAGGATCACGGACTCCAGCGCAGGGGCGATGACCTCCCAACGGATCTTGGCGAAGGGTCCGACGATGGCGCCCTGGGTGGCGCGGTTGCGGGCGCCCTCCTGGAGATGCTCGGGCGCCACGCGCAGGTAGGGGTATTCGGCCTCCGCCGCCTGGGCCTCGGGCTCATCGTAAGCGTCGCTCCGGATCGGGAAGTAGCCGGAGCCGACATACCACTCGGCTTGCTGCTTGGGCTCCGCCAGGAACTTGATGAACTTCCAGGCCGCTTCCTGCTCAGCCGCGGGCCGGGCATTGACTATCCATAGGGAAGCGCCTCCGACAACCATGCCCCCTTCCGCGCTCTGGGGCGCCGGCATCGGCCCCACTCCAAGCTCAACACCCTCCACACCCGCCTCCACCGCGTCGAAGACGGCGCGGAGCGCTGCGGTGGACCCGATGGTCATGGAAGCGCGGCCGGAACTCACGGCCAGCAGAGCGTCGGCCCCGCTGGGGTTGCGGCCGACGTTGAAAGCAAGGCCGCTCGCTACCATATCTGCCCACCACTCGAAGATGGCCTTGCCTTCAGGGCCGTTGAAGACCGCCTCGGTGGCGCGTCCCTCGCGGCCGTTCCCGTTGTCGACGAAGAGCGCGCCCGCGTTGGCCAGCATCTGCTCGAAGTACCAGGGGCTGATCTCGAGGGCAATGCCGGAGCGGGTGATATTGCCGGCCCCATCCTTCTGCAGCAGCTTCTCGGAGTACGCCTTCACCTCCTCCAGGGTCCGGGGCGGCTTCTCAGGATCGAGGCCGACCTCGCGGAAGTCGGTCTTGTCGTAGTAGAGGATGGGGCTGGAGAGATTGAACGGCATGGAATAGAGGCGGTCGCCGACGCGGTAGTAGTCGAGGACGCGGGGCTCGAAGCTGGAGAGGTCGTAGTCTTCCTCGTCTATGAAGTCCTGGACGGGAGTTATCGCCTCGCTATCGATCATGAGCTGGGTGGAGATGTCCTCGATCTGGACGAGGGCAGGGAGCTCGCCGGCCCGGCCCAGGCTGGCCAGCACCTTGTTCAGGGAATCGTTGTAACTCCCCTGGTAGACAAGGTTGACCACGACCTCGTTCTGGGAGGCGTTGAAACGCTGCACCAGGGCCTTGAGAGTCTCCTCTCTGGCCGTGGTCATGGAGTGCCAGAACTGGATGCTGACGGGGCCCGCCGCCGTCGGCTCGCGCGTCGCTCCCTCCTCTTCGTCCTCCCCACCGCAGGCGGCGAGCGCCAGCGCCAGGGCCGCTACACCAACAAGGGTCAATAGTTTCTTCATCGTTGCCCCTCCTTGCAGGACGGGCCGCAGCCGTACCAGCCGACTCCGCTCGCGCTGCCCCGGCCGGCGGCCTCTGTGTCTTTACCCGCGCGCTGCCCCCTTCCGGCCTGTCTGCCGGACGGCGGCCGAGTGTGCTATCCCTTAAGGGCGCCCTGCATCAGCCCTCGCACCAGTTGCCGCTGAAAAAGAACGATGACGATGAGCATGGGCAGCAGGGCGATTATGGTGCCTGCCATCACCACGTTTAAAGAGTCGATCTCCTGGGAACTCAGGCCCGCCAGCCCGATCTGCACTGTCCGGTAGGTATCGGAGTTGGTGACCAGAAGCGGCCACAGGTATTGGTTCCACGACTGCAGGAAAGCAAACACGGCCAGGGTTCCCAGCGCCGGCTTGGAGAGGGGCAGCACCACGCGCCAGAGAAAACTCAGATGGCCGTAGCCGTCGATGGCGGCGGCATCGCGCAGCTCGAGAGGAATGGTCATGAAGTGCTGGCGCATCAAGAAGGTGCCGAACGCAGTGGCCAGGAACGGGATCGTCAGCGCCTGGTAGGAGTCCAGGCTTAGGATCATGCCGTCCACCGCTGCGCGCCACGCAACTCCGCCCGCGAGAATCCCGGCGACCACGCCAAGAAGTACAGCGACGACAGGCGTCGGCACACGTCCGCGGGCAAGGCCGCCCCTTCGGAATGCGCCGGCGAGCAGCGCGGTGACGCCGGCTGCCACCGACAGCCCGACGAGCGCGGCAACAGCCACCGCAAGGCCCGCCGGAGGATCGCCCATCATCTGCACTGTCTGGAAGTTCGGGATGATAGACGCCTCCCATGGCACCATGAGGGTTGACAGGAAGAGGACGAAAAGGAAGTTGCGCAGCGGAAAGCGCATGAAGGCGAAGGCGTACGCTGCCAGAACGGAGGTGGTCAGCTGGCCAATGGTGATGGCGCCGGACTGGATGAAACTGTTGAACATGTACCGCCCCAGCGGCACGGCCTCCATGGCTTTCTTGAAGTTGACGAACTGGGGATCGGGAGCGAACAGCTTCGGCGGGTAGGAAATTGCATCCTCCTTGGGCAGGAGGCTCGCCACCAGCGCCAGGTACATGGGCAGGATCACGATTGCGGCGCCGAGGATCAGCAGGGCGTACGTCGGAGCCACACGTGCCACACGGCCGTATTGGGTGCGAAACCTCATCGGTAGAAAACCCGCCGCTCCAGGAAGCGGAGCTGAATGAGTGTGAACGCAAGCATCAACAGGAAGAGAGCCACAGCCTGCACCGCCGCCGCACCGTACTCAAAGTTGATGAAAGCGTCGGTGTAGATCGAGTAGACGATGACATTGGTAGCGTCCAGAGGGCCACCCCGCGTGAGAATGTGAATCTGCCCGAACGACTGGAAAGCAATGATCGTGGAGACGACGACGACGAAGAGGAGCGCTGGAGACAGCATGGGCAGCGTGATGTGCCGCAAGAGAGACCAGGAACGGGCGCCGTCCACGCGCGCGCTCTCATACAGCTCCTGGGGGATGTTCTGGAGGGCAGCCAGGAGCACCAGGGTAGTGAATCCTATGTTCAACCAGATCGTCGTTAGGGACACAGCCATGAGAGCCGGACCGCTGTCCCAGGTCGCCTTCCACTGCGGGTCCGTTAGCCAGTTGACGCGGGGCAGGTCAAACTGGCCCAGCATCCAATTCACGAAGCCGGAACTCGGGTTCAGAAGCATCAGCCACATGACGGCCGCCACCGCCACCGACGCGGCGATGGTGGAAGAGAAGACCGTGCGAAAGAAGAGCGCACCCCGCAGGCGCTGATTGGCCAGCAGCGCGAACACCAGCCCCAGCACCAGACCGGTCGGCACGGTGTACAGAGCGAAGAGGAAGGTCACCAGCAGGCTCTTGCGAAAATCGTGCGACGTCAGCACTTCGCGGTACTGGTCGAGGCCGACGAACTCCTGGCCGCGCCCGAAGGGGTCGCTGACGAAGAAGCCGAGGTAGGCCGACTTGAACAGCGGGTAGAAGATAAAGCCGCCGAAGAGAAGTATCGAGGGCCAGAGAAAGAGCATGCCGCCCCCGAGTCGGGAGAGCCCTCCCAGCCAGGGGTACCTCCGTCTCAGGGGGATCCGCGCCGGAAGGGCCGCCGCCCGGGCATCGCCGCTCCTCATCAGGCAAGCCTCTGCCCACCGACCCGGTCGAAGAGGTGGAGGTTTTCGATCGGGACGTTGAGATGGACTGTTTCTCCGGGCGTTATCCTCACGCGGGCCTCCAGGCGGGCCACCACTGTGGCATCCCCGATCGAGAAGGTGACGTGGGCCTCGTTGCCCAGGTATTCCACCAGGTCCGCCACTGCCCCAAGGGTTGCCGACACGGCGCCGCTCCCCTCACTGCCGGTCACGTACAGGTGCTCAGGCCGCACGCCGACCCAGATTTCGCCGCCCGAAGCATTTCGGGCCCCATCGGCCTGCTGCGGACTCAGCCGGAAGCTCCCCACTTCACTACTTGCGAAGAGTTCGCCGTCGCGAGTCTCCAGGCGGGCCGGAAACATATTCATGGCCGGGCTGCCGATGAAGCCGGCGACGAAGACGTTGGCTGGCCGGTCGTACACTTCCTGGGGCGGCCCCACCTGTTGGAGTACGCCCTGCTCCATTATCGCGATGCGGTCGCCCATGGTCATGGCCTCCACCTGGTCGTGGGTGACGTAGATGAAGGTTGTCTCGAGCAGGCGGTGCATCTTGACGAGCTCGCCCCGGGTCTGGACCCTCAGTTTGGCGTCCAGGTTGGAAAGGGGCTCGTCCATCAGGTAGACCACCGGCCTCCGGACGATCGCCCTTCCCAGAGCCACGCGCTGGCGCTGACCGCCGGAGAGCTCGCCGGGCTTGCGACGGAGTAGGTCCCCGAGTCCGAGGTTCTGCGCTGCCTCTTTCACCAGCCTGTCGATCTCGCGGCGATGCAGTCCCCGCATGCGGAGCCCGAAGGCGATGTTGTCGTAGACGGTCATGTGAGGGTAGAGGGCGTAGTTCTGAAAGACCATGGCGATGTCGCGGTACATGGGTTCCACATCGTTCACCACCTGGTCTTTGATGAGAATGTTCCCCCTGGTGGGCGTTTCCAGGCCGGCCACAATGCGAAGCGCCGTTGACTTGCCGCATCCCGAGGGCCCCAGGAGAACAATGAACTCTCGGTCGTAGATGTCCAGCGAGAAGTCCCTAACAGCGACCACCTCGCCGAAGAACTTGCTCACGTTGTCAAAGGTTACGAGAGCCATGATTCGCAAACCGTGTCGACAGCAGTGGTCCGTGCAGGTTCAGCCGTGCGTGAGGCCACAGTACTAATCGTGTCTGCGGCGGTCAAGCGGCCCCCCATGCGTTACGGACGAGGCATCGGGTCCCGGCCTCCGTAGTTGCGTTAGCGGCCCATGCGTTCGTTGTACTGCCTGATGGCGTCGTCGGCGTTTCTGGCCGCAGTCTCCATCGCGTCGTCAGGGCTGGCGCTTCCCGACAGCATGCTCTCGATGGCGCCCCTGACGGCGTCGCGCACCTGCTGGAAGGGCCCGATGAGCGGCCCCAGCGCCGCGGTGGTAGTCGCCGTCTTGGCGAACAGCGCGACGGGGACGTTGAATTCAGGGTATTTGGCGATAGTCTCCTTTGCGGTCGGCAGGTCGTAGGCGGAGTTGCGCACGGGGAGATAGCCGCTGCCGGCGAACCATTCGGCCTGCTGTTCCGGTTCCACGAACCACTTGATGAACTCCCAGGCTGCATCGCGCTCTTCCTGCGGGCGGGCGCTCATTATCCAGAGCGATCGCGAGTACACGCCCGGCGAGCCTTCGGGAACCCTGCCGGGGATGCCCGGAATCGGCGCAACGCCGAGATCGACGCCCTCAATCCCCGTCGCCAGAACGTCGAAGATGGAGCGCAAAGCAGCGGAGGTGCTGAACACCATGACCGCTTTCCCGGCGCCGATGGCAAGCAGCGCCTGGGCCCCGGAGGGGTCCCAGCCTACGTTCAAGGCAAGGCCATCGTGCACCATGCCGTGCCACCACTGGAAAAACTTCCGGCCGGCTTCATTGTCGAAGCGGGACTCGGTGGCGACTCCGGCGCGGCCGTTGTCGTTGTTGACGTAGAGCTCCCCTGCCCCCGCCTCGATCACCTCCATGTACCAGGGGTGGATCTCGAGGGCGAAGCCGTGGCGGGTAACGTTGCCCGCCGAGTCGCGCCGGACAAGCTTCTCTGATACGGACCGGGCCTCGTCGAGGTCTCTCGGCGGCTGGTCTGGGTCCAGTCCCGCCTCCCGAAGGGGTATCTTGTTGTAGTACATGACGGGTACGGCAAGTCCGACGGGCAAGGCGAAGAGTGTGCCGTCAACAGTGAAGTACTCGATCGCTGCCGGCGCGAAGTCCGACAGGTCGTAGTTGTCGCGATCAACGTACTCCTGGAGGGGAGTAACCTGGCCGCTATCGATCATGGACCCGGTGTAGGGCTCCGACTGCCAGGCGAGGGTGGGAACGCTCCCTCCCCGCATGCTGGCAATGAGCTTTGCCGCCAGTTCATCGTCGCTGCCCTGGTAGACGGCCTGAACCCGGACCTGGTCTTGAGAAGCGTTAAAGCGCTCCACAAGCCAGGCCAGCGAGTCATTGTTCGACGCGGTCTCCGAGTGCCAGAGTGTGATGGTGACGGGGCCGGGCGCGCCCCCGTTGCCGGCAGACTCGTCGTCTCCGCCGCAGGCCGCGAGGAAGACTCCGACCACCAGAGCAAGACCTGCCGCCACGATGCCGAGTCGCCTCATGATTCACCTCCTGCGCAGCCCATTCTAACCCGCCAGCCGGTACGGCCAATACGACTAGTATTCGATGCGGTTCGCCTCGATCAGGTCGCGGTACCAGTAGCCGCTGTCCTTGATCGTGCGCTTCTGGGTCTCGAAATCGCAGTAGACCAGCCCGAAACGCTGCCAGAAGCCTTCAGTCCACTCGAAGTTGTCGGTGAACGTCCAGTGCTGATAGCCGCGCACGTCTGCCCCCTCGGCGATGGCCCTGCCCAACGCGCCGATGTAGCGTTTGAGAAAGCTAATGCGCCTCTCGTCGCGGACGCGTCCGCCGGCATCCGGGCCGTCGCGATAGGAGCAACCGTTCTCGGTGATGTGAATCGGCAACTGGTAGTCGCGCCAGACTCGCTTCACGAGCTGGTACAGGGACTCGGGGGCAACCTCCGACCCGAAGTCGGTCCGCTCCGCGTTCTCCGGCTCAACGGATTTCGTTCCCTGGTTCGGGTCGTCAGGATTGTCGGCCACGATCATCCGCGTGTAGTTATTGATGCCGATGAAATCGAGCGGGGTCCGCACCGCCTCCATATCGCCGGCCCGAATGTCCATGCGGTGCGCGACGTTGCTCCGGAATGCACTCGGATACTGCCCCTTCAGCGCCGGCTCGATGAACCAGGTGTTCGTGAACCCGTGGAAGCGGTCGGCAGCCGCCAGGTCCTCGGCCTTCTCGCTGGCCGGGCAACCCCAGGTCATGCTGAAGGCGGAGCTCAAGCCATCCACCTTTCCTGTTGCCCGCATCGCCCGCGCCGCTTCGGCTTGGGCCAGGTTCACGATGTGGGTGGCGCGCAGCATCAGATCGGGGTCGGACAGAGCAGGCGGATGAACCGCGACCCCGTATCCGGCGAACGTGAACACCCAGGGCTCGTTGAAGATCAGCCACTTCTTCACGCGGTCGCCGAGGGCGTCGACGACGGTTGCGGCGTAATCCGCGAAGTGGTGGATGATTTCCCTGCTGCCCCAACCCCCTTCGTCCTGCAAGGCCTGAGGCAGGTCCCAGTGGTACAGAGTCGGGAACGGCGTGATCCCCGCCGCCAGCAGCTCGTCGACCAGGCGGTGGTAGAAGTCGAGGCCCTTCTGATTGAGAGCGCCTTTCCCCGAAGGGAACACGCGCGGCCACGAGACGCTGAACCGGTAGCTGCGGAGACCCAGCTCCTTCATAATGGCAACGTCTTCTTTGTAGCGGTGGTAGTGGTCGCAGGCGACGTCTCCGGTGTCGCCGTTCCGGATCTTCCCCGAAGTGTGGCTGAACCTATCCCAGATCGACTCGCCCTTGCCGTCCTCGTTCCATGCCCCTTCGACCTGATAGGAAGAGGTGGCGCATCCCCACAGGAAGTCTGCTGGAAGATCAACCGTCGGCATGTCTTCTCCTGTTTGTCATCGTCGGACCCCGACGCGCGGGGCTTCCTGCCGCTATTTGCCGCATCGATTGTGGACGCACCCGGGCGGGTTCAGTAGACTGGACGCACCGCAGGTGACAGGAGGCCAATCGTGACGAAGATCGCCATGATGGGCGCGGGCAGCGTCGAGTTCTGCATGCGGCTTGTGCAAGATGTCCTCTACTACGATTCCCTGAAGGACGCCCACATTGTGCTGATGGACATCGACGGCGTCAAGCTCAGGACGACGCTGAAGGTCATGGAAAACATGCGGGAGCAGCACGGATTGACATGCACGTTCTCCGCGACAACCAGCAGGCGCGAGGCGCTGAAGGGGGCGGACTTCGCGGTGGTCATGATAATGGTCGGCGGCCTGAAGGCGTACGAGCTGGACATCTCCATCCCGCTCAAGTACGGCGTCGACCAGTGCGTCGGCGACACCATCAACCCCGGCGGCGTGTTCAGGGGGCTGAGGCACGTGCCCGCGATCTGGGAGATGCTGATCGATGCGGAAGAGGTGTGCCCCGACGTTCTGTTTCTGAATTACGCCAACCCCATGGCAATATGCTCGTGGGCGATGCAGAAGACGTTCCCCAACATCTCATTCGTGGGGCTCTGCCACGGCGTCCAGCACACGACGAGGCTGCTCTGCGCGTGGCTCCGTGTTCCGGAGGAGGAATGCGAGACTCAGGTTGCAGGGATCAACCACATGGCCTGGTTCTTGAAGATGACACACAAGGGGGAAGACCTCTACCCGCGGTTGTGGGCCAAACTCGACGCGGAAGGGCCGATCAAATTCGAACATTACCGCTTCGAGATGATGAAGGCCACCGGCTACTTCATGACCGAGTTGCCCGGCCACCTGTCGGAGTACCTGCCCTACTTCCGTCATAGGGAAGACTTGAAGGAGTTGTTCGGCGGACCGTGGCTGTTCGGCGAGACGGGCGGCGACCTGAAGTTCCAGCAGCGGACGCATGAGGACTACGCAGCGCGGATGCGGGCGATGGCCTCCGGGGAAACGGCGGTGCCGTACGCGCCGGGACGTAAATCGGAGGAATACGCGGCCGACATCATGAATGCCCGCCTTACCGGACAGGTCTGCCGCTTCGCCGGCAATGTTCTCAACAAAGGATTCATCACCAACCTCCCATGGGACTGCTGCGTCGAGGTGCCGGTCTTCGCAGACAGGAGCGGCCTTCACCCGACCTTCGTGGGCGACCTGCCGAAAGTCTGCGCATCGCTCTGCCGTTCGAACGTGGCCGTGCAGGAGCTCGCCGTCGACGCCGCCCTGAACGGAGACTTTGAAGCCGCGTATCAGGCGTGTCTGCTCGACCCCTTGACAGCGGCAACGCTTGCCCCGCACGAGATACGCGACATGGTGGACGAGATGTTCGAGGCGGAAGCCGAGTGGCTGCCGCAGTTTCAGGGAAAGAAGAACACTTTCCCCGGAGCGACGGTGGACCGCGTCAGGACGGGCGCAAAGGAACTCAGGACGGGCGAGCATGTGTACCCCGTTCTCTTCGCCCGCGGCGACCGGATTTGAGGCGTGGTTGCCGTACGGGCACGCGAATGCTAGTTTTCTCCCGTACCTTCAGCGCGCCACGGAGAGCCGATGAGCGAACTGCGCCGCGATCCGCTGCGCGGCGAGTGGGTTGTCACCGCCACTCACCGCATGGAGCGTCCCCAGATGCCGGACGAGTGGTGTCCCTTTTGCCCCGGCTCCGGGCTCGTGCCCGACGACTACGACGTCTACCTGTACAGCAACGACTTCCCCTCGTTTGCCAGTCCACCGCCGCCGATGAGCGTATCGCCCGGGCCGGGCAGCGTGTGGGACGCCAGGCCGAGCTGGGGCGCCTGCGACGTCGTGCTCTATCACCCCGACCACGACCGCGACTTTCTCGACATCGACATGGGCCATCTCGTCAAACTTGCCGCGCTGTGGCAGAAGCGCTACCTCGAACTGTTCCAGAACAAGAGGGTCAAGTACGTGCTCATCTTCGAGAACAGCGGGGAAGAGATCGGCGTCACCATCCCCCATCCTCACGGCCAGATATACGCCTTCCCGCTCGTCCCGCCTGTGCCCGGGGCCGAGATGAGGCGCGCGAAATCGTTCAAGAGACGGACGGGACGCTGCCTTCACTGCCGCCTCATCGAAGAGGAGGCGAGGGACGGCAGGCGGATGGTCTTCGATGAGAACGGATGGGCGGCGTTTGTTCCCTTCGCCGCCCGCTGGCCGTACGAGGTCCATCTCTACCCCAGGCGCTGCGCCGGCCACCTCGGCGAACTCTCTTATGAGGAGCTTCGAACGATGATGTCCGCCATTAAGCGCCTCCTTGCTACCTATCGCAACTACTACCAGCGCGCCTTCCCCTACATGATGCTCTTCCACCAGGCGCCGCCGCGGGGCAGCGTGGGCGAGGGCACCCATATGCACATCGAGTTCTGCCCGATCCGACGCAGCCGCGAGAAACTGAAGTACCGGGCCGGCTGCGAGACGGGGGCGGGCATCTTCATCAACGATAGCCATCCCGAAGAGAAGGCCGCCGAGCTGCGTTCCCTGCTCGCCGGCCCTCACGACTAACCCGGCAGGAAGGCGGATGCGCCTGCGAAACGAGATCGTCCGTCTGTTCCACGAGAGGTACGGGGCGGCGCCGCAATTCGTCGCCTTTGCGCCCGGACGGGTCAACCTTATCGGCGAGCATACCGACTACAACGACGGCTTCGTCCTGCCGATCGCCATCCAGCTCGGCGTCTACGCTGCGGGCTCCCTGACCGGCGACGGGACCGTCGAAGCCATTAGCCAGCAATTCCCGGGGGAGATTGCGCGCTTCCCCGTAGGCAGCGAACCGGAGGGCGGCGGTTGGCAACGGTACCTGGGCGCCGTGCTGGCGGAACTGGCGGAAGTCGGCGTGCGGCCGGCGGGCCTGCGCCTGCTCGTCGCCGGCGACATCCCCCTCGAAGTGGGCCTCTCCAGTTCAGCCGCGTTCAGCGTGTGCACAGCGATGCTCGTCAGCGCTCTCTCAGGCCGTGCCTGGGACGATAGAGTGGCTCTCGCCCGGCTGTGCCAGAGGGCGGAAAACCGCACCGGCGTCATGTGCGGACTAATGGACCAGATGGCGAGCTTGCTCTGCACCGCCGGCAGGGCGATGTTCCTCGATTGCCGCGACCTGCGCTACGAAATGGTCCCGCTTGGCGCTGACCTGGCCGTGCTGGTGGGCAACACCGGAGTGAAGCGGGCGCTGGCGAACGGCCGCTACAACCGGCGGCGCGAGGAGTGCGAGCAAGCGGCGGGGATCTGTGGTGTCCCTTCGCTCCGCGACCTCACCCCGGCCGGTCTGGAGAGCTGCCGGCAGTCACTGGGTGACCTGCTGTACCGCCGGGCCAGGCATGTGGTCGACGAAAACGAACGCGTCCGGCTGTTTGTGGAAGCCCTGAAGGCGAACGACGCGCCGCGGGCCGGCGAGCTCATGAGCGAGAGCCACGCCAGCCTGCGCGACGACTACGAGGTGAGCTGCGCGGAGCTGGATGCGATGGTGGAGGCGTTCATGCAGGCAGGGGCGCTCGGCGCGCGCATGGTTGGGGCGGGCTTCGGCGGCAGCGCTATCGCCCTCGCCCCGGCGACAGATGCGGCCGCCTACGTTCCCGCCGCCGCGCGACTGTATCGGGACAGCACAGGCATCGACGGCGACTTTTACGCGATCACCGCCGGCGACGGGGCGTGGTGCCGGCCAGGGCGCGGAAGGAGTTAGCGGAACGGCGCGCGGCCCGTTAGGTCGGAGGCAGCGCGGATCTTCTGGCGGAAGGAGGGAGGTCGGAACCGCCTGAAGTCGCACCTCGACGGGGCGGTCGACCCCGAGTCCGCTTCTGAGGTTGGTGGGTCAAAAAGACGAAGACCGCCCCGAGAGGCGGATTTTGAATCTAAAATCGGGCTCTGGAGGGCCGTGAGGGATTCGAACCCTCGACTCCCGGATTAAAAGTCCGGAGCTCTGCCGCTGAGCTAACGGCCCCCCAGGCTCAATACTAGGCAACCCATGCGACCCTGTCAAACAGACCCGCGCGCGGCGTCGCGGCAAATGGCGGAGCGAGGGCCATAGTGGGAACAGCGCGTCGCGGGTGGGCGGGCCCGCCTGACGGCAGGCAGGTGGGAGGACCAGGGGCTTCTCACACGCAGGCGGCAGCGGCTGCCCTAAGCCCGGCCGAGCGCAGCAGAATGGGTGCGTCCCCTACGTCTTCTCGAGGGGAATGCCCACCCGACAGAGCGGACACTGCGACGCATCATAAGACGGGAAGACAAGCTCCAAACAGGCGAAGAACGGCACTCCAAAGTCGACCTTTCCGCCCGTCCGGTCGACAAGCACCGCGACGCCCACCGGCTCGCCTCCCGCTTCGCGTATCGCCTCCAGCACGTCGCGGATGCTCCCGCCCGTCGTCAAAACGTCGTCCACCACCAGCACGCGCTCGCCGGGGTTGACCACGAACCCCCGGAGAAAACGCCGCCCTGAATCGACGGACTCCGCGAAGATGCCCCGCACGCCAAGCTGACGCGCCACCTCGAAGCTGAGGATGATGCCGCCCGTCGTCGGGCCGGCGACAAGCTCGATCCCCGCATCGCGGAAGCGGGCAGCGATGAGGCCGCACAACTTCTGCGTGTAGGCGGGATGCTGCAACACCTGAAACTTCTCGACATAAGCGCCGGAATGACGGCCGGAGGTGAGCTGGAAGTGGCCTTCCTTGAACGCGCCCGACTTGCGGAACAGATCGAGGACTTCCTCATCGCTCAAGGCGCTGCCTCCGGCGCTACGGTTGGCTCAGGCGTCGCAGGCTCGTCACTTCCCAGCGGGTCGATGTCCGGGTTCGAGACGAGTCCGAACGAAGAAAACGGGAGATACGAAATCCACGCCTGCCCGATGATATGCTCCTCCGACAGCATCCCCCAGGAGTGAGAATCGTAGCTATTGTTGCGGTTGTCACCGAGAACAAAGTAGTGCTTGGGAGGCACCGTTACCGGCCCAAAGTCATAGTGCATGGGACCGTTTATGTACGGCTCTTTAAGCACCCTCCCGTCTATATACAACAGGCCCTCCTTGATCTCCACCGTTTCTCCCGGCTCAGCGACTATTCGCTTGATGAAGTCGCGCGTCGGCTGGCTGGGGAAACGGAAGACCACCACGTCGCCGCGCCGCGGCGCGCGAAAGATGTACTGGTACGGGTCGTCTCCCGAATCGAAAAACGGCAGGAAATCGAGGAAGCCCAGGTTCACTTTGAAGTAGATCGCCTTGTTTATCAGTAGGTACTGGCCGTCGTGCAGCGACGGCTCCATGCTCGAGCCCTCGACGCGAAAGTTCTGCACCGTCGCCCGCACGGCGAGAAAAATGAGCAGCGCGAGGATGAGGGTCTCCGTCAGGTCCCGCGCCAGACGCCCGAGGCGGAGGCTAAGGGGGGCCTTCCTCTCGATGGTGACGCCCGTCGCGTCCGCCCGCCCCAGGGGAGAGAAGCTCGCCGGCGAGCTGGTGTCTGTCGACCACACGAACTCGACCTTTGGGTCGGCTTCGGGCACAGGGTCGGGAACGGCCGGAGGCGTTTCGGGCTCCGGCCAGTTGTATGTGTCGGGGGTCGGTTCGGGGAATTGCTCGCGGCCGTTTTCCATAAGTACTCCTGATTATAGCACGTCGATACCTTGACAACTCGATGATCGGATGATTGTCCGCCCGCCCGAATACCACTATCGCGCCCGATACCGATCTCTCTGCTAGAATGGGCACACTGTCGAGAGTCGAAGCTGAGGGGCTGTTGGGACCGGTCTCCGCGGACGAGGCGGCGCTGGTAGCGCGAAGCAGAGAAGGCGATCTTTCCGCCTTCAACGCGCTGGTCGAGATGTACCAGGGCCAGGTGTACAACCTTTGCCTGCGCATGCTCGCATCGGCGGAAGCGGCGGAGGACGCCGCCCAGGACACCTTTCTCTCTGCCTACAGGAGCATCGGGCGCTACCGGGGCCCCGTCTTCCGCGCCTGGCTGCTGCGCATCGCCGTAAATGCCTGCACCGATGAGCTGCGACGCCGTCGCCGTCGCCCCCAGGTCTCGCTCGACGCCGCCACGCCCGAAGGAAGCGCTGCCCTCGAGCTGCCCGACAGCTCCGATCTGCCCGAGGAACGGGCGCTCCGCAGCGAAACGTTACGGGACCTCCAGGCGGCGCTCATGCGGCTACCCATCGACCAGCGCGCCGCCATCGTCCTCTGCGACGTTCAGGGCTTCAGCTACGAGGAGATATCGGCCTCCCTGGGCGTATCGTTGGGCACGGTGAAGTCGCGCATAAGCAGGGGTAGGAGCAGGCTGCGCCGCCTTCTGACCCAACAGGGGGAACTTCTGACCGCCCTCCATCGTCATAGTATCGAAGCGGGAATCGCAGAGGAGACCGACGGGGTCTGAAGATGTTTGAGTGGCTGAAATTGCGCCGGCACATCGTGGGCGAGGACGAGCTCTCAGCTTACCTCGATGAAGAGCTGCCGCCTGCGCGCCGCCGGAAGATCGAGGAGCACCTGCGCGGCTGTCCCGCCTGTCGGGCCCGCCTGGCCGAGCTGCGGACCCTGAAGCAAACGCTGAGTTCGCTGCCCCAGGCGGCCGCGCCCCGCTCCTTCGCCCTCACTCCGGAACAGGCGCGACGACCCGGGCAGGTGCGGCCGGCCTATGCCGCCGCTCGCGTCTACCCTGTCCTCCGTAACGCCGCCGCCGCCGTTGCCGTCCTCTTCTTCGCCTTTGTTGCCGCCGACATCTTCGTCTCGACGACCGGCGGAGAGCAGGCGGCGGAAAGAGGCGCCGCTACTTTGCAGGGCCTTCCGGAAGACATGCAAGCAGAACGCTCCCTCGCTGGCGCGGCGGAAGACGAGGCCCCCGACGAGCGGAAGGAGACCGCCCCCGCCGCCCCCGCGCCCGACGTGGCGCCTGCCGTTACCCCACCAGCGGTCGCGCCGTCGGAGGCTGGGCCGGGCGCTGAGACGACTCCGCCCGCCCTCGCGCTCACGGAGCCCGAGCCGACGGCGCCGGAATTCGCCGGACAGGAGGCAACGGTCGGGGAGGCAGGAATGGCGGAGGCGGCGGAAGAAGACGGTGGGAGCGGCTGGCTGCGCCCGCTGGAGGGCGCTCTCGGCGGCGCGGCGATAGCGCTCGTGGCGGCCGCCTTCTTCCTGCGCAGGCGCCGGCGTCTCACGTGAATCTTCCCGCATCGATCACAACGGGTTTCTAAGGAGGACATTCGCATGAACAGGAACATCGCTCTCTCGTTTGCGGCCGGCCTGCTGCTTTTCGGGCTGCTTGGGGCAGCCTGCCGGGGTGACGAAGTGACGGTGGCGACAGAACAGGCGCAGAACCTGGGCATAGCCGTCACCGGCGAGGGGAAGGCGTCGGGTCCGCCGGACGTCGTCGTGCTCACTCTCGGCGTCTCCGTGCTCGCGCCCACTGTCAAGGAGGCGCGCGATCAGGCGACCGACGCCATGAGCAAGGTCGTCGACTCCCTCAAGAGCAACGGGGTGGAGGACAAAGACATACAGACGTCGCAGTTCAGCATCTACCCCGAGTACGACTACCGCGAAGGTGAGGACACTCTGCGCGGCTACCGGCTAACCAACGTCGCGACGGCGAAACTGCGTGATATCGACAGGACCGGCGAGGCGCTCGACGAAGCGGTCGCCGCAGGTGGCGATCTTACGAACGTGCAGGGCATCAGCTTCACAATCGATGACCCGGACGAGCTTCGCGACCAGGCCCGCGAGGAGGCGGTGGCGGACGCGAAAGCAAAAGCTGAGCGGCTGGCGGAGCTGTCGGGGGTGGGCCTCGGAAAGGTGATATCGATAAGCGAATCGTTCGGCGCGCCGCCGCCCATACCGCTGGCGCGCGATGCCATCGCTGAGTCCGGCGAAGGAGCCACGCCGATCGAGCCGGGCGAACTGGACGTCGTTCTCACCGTAGAGGTTGTCTACGCGATCGATTGAGAGGCCGGGCGGAACGTGGCGAAGGCCCACCCGCCGCTGAACGAAACTTCGGGGCCGCCCACCTCCACTTCCTCCTCTCCAACAGGGCCCGACGCGGAAGGCTAAAGCCTTGCTCTGCCTGGTGCTGCCGCTGCACGGGGTTGACGGTTCGGGGAACGGGGAATACGATGGACACGGTAGAGGCTGCATTTATTTGCAGCCGGGGTAGTTTGGGAAGAGATGGAAAGCGACGAAGCCGGCGATCGTAGTTATCGCCAGCACCGGAACAGGGGAGGCGCTCTGCTCGCCATGAGCCGCTAGCGCGCGATCGGCGTGGCCGCGGCTCCTGCCGCGGCAGACCACCTCCCACAACCTAAGCACGGGGAGGTGGTTTCTTATGCCTTTCCTCAGCCAGGTGCTCGGCCGCCCCGTACTCGACCTCGAAGGCAACCAGGTCGGAGTCCTCCGCGACCTGCTCATACCGGCGGAAGTGCCTTATCCGCCCATTCGCGCCGCAGTCGTCGGGGCCGGCAAGCGCCTTCACGCCGTCCCCTGGAACAGCATCGCCTCCGTTACCCCGAAGGCGACAGCGCTCCGCCGCCGCCTCGACATCGCCTCGCTCCCCGAGCCCGGCGACGACCTCGTCTGGCTGGGGCGCGACCTCCTCGATAAGCAGATCGTCGACACGCACGGCGCCAAGCTCGTGCGCGTGAACGACCTCGCGCTCACGCCCATCAACGGCGACCTCCGTCTCGCCGGCGTCGACAGCTCGACCAGCGGCCTTCTCCGGCGGCTTGGTATCGAGTGGCTCGCCCGCATCGCCGGACGCGCCCGCCCGCGTCTCATCGACTGGCAGGAGGTGGACATCGGCCCCGCGGTGGAGGAGGTCCGACTCAAGGTGCCGTTCAGCCGTCTTCGCACCATGCCGGTGCCCGACATCGGCACCATCATCAGCCAGATGTCGCCCGGCGAAGCGGCGGACGTCCTCGAAGCGCTCGACGATAAGACCGCCGCCGATGTCCTCGCCGAGCTGTCCGAAGAGCAGCAGGCCGCCGTGCTCACGGCGATGGACCCCGAAGAGGCCGCCGACGTGCTCGACCAGATGCCGCCCGACGACGCCGCCGACGTCCTGGGCGACGTCGAAGAGGAGCGGGCCGGTGAACTGATGAGCCTCATGGCCCCGAAGGCCGCCAACGAGGTCCGCTCCCTCCTTGTCTATGAGGAAGACAAGGCCGGCGGCCTCATGAACACGAGAATGGTGACGGTGCGGGAGAGCGACACCGCCGAAGAAGTGATCGCCTACATGCGCCGTCTGGCGCCCCCCGAGGACGAGAGCTACTACGTCTATGTGGTGGACGACGAGGGCCGGCTGCGCGGCGTCCTCTCCCTGCGCGACCTCATCGTCGCGCCCCCGGATGCAGTCGTCTCGACCTTCATGCGCCGCGAAGTCGCCGCCGTCCAACTCGACGACTCGGCGGAAGAGGTCGCCCGCCAGCTTGTCCGCTACGACCTGCTGGCCATTCCCGTGACCGACGAGGAGGGCCGGTTGAAGGGCATCGTCACCGTGGACGACGTCCTCGATCTCGTGACCCCGCGTTCGTGGCGGAACCGGCCGAGGAGGATGCTGGGGTGAGATGACGAACGAGGTGATGCGACGGGTTTCCCCGGGCTGGCGCGGCCTTCTGGCCCGCCGGTTCGCGTATGTCCGCCGGCTAGGACTGTTCTTCGCCGTCATGGGGCCCGGCGTCATCACCGGCGTCGTCGACAACGACCCCACGGGAATCGCCGGCTACGCCATCGCTGGCTCGCGCTTCGGGTACGATTTCCTATGGGTGCTGGTCATCTGCTTCGTCATGCTTATCGTCGTCAACGAGATGTCGGCGCGCATGGGCACCGTCACCGGCAAGGGCCTCGCCGACATCGTGCGCGAGCGTTTCGGTGTGCGTATCACCGCCATTGTCATGCTCGGACTGCTCGTCGCGAATGCGGTGACCACCGTTGCCGAGTTCGCAGGCGTAGCCGGGGGATCCGAGATCTTCGGCGTCTCGAGATACATCAGCGTCCCGCTCGCCGCTGTTGCAGTCCTTGCCGTAGTGTTCTACGGCTCGTACCGGCGGGTGGAGAAGGTGCTGCTGCTGGGATCGCTGGTGTTCCTCGCCTACGTGATAACGGGCTTTCTGGCCGAGCCCGATTGGGGGGCTGTCGGACGTCACACGGTGGTGCCTACGTTTAGCCTCACGCTGCCGTTTCTGACGGTACTCATCGGCCTCATAGGAACAACGATCACGCCCTGGATGCAGTTCTATCTCCAGTCGAGCGTCGTCGACAAAGGGCTGGGTGAGCGCGAGTACAACGCCGAGCGCGCCGATGTCTATGTCGGCGCCTTCGCCGTTGTCTTCGTGGCCTTCTTCATCATCGTCACCACCGCCGCGACCCTCTTCACCCACGATCGGCCGGCCGACACAGTGGAGGAGGTGGCGCGTTCCCTGGAGCCTCTCGCCGGGGACTTTGCCGCCCGGCTCTTCGCCATCGGCCTGCTCAACGCGTCGTTGCTGGCGGCGGTGGTGCTGCCGCTCTCGACGGCATACGCGGTTTGCGGCGCCTTCGGCTGGGAGCGGAGCATCAACAAGGGTGTCCGCGAGGCGCCGGCCTTCTTCGGGCTCTTCGTGGGGCTGGTTGTCCTGGGGGCGCTGGCGGTTCTCATACCCGGCCTGCCCCTGCTCATCGTCATCTTCGTGCCGAACGTGGTAGGCGCCATCGTGCTGCCGCTGGTCCTGTTCCTGATGCTGAAAATCATCAACGACAAGCGGATTATGGGGCGCTGGACGAACAACCGCCTGCAGAACTTCATCGCCAGGGCGACAACAGTGCTTTTGGTGGGGTTGTCCGTTGTGTACGCCGTGATCGCCGTCCTCCAGGCGACCGGCGCCATTGACGCCTGACTGCGGCCCCCTTTCGGCGGAGCGCGTCGGGCGCTTGCGCGAGGCGTGTCTTAGGCGGATGATCTTGCCATGAGCGCATGGCGACGGCTGGTGTTGGGAGTCCTCCTGCTCCTGTTGCTGCTCGCTATCGGCGCGCTCGGCTACATGCTCATCGAGGGCTGGTCGTTCCTCGACGCCCTCTACATGACCGTCACCACCATCACCACCGTCGGCTTCCGGGAAGTCAATCCCCTGGGCACGGGCGGCCGGATATTCACCATCTTCCTCATCTTGCTCGGCGTCGGCATAGCCCTGTACATCCTTGTGGGCGTGGTCGGCATCGTTGTCGAGGGGGAGCTGGGCCAGGCCTTCGGGCTCCAGAGGATGAAGGCCAGGATAAGGTCGATGCGCGGCCACTTCGTCCTCTGCGGCTTCGGGCGCGTGGGCGAGGAGATCGGGCGGGAGTTCACGCAGCGCAAGATCCCCTTCGTGGTCGTGGAGTCGAACCCGGAGGCGATAGGGCGTGCGCGGGAGAGGGGGTATCTGCTGGTAGAGGGAGACGCGTCGTCGGACGCAGTGCTGCTGGAGGCGGGGATAGAGAGAGCGCGGGGTCTTTTAGCGGCGTCGGACTCAGATGCGGGGAACACGTACATAACGTTAACGGCGAAGGCGATGCGGCCGGAGATGCTGGTG